>JBGAVW010000019.1:0-73522 GCA_044227925.1 Saprospiraceae bacterium | reverse complement strand
AAAGTAACAGAAGGATCTGACTTTGGCTGGCCCTATGCGTATTACGATCAACTGCAGGGTAAAAATGTATTGCAACCGGGCTATGGTGGTGATGGAAAAATAGTAGGTCGTGCCAGTGAGTTTAATACACCCGCATTTGGATTTCCTGGCCATTGGGCTCCCATGGACATTCATTTTTACACCGGGGATCAGTTTCCCGTCAGATACAAAAATGGTGCATTCATAGCCTTTCACGGTTCTACCGACAGATCACCCTATCCTCAGGCGGGATATATAGTTTGTTTTATACCGTTTGAAAATGGGAAACCTAATGGAGACTGGGAGGTATTTGCAGATGGATTTACTAAAGTGGATACGGTGATCAATACCAGTGATGCTAAATACAGACCTATGGGATTAGCACAGGGGCCAGACGGCTCTTTGTATATAAGCGAATCCAATAAAGGTAAAATCTGGCGAGTAATGTATAAAAAGGATAAAACCAAATTTACCAATGATGCCTTAGCTAAAATGGAAGCAAGAAAATCAAGATCATACATCAAGACACCAGACCCGGAGAAAGATAATATGCAACGCGGAGACAGGCTCAAAGGAGGCATACTTTACGATACCTATTGCATCAGCTGTCATCAAAAAGATGGCAAAGGGGATAATAACCGATTCCCCCCTTTAGCAGGATCTGAATGGGTAACGGGTGATGTAAATACACTTATAGATATCGTATTAAATGGTAAACAAGGAAAAATAAAAGTAGGAGATAAAACGTATGACGGCATAATGCCACATAACAAGCATCTCGATGATCACGCTATAGCTTCCATACTAACATTTATCAGAGCCAGGTTTGGCAACAGAGCACCGGGGGTAAACGCAAAACAAGTAGAAAAGATCAGGGGCCAATCTTCCAAATAAAATGAGACAATATCTTGCCCAAATAGCTATAGTAGTACATGACTACGATGAAGCAATAGATTTTTACACCAAAAAATTGCATTTTGATTTAATAGAAGATACCGTGCTCTCAGATTCCAAACGATGGGTATTGGTGCGACCCAAAGGTGCCAATGAATGTTCTTTATTATTAGCCAAAGGAGTAACCGATGAGCAAAAAAGCAGGATTGGAAACCAAACCGGAGGCAGGGTATTCTTGTTTTTGTATACAGATGATTTTAAAAGAGACTATCAAAATTTAGTAGAACATAAAATTAAAATCGTGCGAGAACCAAGTAATGAAGTATACGGTACGGTAGCGGTATTTGCTGATTTGTATGGCAACCTTTGGGATTTGATAGAGCCTAAGGTGATCTAAGGACTTTAAGGTCAGTATTTATTATTGACTTTTAATGAAATGAAAGACCGTCTTAGAAAGCTAAAAAATGCTGCATATACCTGGAAAAAGACTGCCACTAAAATAGGTATTTCCAAAAATGAACAATCTATGATGGTAGCAGCATTTAGAATATAAATTTTACATTTACATCATGTGGTTATATTTGCTACTGCCTCTGAGTTTAGTATTCAATACTTTTAATAAGACCAAGGAATACCCTAATATACTTTGGATCAGTGTTGAAGACATGTCTCCGCACCTTGGAGTGTACGGTGAAAAAACAGCGAAGACACCTCATTTGGATGTATTGTCTGCAGAAAGTATTGTGTATAAAAATGCATTTTCTACAGCAGGTGTGTGTGCACCCAGCAGAGCAGCAATCATTACAGCTTGTCATCAATGGACCATTGGTGCACAGCATATGCGTACCCTGGTACCCAATATGCCAAACGCATTGCGAAACTATCCACCCGGATACAAATCTTACTCTGCCCTTTTGCCTGAAAACCTAACACTTTTCCCTCAAATACTGAGAGAGCACGGGTATTACTGTACCAATAATGAAAAACAAGACTATCAATTTGAAGCTCCGGTTACTCTCTGGAATGAAAACAGCAATAAAGCACATTGGAGAAATCGACCTTCCGGCAATCCATTCTTCTCGGTTTTTAATCTGATGATCACACATGAGTCACAGGTGTGGTCCCGTGCTCATGAGCCACTCAAAGTAAATCCTGAGGAGATATCACTTCCGCCGTATTATCCCGATACTAAGAATATGAGACTTGATATAGCCAGGCACCTCACCAATGTGATGAATATGGATTCGATAGTGGGTGATATACTACAGCAACTCAAAAACGATAACCTCTATGAAAATACCATTATTTTTTTCTGGTCAGACCATGGCGATGGCTTACCAAATGTAAAAAGAGAAATCTATGACCGGGGTATTCGGGTGCCCTTGATGGTTCGCATACCAAAAAAATATCAACATCAGCTGACGATGGGAGCAGGATTTAACCATGATCTGGTTAGTCTGATGGATCTTGGACCTACTGTATTAAGCCTAGCAGGAATAAAACCATCCCACGCTTACCAGGGTAAACCATTTCTGGGTAAATACAAGTCAGGAAAACGAAAATATATCTTCAGTGGTCGTGACCGTATGGATAGCGAATATGATCGGGTGCGAGGTGTTCACGACGGCCGCTATACTTTTTACATTAATTATTCTCCTGAAAAACCATATTACCAAAATATTTCTTACAGATTGCAGCAAGCTGGCATGCGCGACATAGTTAGATTAAACGAAAGCGGCCAATTAAATAATCTGCAAAAACGATGGTTTGAAACAAAAACGGAAGAAGAATTATATGATATAAGTACCGACCCTTATGAGTTTACTAATCTGATTCATTCTCCTGATCACGAAAATAAAAAGCAGAAACTAAAAAAAGCGTTACAAAAACAGCTGGAAAATGATGGTGATTTCGGAGCCATGAATGAAATGGATATGGTGAAAAAATTTTGGCATGGAGATAAAATGCCGGTAACAAAGAATGCGGAAATCATCAAATCTGGCTCTGGTGTAAAAATAAAATCAATACAGCCCGGTACTACTATTGCGTACCAACTCAGTACTACCGGTATTCCTACATCAGCCTGGTTGCCGTACACTAATATCCTCATTACTAGAAAAGAAAATGAATACCTGATTGTCAGGAGTCACAGGATCGGTTATTCCTATTCGGATCAGGTAATACAATAATTTCCTAATGCTTTTAACTTATAATCCATTTTAAAATGAAAAAAATCCATACCTATTTGACCGTAATACTCATAGCAATCATAACACCTTCATTTTATTCCAAATCCAAATCCAGTTTACCCAATATCATCCTGATCTATTTAGATGATATGGGTTATGGTGATCTTGGGGTGACCGGGGCATTGGAGTTTACAACCCCCAATATCGATAAGCTGGCTAATGAGGGTATGAGATTTACTAATTTTCATACAGTACAGGCTGTATGCAGCGCCTCACGTGCAGCATTACTTACCGGATGTTATCCCAATAGACTTGGCATCTCCGGTGCTTTATTTCCATTTAGTAAAACCGGATTAAACCCTGATGAAATGACCATAGCCGAATTGGTAAAACAAAAGGGGTACAATACCGCTATATTCGGGAAATGGCACCTTGGAGATGATACACGATTTTTACCTTTAGCACAGGGATTTGATCAGTATTATGGAATACCGTATTCCAACGACATGTGGCCTGTACAATTTGATGGCACTCCGGCTACCAAAGAACAAGCCAATAAATTCCGGTTTCCGGTATTACCCTTGATATCCCAAAATGATAAAGCAGAGGAAATAAAGACACTGGATGATCAGGCTTTGCTTACCAAAAAGTATACAGATAAAGCAATACGTTTTATCACTGCCCATAAATCCAATCCCTTTTTTTTATACCTGCCGCATTCGATGCCTCATGTGCCTATAGCCGCCTCGCCTGCATTTAAAGGAAAAAGTAAACAAGGGACCTATGGAGATGTAATGATGGAAATCGATTGGTCAATAGGAGAAATAATGAAAACCCTTGATGCATTAAAGCTATCTAAAAATACCATCGTCATTTTTTCAAGTGACAATGGCCCCTGGCTAAATTTTGGAAATCACGCCGGCAGCACCGGCGGATTAAGAGAAGGCAAAGGCAGTGTATGGGAGGGAGGGCATCGGGTACCTTGCATAATCAAATGGCCAGGTGTAGTACCGGCAGGTATCATCAATAATAAGCTTACTGCAACTATAGACTTATTCCCTACTATCGCGTCCATCTGCAAAGTCCCTCTCCCTGCTCAAAAAATTGATGGTATAGATCTGCTGCCCATGATCAAAGGCGACCATACTATTACTCCCAGAAAATACCTCTACTATTATTATAATGTCAATTCACTGAAAGCAGTGAGAAGAGATGATTGGAAACTAATGTTACCTCATACTGGTCGTACCTACACCGGCTTCGCCCCCGGTCGGGATGGATTTCCAGGTGCCGTAAATGAAAATGCCGAAGTATCCCTGGCATTATATGATTTGAGAAGGGATCCGGGTGAAAGATATAATGTGATGGATCAATATCCGGATATAGTAAAGGAATTACAGGAAGTAGCAGAATTAGCGCGCGAAGATCTAGGGGATGTGATCACTGGAAAAGCGGGTAAAAATCAGCGATTGGCTGGTAAGATAGAGTAAACTCCATTGGGGCAATACAGTGATTAAAAATGATTAACATTGGAGACTTCACTTTTATTCTATTAGCCTCCATCCGGTAATAGTAGTGGGCGAAATCACTCCATTAAATTCAGTTCGCACGGCCTGATGGCTCAGGTACAATTGATTTTCGTCATAAAACAAGTAGGCATCTAAATTTAAAATGGTGGGTACACAAGAGACTACAGTCTTGTTTTTTAAGCTTACAGGTCCAATTGTAAAACGCTCTATACTCCCAATTTCATTACCGGTAAATGTCGCCCCATTAAATTTTATAACACAGGAATTTTGTACCATGGCCGGTCGGGATTTCGGTTTTAAAAGGATACTATCACTACCAAAAAAATTAAACAAATTCGATGATTGATGATCCGGTATGGCGATATAATCATTATTCAGCGAATTGATTTTTTGAAAATATTCCCTTGAACCCTGTGCGTTTTTCGAACCCGGTGTAAGGTATTCTTTAAGAGCAATATCGTCTTGGAAATGAACTACTTCTACCACCAAAGTATCTCCGGTCCATTGAAAAGAGCCGGTTAAATCTTCACATTGACTGGTATAGGCAGCATAATATGACTTTTGCCCAACTTTCAGGTCTCCTAATAATACAGCGTTGTTTCCGGGTATAACACCGGGATCAATGTTTTCTTTGTCGCAGGAAATAATGAAAAAAAGGCCACACAGTAAAAATACAAATAGAAAGGATTTCATGCCTTAGTAGACGAAGTATGCCTAATTGTCGTTTGAAATGCCCTTATAATTCTTTTACTGTAATATCTGTTCACAATTTGTTAATACACAAAAATGCAACCTTTTGACAAACCAAGGCATCTATTATATCGTTAGTTTAGACAATACCAGGTAAGCTTTATAATCGGAAGGTTAATTTTTCTGTTAATGATCGTCTGAAATCAAATATTAGTCTAATTGGCGAACGTTAACTATAAAAATTGGGTGACATTTGGTTGATTCTTTACACTAAATAAAGAGAATGATGAATAAAATATTATGGCATGCAGTATCTATCCAGGCGGCAGTACATGCCAGTCCTGAGAGTGATTCACCCGTGCTCAAAACCATTACTCCGGGCGTTTGGATGGGTGTAATAAAAGAAGTTGGCAATTGGGCATATGTGATATCTAAGCAGTGCACCGGATGGGTAATAAAATCAGAATTAGCCGTATGCGAAACACGCACATTACATATCAATGCCCCTAACTCTGTATTAGGTATACAAGGAATGACTTATCTTGCTGAAGTAAGAAAGGTAGCGTAAGCTTAATTTCATTTTCAATATCTCCCAACAGGCTGTAAAACCTATTTAAAGGTAAATGTGTAATACGATTGGGTAAATTTCTAGCATAAAATCTATTTCGTTATTTAGTCTGATATAAGGTGTTACATCGCCTTGGGGCAAGCTTTTTACTCTTTACAATTCAATAGATTATCTTTATACAAATTCATCTTCCATCTAACCGATGAAAAAGCGTTATTTTCGCGATCTTAGAAATAAAATTCACTTAGATGCGATTCATTACTTTAGTACTATTATTCATTCTATTTTCCACCCCTTTCTACCAGTCTTGTAATTCTTCGGCCGGTAAGGAGCTATTGGTTTTTTCTCATACCAAAGGGTACAGGCATACTTCCATAGAAAAAGGTCATGCTGCAATTCAAAAACTAGGGAAAGAAAATGGTTTTAATGTAACTATTTCAGAAGATCCCAAGCTTTTTACAGATGAATCTTTGAAAAAATATGCTGCCGTTTTATTTCTCAGTACTACAGGGGATATTTTCAATGCCAATCAGGAAGCTGCGTTTATGAGGTATATACAGGCAGGCGGTGGATTCGTAGGGGTCCATGCCGCTGCAGATACAGAATATGGATGGCCCTGGTACGGCAAATTGGTGGGAGGCTATTTTGATTCTCATCCCAAACAACAAAATGCAAAAATCAAGGTGAGCTGCGACGGACATTTGGGTTGTAAGCATCTTCCTGCTGAATGGACACGCTGGGATGAATGGTATAACTATCGCGATGTACAACCCGACCTCAAAATTATCGCATCATTGGATGAAACCAGCTATGAAGGAGGCAATATGGAAAACAAACACCCCATTGCCTGGTATCATGAATACGATGGTGGCAAGGCGTTTTATACCGGGCTGGGACATACCGATAGCTCATATATAGAAGAAGGGTTTTTAAAACATGTATTGGGTGGAATACAGTATGCTATGGATCATAAGGCGTTGGATTACTCTAAGGCAATGACTCTGGATATGCCCGATGAAGATCGATTTGAAAAAAAGGTATTGGCCAGCAATCTCAACGAGCCCATGGCTATGGATGTCTTTAAAGATGGCTCCGTAATCATCGTAGAAAGAAAAGGAGCTATAAAAATGTACAATCCTGCAACCGGATTAATTGAGTACATTGCTCAAAAGAAAGTTCATACCGTGCATGAAGATGGATTGCTTGGTGTAGCATTGGATCCGCAGTATGAATTGAATAATTACATCTATTTATTTTACTCTCCACCGATCACGGAATCCATTCAGCGTGTTTCCCGATTTGTATTTAAAAATAAAACCCTGGATACGGCAAGTGAAAAAATAATACTTACTATACCGGTACAGCGTCAGGAATGTTGCCATAGTGCAGGCTATATCCGCTTTGGCAAAGACGGTTTGTTTTATATTTCTGTAGGTGATAATACTAATCCATTTGCTTCTGATGGTTTTGCACCAATAGATGAAAGAGAGGGTCGCATGCCATGGGATGCTCAAAAGTCTTCCGGCAATACCAATGATTTACGAGGTAAAATTTTAAGGATTAAGATCAATCCCGATGCTACCTATTCGATTCCGGAGGGTAATTTATTTAAGCCGGGTACTCCCAAAACCAGGCCAGAAATATTTGTAATGGGATGTCGCAATCCATTCCGGTTTTCTGTTGATGCCAAAAGAAACCTGGTACATTGGGGAGATGTTGGCCCGGATGCTGGCAAGGATAGTGTAGGCCGCGGACCAAAAGGATATGATTTTATAGGTCAGGCTGGCATAGGAGGAGGATTCTTTGGATGGCCTTATATCAGAGGCAATGCTCATGCTTATAATGATTATGATTTCGCAACCAAAACCAGCGGGCCCAAATTTGATCCCAATCATATTGTAAATAATTCACCCAATAATACGGGTATGGATGTACTGCCACCGTATAAAGCACCACCATTATGGTATTCGTATGATGCTTCAAAAGAATTTCCATTTGTTGCGACAGGTGGTAAAAACCCGATGGCTGGCCCTGTGTTTTATAAAGAAGAATATCCGCATGCAACTAATTTATTTCCTTCCTATTTTGAAGGTAAATTATTTATATATGAATGGATGCGCCGATGGATCTATATAGTGACTCTGGATAAGCAGAATCAATTTGTAAAGTTTGATTCGTTTATGCCCAATACCACATTTGCCAATCCAATGGATATGATGTTTGGTCCGGATGGTTCATTATATGTATTAAATTATGGTACTACCTGGTTTGCAAGAAACCAGGATGCCGAGTTATTTAAAATTGATTTTAATAGCGGCAATAGAAAACCCGTTGCCTCTTTTACAGTTGATAAATCCATTGGTGGGGCCCCGCTTTCTGTAAATGCAGATGCCAGTGGTTCCGCAGATGCAGATAAAGATGATCTTAGCTATACCTGGTTGCTCAATGGTGTACAAAAGGCAACTGGATCAAAAGCAAAGATAGATATCGGATCTCCCGGAATATATGATCTGAGCCTGCAAGTAAGTGACGGTAAAAACACCGCTTCATCCAATACCAAATTGCAGGTAGGAAATGAAATTCCTGAAGTGAAAATAGAAATATTTGGAAACAAGAGCTTTTTCTGGCCCGGAAGGAAAATACCTTACAGTATCTCTATCTCCGACAAAGAAGATGGCAGCGGAGAATCAGGTGCCCTGAATAGTCAGAATATAAGAATCACCTCGGCCTTTGTACAGGAAGGTAAAGATCTGGCCAAACTGGAAGCGGTTGGTCACCTGGCCGGCATGAATGCTTCGCCCAATGAAGCCGGAAGATTATTAATAGAAAAATCAGATTGTAAAACGTGCCATGCAAATGATAAAGATATCAATGGCCCAGCGTATAGACTGGTAGCCGAAAAATATGCTGGTAAACCGGGCGTTGAAAAAGTATTAGCGGAAAAAATCCTAAAAGGGGGTAGTGGAGTATGGGGCGAGCGTGCTATGGCTGCTCATCCACAACTGAGCGAAGGAGAGGTAAATCAAATGGTGAGATACATACTTTCATTGGCTGGAGATAAAGGAAATGCAAATACTGCTGCTATATCCAACCTGTTAAATGGTATAGCTGAAGTAAAAGAGACCGGTAAAGGGTCCTATGTAATTTCTGCCGGATATACTGATAAGGGATATAATGGGGTAGCCCCCCTATCCAATCAGGATATGATCACTCTCAAGAATGCTGCCCTTTCACCAATGGAATCGGATATCAGGTCAAAAGGCATTTCCATATTCGATGCGCCTCCCCCCATCGGCAAAGTCATTGTAGTTAATAATAAAAATCATATTGGTTATAAACAGATTGATTTTAAAGACCTCAAAGGCATAGAGATTACATACATTGCATCACACAGTGGTAAATTGCAAATATGGATAGATGATCCGGAAAAAGGGAAAAAACTAGCCGAAATATCCCTTACTCCATCTGATGTACAAACCAATCCTAAATCATATACAGCATTAGCTGAATTGTCACTGGTAAGGGATATGCACGATATCTATTTTGTGTATGTTGCAGATGATGCCAATAATAATAGTGCGGTTTGTGTACCCAACTTATTTGAGTTTAAATTTAAGGATGGACTATAGGATGATGATGGGTTAGTTAAATTAATTAAACTCCGTATGGCTCTTTATACCTCTGTTTAACCTATAAGGGGAAATAAAAAGTTGATTTTACACTTTTGGAGTAGATCTCAACATTCATGGGTTCAACAGATTAAACTACAATACAATAATCAATTCATTTGAGCAATCTAAGCCAGGGTATTTTTATTTAAAACTTTAATACTTTATATCCATCCCCATTTATTTTCATTGCCTCTTCCATTTTTTCTGTTTTACCATCCAGTACATTTATAAAATAAGAAGCTGAATTTATTACTTCATTATATTTTACCTGATCCAGTGTGACTTCCTTATTGTTTTTATTGATCACAATCATGTATTTTTCTTCATTGAGTAACCGAAAATAAACATAGACTCCATTTTCCGCTGCAAAATGTATGAGTTTACCTTTTTGTAATGCGGGTGTAGTGATTCTGAGATTACATAATTGTTTGGTAAATTCGAGTGCTTCTTTTTCCTTATCATTTAATCCGATTTGAGTAAATACATTTTTGGTATCCCCGGGCCAACCGCCGGGCATATCAGCACGGATCTCACCATGATCATCAGAGAGGGGATTGGTTATTAAAACCTCTGTGCCATAGTATACCTGGGGTATCCCCCGCATAGTCATCAGCAGTACCATACCTTGTTTCCATCGATTAAAATTTTCACCCACCTGGGTATAAAATCTGGACATATCATGATTATCCGTCATGATCACCAGGTTGTTAGCGTCTGGATATACAAAATCATTTGCCAGTGTTTGATATATTTTGATCAGGCCATCATTGAATGTTTCTTTTTCATTCAGTCCATTTACTAAAGCACTTTGCATTGGAAAATCAAATAAGGATTTGAGACTGGAAGTATAACCATCTTTGTTTTTACCCCCTTTTTGCCAATAGGATACTATATTAGGATTGTAAGACCACTCCTCACCTACCATATTCAAATGGGGATATTCATGTAATACCGCTTTGGACCATCTGGAAGAAAAAGTTTTATCTACATAGGGATAGGTATCTATCCGCAATCCAGCCAGATGAGCATATTCTATCCACCAGATCGTATTTTGAATTAAATAGGTAGCCAGGTATGGATTTCGGGTATTCATATCAGGCATGGTCTCTACAAACCAACCGGCTTGCATTTTTTCTTTATCATAAGTGCTGGCGTGTATGTCCTGATTGGCTTCCCGGCGGTGATTGGTATTGATGTAGTTTCCTCCATAGTTGATCCAATCTTTGAATGGGATGTCTTTCATCCACCAATGACCGCTGCCGCAATGATTGAGTACGATATCCATTATGGTTTTAATTCCCTTGGATTTGGCTTGTAAGCAGAGTGCTTTGAATTGTTCGTTTGTTCCAAACCTGGGATCGGTTTTATAAAAATCACTAATGGCATAGCCATGGTAGGTATAGGTAGCCAGGTTGTTTTCCAATAAAGGCATGCTCCATAATGTGGTAAATCCCATCTCTTTTATATAATCCAGATGAGCTGATATTCCTTGTATATCACCTCCATGTCGGCCTCCTCTGTTTTTTCGATTAGCTTGTTCGATCATTTCCTGCAGGTTGTCATTCGATGGATCTCCATTGGCAAACCGGTCAGGAGTAATCAGATAGATGATATCACTATGGTCAAATCCTTTTCTGGTGGCCGACCCTAATTCCCTCCCATACAATGGATACTTTATTGATTTATTACCGATATTAATAATTAGGTCACCGGGAATGGTACCCGGGAGTACAAGCAGGTCTAAAAATAAATAATTAGGACTTTCCGACTTATGGATTTTGACCAATTTTACACCGGGTTTTTGAATAGAGATTTTAGCGTTTGATAGGTGCACGCTGTGGATCATTAATTGAAGTTTGGTGTCCTTCATTCCGATCCACCAGGAAGGAGGTTCAATCCTTACATCTTGACCACATAATCCGGTGATAGAAAAAAGAAAAAGAATAATACATCGCATAATCAGGAATATTGGTATAAATTTATATCCTTTATCAAATATGTATAAACTTGCTTTTTGGAGCTCTGTGATACTCACTGCATTAATTGCCGGGAGCCTCGATTTGTTTGGAGCCATTTTATCATTTAAGGCGAGCCGCGGAACGTTTCCTGTCAATATACTCAAATACATTGCTGGAGGAGTATTAAAGGGAAGAGCTATGGAGGGAGGTGCAGAAATGCATTTTTTAGGAGGTTTCTTGCATTTTTTTATAGCTTTTATTTGGACTTTTATTTTTTATACATTGTACCCAAGATTAAAAATGCTTCAAATTCATTCGATAGTAGTGATGGTGCTTTGGGGTATTATCATCTGGTCAGTAATGAATTTGGTAGTGTTACCACTTTCCGCATGGAGGGCCCCCATCAGTTTTCAAAATCCCTGGGAAATTACAAAAGCGGTATTCATTCTTATTTTTTGTGTGGCAGCGCCGATAGTCTGGAGAGCTGAGAATTATTATAAATCTAAAATGGCAAAAATGTAATCTTATGAGAGTAGTAGTTGACTTTGATGTATGTGCTTCTTCAGCAACTTGTATGCAAGTTTGTCCTGAAGTATTTGA
Source organism: Saprospiraceae bacterium (assembly GCA_044227925.1). Lineage (GTDB taxonomy): Bacteria > Bacteroidota > Bacteroidia > Chitinophagales > Saprospiraceae > JADJLQ01. The sequence goes on along the minus strand of JBGAVW010000019.1, from coordinate 61,405 downwards.
AGTAAGAAATGATGGGTTTTTGTATATATTGATAGAAGAACCCGATGACTCCTTACGGGATAAAGTTACCCAGGCGGCTGATCTTTGCCCTACTGGTGCCATTAGTATAGAAGATGGAAACTAAATTTATAAAAGCGCTATTTTTTTACTTATCAGTTTTTTCTCAGCTTCGGATTGTGTCAAAGAGACGGCTTTAGTAAAAGCAACCCGGGCAGCATCGAAATCGCCGGATTCCTTATATATTTCACCCAATAAGCTATGATAGATATAGTTACCTTGCCATTTTTGCTGATCCGTATATTGGTTTAATGTTACCAGGGCTTCATTTGCTCCTACACCTTTAAATATTGCAGCAGCATAATTTAGATATATGATGGGGGATGGGTTGACCTGGAGCAAAATACGGTAATAATGCAATATCGCTGTCCAATTGGTTTTACTGAATTCAGAAGCTATGCAATGCTCGTATGCTATACAAGCTTCAAGATGATATTGGCTTATATAATCTCCTGTCGATGATTGAGATAAATAACTTGTGGCTAAATCAATCCACTCTTTGGACCATACCTTCCTGTCTTGAAATTCCAGTAATATGATTTCGCCTTCGTCATTAAGCCTGCTTTGGTTTCGGGCATAGTGAAAACACATCAGGGACATCAGTGCATATGACTGAGGCAACCGACTGAGTTGGTGATGGATCAATATGTTACACAGGGACATGGCTTCCTCCATCAATTCGGTCCGAATGAGCTTTTCATGATGGGTAGAGTTATATCCTTCATTGAATAGTAAATAAATAGCCTTTAATACGCTTTCCAGCCTGGTCAAGATTTCATTACTGCCTGGTGCTTCTAATTTTATCTGATGCTCTTTAAAAAATTCTTTGGTGCGATAAAGCCTTTTGGATATGGTTTCTTCATTGCTGAGCAACGCTTTGGCGACTTCGGAAGTAGAAAAACCACATAGTGATTTTAGAATCAATGTTATTTGATTTTCTAATGACAGGTCCGGATGACAACAAGCAAACATCATCTGCAGTAAATGATCTTCTATTCCCGATTCACTCCAGTATTGCTCTACCGCACGTTGCATGGTATATTCTGATTTGAGCAATGCATCCTGGCCTGTAAAATCGTAGTTGATTGAAAATTTATTTTTGCGTAATATATCTATGGCTTTGTTTTTTGCAACTCTATACAGCCAGGCTTTCGGCTGATCTGGTATGCCTTTTAATTTCCAGGTGTTGATGGCTTGTATCAATGTATCCTGTACCACATCTTCAGCCATTTCAATATTATGCGCACTGAATATTTTGGTAAGCACTGCCGTCATCTTTTTGGATTCATTTCGAAAGAGATGATCTGTAAGAGATGATATATCGGTATTTATTTTATCCAAATTTGTTTTGTTAAGTTCATTTATCTCGTACACATCGGAATCCCACCGTACTCTTCCGTTCAAATCCTTCATCTACCCTGAGTAGCATTTGACGCCATGAAAATTCCTGGGGTCCGCCCTGCACATACCACCACGAATCGGTAGGTTTATAATAACTACCTCCTTTGAGTATACTGTATTTATATTTTCCTGATTGATATACATCATTAGTCATTTGCCATACCGAACCGACCAGATCTTCTAATCCATATGGATTGGCAGATTTCGGTCTCGTGCCCACAGGATCCAACGGCTTGTTTCCGATATTGACCAGGTTACTGTCTATGCCTTCGATAGTATAATGTGTAAGTGTTTCATTTATAATCTCAGATTTTTGTGATATTGTATTTGCATTACCCCAGGGCCATGCATATCGCTTAGATGTCTGAGCCGCATATTGCCATTCGATTTCAGTAGGCAATCGCTTTCCGGTCCATGCTGCATAGGCTTGTGCATCTTCATAGGAAATATATATTACCGGATGGTTTTCGAGCTCAGATGGCAATGTTCCATTTGGCCAATGTTTGAGAAAATTGATTTTATTCTTAGGTTTATAATTGGATTTTCTAAGAAATTCAGAAAATGCTTTATTGGTCACCGGGTATTTGTCCATATAAAAGGGGTGCATATGCAGTTTTTTTCCTTCCAAATGATCCGAATAGGGTATGAATTCATCACCATGTTTTGAATAAAAACGAAATGTGTCAGCAGGTATCAGTACCATATTTTCTATACTGCCTTTGGATACCAGATTCGATGTAGAAATTAACCTGGGAGTGCCGGCGGGAATAGAAACAATTCTTTCATCTATTAATTCTGTGCCTTCAAATAACTGGATGATGTATTCCCCTTCATACCCTTTGAAAGTTTCAGTAAGGTCTGTGATATGTCTTTTTGTAGACAATTCTATAGGGGTTTTTGCATAAGAAGGATCCCCGGCCCAGATTTTTATTTTTGTTCCTTTGGATGCGTCAGTACTAAGTTCATCGCCATCCAAGGTAATGGACAATAGTGTATCGAATCCGGCTATGACTGCAATGCTTCCTTCATTATTTGTGCCAATATATTTGGTATCAAATGAAGCCAGGTCTATTTCCAGGTTATCCATTAACCTATTTATTTCCACATGGTTGAATACATCTATATAGTGATGACATGATTTTACAGGTTTAAATAAATGGCCACTGTTTCCAGCAGGATCTGAACAATAAATAGTATAAATATCTTTTTGATTTCCGGGCCAATAATTAATCCATATTTTATCCTTAGTGGATGGAATCAACGGCTTCCAGTCAAAATTTGAGAAATTAGCAGAATGTTCTCTCAGTACACGCAATGCTTTACCCAGATAAGTATAGGTTTCATTTTCATCATTCCTATTCCCTGGATGAAATACATTAAATTCTATTCCGTATCCATTGAATACCGATGTATTGATTTCCCTTCGGATAGGCTCTTTGTATACTTCGGCCACCCTGAAAATACCAAAGTCGGGCCGGATCATTTTATTTAAGTTTAATACTGGTGGGTAGTACAATGCATTGTGCACCCTGCCGGAGATGATTGATTCCATATCTTTCGGTACGGCCATACCTTCACTGTACATGATCACACCGGGTTTCACTGCATCTGCAGCATCTTGTAATTCTTTACTGCTGCTTCCACGTGTATCAAGTACTACACCATCTGCATTGGTATTTCGTATGAGTTCTGACATGCCTTTAAGATGATCTTCTTTTCGGGTACTCTCATCCCAGGGATTATAACATAGAAAGAATTTGATTCCATGCTTATGACACTGATCTGAAAGTGATTTTACGGATGTGAGTCCACCCGGTAAATCACGATACATATCCCATTGATTACGTTGATCTATTCCCAGAGCAGGCCAGGTAGGCCAAAGCCCAATGATATCATCCTTGCCATAGAGTGTATTGCTTTTAAGGATAAACTCATCCAATACATATTTCTTTTTGTTCCGGTCATAAATACGGCTGTCCCACGCCATGAAGAGATGGATCATCTTAGCCGTTTGTATCCATTGCAGATCTTTTCTTTTGTACATGGAATCATCAAAAGTGTCCAGGTCGTATACCTTTTTTGTTTGAAAACACTGTTGTAAACCTGATCTCCAGTCACCCCGGTATTCGTCTAAATAAAAAATATACGAGACAGTACCGGACGGTAATAACGTGGTTTCAAAGCGGCTTCGAATAGCCTGAGACCATCTGAGTCTTCTTGCCAACAGATGCATGCCCATGCTATCATCTAATTGGTGTGATCGCCAACCCATATTCCAGGCATTATCAGGTACTATGATATTTACAGGTGAAAAACCCGGTAAGATCAATTGGGTCCTCGAAAGAGGGTGATCACCCATACCGGTGATATAGACCTGATGTGGATCTGCTCCCAGTGGAATGATATTTCGAATGGAAACAGTATCCGAAGATGTATTCTTAATTGTAATGATGAAGCTTTGTGCTGCAGCGGTACTGGTGTCGGTTAGCGAAATGGTGACCCGTGGATCATGTACTGTTGATGTATATACTTTTTTATTGGATTCATAAGAAAATAAAGGAATAGAAACAAAAGTAAATTCTCCTTTGTATGGAGATACGTATTTTGCTATGGATAAATTTTCAGTGATGATAAGTGATTGCGAGGAAATGCTATCAGTTAGAAACACCAATAGTGCTAGTAAAAGCTTATTCATGACTGCTTGGATTATAGGCCATAAAAATGAATTATTTTTATTTTACAAAATAGGAATTATAAAGGTAAACGATCAACTTTGATTTTGCCAGGTCATTATTTAATCAACATATACAATCGCCACAGGTATTTATCTTTGATTTTTATGACAATCCGGACGGTGGTAACAAGATCTGCCATTTTAAAATGCATGATATCCCGCTGAGCATTGGCGGTAATTAGCCATAAAAATGAATTAAAAAAATTCTACATCGACATCATCACTGCCACAAAATGAAACAGGGCTGCTGCTAATACAAATAAGTGCCATACAGCATGTGAATAGGTATGTCTGTCTCTATGATAAAACAATACACCCACCGTATACAAAAGTCCGCCAGAGACTATCAAAATCAAAACAGTGGGAGGCAGATCACGTAAAAATTGTTTTCCACCTACTACCATGATCCATCCCATAAATACATACATCAGGGTAGAGATGAATTCATACCTGCCGGTAAGATAAATTTTGAAAACTATACCCAGCGCAGTAAGTACCCATAGTATAATCAGCAGGCTGATTCCAAAAGTATTATTCATATACACCAGCAAAAAAGGGGTATAGGTACCGGCAATCATAAAATAGATACTGATATGATCTATGATCCTGAATAATTTTTTAAGTCCAGGCTCCTGTACAAAATGATACACCGTAGAACTCGTGAATAAAAACAAAAAGCAAAATCCATAAATACCGGATCCAATAATACCAGGAATGTTATTATGAGCGATAGCCAGACCTACCAGTACGGGTATACCACTTACACCAAATAAAATACCCGGACCGGCTGTAAGGCCATTTACTATTTCCTGCTTTCTGGTGTAGTGGGTCATGAAATTATTTTCAAGGTGTGACGGAGTAAGAATAAATTTTTGGCATTATTCTTTAGGTAATGTACTGAAAAGTTTTTTAAAATCGGATCCTGTTCTTTTTAGAATTCTTATCCGGTACCCATAGATCAAAGAAGCTAATCCCACCACCGTAATCCACACATAAGTAGAATGATAATACCAATGCGATACCCTGGATGTAAGATCTTTCCAAAGATGTATTACTAAGAATCCGAGCAATAAGACGATACCTGCCCAGGCAATCATAGACATAACGCTTCCGGGTAAAAGAATTTTTATTTTTTGTGTTATAATAGGGTTTACCAAGGGCAAGCTCACAAGGGTTATACACATTAATAAAAAATTGATCAGCATGCTCATCACCATAATGTCTACTCCCAGGAAGAAGTCTCCGGCAAAATGACTCCCTAAAATGCCGCAGGAGGCCAGCACTCCACTTAAAACTAATGCTGTACGAGGAGTATTCGACCCCGGATCGATCTTTGCAATCCAGGCAGGGAAAATACCATCTTCTGACCATGCAAATAACAACCTGGATACAGAAAGTAACATGGCAGGAAGATCGTTAATCAATGCAATGGTGGCTCCCAATAAAATCAATATTCCCCAAAACGGGGACAATAGTATGCTGAATAAACCCGGAGCGGAAATATCTTTTTTCATAGCCTCATCTGCAACGTATTGCCAGGGTATCGCATGATACACAGCAAAAGTGAATACAAAATAAAATGAGGTAACGATAATGATGGCTAAAGCAATAGCTCGGGGTAAAAGGCGCTCTGGATTTTTAGCTTCTCCTCCGGCCTGGGCTATCGAATCAAATCCAATAAAACTTGCGAATAAAACGGCAGCAGCTGATAAAAAGGTAAATAAATTAAAATTGGTTGATTTTGTACTGATGACCTGGCCATCCATTGCATCTAAAGCGGATTCGAAATCACTGTGATTAAATCTCAATCCGGCTATGATCACTATTGTACCAAGTGAAAACATTAGTATCATCAGTGGGATTAATGTCCTTTCATATAGCTTAATTCCTCTCATATTAATCCATACAAACAACCACAAAACTGCAAGAGAAAGAATCAGTCGTATCCAACCCGTTTCAAAGTACACCGCCAGATTGTTCCAACCTGCGGCCAGGGCAAGATCCCTGAAAAAGGGAATGATCATATAACAAATCACGCCTATGACAATAGAAAGTCCAAACCATTGAGAAAAACTGGCCACAAAACCCAAATAAGGATGCAGGCCCCTGCTTACATAAATATAGCTACCACCGGCTCTGGGCATGGCTGATGATAAAACGGCATAAGCAAAGGCGGCCAGTATAGCTGGTATTGCGGCAACTAAAAAGGCGGGTAGTACATAAGGACCTATTCCTGGTACATTACGCTGAATCATAAAGGGCATAATAAATATGGAGGCACCTATCATAGAACATATGCCTGTGGCTGTAAGTCCCAATAATCCTAATTGACGGTTGAAACCGGCGCTCTTTTTTGAAGCTAAATCCATTATTCGGGTGAAGGTAAAAAAATATGTAAGTATTATAGAATGATCCAGCCAGGTCAATACCACAGGTAACTTATTGCAAGCCGGTTGATTTTATTTAAATGCAAGGTCTAGGTGCTCATTCTTTGCTTATAATGCAATGGATTTTCACCTGTAACCTTTTTAAATGTGCGGTTAAAATAAGACAAACTCTCAAAACCACAGGCATAACAGGTCTGGCTCACATTATTATCTGTAAGCAATAAACGTTTGGCTTCATTTATCCTGAAATGATTTAAGTATTCTACAAAAGTGAGTTTAGTCATTTTTTTAAAATACCTGCAAAAAGCAGCATTATTTAAATGAGCTATGCCTGCCACTTTATTTAATGTAATTTTTTGTGTATAGTTTTCTTTGATGTAATGATTAATTCGTGTAAGGCGATCGGTTTCCTTCTTGTTGTACAGGTTGGTTGGTTCTTTTTTGTGTAGCTGCTTGTAATCTTTGGTATCGGCAAGTATTTTGAGAATTTTAAGTACTTCCAAAAATTGTTCAAAAGAGCTGAGCCGGTGTGCTTTTTTAAAAAGGGGTGATATTTTTTTAAAGGATTTTGTACCGAATACCAGGCCAAATCTTGATTTTTCCATTAATTGTACTATTGATGCCAGCTCCAATGTAGCCGTTGCATTTTCCAAAAATTGGGGATGCATATGAAGTACGGTCTTTTCATAAGCCGTTTTAATTCCATAGTCAAAATTGAGATGAGGTATATTCGAGCCAATCAATACCAAATCAAAATCCTTGAATTTTCCGATATGGTCTCCTACATGGCGTGTGCCTTGTTTGGCTTCAATCAGCACCAATTCGTATTCGGGATGAAAATGCCAGATGTAGAAATCATTTAACTTTGGATTGATCAACCAATTGAAAGAACTATTCCTTTTAGCAGGAAATATATTTTCTAATGTTATTTTCATTATTATATTCAAAAATAACTATTTATAATAAAAATAAATCAATATTGTACAAATACTGGCAAATATTCGTGTTGCTGTGTTGACATAAAATGAATGAGATTTGTAACTACAAAACTCTAAAAGAAAAAAGTATGGAAAATGCTAATATGACTATGGCTCCGACCATGATACCCAATAAAAATCACCTCGATAAACCAGGCAATCCTTCTACAGCTACCAGCAGTACGGTCAAACTCAATGACCGATCCAATGGTAAACCATTACGGGTATTATCAGAAGAGGATTGGCAACATTGGATTCACAATGGATATGTTATTATAAAAAATGCAATACCACGGGAACAAGCATTGGCAACGGCTAAATTCATCTGGGAATTTGAAGAAAAAAATCCTGATGATCCATCAACCTGGTATACTGCTCCAAGGGCTGAAATGAAAATGAAAGAACTTGCCGGTACCGGAATGGTGGAATGTTATAATAACCAATACTTATGGAATAACAGGCAGATGCAACGGGTATACGATGCCTTCGTGGATATCTGGGGCACAGAAAAACTTTGGGTCACCATCGACAGGGCCAACCTCAACTTTCCCATCAGGCCAGGATTTGAATACAAAGGATTTATTCATTGGGATTATGATCCGGAAACCAAACCGGTAAATGTGCAGGGCGTGCTTGCCTTAGCCGATCAAACTGACGAAAATATGGGTGGCTTTCAATGCATCCCCGAACTCTATCGCACCTATGATACGTGGAAAATCACACAACCTCAGGACCGCAATAGATTCCAACCGGATACATCCGGATTTGAAGATCACTTTCATAAAGTAAAACTGGAAGCCGGCGATTTATTGATATTCAACAGCCTCGAGCCACACGGCATCAGGGCAAACAGGTCAGAAGATAAAGTGCGAATCGCCCAATACATATCTATGATGCCTGCCGAAGAAAATAACGAAGCCATGCGTGAATGGCGCATCAACTCATGGAAAAACAGGATAGCCCCGGATGGATATGCTTTTCCGGGTGATCCCCGTAACTGGGAACAAACTAAATATGGAGTAGCTGAGCTAAGCGAGTTGGGTAAAAAATTACTCGGCTTGGAGAAGTGGTGATGCTCACTTTGAAACTTGAAATACCTATTAATGAGCACTTGTATCTGCGTAATCATTCCAACATAGCCCAATCTATATACTTACTAAAAGTTGTACTTTTAACCTACGCTACTATTAATGTCTGATCAATAGAAGTAAGCTGATCTGCTTTTTTTGCTTTTCTTCTTTTTACTTCTAGCTACCTGGGATTTATGAATTTAAAATATACTACTGCGCATGTTATCGTTATTACCATATTGTTTTTTACAACCTCTACGCATTTACAAGCTGACTGTTTTACTTCATATACCATAAATCAGGAACAACCAATAGTAAGAGCACGAGCTGATTATTTCCAAGGTAGGGAAGAAAGTACCCGTCAGATTTCGATGAATTCGAAAGAGATTACAATCTATTCGTTTCTAGAAACAAAAAGAGGTATGGTGCCACCGGACTTTATGAGCAAGGCACTCATGTCCTGGTTTAAAGGTGTACTTAGAAAAGTATTTATTTTATTTCATTTGGATTTAACCCGAAACCTAAAGTACGACAGACTTACAACAGAAATAATTAGAAGAAATGTCAAAAAAAACAGCAATTGTATTGATGTCGGATGTCACAAAGGTGAAATATTAGATGAAATGATTACATATGCACCGGATGGGAATCATTATGCTTTTGAACCAATACCCTATCTGTATACTAAATTGGCAAGTAAATACAATAAGAAAGCCAATGTGTTTCCTTATGCCCTTTCCGATAAAAGTGGAGCAGGTACTTTTCAACTTGTCAAAAACGCTCCGGCATACAGTGGTTTGAAAAAAAGAAGATATGACATTGCCAATCCGGAAATAGAAGAAATAAAAATAGAGTTAAAAACGATGGATGAAATAATTCCGCTGCATGAAAAAATTCACTTTATCAAAATTGATGTCGAAGGTGGGGAATTTGGTGTTTTAAAAGGGGCGAAAAATTTATTGAAACGGGATAAGCCCCTGGTTATTTTTGAATTTGGCAAAGGTTCCAGTGACTATTATGGAACCAACTCTCGTGATTTATATAATTTTATAACTACTGAAATTGGATTGAGCATCTCCACTCTGCCTTCCTTTATCAAAGACAAGAAACCAATCAGTGAAGCTGAATTTGAAAATTATTTTAAAACAAATAGGGAGTATTATTTTGTAGCATATGGTAGTGAATAAGCTTTTAATTGGTTTTTTATAAAAGCAATCCGAATTTTATTTATTATTTACGACTTTCACTAGCCTTAGTATTTGTTTCCAACCGGACCTTAAATTCCAATTGAACAATTAACAAAAATGAACAAATAGGACCAATCCAAATTATATAGACATTGGTGATAATTTATTATCTTGGAGTTGCATTTAGGATTATGGCTGAAATTGCAAATAAAAATTAGTAATATGAAAAGAGTTACCGGAATCGGAGGTGTTTTCTTTAAAAGCAAGGACCCGAAAAAAATTACAGAGTGGTATCACAAACACCTTGGGTTAGATACAAACCCGTATGGTGCTACATTTGAATGGTTTGAAGGTACAGACAGCTCTAAAAAGGCACAGACGCAGTGGACCCCTTTTCCGGAAACAACTAAATATTTTGAACCATCACAACAAGAATATATGATTAACTACAGGGTTGAAAACCTGGAAGTGCTCGTGGAAGAACTAAAAAAAGAAGGCGTAGTCATAATTGACAAAATTGAAACATACGATTATGGTAAGTTTGTGCATATCCTTGATGGAGAAGGCAATAAAGTTCAACTTTGGGAAGCCATAGATTAGTATACTTTACTTCCCGAACATCTGAATACCTATCTTGAAACATTTCCAGATGGAGCAGACCAGAAAGATAACTGGAAAAGCATAACCTATTTTTGTAGCCAATCCTACCTGGATTGTTTTTCTGATTTTAGCGGCCAAATTCCCAATATCGATAAATGCTTAATAAATTTAAATAAACTATTATATGAACCTAAAAGCATATAAAGTTGAAAAGAATGATTTAAAAACAGTTTTCCTCATTCTGGAAAAAATCAATACTGATCCAGTCGGGGCTCATTCTACGGATCATGTTACAAATCTGCTTTCAGATGACAGAACATATCTTTTTGCAGTAAAACAAGAGGATACTATTATCGGTTATGCACTTGCTTACAGGTTTCCCTCTTTGTTTGATTCTGATTATTTAGCTTATTTGTACGACATCGAAGTATTACATACCCACCGGAGAATTGGAGCAGGGCGTCTTCTAATGGAAACTTTGTTGCAAAGATTAAAAGCAGATAAAGTAAGGGAACTATGGTTAGGCACAGCAATTGAGAATGTGGCAGGACAAGCTTTATTCAGCAGAACAGGTGGAATAAAATCCGGAGAAACATTTAATGATTACATTTATATACTTAATAAGTAATAAACAATAGACTGAAACATCCATTAGCCCGAATGGCAAGAGCCACGATATGATATATTTATTGCAAGTTTTTTAATTAGTCAAAGTCATGAAAAGAAACAAATTTATTACCTCTATTCTTGCTGTACTGTCGGCTCCGATTTTCGCATTTGCGAAATTACCGTGGAAATGGACAAAACAAAATGGTTTTAAAATAGCAGCGGGCGAAGGAAGAATTCACGGACACATTAAGTTGAAGGGGGTAAACTCCAATATGGTGGATGTGAAAATTTCAGGAAGCGACACGAATGGTGAGCTGGCCATTTTTGAGCAAACTTCTCTTTCCCAAGGCAAAGGCACACCTTTGCACATTCACCATTCTCAGGACGAAATATTTTATATTATTGAAGGCAAATATAAATTCCAGGTAGGTGAAGACAAATACGATATGACCACCGGTGACAGTATATTTTTGCCAAGACAAATTCCTCATGCCTGGACACAACTGTCTGATAAAGGAAAAATGAATGTAATAATGCAGCCTGCCGGCAAACTCGAAAATTTCTTTGTTAGAATGGCTGCATTAGATCATGAACCAAGTAAGGAAGAAATAGCAAAAATTTTTGCTGAGAATGACATGCAGGTAGTAGGGCCCCCCTTAAAAATGGATTAACCCCTTAAAAGTATTTTAGAAAGTCAAGCCAAACTTACAAATAAGTTAATGATCACAAATTGCTCTTTATTTACTCAATACCATCGTATAAGTATATAATCGGATAAATTAGTATAGAATTAATACTAAAATCTGCTATTTTCGATCCTCAGAAAAAATAAAATAATATGAATAGAAGAAGTTTTGTGAAAAACGGGCTAAGCCTGGCAGCATCCATACCATTAGTAAATAATCTGGATCTGGATGCTAAGAAGAAGAAAAATATAGGCATACAGATATATACTATTCGTGATATCATGTCTAAAGATGCAATGGGAGGAATAAAAGCAATTGCAGCAGCCGGGTATAAAAATATAGAGTTGGCAGGCTATAATGGCGGTAAAGTGTACGGCATGCCTGTTGCAGATTTTAAAAAACTTACAAAAGATCTCGGTCTCAAAATACCCAGCAGCCATGTAGCAGCTAACCTGGGAGATTATTTTAAAAATAAAGAAATACCGGCTGACTATCTCAAATCATTGGATGATGCTGTATTCTTAGGTCAGACTTATCATGTCTTTCCATTTTTAGCCCCTGCGTTTAGAAATGACAAAGACAATGCCATGCGCATAGCAGACTTGTTTAACAAACTGGGCATGGAAGCACAGAAACGAGGATTGAAATTTGGATATCACAATCATGCATTTGAGTTTGACCCCATTGGTGATACTAATATGATGGAGATCTTTATGAAAGAGACAGATCCTAAGTTGGTGACCATCGAACTTGATTTATATTGGGTGGCTTTTGCAAATGTAGATCCGGTAAGTTTTATCAAAAAATATCCGGGTAGATTTTCATTGTATCATATTAAAGACATGGCCAGCACTGAAAAGCGTGAAAGCATAGAGATCGGCGACGGTACCATTGATTTTAATAGAATAATTAAAGAGGGCGGAGCAGTACCTTATTACCTGGTAGAGCAAGAGGCATATAGGACCAATTCTTTGGAGGCTATGAAAGAAAATTATGGCAGGATAAAGAAATTGAAATTGATGTAAAGGATGATTCGACCACGGCTTTATTGTTTATTCATTTTCATGTATAAGCCAAGGGTAAACTCAGCAACTAATTCATAGTATTTGAAGTAAAATTGTCGGAGCGATATGCATTCCTTTTTATTTACTCATCATCGTTCAAAAACAACACTGGTACCGGACTATCAATGATATCCTTTGATGTAGGGCTTGCCTCAAATATATATTCCAATATCCCGCGCTTACGCTTGATTACGCAGATCATATCTACATTAATTTCAGTGAGTTTATGATTGATTCCATCCGTAAAACTGTCCTTATTCAAATCTTCATAGTCGTAGTCTATACCCTGGAATATCAGCTCAGGTGAGTAGGCAACGTGCCCGGTTTGGGCACCGGTAAGATGCACAGCATGTACTTTTACTTTTCCTGATTTTGAAATTTCCAATAGTGGATTTATGATCTCAAAGAGACTTTTATTTAGTCTCCTAAACATAAATAAGATTGATTTTGTGTCTCTTGGCTGGTATTTTTTTGGTACAGCGATCACCGGTATATTTGTAAATTTTATTAAACTACCGGCTACTTTACCTAAAAAATACCGGTCTTCATTATCTTCACCTTGTGCCCCAAGGATAATCATATCTACCGCGTTTATTTGAGCTTGTCTTGAAATTACGGTATAGGCATCACCCTTTACTATTTTGGATAAAATCTTAATCTCCGTTTTTTTCTTGTAGGGTGTAAGGAATTTTTCTAACCGAAGGGTGGCATCTTCATGCAATACTTTGTTTACAGACTTTAGGCCCACTGTCTTTTCCATAAAATCTATCACATTGATTACCAATAACCTGCTGTTTAATTGTTCAGCTATGATCATGGCAAAATCCATCGTTTGCTTTGTACTTGGACTGAAGTCTATGGCTACTAATATTTTTTTCACAGATGTATTTGATTTTAGATCTTTCCAAAAATACAAAATACATTTGAGGTAGAGGCAATCTGAGAGAAGAATAGTTTTGGATACCGCTTAAGCCATTCAAAAACCTATGTTTAATTCATCAATAGAATTAAAATGATGATGTGTTTTACAGGCTAAAATTCATAATTGACCTTTAATTCAAACCCAAATACACAGTTTTGGCACTCTAATTTTATCGTGGCTGGTCTCCCTTTTATAAATTCTTTTAAATTAAATGTAATACCTGATCCCATCACTTCCTGGCTGGAATCGTCTTTGTCAAATAAGAAGATAGCATGTGGTTTATCAATAGTGTTAAATTGGAGTTCGGGCAATATGATAGAAAAATCGGGTTGCCCATCTGTTTTTGCATTTATTAAAAAGGTACTGCTATTCCAGTACACCTGATCTACAGTTTTACCATCTGGTTTCATCGTATAGATTACCGGAAATATATCGGGATTCGTTCCATCCGCATCCCATTTGCTGCCATCCGTTTTTGTTGCAGGAAATTTTAACACTTTGATGGAGGAAATTTTTATTGCCTTAGGTAATGATTCGTTTTGACACCTATCGCCTTCGTATCCGGCAGGGCATTTGCAATTGCCATCTTCGCATATACCTGCATTCTGGCATACCACATCTTCACATTTATCTTTTTTAGAGCAGGAAAGGATGCTAAACAGACCTATAATAAAGAAGGAGAATAAGAATACGTTTTTCATTTTTTTTATTTCAAATGTATTCTTTGCAAATGGATGATTTCCTACCCCGAGGGGTAAAAAATAAAGAGTGTTAGTTTGGCAAGCTGAATGAAGTTGATAATACCCATCTCCAGGTCTAAAAGTGGATGTAATGGAATTCAGGTTCAGATCCAAGATTAGATTCTAATTTTTTATTCTTTTATTTTACTTTTTATAAATATTGCTATTTAGATAAAAATATCACAAATATTTGTCAAAGGTTAAAATTATTGAAAAATCGAGCAGCAAGTGCCAGGCATTGATCGTTTTATGGTAACTTGGGTCTCTCAAAATCCAAGGGTCATGGATATACTAATTCCTTTACAATCAGAAGACGATTTTATTGCTGCCTGCGTACGAAATGAACGTTGGGCACAAAAGAAATTGTACGAAGATCATTTTAGCATGATGATGACGCTATGTTTACGATATGCTAATACCGACGAAGATGCTATGGATATCCTCCATGAAGGATTCATCAAGGTTTTTAAACATATTGATAAATATCAACCCGGCACTTCCATAGTTGCATGGATACGGCGTATTATGGTAAACACCTCCATTGACTATTATCGAAAAGAAACCAGGCGTAGAACTGAAAATATAGACAAAGCATTTGCCGTGAGTTCCGAGGAGGTGGATGCTGTAAGCAAATGTGGAGAAACGGAAATTTTAAAAGCGGTACAAAAATTGACTTTCGCATACAGGTCTGTTTTTAACTTGTATGTATTGGAGGGCTTTTCACATAAAGAAATTGCAGAACAGCTCGGCATCACCGAAAGCACCTCAAGGTCAAACCTGGTGAAAGCCAGAATTAAATTAAAAGACATATTATTAGGAAAAGGGACTACTGGACATGGAGAGTAAAGAATTTGACGATATAATCAAATCCAAGCTGAATAATATAGCTGAAGTACCTGATGCCAGGGCCTGGGATCTTTTTACTTTAGCTGCCCTTCAAAAAGGAGAAGAGGAAATCTTTGATGACAAGTCCACGGATCTGTTGGTAAAAGATGCATTGAATAATTTTAAGATTGATTACGATGCCAATACCTGGGATACACTGGTCGATAAAATGGATAAAAAAGAGGAAGACCCGATTTTGCTTCAAAGAAAATTTGACAGAGAAATTTCAAATTCACTCAAAAGCGTTACCCGAAAATACGACAATGGATCCTGGCCTAAGTTGGCTGCCCGGATAGAGCAGGAAGAGAAATACCTGAGCCATTATTACAGAGCAAAATTTATAGAGGCTTGTGTATTTATTTTTCTGATTCTTTCTCTAGTGCGATTGGGCGAGACCGGCAAGCTCAAACTCCCTCTCGACGAAAAAGAAAATATTGCTGAAAATATACTGGAGCAAAACCTGGAAATACTGCCATCCATATCTCCTGCATTAATTGAAAAAAACAATATCGCTCAGCTTCAATCACCATCAAAAAACGCTAAAAAGAAAAGCAGGCTTTCCAATATAATAGCTGAAGCGGGTGAAAATTTTAGTGAGAATACAAAATACCTCCACCAACTATTGGTTGCAGGTCTTCAAAATAATCCGGATTCTGATACCAATGAGCTGATAGAATCAAATAAAAAGGCTGATCCTATTAACCAGGCCATATCCATATTGGAAAATGATATTCTACCACTGAAGAAAGAATCATCAAATATCCTGAATCTGGACCAGGCTATTGCTTCAGTCTCCCAAGCCTATACCAGATCTTTACTAATGCAAAACAAGCCGGCAGAGGTCAGCAATGACATGAGTGAAGTTTATGTACCTAATAGATCTTTCAATATCAGGAAGTTAAAAAAAGCAGTAGTTGTGGGTGAGTGGAAATTAGGAGCCTATACTCATTTTGACTATAATGAAATTTATTTTCCTGAATCAAAAATAGGCGGAGTGTTAGGAAAGCTCAATACATTACCTGCTTATACTGCTAAATCAACCGGCTATGGAAGTGGGTTCAAAGCGCTGTATTCCAAAAACAGGCTTGGATTTGAGTTTGGGGCCGGATATTCCAATAAATCATATTCTCCCAATCGGGAATATAATGGAAGTAAAGAATTCAGAGCGTATTTCAAAAATATTGAATACGATATTGTAGAGTTACCCATAGCTGTCCGATACCTTTCTAAAGCAAACACTCGCATGAGGACATTTGCTCAGGTTGGATTGAACACCAATTTTATTGCCAAATCATTTTACGATATTGCCACTAAGGAACAATCTACCAGAAGCATAACCTCACCCAGTGCCAGAGCTGCTGAGGAAAGGTACTTTACAAGCACCGTTAAACGTGAATTTATCAAACTTGATAACTCTAAAGTAATGGTGTATGCTCAAGGGTCAGTCGGTTTGGAATGGAGATTAAACAACAGAGTAGATCTTTCAAGTCAACTGATCTACAGCCAACGTATATTAAACAAAAAGTTTGGTGATAATTTTGATCAGTTCAAATCTTTGTCACTGGAAGTTGGTTTGAAGACCAGGCTTTAAATGCCGGCTTCAATAAAATCGCCTAAGCCATCTGCCTAATTATTTTACAACCAGAACCGGAATATCTAACTTATGCCGTACTGCGTTGATACTGGTACCTAATATAAAATCTTTTAATCCCTGGTGACCATGTGCTCCCATCACTAAAAGGTCTGCTTTAAATTCCTTAGTCTTCTCTACAATTCCTTTCACGGGGTTACCGAATCCTATTGAGTAGCTGGCAGTGTAACCAAGAATTTTCAGTTCGTTGATATAATTTTCAATATATACTTTGTCAGATTGAGTTTCAAAATCATCTACTTCTTTGCCAAATACAAAGGCACCGGCTGTTTCGACGACATGTATTAGATGGTATACTGCTTCCTTACCTCCTTGGGACAAGCTGTGCTGAATCGTCTTTATATCCGTATCACTATAATCTACCGCGATGGCTATTCTTTTATACTGTTGTGGCTGGAATTCCTTTATCTGTTGGTATGCAAGATGAGGCACAGGATCTTTGGTCTCTTCGATATTGGACCCAAATAAAGGTCTGAAGGTAATGTATAACAAGACAAATAAAGCAAATAAGGCGAAAATCAGCACAATCCATTTAAAAGGATTCATGCCCGATACAAACCAATCCGAAAGAGTACCGTAAACCAATTTTATATTTAAACCCACTATAATCATTGCGGAGATCCATGCCAATACCTGCACGTATTTTGCAATCACGAATTCTTTCATTTTTATTTTATCACTTACAAAATGGATCAATGGTATAATTGCAAAACCCAGTTGCAAGCTAAGGATCACCTGGCTTAGGACCAGCATTTTGCCGGTTGCACTTTCTCCCATTATTTTAATTGTGATCAAGGCTGGGATTATAGCAATCAGGCGGGTGATAATTCTCCTTAGCCAGGGGGCGATGCGGAGATTGAGATATCCTTCCATTACGATCTGACCTGCAAGTGTGCCGGTAATGGTACTGCTCTGACCGGATGCGATCAAGGCCACAGCAAATAATATCGGAGCCAGTTGACTTCCCAATACAGGGGCTAATAATTCATGTGCATCTTTGATTTCAGCTACTTCATACATTCCGTTTTTGTAAAATGTAGCCGCCGCCAAAATCAATATCGCGGCATTGACGAAGAAAGCCAGGTTAAGAGCAATAGTGGTATCTATAAAATTAAATTTTAATGCTTTACGTATCTCAGTGGGTGTATTTTCAAACTTCCTGGTCTGTACTAATGATGAATGCAAGTAAAGATTATGTGGCATCACAGTAGCGCCAATGATTCCAATAGCAATGTACAATGCTGCATCATTGGGAATGGACGGGATGAATCCTGTTGCAATCTCTGCTATCGAAGGTTGGGCTATAAACAATTCAATAAAAAAAGCGATTCCGATCACCGCTACCAATGCCATGATAAAGGCTTCTATTTTTCTGATGCCCAGGTTCATTAAAAACAACAAGAGGAAAGTATCCAATACAGTGATGGCTACTCCCCAAAATAGGGGCAGGCCGAGCAACAGATTGAGGCCAATGGCCATTCCCAATACTTCTGCAAGATCTGTTGCCGCTATTGCTATTTCTGCCAGAAAATAAAGAAATATGTTTACATACTTAGGATATATTTCTCTGCTTGCTTGTGCCAAATCCCTGTTTCGGACTATACCCAATCGTACACAAAAATTCTGCAATAATTGTGCGATGAGATTGGACATCAACAATACCCATATCAATTTATAACCAAATTGGCTTCCGCCTGCCAGATCGGTAGCCCAATTGCCGGGATCCATATATCCTACACTCACCAGGTAGGCCGGGCCTATGTATGCAAGCAATCTCTTACCTAATGGTTTTTTAGTAGTATCTACCGATTTAAATACTTCTGATAGAGATGCATTAGTCTTATGTGGTTCGTATTTATTCATTTTCTAAATGCTTTTTACCAATATATTTTCAGCTGCTATGGCTGTCAGGGTCCATGATTTATCATCATTTAATTTGATTATTAATGAATCATCAAAATCAATTTTTTCTTGCACTTCTATGGTCTGTTCGATAGCCAGAGGAATACTATCCAAATATTTAAGGAATGATGTTTTGTGATCTTTGACACCCACTACTTTGACTTTTTCACCGGGTTGCACCTGAATCAATGGTTTTTGTAATCTGAAGGTAAACTTTCCGGTAGCATCTGGAATAGGATCACCATGTGGATCATACTTCGGATAGTTTAACGATTCATCTAATTTATCTATTAGCAAATCACTCTTGATGTGTTCCAGTTGCTCTGCTATTTCATGTACCTCATCCCAGGTGATTCCAAGCTTAGTATGCAAGAAAGTCTCCCAAATACGATGTTTCCTGATGAGCTGAAGGGCCAATGACCTGCCATTTGGTGTTAGTTTTACTCCTTTGTATTTAATATATTCTATCAGTTTTTGATCAGCTAGTTTTTTCAACATATCCGTGACCGAAGCTGCCGTAGTGGCTAAATGCTCAGAGAGCGCAGAAGTAGATACCGAAAACGAATCTGATTCCGATAGATGATAAATCGCTTTTATATAGTTTTCAATAGTTTGACTCGGCATCGCAATAAAATTTAGACAAATCTAAATTTTATTTTACACAAATCAAAATAGTATTGAAATAAATTTTAAATAATTGAATATCAGATGCTTAAACTGATTCGGTCTGACCTTTCATTTTCTCAGCATTATCAGCCACACGGAGTTTTTCTATAATATCATCAATATAACCATCCATGATGACATCCAGATTATATAAAGTGAGATTGATTCGATGATCGGTAAGTCTGTTTTGAGGAAAATTATAAGTCCTGATCTTTTCTGATCGGTCACCTGAGCCTACAATTGATTTTCGTTGGGCTGCAATACCTTCATTATGTTGTTGTATTTGAGCTTCTTGTATTTTTGATATTAATCTTCCCATAGCTATTTCCCGATTTTTATGTTGGGATCTGCTTTCTGTACTTTCTGAAACAATTCCGGTGGGGATATGGGTAAATCGCACACCCGATTCCGTTTTATTTACGTGTTGCCCTCCTGCACCACTTGCTCTAAATGTATCTACCCTGAGGTCGGCTTTATTTATGTTTACATCATCCAATTCAAGTTTAGGCACAGCTACCACGGTAGCAGCCGATGTATGCACTCTGCCCTGGGCTTCTGTCTTAGGTACCCGTTGTACACGATGAGTACCAGATTCAAACTTCATTTTACCATATACATCTTCGCCTGTGACTTCCAATACCACCTTATTATACCCACCCACAGCACCTTGGTTTTCATAAATTAATTCTGTTTTCCATCCTTGTTTATCAAAAAAACGCGTATACATTCTGAGGAGGTCCCCTGCAAAAATACTTGCTTCATCTCCACCTGTACCAGACCTGATTTCAAGAATGATATCTTTGGAATCTTCCGGATCTTTGGGTATAAGAAGTTCTTTAATTTCTATTTCGAGCTTTTCTATTTCCTCCTGCAAAGATGCAATTTCAGCTTTGGCCATTACGCGTAGTTCCTCATCTCCTTCACTGAGCATTTCCTTAGCTCCGGAAAGCTCTGACTCATATTGCTTCAGTGTTTTAAATGCCCCCACTATAGGTTGGAGGTCTTTGTATTCTTTATGTACTTTGGAAAAACGAGCAGTGTCATTCACCACTTTAGGGTCAGACATTTGCTCTTCGAGGTCGTAAAATCGGTTGGAAATGGCTTCCAGTTTGTCATGCATGGCGGCGCAAAATTAATCCAAATTAAGCGTAAGGCGTAATCTGGATAATTCTGATTGTTGATATTATACCCCGGACTGCTCCGCTTCGTTTTAATTTCAATTCAATTCCGTACTTTTACATAATACATGCCAATCATTAAAATTCTGTTTTTTGGACAATTAGGCGAGCAAATAGGAAAATCTTCTTTAGAAATGGATGATGTAAATACTACAGATCAAGTCATCGAAGCACTGAAGAGCCAATATCCAATACTTCAACATCATACCTTCCAACTGGCTTTGGATAAAGAAATAATTAACGAAAATACATCCGTCTCCGGCGGTCAGGTCCTGGCATTGCTACCTCCTTACGCAGGTGGATAAACTCTTGAAATTATGGCAGATCATAAAATACGCAATATTTTTGTTGAAGGTCCTATCACCGGGGCTTTTGTAGGTGAAAAGATTACTCATCATATGAACAAAACGGATATCGGTGGCCACAGTATCTTTCTGGGCCAGGTGAGAGCCGATGTGATTGACGGTAAAACAGTCACTGGAATTGAATACACTGCGTATACCGATATGGCTCTCGAAGTTATGCATAAGATCAGACAAGATCTATTTGCCAAATACGATCTCACCTGTATGCATGTATATCATAGCCTTGGATTGGTAAAAACAGGAGAAAATTCACTATTTGTATTTACATCATCCAAACATCGGAGCCCGGCTATCAAATCCTGTGAAGAATGTGTGGAAAGGATCAAAAAAGAATTGCCCGTATGGGGAAAAGAACTTTTTGAAGATCAAAGTCACGTGTGGAAGGTAAACAAAATGGATGCATAAGCCAACCCATGATTAAGCAAAAGGAATACTTTCATTATGGTAGACATCACGCATAAATCCAATTCGCTCCGAAAAGCCATTGCTTCTGCGATCGTTTCTGTTTCCAAACAAGAAACCATAGATGCTATTAAAAACAAACAAATTCCTAAAGGCGATATCTTTGAATTTTCCAGGGTAGCCGGATTATTTGCAGTAAAGAAAACAAGCGAACTTATACCGGATTGTCATCCACTACCAATAGAATTTACACAGATCAGCCATGAAATCAAAGACCTTGAAATCAGGATACAGGTAGAAGTACATACCATTTATAAGACCGGAGTAGAAGTGGAAGCCATGCACGGAGCATCAGTGGTAGCACTTACTATATATGATATGCTAAAACCTATAGACAAAGGGGTAGAAATTAAAAATATCAGACTTGAATCAAAAAAAGGCGGAAAATCTGATAATAAAGAAAAATACGACCATTTAAGTGCTGCCATTGTGGTTTGCTCTGATAGTGTCTCTAAAGGATTGGCTGAAGACAAATCCGGTTTACTGGCGAAAACAAAACTTGAAAAGCTGGGTATCCAAATTACATCCCAGGAGATTATTCCTGATGATTTTAACCTTATCCAGGTAAGAGCAAAAAAATTAGCTCAATCAGCTGACATAGTACTATTTATTGGTGGTACCGGATTAGGGCCTTATGACTACACTCCCGATGCCATCAAACCACTGATTGATAAAGAAATCCCTGGAATAATGGAGACCGCACGACAATACGGCCAGCAAAGAATTTCCACAGCTATGCTTTCAAGAGGGATTGCTGGATTCATAGGCAAAGCCCTAGTCGTTACTACCCCCGGATCGCCAAATGGAACTAAAGAGACCATCGATGCCCTTTTTCCTGCAATATTGCATGTATTTAAAATACGGGAAGGACAACGACACTAATCATGGCTGATTTGTTTGGAACTATTGGGGTAGCATTAATATTATTAGCTTACTTTCTTAATTTATTTGATAAAATACAACCGGAAGATCAACTATACCGATGGATGAATTTTATTGGAGCTGCATTTGCCTGCTACTCATCTTATTTGCTGCATTCAATCCCTTTTATTATCTTAGAAGCTACTTGGGCAATAGTTTCACTATATGCTATAATAGTAAAAAAAATTCATAATTAAAAATTCCTTTATCATGAAATCAAAACTCGTATTTCTTCTTTTTATTATAAATTCTATTCTTTCAGCTCAATCCGCCAAAGATTCTATAATCCTGGTACAAGGATTTGCTATTGCAGCACCCAGGAATCACGAAGTAAAGCAGTTTATTGATTTTATTAAAAATGAATTGGTTCCGCGTAAGGTAAATACACTTATGTTGAGAGTAGATTATAACTATAATTATCTGTCACACCCGGAACTAAGAGATTCTGCAGTACTCAGCCAGGCTGATGTAAAAGCTATTGTAAAAACATGTAGAGAAAATAACATCAACCTTATTCCGCAGGTAAATTTATTGGGACACCAATCGTGGCATTCTAAACCAACTGCATTATTAGTAAAATATCCACAGTTTGATGAAACTCCTCATGTACAATTTCCGGCAGAATATAAATGGCCCAATGCGGATGGATTGTATTGCAAAAGTTATTGTCCTCTGCATCCCGATGTACATAAAGTGGTATTTGAGGTGATGGATGAAATCTGTGATGCATTTGAATCTACTGCATTTCATGCCGGAATGGATGAAGTATTTTATATAGGTGATGATAAATGCCCCCGATGCTCGGGCAAGGACAAAGCAGAACTATTTGCAGGCGAAGTGAATTTAATTGGTGAACACTTAAAACAAAAAAATCGAGAACTCTGGATTTGGGGTGACAGAATGATTGATGGCAAATCTACCGGCATGGGCATGTGGGAAGCAAGTATGAACAGCACGCACCGATCGATAGACCTGATATCTAAAGATGTGGTGATCTGCGATTGGCATTATGAAAGACCCGACCAAAGTCCCGTGATATTTGCTGCTAAAGGCTACAGGGTAATTACCTGCCCCTGGAACCGGCCACAGGTTGCATTGCAACAAGTAGAAGATATGGTGCGATGGCGAAATGGGGCAACACGGGAAATGAAACCTAAATATTATGGAATGATGCAAACAGTGTGGACCGGCTTTGGAAATTTTCAAAAAGAAATGAACGACTTATCGAAAGGAAGTCCTGTTGCAGATCCTCGAGGAAGGACCAGCAGTGCCGATTGTTTTGTGCAGATGTATAAAAAGATAGCAGATGCGGAAAGATGATATGAGAATAGATCTGAAGAAAAATTAAAAGGCTGTGTATTTGAAATACTATTGTTGTAAAAAAAAGTTATCCAGTACTTTGAATTGTGAAACTCAAATATCCAACGATACCACTAGAATAACTTTTTCACAATGATCGACAAATCAAAAATTACAGTAAGACCTGCCAGGATAACTGAGCTCACCACGCTTCAATCTTTTGAGCAGGAAATAATCCGATCCGAAAGGCCTTTCGATGATACCATCCGGCCTGATCCGGTAACTTATTATGACCTGGGAGCATTAATCGAATCTGATGAAGCTGAAGTGATGGTAGCTGAATTTGAAGACAAAATTATAGCAACCGGCTATGCCAGGATAAGACCTGGCAAACCGGAATACAAATATGAACGGTACGCTTACCTGGGTTTTATCTGTGTACTCCCAGAATATAGAGGACAGGGCATTGTGTCCATGATACTTGATTGCCTTATAGCATGGTCTCATTCTAAAAACCTTTGGGAAATAAAATTGGAAGTTTACGATGGTAATGAAGTTGCTGTTAAGGCCTATGAAAAAATGGGTTTTAAGAAAAACATAGTAGAAATGAGGTGGGTAGGGGATGGCTAAATTGCAAAAAGGGTTAAGAGAAATTCACTGCACCACCTTACTCTATGTCATTACCGCCACTAGTCCGAAAATGTAAAATCCCCAAATCGAAAATTATTCAACCATTATACTCAAAGCCAGATAGTGACATTTTTAGTTTTAAATGCATTTCTGCAAGTAAAATATTAAAATACCTTATTCCACCCGTTCCAATTCCAGATTCTTTATAGGATTGAATACTATGGGAATTTCTTCTTTTACCACATCTGTTTTTTCCAGTCCAAAAGCACGTATATCACTCAACGCCATTTTTTTCAGAAAGAAATAGGTATGAAGCAAGATACCTGATTTGAAGGTAAACTCATTTTCCACAGATAAGAATTTTTCAATAATGACAAATTTAAAGTCTGGCTCTGGATTATACTTGGTGCTTTCGCCTGATTTGAAATTTATATTAATTTCTTGTGACTCCTCAAGTTCTTTCACGATTTTCCTGAAATAGACTTCTGTTTTGGGATAATTCCGGAAACCCAGGTGGATATTTACTTTTATGATTTTATTATCTGCCAGCTCATGGATATTATAGGTATGAGTATAGGGATGATCGGTGCGATCGATGTGCAGAAACCAATATACATCGGCTCGTTTTGGATGCTTAGCAAAAATTGATTTGATTATTTTTTCTTCAATTTCGTGTTTGTTATTGGCTTTGGTAAGGTATACCAGGTGTGTACAGTATTTTGGTATTTTTTCGTCGTTGCTTAATTCTTTCAGCAGGGGTACGTATTTTCCTAATTCGGTAAATTTAAGTAATCGATTATTAATCTTACGGGCATAAAACCATATGTACATGACTATAAAAATTCCTAATTCAAAAAACAGAAACATCCATCGTTCTTTGATTTTGGCCACATTGGCCACGAAAAAAGAGAATTCTATGATACTGAAAAGAAGGACTAAAAAGAAAACGGCGTATTTATTCCATTTTAAATAATACAATAAATAGAAGGTAAGTAATATCGTAGTCATCATCATGGCAATGGTAATGCTAAATCCGTAGGCTGCCTCCATATGGGCAGATTCTTTAAAATACAATATCATCATGATACAGCCTATCCAAAGGATGGTATTTACACTCGGTATGTAAATTTGTCCCTTTGTTTCGGTTGGCTGCCTAACTGAAATTCGAGGCCAAAAATTGAGATTCATCGCTTCATTGATTAATGTATAACTTCCACTAATGAGAGCTTGTGAAGCAATGATTGCTGCTGCTGTGGCTATCAATATGCCTGGTAATAAAAACCAGGATGGCATTATTTCATAGAATGGATTTTTACCTGAAAGATATTTAGTGTTGGTATACAAAACCCAGGCTGCCTGGCCCATGTAATTTATCATGAGACATATTTTTACAAACACCCATGAAATTCTGATATTTTGCCTGCCACAATGGCCAAGGTCGGAATAAAGTGCTTCTGCCCCGGTGGTAGCTAAAAAAACGGCTCCCAATAACCAGAATCCACCTGGAAAATGCACCAATAATTGATATGCATAGTAAGGATTGAGCGATTGGATAATGGATGGATATAAAACAATGTATCGGATTCCAAGTATAAACAACATCGAAAACCAAACGAGCATAATGGGTCCAAATGTTTTACCTACATTTTGGGTACCAAAACGCTGAAATATAAATAATAATGAAAGTATAATAATCACGATGGGTACAGTGGGCAATTGCTGTAACCCCGGTATCATGGTAAGCCCTTCAATTGCAGATGCGACGGATATGGGGGGAGTGATGATTCCATCAGCCAATAATGTCGTTGCGCCTAAAATGGTGGGGATGGCCAACCATTTTCCGTATCTTTTTACCAATGCATATAACGAAAATATACCTCCCTCGCCATGATTGTCTGCTTTTAAAGTAAGAATGATGTACTTAAATGTAGTTTGAAATACCAGGGTCCAAAACACACAGGACACACCTCCCATTACCAAATCAGGTGTTATAGGATGTACACCAAGAATGGCCTTTAATACATATAAGGGACTGGTACCGATGTCCCCGTATATAATGCCCAATGCAACCAACAATCCTGCCAGCGTCAGCTTTTCTTTTACCTTAGATGAATTCATTAATTTGTATTTATTAAAACAGCACAAAAGAAAATGAAATGCCATTAGTAAAAAATAAAGAAATACGGACGGATATAAAGATTTTATAAAGAAAAACGGGCGGAGGTGCGGCTGATACGCATACCGTACCTGTAATGCGATCAGGTAAAACGATAGCCGATTCCACTTTCGGTATGAATATGCAAGGGATGATTGGGATCATCCTCTATTTTTTTCCTGAGAGTACCGATAAAAACCCGAAGATATTGTGTTTCTAATTGATGTCCTACTCCCCAAATTTCTTTCAACAAATTGGTATGGGTCAGTACTCTTCCCTCAAATTTTGCCAGCAATGAAAGCAATTTATATTCAGTACTGGTAAGCTTAATCAATTGATTATTTTTATATACCGCTCTTGCTGCCAGATCTATTTTCAGATCACCTGAAATGATTTCACTTTTTTGATCTATTGTTTGTTTCCCTTTTAATAAAGCACGAATCCTGGCTAAAAGTTCGCCTACGCGAAATGGTTTAGTAAGGTAATCGTTGGCACCTGTATCCAGTGCTTTTATAATAAATGATTCCTGATTAAATACAGATAAAATAATTATGGGATTTTTATACCATTGTCTTAAGTGCAATAAAGTGTCCAAACCATTCTGATCGGGCAATCCAATGTCGAGCAATATTAAATCCGGTTGATGACTTGCAGATAATTGGATGCCTTGTGAAGCGGTATCGGCTTGAATGACTTTATACCCATTTGCCTCCAGATTTATTTCCAACATTTTTCTGATGGCTGGTTCATCATCTATTATTAAAATTTCACTTTTCAAATCCTGAATTTATATGGAAAGGTAGACCAAATTTAAATTCCTTCCTTATATTATAAATTTTAAAATGCATTGCTATTTATTTCTTTGGTGATCGAATTAATTTTCCAAAGTAAGGTTTCCAATATAACTGAATTCACAGGGTATAGTTATGCGGCAATGGGCTCCACCGGTTTCCAGGTTATGGATGGAAATGGTACCGTGATGGGCATCTACTATCCCCTTTGCTATAGATAACCCTAAGCCCAGACCCCCTTTTTTTGCGTTTTTACCCCGTTGAAATATTGCGAATGCATTCTTTACTATATCTTCCGGATATCCAGCTCCATTATCTTCTATTTCCAATACCCCATGATTTTCAGTTACCGTCACTTTGATTTGAATAGTGGAGTCCGGGTACGAATACCGTAGTGCATTATGAAGTAGATTGAGCATTACTTGTTCCATCAGTCCAATATCCAATTTAAATAATGGCAGATCATCATTCGGTTTATAGATAATTTTATGCTGTTTTATTTCATTATTGAGTTTATTTAGGATGCCCCGAATCAGATCATTTACATCGCACCACTCTTTATTTAGTATAATCATTCCATTTTGTATTCGGCTCATATTTAAGAGGTTTTCAACCTGTCTGTTGAGCTGCTCACCCGATTGAGAAATCTGACCATACAATTCATTTTTTTGCAGGGTAGACAGTTTTTGATCTTCTTCCTTTAACGTTTCCACTGATCCCAGCAGGGTAGATAAAGGAGTACGCATTTCATGTGACAATGAATGCAGGATGGTATTATACAAATTTATTGATCTTACTTTCTCTTCTTTTTCTCTGGCCACATTTTCGGCATTTCTGATTTTAAATGTGAGTACAGCATGAAGCAAAGAAATTAAAAAATACATGGCAAACAGCAACCAGTCTTCTGCATCCCCGATATGAAAAGTAAACCGGGGTGGGATGAAAAAAAAATTCCAGATCAGCGCACTTAACGTAGCAGCCAGCAATACAGGGAATATATCAAACACCATGGCTGCAGAGGACACGGCTACCAATAATATCAATGCTACTGCTCTATAACCTATCAAAAAAGAAATCGGATAACAGAGCAATGCGGTCACGATCACTCCTGATACACTTACGTAATATTGGTGTCGTAGGCTTAGGTTGCTCAGTATCGATTTATTCCTTTCGAATTTCATGCAGGCAAAGCTATACTGCAATGCATAAAGATTTTATAAAGATTTAGCTGAATGGAAAATGCATTTGTAATAGGTATACATTATCATTTTTATGTTACACTACTAAACTCAATGCCAGTACTACCAAAAGTCCTACAAAACTAACTACCGTCTCCATCAGTGACCATGATTTGATGGTATCTTTAATGCTGAGGTTAAAATATTCTTTAAACATCCAGAATCCGGTATCATTTACATGTGAAAACATGAGGCTGCCCGCCCCAATGGCTATAACCATCAGGTTTGGATCTACTACATTTGGATCTATACCAGGTGCTATTAAACCAGCCGCTGTAAGGCCGGCTACCGTAGCACTACCCAGACTGAGTCTGATGATGGCTGCTATCAACCAACCGGTAATCAGCGGAGACATAGATGAACTCTTGATCATTTGACCGATCTGATCACTGATGCCTGCACTGGTAAATATTTCTTTTAATGCCCCTGCGCCTGCAATAATCATGATGATAGGGAATACATCTTTAGATGCTTCTACTCCTGATGTGATCAGGTTTTTAATAGATTCTTTTCGGCGAATGCCCAATAAATAGTACGCGGCAAACAGCGAGATGATCATCACAATATTTGCATCAGAGATAATGCTTGCCAGCTTATATGAAAAAGTACCTTTTACTAAAGTATTGGTCAACAGAGTACCTGCGGCTAATAATATCACAGGCAATAAGGCAGCAAAAAAACAATCCCGCGCAGGAGGCATCTGGTGATTTTCAAATATTTGTACTTTAAGACTCGCCAGCGGTGTACCTTTTATATTTCTCACCGAATGAGCAAAAAGGGGCCCTGCTATTAAGATTACCGGAATAGACGCTATCAATCCATAGATCAGTGTTTGTCCGATATCAGCATGCATCAAAGGCACTATCGCTGTAGGCGCCGGGTGTGGAGGCAAGAAACCATGTGTCACCGACAGGGAAGAACATAATGCAACCGCCATATACACCAAAGGCAACTGATATCGTTGGCCCAATGAATAGATTAAGGGGATCAATAATATAAATCCTACATTATAAAATAAGGGTATTCCAACTATAAACCCGGTCAGTGTCAACGCCCAGGAGAGATTTTTCATGCCAAATAATCCTACCAGTGACTCTGATATTCGCTGAGCAGCTCCACTCGATGCGATTACCTTTCCCAGCATAGCTCCCAAAATGATCACAGAAAATACAGGACCAAGGATGCCACCTACTCCTTTTTCAATTGACTTACCGATCATGGCAGTATCTACCCCCAATACCAGCGCAGCTACAATAGAAACAATCAGAAAAGAAATAAAGGGATGGATTTTGGCCCAGGTAATCAATAATACCAATAGTAATAAAATACCGAGTACAGTAAGGATCATCATATCTCAAATATAGAAAATATTGGGTGTATGAGTGGGGAGAGTTTGGAGTTGTATTTTTTTTTAAAAAATGGCGTGACTGTAGACATTGATTCTTTAATTACTCATCAGGTCTTCAAATACACAATAAATCCGACCCGGTCAGAGTCGTACATCTTTATTGATGAAGTGTTTCAAACAGATAGCCATTGTAAGCTAATTCAAATTTTCCATCAAAAAAATAAGAGCTGAACTTTATTTTACATTCGGTACCTCAAAATAAGATTTAGCCACAAAACTTAATTCTTTCTGATGCTAATTAAAAAGTCGTTATCTTGAACCTCAACTATTTATTTTATTCAAGCTTATAATCAAAGTGCGGAGTCAGCACTTTAATCTCCGACAAATTTACAATGAAAAAATTTTTATTAATCTATCACGCCACTCCTGAGGCTGAAAAAATGATGGCATCGGCTACTCCAAAACAACAAGCTAAATCCATGGAAGGATGGATGAAATGGGGACAAAAATGTGGAAGTCAGTTATTGGACATGGGTGCTCCACTTTCTGGTGGTCAGTCTATAGCCAAGGATGGTACCAGCAAAAAGAGTCGAAAAAATGTGGGTGGATACTCTATTATTTCCGCAGAAACTATGGACAAAGCGAAAAAACTGCTAAAAGGTCATCCTCATCTTAAATCTCATCCTGACTGTACCATAGAGATACATGAGACGGTAGTAATGCCAGGTATGTAAACAAGGACCAATCTAGCTTAGTAATATCAGAAATTAAAAAAGGTAGCAGACCATCAGGTCTGCTACCTTTTAATTTTCTAATAAAAATTATATCTTATTTACAATCAATTACTTCATGCAACTTCAGGACAGTAAGAAGCCCTTGTCCATTTACAGTATAATGGTAATTCTGGTGAATAACTAAATTATTATCAGGTCCGGGGCCAATCAATTTATAATTATTTACATAGGTACCTTCACTATTTAAATCCAAGGCTAAGTGTTCCATGGTCACACCGGTAGCTTTATAAATATCTCCGGTAGAGGCTCCAATTCCCTTCAAACCTTGTGGTTGTAGATGAATGTAGATATGAGCCACTCCATTTGAAACGGTAGATTTAAATACTATGTGCAAACTACCAGAAAAGTCAACAACTTCACCGGCACCATCATTAGCACACGGTATGTCATTATCAAATGTTATTTCTTCAGTAAAACTAATAGCTTGCTGACCAGGTGCTCTGGTTTCAAGGGTTGTTAGTGATTCTTCATCTGTAATGATTGCGTTATCGGGACTGCAGGAGTAGATTATTGACAATAATAATCCTAAGAATAAACTTTTTTTCATATTATTTAGAGTAAATTGGTGACTGAGGTTATATTTTTTAACTACTGCTAAAATATTTAAATTTTCAAGAAAGTAAAGCTAAAAGTTTCTTTATTTATTGAGTTTTGAGAGAATATCACATATTTATGTGGTGGATGATGTTTATATGAAATCGCAGATATACCTATTTTTCGCCCTTCAGTCTATCATACATTGCTTTTATACTCCTGGTATTGGATATCGTATTGCTTCCACGAACTGGATGTTTAGAAAGATCAATTTGATTTATTAGTTCCTCTCTTGTTTTACCGGTTTTGATACCATTACTTACCTGTGTATACATATCTGCAAGATAATCCCGCTGTTCTTTTAAAATAGTTTTGGACCCGATATCACCATGTCCCGGGATCACTTGCCTTATATCCCAAGTATATAATGTATCCAGTGCAGCAAGCCAATGCTCATAATTTGCATTTACATCAGCGACATTATTACCCCATGGATTACCGTTTACACAAAGATCACCGGTGGAGAGAATTTTCTCATTAGGGAGATAAGCAACAGCATCACCTGCAGTATGGCCAGGTCCAATTTTGATTAAAATCACTTTATGTATTCCGTCATCCAATACCAGTTGCTGATCAAAAGTAATCGTTGGAAACTCTCTTCGGTATCGTTTCATATCCCTGCCGCTGTAAGCAGTACCTCTGTTCCACTCTATTTGTCCTACTGTTTTCATTTCATCCGATGTGGTGGTAGAAGCAACTACAATGGCTCCCTGGTCGACAAATACCGAATTGCCAAAACTGTGGTCGTGATGATAATGAGTATTAAAAATAAATCGTACAGGTTTATCAGTGGTCTTTTTTATCTCTTCCAGAATCTCTTCGGCACCCCAGGGGTAATTGGCATCTACAACCAATACATAATCTTTAAATACCACCCATAAACAATTGGCTGATTTTTGTAAAAGTTCATTGCCTGCATAGAAATAAACATCAGGCGCTAATTTTCTTACCAGTGGGGTTGATTGGCTATTAATTGTATTCGGGAAAAGGATGGCCAAAAAAATGGCTAAAATCTCTTTTTTAAAATGATTGATGCTCATGGTTTAAAATTACTATTAATTTCTAAAGCAACCAGAAACGGGTATGCATACAGGCCAATCAGTACGTGGAGTCCTGAAATTTTTGTGGTTAATTTTTTAAACCATGGGATCTGATAATACTGCAGATAAATTCGGTTTTGTGCAGAGTTTTGATTTTGTTGCAAAGTCGTTCAATGTTTCACCCTCATCAGGTACTTTTTCGGCGTCACCCCAAATTGTTTTTTGAATGCGGTAATAAAATGGGATGGATTGGCATATCCCAGATCATACGCAACTTCATTTACCTGCATATGCTGATGGTCAAATAATTTTCTTGCTTGGTCCAGTTTTTTAGCTAAAACATAGCTGGCTATGGTGTTACCGTATAATTCTTTGAAACCGGATTTTAACTGATACTCTACGATATTCACTTGCCGTGCAAGTTCAGCTATAGTAGGTGGCTTAGTCAGGTTTTGAAGGAGAATTTCTTTTGCTTGTTTTATTTTCTTCAGTGTATTCACATCATTGAGGAAAGGGCATGAAAGCGTATTTTCCGATTCTTTATCTGAAAAATACAGGCTTACTACTTCGAGCAATTTACCATAATGGTACGTTTGTTCGAGGCTTTTACTTACATTATTTTTAAATAGGGGTATTAAAGTGAATAATAAGGATTGACTCAATGGTTTGTCCTGATATATTTTTTGTTGAATCATCTCATTACGTAATATAGGCAGGTCTTCTGCGCTGAAAAGTTTATGAAGTTTTTCTATTGGTATATAAAGTGTTACCAGTTTGGAGGAGGGGCAAATTTCTAATTTGAATGCATGCTCCTGAACAGGATTATATAAAAAAGTGGTAGTTTCAGCATCCACGCTTCTAATATAAGGTCCAAAATGGAGCTGCGTCTTACCTTCGACTCCAAAAAAAAACTGTACCCTGTCTTTGAGTAATGAATTTTCAAAATAAATTGATTCCAACCCATCGTTTTCAACAGTTTCGAAGGCAATTCCTTCTGCATTATAAAGGACATGGCACTTTTGATCTTTATGGCTATTTTTTAAATTTTCGATTAACATTTAATTAATATTTAGAGTAATTCAAAATACAAATATCTGATATTCTTTTATTTATAAGCATTTTATTTTAATATTATTTTTCGAATATAGGTACTTAATTATTGATTATGGGTATTTTTATTCTGAATAAGGCCTCAATATTGTGCTGTGTTAGTAAGGCAGGCAGGAGTATTTTTTTTCATTCTTTTTTTTCAATTGATTCGCAGTCAGACCTCCAGCGATAGTTTTTCAATCCAAACTATTTCAGAGGTGGTGGTTACCGGATCTATCACCCCAGAGTCTGCACGCCAGTCAGTATACCAAATTCGAAGTATAGGGCAGGATCAAATCAAACTCCGTGGAGCAGTGCGCATACAAGATGTGTTGGCCACCGAAACCAATATCCGATTTAATCAGGATCTGGCTACCGGAAACAGCAATATGAGTATGCAGGGGATCGCCGGCCAAAATGTAAAAATCCTCGTAGACGGTATCCCAATGGTGGGGCGGCAAGGAACGAATAACGAAATCAATCTGAATCAGATAGACATCAATACCATAGCCCGAATAGAAGTAGTAGAAGGACCCATGTCTGTAATTTATGGTGCTGATGCATTGGCAGGAGTAATCAATATCATTACTAAAAAAGCCATTGAAGGGAAGGCAGATCTTGCAATAAAAATTCAAGAAGAAACGGTGCATACAGAATACGGGTGGCCGGCAGGAATACATCAGTATGCCATAAACGGGGGATTCTCCAAAGGCGATGTATATATCAAAGGTAACCTGGCCAGGAATGGTTTTGGCGGATTTACCGGTACAGCAATTGGCCGGGATTACCAATGGCATCCGAAGACCCAATATCTGACAGGTATGGTACTGGGTATCGATAAAAACAGGTTTAAAAGTCATTATAGACTGGATTATACCAATGAGGACATTTTTAATCCTGGTATTCCTACTGCATCTATTGCCAATGACCAAAAATACCTTACCAGCAGATGGATGCACCAATGGCAATCCGATGTACACATCTCAGATAAATTAAAATTGAATACCGCGATTGGGTATACGTTTTTTAAAAGACAAGTACAAGCCACTACATTTAATGAAGAAACCAATGACAGACGGCTTTCAATTGCTCCCGGCGCACAAGATACCTCTGTCTTTAATGGACTTACCCTGAGAATGTTGATGCCTTTACGAATCACCAATTGGTTTTCTTTCTTGCCCGGAATAGACATTAATGTGGAATCCGGTAAAGGAGGCAGATTATCGACGGGCAGTCATACCATCCAGGATTATGGAATTATTTTTTCCGGAGACTTAAAATTGACTGACCGTCTTTCATTAAAGCCAGGCCTTCGTCTTATATACAATTCGGTATATGATGCACCTGCTGGCATACCCTCTTTAAATTTGAAATGGGATGTACATCCCAGTCAGGTATTTAAATTTGCTTACGGTCGTGGTTTTAGAGCACCCTCACTCAGAGAATTGTATTTCAGTTTTTTTGACTCTAATCATGCGGTCATTGGCAATACCAATTTACGATCTGAATTGTCTCATTCGCTCTCCGGATCCTGGTCATGGCAGATCAAAAATAGCGAACGAAATAAATTGGATTTTTCCATCAACGCCTTTTACAATACGATACAAGATCTTATCAATTTTGGGCAAAGCCCATCCAATCCGCAAGAAGTAACGTATATTAATATTGATCACTATAAAACCAAAGGATTTACCACCAGTCTTCAGGCCCGCAGTCACCACCTCAGTTTTCTTTTTACTGCAGGTTATACAGGAAGGTATAATCAATTTAATGCCTCAGATAAAAGTACGGCTGAATTTGTGTGGTCACCCGAAGCATCTCTTTCTGCAAGCTATACTTTTATAAAACAAAAACTCACCATTGGTTTATTCCAAAAATATACCGGTAAGACCCCCTATTTCGAATCCATCCTGGTTGATGGAACACAAAGTATAAGGCAGTCCATATTCGAAGATTATTCATGGACTGACATCAGCATGAATAAAAATATTAATTCCAAAATACAGATTTCTGCCGGTGTACGCAATTTATTCAACATACAACAAATCATAAGCAACAGCATCAGTCCTACAGGAGTGCATACTCCTGGCAATAATCAATCCATCGGTTATGGCAGATCAGCTTATCTGGGTATACATTATTCCATCATTAAATAAAAAGAGTCATGCGAAAGACATTTTCTTTGTTAAGTTTCTCATTTAAAGTATTGATTTTATCAGGGTTAATCTTCATTGCATCCTGTAAGAAAGATCCTGAATTGCCGGATAACCTGGTTTCATTTGAAACCAATAATCTGGGTTTTGCTGCAACAGAAAATGAAGTGACTTTAAATCTGAAATTATCTTATGCTGCTACGGTTGCAGGAAATGTAATTGTAAATGCATTCATGGAAGATATTGTATACGACAAAGACATTACCACTCTACCTGCTATTTCATCAACCGCCATATCTATACCCATTGTCTCCGGAGACCTCGCTAAAACCATAAAAATTACCAAAAAGCCGGGGGTGTTATTTGATGGTACTGAATCAATTAAGTTTACGATTGCATCAGTGCCTTCCGGGCTCAAAATCGGCGTCAACCCGGAGATAAAGATTAATTTTTCTGAAATAGTATCTGCAGGTGCATCTGCTACCACTATTGATGGAGGCGGAACACTTTATCCCAATAAAGTATTTATCGATCTCAGTGCAAATAGAATGTCAAGCTATCCAAGACTCGATTTCGATCTTGGCTTTGCCAGCGGGGCTGATTACAGGGTGATACTCAATGCCGCAAATGGCATGCTTGCCTATGCTACTACAAAAAATGATTTGACTCAAGTAAATGCTGCCGATACGGTGGGTTTGACCTCGAGATTTTCATTGAATGCCATTTTTAGTGCCATCACAGGCACTGATGTTCCATCCTGGATTTCCGGCACACCTGCATGGATAGATGAACCTAATGGTAATCTTGCTAAGACTTCCATCTCCGAAATCAGTGTTTCAGACACCAGTAATAAAGTGTATATCATCAATCAAGGTATGGGAGTGGGAGCCCCTGCACCGGCACTGCCATGGAAAAAAATCAGAATATTGCGCAAAGGCAATGGTTATCTCGTGCAACATGCTGATATCAATTCCAATACCTTTGCTGAAATCACTGTCAATAAAAACGATACTTACAATTTTCAATATATAGATTTTGAAAAAGGAGTGGTCACTGTAGACCCGCCAAAAGATAAATGGGATATTTGCTGGACAGGTTTTACAAATCTTACCAATCTCGGAGCTGGATTAGTACCTTATTATTTTCAGGATGTGATCGTTCAAAACACATATAAAGTACAGACAGCTCAGATTTTAAATACGACTAAGCCCTATGAAAATTTTGGTGCCGCTGATCTTTCATCACTGGACTTCGGAACGCAATCACAAATCAAGATAGGTTCCAACTGGAGATCCGGTGGGGGACCGACATCCGCACCGGCTATACGTAATGACCGGTACTATATTATTAAAGATCCGGCGGGAAATGTATATAAATTGAAATTTATTGCACTGGATAGTAATGGAGAAAGGGGCAAACCAAGATTTGAGTATAGCTTGATAAAATAATATAGTAGATTTGGATTCTGCCATATTATTAGAATGAAATACATCATATACTTATTTTTCCTGGTATGGGCAAAAGATGCCATTGCAAAAGAATCCAGACCGAATATCATATATATCTATGCCGATGACCTTGGGTATGGTGAACTGGGGTGTTATGGCCAACAAAAAATAGCTACTCCCAATATAGATAAGCTGGCCCGCGAAGGCATGAGATTTAGCAGGCATTATTCCAGTGCTCCGGTATGTGCACCATCACGATGTATGTTGCTTACCGGCAAACATCCGGGACATTCCTATATCCGGGGTAATTATGAACTCGGAGGATTTGGCGATCATGAAGAAGGTGGACAGATGCCCTTGCCGGAAGGTGCCATTACCACCGCTCATTTACTAAAGGAAAAAGGATATAAAACAGCGTTGATTGGGAAGTGGGGATTAGGGATGCATAATACTACCGGCAATCCTCAGTTACAGGGTTTTGATTATTTCTATGGGTATCTGTGTCAAAAGCAGGCTCATAATTATTATCCTACTCATCTATGGGAAAATGGAAAATGGGACTCACTAAAAAATGATCCTATATACGTGCATCGTAAAGTAGACCAGGCCAATATTACCGACAAAGAGTATGAATATTATAAAGGAGTAGAATATGCTCCTGATAAAATGACAGAGAAAGCATTGAGGTATATAGATCAAAACAAACGAAACCCTTTTTACCTATACTTAGCCTATCCCATGCCGCATCTTTCATTACAAGTACCCGATAAAGCATTGGCCTCTTACCTGGGTAAATTTATTGAAAAACCGTATACTGGAAACGCTGGCTATGCAATGCACAAAACGCCCCTCTCTGCCTATGCCGCTATGATCAGCTATCTGGATACACAAGTGGGAATGGTAATGGATAAAATTAAATCTTCCGGTCTGGAATCGAATACCATTATTATGTTTTCATCGGATAATGGTACCACTTTTTCTAAAGGGGTAGAGGCGACCTATTTTAACAGCACTGCCGGATTGCGAGGATTAAAAATGGAATTGTATGAGGGTGGTATCAGGGTCCCTTTCATCGTAAAATGGAAAGGAAGAATCAAAGAAAACAGTACTACCGACCTGGTATCAGTACAATATGATCTGATGGCAACATTAACCGATCTGTTAAATCTAAGAAGTGTACCCAATGATGGTATTTCGTATCTGCCGGCTTTATTGAATAAACCAACCCATCAGAAAACAAGACCTTATACCTATTTTGAATACCCCGAGAATGGAGGGCAGCTGGCGATACATCTCGGCGAATGGAAAGGAGTGAAAATGAATATGAAAACCAATAAAAATGCTGCCTGGCAACTCTATAACCTTGCTACAGATAGCATGGAATCAATTGATCTGTCTTCTGCACATCCTGAGATCATAAAAAAGCTGGATGAAATAGTAAATAGAGAACATAGGAATTCACATGTGAAGGAATGGGAATTTGTGAATGCTAAGTTTTAGTAAGGGATGCGTGGAGAAAGGGAATGTCCTGAGTCAGGCAAATTTGGAGTATATGGAAAAAATTTAAAAGGAATTCTTTCAGGCCACAAATAAAAATATTCTAAAAGAAATCTAATGATATCCGCCGGAGAATGGACAATTAATCCGTGATCAAATTAATTTAAACCTGCTATCCCTTTACTCCACTTTCATTATTTTCTTCCTTACACTCGCATTTCCGCTATTCACTACTAAAAAATAAACTCCATTACCTAACTGGCTTCCGTTAAAATTGGTATTGTACAGTCCTTTTTGGGTGATCTGTGTAGAGGCTGAGATTTTTCTGCCCATCACATCTTCTATATGATACGAATAAGATTCATTACATGTGTTGGTAATATCAAGCCCTACGATACTCTTAAAGGGATTGGGATAGGTAAGCGCGGAGAGGCAATCGGCACCGGGCAATGAAGGTCGGTAAGCAGTAGTATTGGAGCTACGCAATACATCTATTTTCAATTCGGCAA
Organism: Saprospiraceae bacterium; assembly: GCA_044227925.1. Classification (GTDB taxonomy): domain Bacteria; phylum Bacteroidota; class Bacteroidia; order Chitinophagales; family Saprospiraceae; genus JADJLQ01. The sequence continues at coordinate 22,356 of JBGAVW010000019.1, read as the reverse complement.
TCGATGTACAAGGGCCACCATAATTGTCCAGTATAGTCAATAAAAGGTATGCTGCTTTGAGCCCTTTTAAGTTGGGGCCTTTTTCACCTTCATAGTATTTGCTGCCATTTGCTTTTTGCAATGTAAAATCTCCCCAATTATTCCAGGTTGCACCATCCAATGAATAATCAATTGCAATTTTTTTCGCACCGTAATTCAAAGAGGTGGGTGTATTGTGATTCCAGAAATACGATTCGCCCAGGGTATATTCATAGCCCAGCTGATACATGATCCAATGTGAAGAATCGCGTTTTGGATTGGGTGATGCTTTTTTATTACAGGAAGTCCAGGCATCGTGCCAGGAAGTATTGTGACGGTCGAGGTAACACTGGGATTGAAGTGGGGTGGAATATAGTGTGAAGTAAGCCACTAAGACCACGGAGATGCACTTAGATGTAATTTTAATTAGTGTTGCTGTGCGCAATGCCAGGCTATTATCTGAATAGTTTAAAAGTTTCATGATAAGACTTAATTGAAAATTTAAATCGTTAGAAAACCGATGGGTGCCTTGGTGGATCCTTTTGCATAGAAGTTGCCAAGATTGGGAAATACATCGTGCAGGTCACTGGGTCGTAAACCAAACCATAAGGCCAGCTCTGCAAAATAGAGATCATTTGGTAAATCGGGTATCAAAACCCCATTGCCCAGGTCTATATTTGATTTTAATGTCAAACTGGGAAAGTTGCCATAGATCTTTTTACCTTTTATTGGATTACCAATGACCATGGCGTTTCCACCCCAGGCATGATCCGTACCATTTCCGTTGGAAGATAGTGTCCTTGCAAATTCGGACATAGTAAATGTCACTACATTATCAGCAATATTGAGTTCCTGTATGGATTTTTGAAATGAATCTATGGCTGTATCCAATGTTTGTAACATGGATCGTTGATTATCCAGCAATTCATCGTGATGATCCCAGCCGCTGTAGTGTAAATAAAAGATCTGTCTTTTAAATCCCAACTGCTTTCTAACGGCAATAGTCCTTGCTATCATTTTAAGCTTGTTGGAAAGATCGTTGTCTTCAAATTTTGTATTAATGACGGGGCTTTGCTGAACAGCGGTATTAAAGGACAGACTACCATCCAGGGCTCGCTGAAATGTGTTTACATAAGTTTGTTTAAAAGGATCTTTGTATTTGGCTTGCAGCATTTTTAGGATAGCCGTTTTTTTTGCGGGATTAGAACCCCAGTCTGCATCATAGTCGTAAATACCGGAAGCTCCATCATTATTCACAGTAAACTCTACCACATTTACTCCACTTTGATATACGTTAGTCCCAGAGAGCGATATATTCATAGAAATCAGGTCATTGCTATTAACTGTATACATGAGGTCAGCCATTCTTCCTGCCCAACCCTTGGTAATCCTGTTATCTGATATCGCAGTATGCCATTGATTGGATTGATCTGAATGCGAAAAAAGTCCTAATGGCACTCTTCCTTTGTTTTGTTCATATTGCACTTTGGTGATGGGCTCCAATAGAGTTCCAATATTAGTAAGTAAAGCTGCTTTACCCTGATTAAAATAAGAAGCTACCGATTTTAAAGAAGGATGCAGACCGTATTGGGCAGATCCCACATTGGTAGGACTGATGGGTAATAGTACATTTTTAGGTAAGGCCAGATTAGACCGACTCACCATATAGCTGGCATGACGAATATCCAAAGGCACAAGCACATTATACGAATCCATTCCCCCTTCTAAATATATACATACTAAAGCTTTATAGTCTTCTGCCTCCGGATTATTAAGTTTGGATAGAGCTCCTATATTATTTAATTGAAAAAGAGTGCTGGCTTTCGATGTATATCCGAGTCCGGCTAATCCGGCAATTTTTAGAAAATCTCTTCTATGTTGATTTTTCATATTCTCTGCAAGGTTTTATTATTTTTTGATTACAAAATCAGGACTGATCAAAGCCAGATATAATGCAAGACTAATGCGATCGGCCAATCCGTGCGCAGAAAGCCTTGTCCCTTTTAATGACTCCAAAATGATTTTTCTGGTTTCGGGAGACATTTCACCATGTGTAAAAAGCAGATCAATTTCATTGATCAACGTTTCATCATTATTGGCAGCACCCAACAGTTTGGTTAGCTGCGGATAGGAATTAAAATCAGGTCCTGACCAGTTTTCAAATACATAGTCCCAATACACCCATTCATGCACTAAATTAGGATAGTCGATAGCACTCAGGCTATTATAAATTTGAAATTCCGGAGCTACTAAACCTGCATCCGTGAGCATGCCGTTGGGTTTGTAATCGGGCAGATAAAAATTAAATACATTGGGTGATGAAAGTGGGTGCTGGAAAAAACGACTTTGAGCACGATAGCCATTATTAAAAGCATATTCATTTTCTGCTTTTACACCAATAGCGCGTACAAATTTGGTATACCGAAGTATCGGCTCCAATAGTTTACCCCCGTGTATATCATTTACAGATTCACAATCGCGTGCCTCCACATCGAGTAATATGGCTTTGATCACAGCGGCCATATTGCCCCGGGTTCCTGTCCCATCATTATTGAATACATTGGCTACCCGAGCTATATATTCCCTGGTGGGATTAGAGCTGGTAAACCGTTGAATCAATTGTCTGCAGATAAACGGTGCAGTATTCGGATGATTAAATAGAAAATCAATAGCATCTTCGATGTCTTTCATTCCATCCTGACCTGCAGGTATTATTTGACCATTGGGAAGTCTTTTGGTTCCGGGCTCATGCCAATCCGGATACATTTTCATGGGTTTGGTCATATCTGACTCCCATATCCCCCTTCCAAAATATAAATCGTCATCGGGATGTATTGTGGCGCTAATACCCAGGCCGGTGAATACTTTTGCTAATTCGGCTATATCATTATTGGTATAAGTAGGGATATCCTTTCCCTGGCTATCCTTTTTCCTGGTTCCATCCACATTGAGTTGGTATAAGCCTATGGAAAATAACTGCATTATTTCGCGTGCAAAGTTTTGATCAGGATGAATATTTTCTTCCGGAATCGCCTTAGGGTTATTCAAGTGACTGAGGTAAAATCCCATGGAAGGATGCAATGCAATATCTTTTAGCAGATTTTTATAATTGCCAAATGCATGTTTGGATAACAAATCGTAATACGATGAAAGAGCAAAACCCTGGCCACTCAAATCGGAATTATCAGAAATGACTAAGATCTGACTGAGGGCATAGGCCATTCGTTGTCGTAGCTGATCTTTGCCTTCCTGTAAAATCTTCCACCAGGCATACCTAAACTCTGACCATCCGGGAGAGCTCGACAATTCATTGGAATCTTTGCCCTGAGATAAATAATAATCATATAAATAGCGGAATATATCATTGGTACTGGCTGTATAATCCGATCGTGTTGCCACCATTTGCTCGTCAATCCAGTTTGAAAACGTTTTATTTTGAAGTGACCAGATTTCCTCAAGATTTGCCCCAAAAGTGGCATGATCTAAAAACCGGGATACTTCTGCTGCTCTGCCTTCCAACCCTTTGCCATCCAGTGTTTTGTAACCGGATGCTACCAGAGGCCAATCCTGACTTACCAGATCACTGGATGTCTTCACCGAAATACCCTGGGAGTGACCGGCACCGATATAGTCAGTATAGGGAGATTGAGCAGAAAGATATACTACACTGAAGAATGAGTACAAAATATACTTTAGATTATTCATAGTCATGCAGATTTTTCTAAATAGAAATAAAGCTTAAAAAACTGTTAATATAGATGGATTGTATTAAATACGATGGGTTGTGGGCATTTATTGTATGGCTAGTAAACTTTTCTAACAACTAATTAGTAAGTCTACGAATTTGGCTAATTACAGGAAGAAAGAATAATTATAAGTTTAAAATAAAAATGGATTTGTATGTTTATTTTTTCCATTTTTTATACTTCAACCAATCCACTTCCAGTTCATATTTATCAGCTGGTTTTTCTATGGAAAGTGGATTGCCTTCTACTGGCCAGTTGTTGGTATGCCAAAAGTTAACCCTATATCGTGAAGCATGCAGAGGTATGCCCAGGTTTGATCCACTATAATCCCATAATATAATTTTCTCTTTATTTGCTTCGTTTATCATCCACCATCGGATACGATCGGGGAACCAATCAAATCCATAGGTATAAAATCGTGCTGATGCATCATAATCAACAATAGGCTGCACTGTTGCTGGTTGGTTTTGCATTCCATCAAATGGGCTGACCTTACCTCCATAGCCAATTTTATGTCCCGTACTTAAAATCTCTCCGGTTGCCATATTAATAGTGCGTCCTATGCGCTCCAATTTTCCTCGCTGCCCGGTCCAGGTGCCGATGTATATAATTTTGGGATCTGCAAGCAACCATTCAAAATCTATTTCAGATAACCCATTTATGGTATCCGTGTGATACGTAAAATAACCAACTACTGCACCTATATTCGGTTGAATTGTTTTAGCATTGGGTACTTTTAATCTTATCGAGTACGAACCAAAATGGGTAAACTTAGTGGAAATGATTTCCGGACCACGACCCGCACCGGCTTTTTCATCGGGATTGATTTTAAATGATAGTATGCTTGCATTGGGATCAGAAGCTGATTTTATTCCCTGCTTGTAACCAAAATCAGTAACTGCGCCGGCAGATCCATACCGGAAATGTTTTGACGATGATTTTGAAAAGTTTTCTTTGATTGAATTGGCAATGTGTTTTTCAGACTGCCCATACTGTTGGGCATTTAACATACAGGTTGAAAATAACATGCAGAGTACTATTTGCTTATTCATACTTCTAATGTAATGGTTGATAGCGAATCTGTATTTAAAAAATCTTAATTAACTATCCTTTCCCGCAATGTTTTTCTATCTTGTTTTTATATATGGAAAAGGGCAATTAAAATGAACGTTAAATACGTATAAGCTCTTACATAATTTTATTTCAGATCACCTGGTGCAGAAAACCTATCCAACCATAAAGTACAATCAGGATGAGTCCTTAATATACTGGCAGGGCAATCCGTACTTATCTCACCATGCAAAGCATTTTTTACAGCTTCTGCTTTTCTTTGATCAGGCACTACACAGCTGATTATTTTACTGTGCATGATGGCCGGGATAGTAAGTGTAAGGGCATGGGTAGGTACCTCTGCTAAAGAAGGAAACCAACCTTCACCCAATTGTTGATTGCGACAGGCATCATCCAGGGCAACCACTTTTACCCAATGAGGGTCATCAAACTCGGCTACCGGCGGATCATTAAATGCAATATGTCCATTTTCCCCAATTCCTATACAGGCTATATCGATTGGCTTTTCTTTAAGTAAGGATTCGTATCTTTTTATTTCCAAAGAAATGTCCTCTGCACCTGCATTTAAGTAATGCATTATACTGGGTTTTACATCATCTATGATTCGTTCTTTTAAGTATTTCCGAAAGCTGGCAGGGTGCTGATCGTCTACTCCAATATATTCATCCAGATGGAATACGGTGATTTTATGCCATGGGATATCCAGGGTTTTTAAATGCACCAGAAAATCAAATTGCGATGTGCCTGTGGCAAGGATGATTCTCGCATACCCTTGGTGAACAATGGTTTTATTTAATACAGATGCTACATATTCAGCAGCAGCATGTCCCATTTCAATTTTATCCTCTATTATATTAACTTTCATTTTCGTACACAGCTTACATTCTCATCAGTTCAAGTATAGCAAACCAGGTGGTCACAAATGAAAAAATAATTACAGCCAATATGCCCAGGTTCATTTTTTTGGATGCGGTATATTCATTCATTATTTTCTTATCATTCATGATGATCAATATGGGAATGGCTACCGCTGGCAAGATACAAGCCTGGAATGCTTGAGAAAATATCATAAGCATAGGTGGCCTTTGTGACAATATTACCGATCCAAACGCAAATACAAAGCCTATTAATATCAATACCCTGAATAAAGGGGATTTTAAATTTCGTGGTGTACCCATATAATCCGATAATAGCCATGGGGCTATCAATACTATTGGAAATACGGTAGATAAACCGGCGCTGGCTACACCTACTATGAGTACTATAACGGCAAGTTTTCCACCCAATGGCTCAAACAAATGCACCATATCTATGGTATTTTCTATTCGTAATCCCATCTTATGTAAGGTTCCTGCAGAAACAGCCATGATCAGGCCGCTTAATACCAACATCATGGCAGCCGATACAAAGGAATCCTTTTTTTCCACGGCAATATGAGATTTGTTCCATCCTTTTTCAGCTACTACCGTACTCCGTACGATAAAGACAGCCGCTGAGCAGGTAGTGCCGGCCATTGCAGCAATCAACCCAAAAGTACCTGGTGCGTTGCTGATCTGTGGTACCATACCTGTAATTATTTCTTTCAGATCAGGCTTTACCATGATAAATACAGCCATGAAAGACAGCGCCATCAAGATCACGAATACAGTGAGCACTTTTTCAAATTGTTTGTATTTGCCATACCAGATCAAAGCATATAAAGCAAGGGATAAAATAAGGATAATCCAGAATCTGGATACGGAAGAATCAAACACCATTTTGAGGCCCTCTTGCATCAAGTCGGCGACAATACCCATCACCCCAATCAAAGCAAGTAATTCACCTATCACCAAGGCCACAAGTATATACAATGCTATAATCCAGCCATATTTAAATTCCGTTTTTAATGAATACAAGGCGGTTTTACCAGTCACTATGGTAAGACGGCCATATGCTACCATGAGTATATAAGTGAATAGGCATGATAAAATCAAGGCCCAGAATAATGACATACCATGATCCGCTCCTGACTGAGCCATGGTAGTTACAGATCCGGTACCTATATTATACCCGATAAGAAACAATCCCGGACCTACCGCAGCAAGGGCAATACCAATTTTCTTTATTATCGCATTCATTGTTTAATGGGATTCATCGTAAACCAATCTGCCTTTGACATATGTTTTATGGATATTGACTTTTGAATTGTCCATTGAAAATAATATAATATCTGCTCTCATACCCTTTTTCAATTCACCCCGGTCATTTAATTTATATAGTCTGGCCACATTAGTACTTGCCATCTGAATAGCATCGGCCAATGAACAATGGGTATATTTAATGATATTTCCGATTCCGTTAGTGAGTGGGGCTGCAGACCCATACAAAACTTGTTGAGCAGGATAGTGCAATTTGCCGTCTTCAGTTAACTCTATTTCCTCCCCTGTTTGTGTTTTGTATACACCCGGAGGCAATGCCGCGTAACTCGTAACATCTGAAGTAATAATTGTTTTATTTACTCCTTTTGTTTTATAAAATGTACTGATCTCTTCAGGCAATAAATGAAATCCATCACATATAATACTGATCATCAGGTCATCGTTTGCCAATTGTGGCCAAAGGGGGTTATTATGCCTGTGTATCATATTAGCACAACCATTTCCCAGGTGAGTGGATATTTTTGCCCCAGATTTTACTGCTTCATCAACTTGGGTTTTGTTTGCATTATGATGACCTATGGCTACGGTAACTCCCAGGGCAGTTGCTTTTTTAATAAATTCAATTGCACCGGGCAATTCCGGTGCAAGAGTGATTTCTTTTATATTTTTCCCGGATGCCTCGTACAGCTCCATGAATTCAGTCCAATCTGGTAATCGTACATATTGTTTCGGGTGAGCACCCCTGTATCCATCCCCGGCGTTTATATACGGTCCTTCCAAATGAAATCCAACTATAGCACCAGCTAATTTTTCATCGTTAATAGCAAGGGCTAAGATTTTAAAATTATTGATTAAAACTTCTTTACTATGGGTGGTAAGGGTAGGCAGGTAACTGGTAATACCTTTTTTCCAGAGTTCGGTAGTTGCTTTTTCTATTCCTTCTGAGGTGAGTTCGTGATTGCCAAGAGCAAAGGACACACCCGCAAAACCATTTACCTGATTATCGAATAATCCGGGAGCAATAATATCATTTTTGTATTTCGGATTGAGGCTTTTTATACTTGAAATGGTTTCTATTAAACCATCTTTGATGGTTACGCGTATTGGTTTTCCATTTTTATAATGCAGGCCTTCTATGGAAACTTGAGATTGCAAATCAGTAAATAATAATATTAATAATGCTATGAAAGTTTTTTTAAGAAACTCACTAATTTTTTTTATACTTAATATTCCGACAAATCTTGATCTTTTCATAAAATAGAAATTCTAAATTAATTGGGATTTTGTCCCCCTAAGGAGGGGGTTGGGGGTGGACAAAAATAATATTCATTATCAATCATCCACTGTGTCAAGATTATATCTATTTCAACCATGTTTTTCAGTACCATACCAGAATCAAATCTAAAAACTGTAAACCCAATCTCTTTTAATTTTGTGTCTCGTATTAAATCTTTTTTAATCGCATAATCGTGCTCATGGGTGATGCCATCCACTTCGATTATCAATAATAAATCCAAACAACAAAAATCTACAATATAATTTAGTATTGGTCTTTGCCTCCTAAACGAGTAATTGAAAAATTGTTTTGATTGTAACAAGTATTTCCACATACATGCTTCTGACTTGGTCATTTGTTTTTTCAACTGAGTTGCAAGTAAATTCAATTTCTTATTATACTGATAATTATTTTCTGGTGCTGCTTTTTCCATTTTGTTTTTAAAAATTCCACCCCCTAGCCCCCTCCAAAGGGGGACATGCCTTAGCTTGGTATTTATATTTAATCTATTTGAGCTTATTTCCAAATTTAGGTATTTTGAATTATAGTCCAAAATAAGTTTTGACACAATTCATTTTATCTTAATCAATTCAATTTTTGATAAATTACCTCAGTCCATTTTTCAGTAGAAGCGGAGGATTCCAATGCTTCCAATACGGATATGCCATTGAGTATACTTTGATGAGGCCGGGGTTCCTTACCGGACCTAAACATCTCTACCATGTCTTTGTAATTTCTGCCTGGCTCAGTTTCAGCTACGGTAGGTTTTAATTGTATAAATCCGCTGTTGGTTTCTATAAATGTCTCCCATCCATAGGCTTTTGTTTTGAATATAATAGTTGCAAATAATCCCGATGCAAACCGGATATTGGCTGATCCCTGATGATGGTTTCGTGTTACTTTTACTTCAGTGATATCTTCTCCAAAAACATACATTAAGGGTTCAATGATATGTACACCATAGAAAAATATACCACCGTATTCAGAGTCAAGGTCAGCGGTGCCTGTACACACCACTTGATGAATATCTTTTATAGATTTTATTTTTTCTTTTAGTTCAAATGTACCATCGGTATGTGCAATGGCACTATAGGATGATACCGGAGTGCCTTTTTTTCTTGCCATCTCCAGGAATTCTTTTCCTTCGGCTGATCTATAACAAAATGGTTTGTCGATAAAAGTAGGTATGCCGGCTTCTATAAAAGGATAGGCTGCGGTGAGATGATACTTCGCATGGCGATGGTCTACTATCAGCGCATTGATTTTGCCGAGCATTTCCCTGGGGTCTTTTACCTGTAATGGAATCTGACCCGCTTTCATTGCTTTTGCAGCAAAATCATCTGTCTCACCCCACACGTATTTTACATCTACTCCTGGAAATTTTTTATCTATGTTAAATAACTTTCCATAGCCGGCCGTATGTGAATTTTCTGCGCCGATGATGCCTATAGTAATTGGTTTTTCAGTGTAAACTTTTGTAGCTACTAATGAAGCTGCCTGTGATGCCAGTACGGAGCCCAGCCCTATTTTTTGAATAAATTTTCTTCTCGCAATCATTTTTAAGTTTTTTGTCGGGTGGCGTATAGTATTGTGCATGGGTTTCATTTGTTCACTACAGCTTCATTTCCCATCCTTTTTCATATTCTCTTTTCCAATGAGTATTGGCTAAGGCATCGCCAATGATATGGCCATTTTGTGGATTGATATTCAATGAATGGCCGACTCGCTGCGAGATATTTCCGAGCTGCATGAGTAATGTGCTTTTATGACCTGAATCGATATCTGATCGGAGTGGGGTATTTAATTTTATATTGTCAAAAAAGTTACGCACATGGGTGGCATCCAGGTGTCCGGCAGGATTGGCCAGGTCCCGTGGATCTACCCCTTTTTCGTCTTTTACTTCCTTTATTATTTTATTTTTTAAATCGTATATTTTATACTCATTGCCTCCCGATATGACCAGCGTCCCTTTTTCTCCATAAAATGAAACCCCTACGCTACTGTCTTCTATGTATTTACCATTGCAGCTTCTGCCTTCCCATGACATGGATACTCCTTCTTTAAAATCAATATTGATTACTTGTGTATCCGGAGTTTCCCAATCGTCTTTATAGTGAAACCGCCCCCCGTTGCTGCTCACTTTAACCGGATAGTCCACATTCAATCCCCATCGCAATAGGTCAATCATATGTGTACCATTATTACACGATTCACCGGTACCCCAGTGCCAGAGCCAATGCCAGTTATAATGTACTATATTATCTTTAAATTTTCGCCTGGGTGCAGGACCCTGCCACAGATTCCAGTCAAGCCATTCGGGTACAGGGGTCTCTTTTCCGATGCCTATTGATGCCCGATTATTGGTATACCAGCCTTTTCCAAAATAAGGTCTGCCAATCGAACCATTTTTTAATTCCTGTATTGCTGCCATTACGTTGGGCCATGACCGTCGCTGGTTGCCCATTTGCACCGATTTTTTATACTTAGCAGTAGCCTGTAATAACAATTCTCCTTCGTGTGGATTATGGCTGCATGGTTTCTCTATATATATATGTTTGCCCGCTTTGAGTCCCAATAGAGCTGCGGGAGCATGCCAGTGATCAGGAGCTGCTATCACCAGCGCATCTACATCTTTATTTTCAAGGGATTTTCTAAAGTCTGTGTATCGCTGGGGTGTGGTTTCCTGTATGTTTTTAATACCAGTGAGGCATTTATCTATTGCTCGCTGATCCACATCGCAGATACCGATTACATCACAGTCGTGATGGTATGCAAAGTTTTGTGCCAGTGCAAGACCTCTTGAATTTACACCCATAATAGATACCCGGATCATTTCATTAGCTCCAATGATCCGACGGTAACTGGCGGCACTAAACCCGGGAAGACCAATCCCGGCCAATGAAGCGGTAGTTACAAATGCAGATTTTTTTACGAACGACCTGCGGCTAGCTGACCCGAACCTTTTTTTATTCATACTCTATTTATTATTGATATCGAGTATTGAATATAGTATTTCTTCGTGAAATAAAATACGTAAAGGGAAGGTAATCCAGCTACTTCGGTTTGATTATCTTCTATCAATGCTGCGAATGAAATCCGACAGTATTCCCTTCACTATCTACTATAAAAGCCATGTAACCCGTTTGCTCATCTATCAATGTCTTAGGCATGGTCACAGTACCTCCGGCTTTTTCCACATTAGCCAGTGGTACAGCAAGGTCTGGGTTGCCATTGAGGTAAATTTTCACCCCATGACCACTCGGTATATGCATGTCGCTTTGCACCAAGGCTCCTGCAACTTTGCCGTTTCCAGGATCCCAGGGGAAAAAAGCCATTTCCATACCCATCATGTTTTGAGATTCCATGTTGATATTAAATACCGTTTCGTAAAATTTTTTAGCCCGATTGATATCCGCGGCCGGTATTTCAAACCAATTGATTGAATTTACATTTCCATCCATAACATTTGTTTTTTAAAGTTAAACAGTTGGATATATAACGGGCGAGAAGTGAAAATTTGGACAGGGTATTAATTATTTTTTTTAATCCCCCTGCCTTTCTCAAAGGAATGAACGCCATTCTACTCCTTTACTTTTCTCCAAAGAAAGACTTCACCGTCATCAGTGATTTCAGGTCCGATCAATGAAAATCCTGCTTTAATCAAGGTACTTTGAGATGCATTCTTTTCTCTGTGGGTATGAGCAATCAAAGCTTGTGCAGCTTCATGCTCAAATACCCATTGAGTCAGCCTGGTTAGGGCTTCTGTTGCATACCCTTTGTTTCTATGATTAAGATCCAGGGCATATCCCGTTTCGGTTTCCCCTTGTTGATTTAGTATGCCTGATAGTCCTATTCCGCCAATGGCACTATTGGATGATTTTAACACGATCAGCCAATTAGTATACCATTTATAGTATTTAGGATATTTTAAGGTATTGGGTTTCCAAAAGTTTTCCAATGCCTCTGTATAGGCAGTAATGAAGGCTTGTTCCATTTCAATAGTAGCGGACACCAATCCCAGGGTAAAAGCAAGTTTTTCCGGATCGTTATTTAATAACAGGTGGTCATAGGTAAGCGGGATCAAACGCAACCGGTCTGATTCAATATTAAAATATTCCATTAATCAAATTGTGGTTTTATTATTTTTTCCGGGCCTTATTATGAAGTAAAGGTAAAGAAATAAGGAGATGAATGCCTGCGCCACAGTGATCCAATACAATAGATGTAAGGCTAATGCCCTTGAAAGCATTGGGAAAATTCCTTAGTATATTTATATTTTAGAAAAACAAATAAATATTGAAAACGTATTCCGGCTTTGATGATTGCCTTCAAGCACTTTACCTGCATTTAAAAAGATCAGGAAACGCTACATTGGCAGAAGGTATGCAACAATATATGAAAGGGCAATTCGTGTATTTTGGTATTCAGGCCCCAAATCGAAAAAAAATATTTTCCGAATACAAACCCGATTTGATTTCATACATTAAACAAGGCCATCTGGAGCCCATCCTGTTACAATTATGGGAATACGATGAGCGGGAGATGCAATACTGTGCTTTGGAATTAATGGTTTTAAGCAGGAAATACTGGACCCCCGGCACTATTGACTTGATAGAGAGGCTCATTTTGAGTAAATCCTGGTGGGATACGGTGGATCACCTGGGAGGCAAGATCAGTGGGCTTTACTTTAATCAGTTTCCAAATGAAAGAAAAACCAGGATCCCTTCATGGATCCATCACACCAATATGTGGCTCAATCGGTCTGCAATCATACATCAGCTTGGCTATAAAGAAAAGACAGATGTAAATTTATTATTGGCTTGCATCACTCCTCACATTCAGTCCAAAGAATTTTTCCATCGCAAAGCCATTGGTTGGGCATTGCGTCAATACTCCAGGACCAATCCCCAGAAGGTAATCGACATAGTACATTCTATTCCCCTGGCACCACTCAGTAAAAAAGAAGCTTTAAGGCTGATTAAAAAATAAAACACTACTGTATGTTACATCAAATTGAATTAAATATCCCTGATGAAATAGTAAGCAACGAGTACGTGTCTTACTCTCATATATAAGAAATTACAAAAAGTAATATCATTCCTGTCGTATCTTGTATCACCATGAAATCAAGCTTTGTATTCATTTTTGTGTTTTTTATCCAGAGTGCATTGGCTCAAATCTTTCCCGGGCAACTGACCTGTGAATATATGAATAACCCCACCGTAGTAGATGAATTACACCCCCGGCTTTCATGGATTAATACTACAAAGTCACCAATTAGAAATCAATATCAGACAGCATACCAGATCAGAGTAGCCAGCACTATTGAAAAACTATCACAGCCTGATTTATGGAATAGTAATAAAATTATTTCTGATCAATCAAACAGAATAAGATACCATGGTAAAGATCTGGCTTCAGGCATGAATTGTTATTGGCAGGTGAGGGTATGGGATAAAAACAATACGGTATCAGCATGGAGCCCGGTTGCTAACTGGCATATGGGTATATTAAATAAAGCAGAGTGGAAAGCGGAATGGATAGGTGCACCATGGCAGGGCGAAGAATTTATACCTAAGCCTCCAGGCGGCCCACAAAACAGAACCAAAATATTTCCACCCAACGCCCCATTACTTCGAAAATCATTTACCATAAATAAAAAAATAAAACAAGCTGTGGTCTATACTACCGGTTTAGGCTATTTTGAATTTTATACCAACGGGTCTAAAGTATCTGATGATGTCCTGGTACCAAACCAAACCAATTATGACAAGCGACCACATTTATACGATGTGCCAGGCTTGTTTTTACCCGATTCATTCCGTGATTATCATGTGATGTACATGGCATATGATATTACCAATAGATTAAAGCAGGGGGCCAATGCCATCGGGGCTATCCTGGGCAATGGATTTTATAATGCCCCAAAATTTTGGACGGCATCGTATGGGTCACCACGGTTTATGGCACAGTTGCATATCCATTATCAGGACGGTACTGAAGAAATCATACTCACTGATAAGTCCTGGAAAACAACTAAATCGGCTATAGTTTCTGACCTGGTATACGATGGAGAAGTATATGATGCCCGACTGGAAATACCCGATTGGTGTAAAGCAGAATTCAATGATCAATCCTGGGTAAATGTAATCAATAGAAAAGTCCCCTTTGGCAAACTAATCGCTCATATTGCTCCTGCAGACAAAGTGACTAAAACATATAAACCGCTAAAAATAGTCAAATTGGAAAATGGGAATTTGAGGATAGAGTTTGAAGAAGAAATTTCGGGATGGGTACGATTTAAAAACATCATAGGTCCATCCGGACATACTATAAAAATAGTCTTTAACAGCAATTCATTTTCGGGTGAAAATAGGTACACATTTAATGGTAAACTTTCAGATTATGCACCGAGATTTAATTGGTTTGTGTTTAGCAGTATTGAAATAGAAAATTGGCCGGGAACCTTAAATGAAAATCAATTGATGGCTGAGGCTGTAAACACCGACATAAAGCTAAATGCAGACTTTGAAACATCCAATCCGCTATTCAATCAAATCAATAAAATATGGCGCAGGTCTCAATTGGACAACATGCATGGTGGTATAGCCTCTGATTGTCCTCACAGAGAACGATCGGGCTATACCGGTGATGCCCAGGTGGTATGCCAGACGGTGATGCATAATTTCGATGCAAAAGCATTTTACAAAAAATGGCTGCGTGATATGCTCAGTGCTCAGATTCCTTCTACCGGATATATTCCCAATGGAGCTCCATGGCAGCCGGGCTGTGGTGGTGGAGTAGCCTGGGGCGCAGCAATACATATTATACCCTGGGAGTTTTACCAGCAATATGGTGACCGCGAAATTCTTGAAGAAAATTACGAAGGCATGACCGGCTATATGCGTTATATGCAAACCTGGGTAAATGAACAGGGTATAATGCACTCATTGCGTACCGGCAAAGATGGAAAACCATTGCAGTGGTGGAACCTTGGTGAATGGGCCGGGCTCGATAGTATGCCACCCAATCCACTGGTACATACTTTTTTTTATTGGCTCTGCGCTGATATTACTGCAAAAACGGCGTCTGTACTCGGTAAGACAACGGAAGCATCCATCTACCGGACTATTGCAGATAATACCCGTAGTGCGTTTATAACCAGTTTTTACAATCCCCAAAGAGGAGAATATGGAAAATATGGGGCTAATGTCTTTGCACTTAAAATAGGTGTTCCGGTAGATCAATACCAGGCAGTAATCAATGCACTTAAAAAAGATATCAACTCAGACAGTGGTCATTTTGATACCGGAATTTTTGGTACTCGCTATTTTTTTGAAATCCTTTCTGATCATGGATTGCATGACCTTGCATACCAGGCATTAAATAAAACTACTTTTCCTTCCTTTGGTCATTGGATTGCCTCAGGCAGTACTACTACTCGCGAACAATGGGACAATACCGGCTCTCACAATCATCCTATGTTTGGTGGTGGCCTTGTATGGTTGTACAAAAACCTGGCTGGTATGCGCACAGATGGATCAGCTACCGGTTACAAACGAATTATTTTTAATCCCATGCCCGTAAAAGAGCTGAAGTATGCTAAATATTATACCAATACAGTATATGGCAAAGCAGGAATTGAATGGCACCAAAATAATGTGTTCAATATAAAGCTTACTGTCCCGGTGGGTTCTACTGCGGAAGTATATCTTCCACTAACATATGGTAAAAATATTACAGAAAGCGGCAAATCAATCAATGCACATAAAATAATAAAGGAAGATGCAGATTATAAAGTAATCGAGATTGGGAGTGGAGACTGGAATTTTTTAATAAAATGAGAATTAAACAAGCTGATATTAAACTTTTAGGAGAATAGGAATGTATGTCAATAAAAAATGAATTCATAACCCATCAAAATGTAAACCCCTTCCTTCATCCTGAAGAAGCCGTATTTTGTTTTGTATCCGACTTCCACTCAATTCCCTTTGCTCAAATTTTATTCTATTTTAAAGAAGATGAAGGCTATACTATAGTCCTTTACAAAAAAACAGCAGACGATTTAAAATGGGCATATGATTATATAGCTGCATGGATCACATTGAGAATACATACGGAGCTGTCGATGGTAGGACTTACGGCTCAATTTTCTACAGCACTTGCCAATGCGGGTATCAGTTGCAACGTGGTGGCTGCCTTTCATCATGATCATCTATTTGTAGATTATAATGACAAAGACAAAGCAATGGAAGTATTAAACAGCTTGCAGATTATAAATCAATGAGTAATGGAGAAGCCGGATTAATATTTTGCCGGTTGATTCACCCCGGGTAAGGCCGATTTGATAAAATCCCTGAGGTCGTCATTTGCTTTTTGAAGATCTTCTTTTCGCAGATACATCATATGGCCTGATTGATATCCTTTCCATACCATTCGATTTTTAGTCTTTCCCCCCGGATCCATATGCCAGTGATTGTATTTAGCATTAAAATAATCGGTGGCCCCATCGAAATAACCGGATTGAGTCATTACTTTAAGGAAGGGATTGGCTGCCATAGCAGCTCGCAAGTTTTCCGCTACATTGATATCATCCCGTTGCCATGGATGCACCGGGCCAAACATATTGTATTTCAAATCGGTTTTAAATTTTAGTTCCTCGCGCAAATACATATTGATAGGCGGAGTAAAAGAATGTAGCCAGGATGAAAGTTCAGAGTTAAATTCAGGACTTTCTCCGGCATCTTTGCTGTCTATGCCTTTATATCTGGAATCTAATCGTCCTATAGTATATCCTTCTTTACGTAATAATTCTTTCCAGAAAAGCTGTGTACGGATATCGAGATTATTTTGCATCAAAGTAGTTTCACTTATACCTGTGTATGCCGCTATTTTTTTTGCCAAAGCAGTTTTAACATCCATATTGATAAATCCGCCTTTGGATAGGGCTGGTACCAGTTCATTTAAAGTAAATTCCTCTACTTCGGCAAGGTAGGATTCAAGCGGTTTGCTTTTATATGGTTCGCCTAACTGTTTATGATACCACGCTGTAGCAGCAAAATAAGGTATGCGCAGTGCTGCGGACATCATCTCATCTCTCTTAATGCCAAGATCTGTGGGAGAAACCATGATTACTCCATTCAGGTACATCCAATGATTGTTTTGCAATTCTAATGCGAGACCTGCCACCCTCGTAGTGCCATAACTTTCACCTATAAGGAATTTTGGAGATGCCCACCTGTTTACTCTGCTTACAAATGTATTTACCCAATCGCCCAGGTATTTAATGTCGGCATTAACTCCAAAAAAAGCTGAACGCGGGGTTTCCGGGTCGATGATTCTTGAAAAACCCGTATTTACCGGATCTATAAATATAATATCTGCTACATCTAATATAGTATGGGGATTGTCTTTGTAACCGTAAGGCTGCAATGGATATCCTTCATCATCTATATGCAATATTTTAGGGCCGGTGTAGGCCAGGTGCATCCATACAGAAGCAGAACCAGGACCACCATTGAATGAAAATACGATAGGACGGCTGGCCTTGTCTTTTATATCACTCCTCTCATAATAAGTATAAAAACAGGAAGCAATGATTTTACCGCTTTCATTCCATACAGGTTGGGTACCGGTCTTTATCCGATAGGGGATCTTTATTCCTTTGGAGGAAGTGATCTCACCGGTGGATTCTATTACCATATCGGGAGCCAGCGTGCGGGAAGATGAAATTTCGCCGGCAGAAGGCCGATTGGCGGGTCTGGCATTTGTAGTATCCGGTCTCCGTGGGCTTTGTGATGAAAGCTGTAACACGGATATAAATAATATCAGAGTAAATATCTTTTTCATATGGATGAAGATAAATGAAATTGCGATTTAATAGGTTTTAGTTTAAAAATTGCAGGACCAATACCTTCAGTTCATTGGGTTTATCAGCGTGCACCCAATGGCCGGCCCCGGGCACCGTTTCCAATATTGCCAAAGGAAAACAATTTTTAATTCCGGTCATATCATCTGACAGGATATAGTTTGATTTTTCCCCTTTGATAAACAAAACCGGATTAGTAAAAGGATGGTTGGTTTCGATACTGATATTTATTTCGTGGTAATGTTGATATAGTGATGCAAGATGGAATCTCCATCTGAATTGTCCTTCATCCGTGCGCACTAAGTTTTTGAGAATAAATTGTCTCACCATGGTGTCGTCAATATATTGCTGCAACCATTGATCGGCTTCCATTCGGTTGGTGATGGCGACTAAATCCATAGAAAGCATGGCATCAAAATATCGCTGATGGTGTGGAGGATATTCTTTCAAAGCGATGTCTAAAACGATTAGTTTTTCTACCCATTCAGGATATTTTAATGTAAAGTAAGCAGCGGCCTTGCCACCCATGGAATGCCCCATTAAATAACAGGAAGTAATGTCCATAGATCGCAACGTATCGGCTATATCTTCACAGATCAATTCATAATTAAAGTCAGGGGTATGGCTAGAAAGTCCATGATTGCGAATGTCCATCATGATGGTCTGATACTGACCTGAAATGGATTTTGCGAATGAATGCCAGTTATCACCTGAGCCAAAAAGGCCATGTAATATTACCAGGGGTTTTCCCTGACCCAGAGATCTATAATGCAGTACCAATTTTTTTATTAATACCTATGGTTATAGTCTATAACAAACCTTCGATGATTTTTTCTTCAGTGATCCCTTCAGCTTCGGCTTTGTAGTTTCGCACTATTCTATGTCTGAGGACTAATTTGGCTACTGCCTGTACATCTTCTATATCCGGTGAATATTTTCCATTTATAGCACCGTGAGCCTTAGCACCCAATACTAAAAACTGAGAAGCCCGTGGGCCTGCTCCCCATGAAATATATTGATTTACCTGCGCAGTGGCTCTTGCTGTATTGGGTCGGGTTTTGGATGCCAGATTTACGGCATATTCCAATACATTATCAGCTATTGGAATTTTGCGAATAATATCATGATAAAAACTGATATCGTCCGCATTCATCACCAGTCTCAGTTCGGGTTTGTGTGTGGAGGTGGTATTTTTTACTACCTGTACTTCATCTTTAAACTCGGGATAGTCCAGCATAATATTGAACATAAATCGATCGAGCTGCGCTTCAGGCAATGGATAGGTTCCTTCCTGCTCAATAGGATTTTGAGTTGCCAATACAAAAAAGGGTTTGGGTAGCATATGCTTTTGTCCGCTTACTGTCACTGATCTTTCCTGCATAGACTCCAGTAGTGCAGCCTGGGTCTTGGGTGGGGTACGATTTATTTCATCGGCCAACACAATATTGGCAAATAATGGTCCCCTGTTAAACCGGAATCTTCTGTCTTCATCCAATATTTCAGATCCGGTGATATCACTTGGCATGAGGTCAGGTGTAAACTGAATCCTATTAAACTCCAGATCCAATACCTGAGCTATGGTAGATACTAATAATGTCTTAGCTAATCCGGGTACACCCACCAATAAACTATGTCCATTTGAAAACAAGGATATAATCACCGCTTTGACTACCTCGTCCTGACCTATGATTACCTTACCTACTTCCCTGTTTAGATCTTTAAATCCCTGACCTAGTGCATCCACGGCTTGTACATCTGATAAATTCTCTCGACTCATGTAATTATTTAATATTAAAAGTCTACAAAAATAGTATAATTAAAGGGAACAAATGGGGGATATCCCGTTTTAAGATTTCATTAATTGAAACATGGATTTGTTTTCAGATTTACTGGTCAAAAATTGGATAAAACATAAAACAAAATATATCGAAGTAACACCGTAGAACAGGCTTCAGCCTGTTATAATCAAACACATGTCCCAGTAACAGCTTAAAGGCTATTCCACCGTAGAACAGGCTTCAGCCTGTTATAAACAAACCCATATCAAAGAAACAACCTAAAGGCTATTCTACGGTGGAACAGGCTTCAGCCTGTTATAAACAAACCCATATCAAAGAAACAGCCTAAAGGCTATTCTACGGTGGAAGCAGTAACAGCCAAAAGGCTATTCCACCGTAGAACAGGCTTCAGCCTGTTATCATCAAACCGATGTCGCAGTAACAGCTTAAAGGCTATTCCACCGTAGAACAGGCTTCAGCCTGTTATCATCAAACCCATATTAAAGAAACAGCCTAAAGGCTATTCTACGGTTTAAGGCTTCAGCCTGTTTAAAAAACAAGCCTTTATTTCTATTCTAATTTTGGGCGATTATTTTATCCAATAATGCTTTGGTAAGTTTTATTCCCTCATCTTCAGTATGCTTGGTGCCTTCATATTCTATACCAATATTTCCTTTGAAACCAGCATCTTTTACGATTTTCATGAGTCGTACGTAGTCCATTTCGGCTTCATTGCCCAACGAGTCGAAAATATGTGTTTTTGCACTTACTCCTTTTGCAAAAGGCATCAGTTCTGCAGTGCCTTTGTATCTATCGTATTCTTTTTTACATCCGGTCGAATCACGTTCCAGACAAAAATTTCCAAAATCGGGTAATGTGCCTACATTGGGCTTATTCACCGCTTTCATTACTCCGGCCAACCAACTGCCATCTGATGAATAGGATCCATGATTTTCTACCACCACATTAATGCCTTTGGTAGCGGCATAATCACCCAGTTTACTCAAACCATCTGCAGCATTCTTTGCCACTTCTTCAGCTGTACCTGCACCACCGGCATTGACACGGATGGTGGGCGCACCAAGGGATTGTGCTATATCGACCCAGGCATAATGGTTTTCCACTGCTTTCATCCTTGCGGCGGCGTCAGCATTTCCCATATCTCCCAATGCATCACACATGATGAGTCCTACTTTTACTCCGGCAGCATCGCATTTCTTTTTAAATGCAGCCCAATAAGCAGTGTCTTTTGCTTTGCTGAAATAAAATGTATTTACCAGCTCTATGGTATTCACGCCATACCCTGCAGCTATTTGCGGGAAATCATCGGGATTTAAATTACCTTTTAATAATGAATCGGGGCTTTCCATCAACATTTTACCAAACCGGGCCCAGTCTCCATTGAGCGTATTACCAAAAAAGCTTTTGTGCAGAGACCATTGTGCCAGTGAAATATTCCAGTCGGGCTTGGTGGCTTCGACCTGCTGGACAGTTTCTTTTGGCTTACAGGATATAATCAAAGTGCTGACGATAAAGAAGAGAATATATTTTTTCATATGGGATCTAAATGTAGGCAAATATTTTATTTTAAATAGGTTGTTTTCTGTAATTGAGTGCAACAGAAAAAAGGCCATTGGAAGTATATGATTATATAGCATCAAGTGTGTCTTTATACTTAATTTTAAACATTCTAATGAAATACATCTCCAATACAATTTACCCGATCAGTGCAATCGCTATAGTACTTTTATTTTGTAAATCAAAAAACAGTGAAGTCAATACCCTAATTTCAGATACCAACCAATTGTACATTAGTAAAAAACCAATTGAAAAAGATCAGCAACAATCCATTGATACCCTAGACTATATACAAGGTAAGTTTGATCCTAAAGGCCACCCTCTATTTACCCTTATACCGGCAGAATATGCATCACGGGAAGGTATGTATCTCAGAAAAGAAACCATGAATGCTTTTAAACAAATGGCCGAAGCAGGAAAAAAAGCCGGATTAAAATTTAAAATCATTTCCGCTACCCGAAACTTTGAATCACAAAAAAAGATCTGGGAAGATAAATGGAATGGAAATACATTAGTAGAAGATGGTAAAAATCTCGCCAAACTGAATTGGCCTGATGACAAAAGAGCGCTGAAGATATTGGAATATTCCTCTATGCCCAGTACTTCCCGCCATCATTGGGGTACCGATATGGATATAAATGCATTGGATAATAATTATTTTAAAAAAGGCGAGGGTAAAAAATGGTATGACTGGATGCTGGCACATGCAGCTGAGTTTGGTTTTTGCCAACCCTATACTTCAGGCCGGCCCACTGGGTATAAAGAAGAACGCTGGCATTGGACTTATATCCCGGTTTCAAAACCCCTTACGGAGTATTGCAGGATAAATCTAAAGGCAGCTAATATTAATGGCTTTGAAGGAGCCCAGGTGGCAGATAAAATA
>JBGAVW010000018.1:0-79270 GCA_044227925.1 Saprospiraceae bacterium | reverse complement strand
GAGTACAGGTCGTAGGGAAATATTTTTCGGAACCACAGTTGATCCATTTTGCTAAATTATTGGAAAGCATCACACCAGGATTTATCCAACCAAAAGAATTATAATCAATTATAATTTAAAAAAAAATTATGAAAAACAAAAGCCGTAGAAAATACCTCAAATTTTTTTTAGGAGTACTAGGAAGCACCCTTCTCTTATCTTGGATTTTCAGAAGGCAATTGATTAGAAAGTTCTTGTTTACTTTTCCCGAAAATCCTTCTTCGATCAAAATTACTTCAGCACCATTGCCATCGAAACCGTGCGTACTTACCTCCCAGCAAGTAGAGGGGCCTTTCTACTTTCCATCACCTGAAAGAAGAAATATTGTAGAAGACAGAAAGGGTGCTCCATTGAAGCTAAATATTCAAGTAACTAATTATCCAGATTGTGTACCCTTGAATAACGCTGTTGTAGAAATCTGGCAGGCTGATGCTGAGGGTAATTATAGTGGATATCCCAAACAAATAAGTAAAGACGAATGGAAAATGTTTATGCTCTTTGGGCAACATGGTCACAAGAAAGCTGATGGTGAATACACGGTTTCACCAGTGTCTTCAAGCAAATATTTGAGAGGAATACAAAGAACCGATGTGAACGGATGGGTATCCTTTGAAACAATTGTACCTTGCTGGTACTTGGCACGGGTGCCACATATTCATTTTAAAGTATTTGTCAATGACAAGGAGCAAATTAATTCACAATTTTATTTTGATAAAGCATTCTGTGATCATCTTTTTACTACAGAAGAGCCATACAATAAAGTTGGTATTTGCCCAATAGATTTTAAGAGTGATGGAGTACTATCCGGGGTAAAAGGAGATCAATCAGGGCTATTGTTATCAATAATTAAAGACGAAAATAAAAATTATGCTACTACTTGCACAATAGGAATACAACAGGCATAATACTAAATCCAATTTGAATCAACTTTTTATTTGAGGTCAGGAGAAGGTGGCCTTCGGGTCGCCTTTTCCTGTATTTGAATCAATGACAAAATTATTTATATTAATGCATTCATTAAAATAGCTTAAGGCTGATTTCTTTATCTTCGAGAAACACCTTGTCCAATCGGCTCAATTTTCATACATTTTTGGGGTCAACTATTAACAGCATACTGGCCTGGCCATTTCTCAAAACCGTTTACTTGTAAATTAAATATATCTCTTCTCAGATACCTATTCAATAGAAATGAAAATCAAATTGGCAGTAAATTAACATTGCTTCTAATTTTTATTCACTCTATTCTCTGTTTGCCTCCTGAAGTATCCTGTTAGGCAAATAAAGAGGTAATACCCATTAATAAAAAAAGAATTGTTTGTACGTAATCTTAAGATTTACCCCGTGGCATCAAATACTGATTCATCCATTCCAAATTCGATTGCATCGTCTTCATGACCATTCTTGGCTCCGTAGGCCCATGTGGTTGCCTGGGTAAGGCAAGTAATTTCACTGGCACTCCCCTTCTGCGTAACGCATTATAAAACATTACAGAGTTTGTAAATGGTACCCTTAGATCAGCCTCCCCATGTTGAAGCAATACAGGTGTTTTTACATTTTGAACAAATCGCAATGGAGAATGCGCATCATACATTGACCAGTCATTCCAGGGATCTGCTTTAAAGTAAGATGGCAAAAAACCTTCAATATCATCTGTCAGATTCTGATGAGCTAAGTCTACCACAGGAGCTCCAATAGATGCCACTTTAAATCTATTTGTATGGCCTACGATCCAACTGCTCATAAATCCCCCATAGCTCCATCCCATTACCCCCATTCTATTTTCATCTGCCACACCCATTTTTACTACCTGATCTACACCAGCCATTATATCTTCATAATCCTTCCCTCCCCAGTCAGCTCTGTTTGCCATTCTAAAATCTGCTCCATATCCGGTAGATCCACGTGGATTAGGCCTGAGTATTGCAAAACCTTGTTCTGCTAATGCAGCTATAGGGTATACGCCGCCATTACCAGCTACGCAAGTCTGCGAAAACACTCCTGCAGGTCCGCCATGAACATTCAAAAGAAAAGGTACTTTCTGACCAGTGATATACCCAATTGGATAAGTAAGTAGGCCTTCAATCTCCTTTCCATCTTTGCTACGCCACGTGATCACTTCAGTCCTTGGTAAAGGTAATTTTGCATTCACCTCATTTAAGTTAGTGACTCTCGTAGGTGAAAATAAATGAGTACTTGAAATATATGCTTCAGGGAATTTCGATGGATTTTGAAGTAAAAATCCAATAGAGCTGCCTGTAGAGTTAATTGAGGCCATTGAAATATAATCTTTTAGTCCTGCAGTAAACTCGGATATCATACTACCATCAACAGCTAATTTGTAAACAGAATTTAAAGTCTTATTGGCTTCTGAAACAAGGACTGATTTACTGTCGGCTGTCCATCCAAGTATACTGAGGTCAGCATTTGGTGTTTGTTTCAGAGTAGTTATTTTGCCATCAGCCAAAGAGTACAATTTAGTAAAATCCGGACCGGACCAATCAATCGGATCACTGGTACTATGAAAAGCAACATATTTTCCATCATAGCTGTATTTAGGACTGCTTTCACCAGCCAGACTACCAGCTATTGGTTTGATTTTACCTGTAGCAATCTCTACCATGGATATATCGCTGGATACGACATCATTTACTTCTGGCGATGTACTGTGACTAAATACAATGGATTTATTGTCAGGGCTCCAATCAAAATCAGAAATGGTATAGGATTCTTTTACAAGGAGTTCACTTTTGTATTTAAGTAAGCTATCCCTTTCAGTAAGATTCAGTACATATAATTTATTATGTTTTATTATATCATCCATATAGTACCAATCATCCTTCGACTTTTTATTTTTCTCTTCTTGATCTGTGTTGTGATCCATCATTAAAAAGGCTATCGATTTACCATCGGGACTCCAATTAAATAACCCTACACCTGATTTTACATCTGTCAGTTGCTCTGCTTCGCCACCTAAAATGGATATTTTATATAAATTAGATTTCCCACTCCTGGAGGAAGTAAATGCATAACTCAGACCGTCAGGGCTCCATTTTGGATTAGAAGAATTTTTATCTGTATGACTAAGCTGCATGGAATTTTTTCCATCACTGTTGACTACCCAAATTTGATTAATATATTCACTTCGATCATCCGTCATCAATGCTTCACGCACAGTATACAGTACCTTATCTCCCTTAGGCGATACTTGAACCGAACTGATATTTTTTAATTTAAGCAGATGCTCAGGGGTCCAATGCTGCGCAACTGTATAAAAAGTCTGACCGATCAGAATGCATGTGATTATTAAATTCTTCATTTTATAAAATTAATGACTTGAATATAATAATTTAATATCGGCAAACAGAAAATGATTTGATTCTCTGCATTATCCTATGAGACCGACGAGGTTAAAAAAAAATCCTGACATCAAATTGATACCAGGATTCTAGTTAGTTTTATATTTACTCCTAATAAATAAATCGCGGGGTAATTAATACCCTGAGTTTACATTTCCACTGTATTTAGTTCCAGGTCTGGAAGAACCAGGAGTGTTTTTACCGGCATCGGGTCCTGCTGGTCTTTCCATACTTACATCATTAGCTGTAGCTACTCTGAATTCTACGCGTCTGTTAATGTATTGGTCCATCTCCAGCTGTTTAGGTATGTTGTGATTATCAGGTAAGTTGCCAACCATGGGTAACTCTTCTCCTCCAAACTGAAGAATAAATCGATCTTTTGGAAGTCCATATTTTGAGACTAAATAATTAATGGCTGCATCTGCTCTTTTGTAAGCCAACACTTTGTTATAATCACTGGCTTGTCTCACATCAGTATGCCCAACAGCAACTATTTTTAATTCAGGATGAGATTTCATTACAGTGGCTACGTGGTGCAATTGACCATAAAATTCTGGTTTGATATAATATTTATCTAAATCAAAATGAACCATTGGCAAAAACCAATCTGTTTTTATGTTTCCAATTCTGGAGTTAATTAAATTTACTACATCATCTTCCGTAAGAGCTTTTTCTTTTTCGACTTTAGCTACACCTCCGCCATCTACGGTAAACCCAGGGGGAGAATACGGTTCCTTGTCTAAATGATCTGGTATGCCATCGTGGTCGCTGTCAAGTGCAACGCCTTTAGTATCTACTATTGATCCTGTTGGTGAATTTTTTTCCTGGTCTATCATGTCAATTACCCCGTCACCATCTGAATCGGTAAGGTCGAGTACTGGCCTCTGTTTCAGATCAGCAACATCATTTAAAACACCATCCAATGGATTGAGCCAATAGAGTGGTTCTGTCTTTTTGTTAAAATCACCAAGGTTAATTCCTAATCTTACATTTGTATAATGAGAAACATCATTGTTGTTAGATTGATCCAGAGGGGTACGGTATACAAATCCATCCAATAAATCATTATCAGAGGTTAGTAATTGGTGCTCTAAACCTATATTGATTCTCTTACTGATTTTTCTGGAAATACCTGTGCCAGCTGAAAATACCGCATGGACATTTATATCATCACCCCATCGGAAAATCGCTACTTTTTTGCGTGCCTGCGTTTCGTATTTTCCATCCAGAATTCCTCTAATTTGCTTTTTGATTGATTTCCTGCCGGATTTAGTATTTACGTTTCCGTTTACTGAAGAGAAGTCATAAGCGGCATCCCCTTTTAATACATCCAATTTGGTCACATTATTATCAAACCCGAGTCCCATAAATACGTACCAATTCCATTTATTTCGCTCTTTATGGAAGAGGAGATTACCCACATTTACTACTCCATTCAGATTAGCAGTAAAAAAACTTTCTTTAAAATTTCGATATATACCATTATGCTTTCCTCGTGCTGTGGTTTCATTTAAATCTTGAGCTGCAGTTTCCTTATTTGTAAACTGTGGATCTAAGCCTTTAGTACTTCCAATCATAATGTCGCCACGAAGAGAAAATACATAGTGGATCGCTTTGCGCAAATGCAATCCTACTCCCCATCCTGATACAGGTTGTTTTGGATCTACATCTCCATCAGTAAAAAAATGTCCAGTGTGAATTCCGAGTTCCCACATATTTTTGGGTTTAGCGGAATATTTGCCTGCTCCCATCCGCCACTGTTTATTTTGCTCCGGATTAACGGTCATTTCATCCGTAATTTTTGGGGCTGTCCATGTGTCATTTTGGGCAAAAGAAAATGTAGAGAGAGAACAAAAAGTAGAGAGAATACAAAAAGTAAATAATTGTTTGAAAGACTTCATAATTTTTTAGGTCAGTGTTAATAAATTCCAGATATAGTATAGTATTGAATCTTTGGTCAGTTGGGAATTCAATCCAAAAGTACTTAAAATTCTCACATTCTTGGTTAAATTTTAATATTTGAAATTAAATTCATTAGATATTTAAAAATAACATAATATTACTTTAAAATTTTACTTTAAAAATAGTAATGCCTATTTCTATTATGACAGAAAAAGCCTGGTTTGGTCACAATGTTAATTTTCTCCAACACAAAATTGAATTATCGGATAAGTACGATATAGTAATATGCTGTAAATCAAGTATTTATGAATTATTAAAAAACGAATTTTATACTTTATCCTTTCCTTTTAAGAATATTAAAATTGGCATCATATCTATGGATATGGAAGAATTTTTATTATTTTTTCAAAACGAAAATAATCTGGGTACTTTATTGATAATTGTTGATTTTGAAAATGTAAGTCTCGAATATTATCAAAAATCCAATCAAGACGCCATTGCAAATAACTGGATTTTTGTTCATCCATCCTTATCCTGGAACCAACTCTATTTTACCCAATTGGATGCTGATTTAAAAGAAGGCATTAAAAAAATCAGATTTCTTGGTCATCAAGCTCATGTTACCCCAAGCCAAATACTTGAGTTTGCACAAAATCATAGTATTGAAATATTAAGACTCGGTCAGATCAGGCAACATATTGATATGGTAGAGCCTTGGTGCAGATCGGTAGACCATGTGATATTTCATTTAGAAAGCCTTCGGAAATCAGATTTTACTTCAAAATCACTTTCCAACCCCGGAGGCTTTACATATGAAGAAGCATGCAAACTTTCTCAGTTCGTTGGCGCATCTTCTCATTTAAATTCAATAGCATTTCTTTTCGCAGATGGTCAAATACCCGATCCCCATTCAATGGCTGTATTATCCCAATTAATCTGGTATTTAATCGATGGTTATCATAATTACCGGGAAGACAAGCCCATAGAAAAACATAAACTTACCCAGTACATAGTTCATGCTTCTCATCGAGACATGGATATTAATTTTTGGAAAAACAATGAATCCGGTCGATGGTGGATGGAAGTTCCCGGTCATGAAAATTATTGGATATCGTGCACATACGATGATTATTTAGAAGCTTCACAAGGTGAATTTTCCTCAAAACTCATCCATGCTCTGAACCGAATATAGTAGTATTCAGTATTTTTTCCATGGCCATACTTCTGCTCCCTTTAATAAGTATAGCTGCGTGTTCAATATTTGATTTGTCAAACCATTCTTTTGCCTGCGAGACATTTTCAAATACCATAAACTCAGATCCATTATTCACCTCCTTAAAACTTGAGCCAACCAAGCATACATTGAACCATTTTTCACTATATTTTTTTATTATTTCAATTATCTCATTATGTGCCCAGATTCTTGCATCACCCATTTCTTTCATTTCACCCAAAATCAATACCTTTTTCTTGGGAGTATTAAATTCTGCAAATGATTTAATCGCTTCGCTCATACTGGTTGGGTTTGCATTGTAAGCATCCAATAGAATGTCATTTGTATCCATCTTTATCCATTCCGATCTGTTTGCTTTAGGTTTGTATCCAGCAATGGCGTTCATGATTTCTTCCCATTCAATTTTAAAGAAAATTCCAATCCTTATAGCGGCTTCAATATTTTCCAGATTATATAAACCTGGTATATTTGTCTTTAACACGGCTGTTTTATCATAATAGCTTAAGCTGATTTCCAACACAGGATCCGCCTTGGTCACAATAGAATGGAGCTCACCATGAATAAAAATTTTGTTCATATCAAAGCCTTTTGCCAAAGATTGAAGTATAGGATCATTATTGTTGATAAATGCCGTACCATTATGATCTCTTAAATACCGGTATAAATCTGACTTTGCCACTATTACTCCTTCAAGACTACCAAATCCCTCCAAATGGGCATGTCCAATTCTGGTAATCAACCCGTGATTTGGCATGGATATGGTGCAGAGTTCTTCTATTTCACCTATATGATTTGCGCCCATTTCAATTACAGCAATTTCAATACTCCTATTGATGCTAAGGATAGACAATGGTACTCCAATATGATTATTCAAATTACCGGCAGTAGCAAAAGTTTTATATCGGGATTCCAAAACACAATTTACGAGTTCTTTAGTCGTAGTTTTCGCAACAGATCCCGTTATCCCAATGACCGGTATGTCCAGTGTTTTCCTATGCCATTTAGCAAGCTCCTGTAAAACCAATAATGTATCCCTGAAAAATATACATTTTGGATTCTTATTTGCCAGTTCCTGATCAGAAACAACCGCTAGCCTGGCCCCCTTCTCAATTGCTCTATGAGCAAATAAATTTCCGTCCACCCTTTCTCCAGGTAAAGCGAAAAAAATCTGATTATCCCTTATTGAGCGGGTATCAATACTTATTCCATCAGAGCTTAAGAATTCAGAGTATAAAGTAGAAAGTTCCATAAAAAAATAATCCCTGCAAGTTAAATCACGTGCAGGGATTATGTATATTTTTCTTATATCTGGTTATTTATATCTTCGTTTGACAGCCTTGCCTTTTACTCCAAAATCATTTCCTTTCTGATCGTTCATACTTTGAGCTCCTAATCGTGACATTGCACATCTAAATCCTATAGTCTTATCTCCTTTGTCTTCATCTTTCCACCTTCGGGCACCAGGTGACAACCAATAGGCTCTGTCTGCCCAAGATCCACCTTTTACCACCCTGGATTTGTTGCTAATCAACGTATGCACTCCATAATCATAAAATACCCCGGCAGTATCATCTCCGTCCTTATAATCTGTTACATTACCTCTGTTGTAATTTTCACGCTGATCTACTTCTTCGAGTTTTACTGATCGGTATTTTATACGGCCGAGACTATCTTTTTGAAGTGCTCCCAGACTATCTAAATCCAATATTCTGAAATCATTTCCTCTATATGGATTTAAATCCTGTTGCTCTTCATCACGTAATGTAGTACTCGTCAACGGTCTGTAAACATCTGCTACCCATTCACTTACGTTACCTCCCATATTATATAGACCAAAATCATTTGGCACATAAGATCTAACATTTGTGGGAATATTGCCTTGGTCATTAAGCTTACCCGCCGTGCCCATATAATCTCCACGGCCCCTTTTAAAATTGGCCATGATTTTACCTTGATTTTTGGTGTGCTTTTTATATCTCACTGTATTCCCGTCCCAGGGATAAATTCTTCTTTCTGCAATGAGCTCATCATTTTTGGTAACTTGCTTCCCATTAAGACTGAGAGCTGCATATTCCCATTCCGCTTCTGTAGGCAAGCGGTATGAAGGCAATAGTATACCATCTTCAAATCTCACTTGTCGTTCACCTCCGGTTTGCAGATCTTTAAGATTTTTTCTCACATTGCCCTGATATTGACCTGCCATATAGGTCTTTGAATTAAAATTTTCTGCATCCTTTTGCTCGGGATTGGGATTTAAAACTCCTTTTTCTATAAGGATCATTTCATTTACACGGTCGGTTCTCCATTCACAGTAATCATTTGCCTGTTTCCAACTTACGCCTACTACAGGATAATCATCATAGGAGGGATGCCTGAAATAACTTTCCAAAATCGGCTCATTAAATGAAAGTTCCTCACGCCATACCAGAGAATCAGGTAATGCATTTTTAGCTACTTTGGGATAAGACACATAGACCCTTTGGAGCCAATATAAATACTCGCGGTAGTCTATATTAGATACTTCAGTTTCATCCATATAAAACGAGGAAACAGTCACCCTGCGTTGTTCATTATTCCAGTTGAATGGTACATCTTCTTCAGTAAGACCCATTACATAAGTACCTCCTTCTACTGGTACCAGGTTTGGACCGGTCACCTGGCCCCCATAGTCTAATTTTTCAAAACCACCCCATTTTTGATCATTATACTTCCATCCCGTTGATGAAGATCTTTCATTACTCTTTTTAGAGCAGGAATTAAAAATTAATGATACACATAAGATCAGGAAAAAATATTTTTTCATGTGTTATTGTCTAATTTTTCTTCTTTTAGATTACCTACAAAAAGGCTGCCAAATATACGACAAATCTTTGGCA
Organism: Saprospiraceae bacterium; assembly: GCA_044227925.1. Taxonomy (GTDB): domain Bacteria; phylum Bacteroidota; class Bacteroidia; order Chitinophagales; family Saprospiraceae; genus JADJLQ01. The sequence goes on along the minus strand of JBGAVW010000018.1, from coordinate 69,863 downwards.
CGATGTATAAATGAAAATAGCATGTTAAAAATTGCTTAAGGTCCTAATAAGATTTACCTAAATAGTTGGAAACAATCATTGTAATCGTTCGTTTTCTTAAATTTTTGATCATCCAGGTTAATTACTATCCCGATTTCATGGGCTCCTCCTGATCTCAATGTTAGACTGGATAATGTGGCATCAAATGAATAAGATATTTTCATGTTATTTACCCGCACTCCCGCGTTAAAAATGGCTGCATCTATATTAGACGGAGTCATCCTTAACCAACCACCTGTAAAAAAAGCCCCTAAACCGATGTATGCTCCGCCTAACAACTCTTTAAAATTATTTTGCTGAGTGTATAATATATTGGGGCTTAAAAAAATATTAGTCTTGCCTGGTTTTGCATCCAATATCGAAATCTGGCTGCCTGCGTGGACTGTCAATCTGATCGGCAGCCCGCTGGAAGTGCCATCGGCTACCCGGATAAATCTCACATCAGGATTATTGATATGATTTATACTTATACCTCCGTAAAAATGAGGATTATAAATCATTGTACCCATTGCCAAATCCAAATAGAACCGATTGGTTTTATCTGGTCTCAGCTCCAGGCTTGGTATAGGGGATCCTCCGGGCCCTACCTCACCATACAAAGGATCCAGCTGATCAGGAAATAGTAATTTATCCCATCCCACTGAGGCTATTACACCACCGAATTCTAATCCTGTCTTTATAAAAGTATTTTTACCAATCTTCAGCCTGTAGGAATAAACAGCTCCAACTTTTGTAGTTTTATATAAACCATTCCCTGCATCATCAGTCAGTATTGATGCACCGATCCCAGAGTTAAAAGTATTAAAAAACTGGTCATAGGAAATGGCATAGGTACGATAAGCCTGGGAGATCAGAGGCCATTGATTTCGGTAGTTGATTGCAAGTCTTGGGCTATTTGTATTACCGGCAAAGGCGGGATTCAATAACAAGGGGGATGAATAAAATTGACTTAATACCGGATCCTGACCATAAACCAAAGAAATATTTAAGAATAAAATAACAATCAATAAAGTTTGTGTCAGGTTTTTCAATCCGTTTATGTATTAAGTGTTTTATTATTTTAAATATAAATATAACCTTAACTTTGAAATGTCTATGTTAAGACTTATATATATTTCTTTATTCTTCATTTCTTCGGCATCCTCATTAAGCTTTAAAAATATCCTTCCTTTATCCCCGATTTTTAATTCAGTGCTTAGTGAAGGTGATATCTATAAATTGTCCGTAGATCAAACCGGCGTATTTAAACTGGACTATAATTTTATTAAAAACGAACTTGGGGTAGCAAATATTGATAGCAAAGACCCAAGAAATATTCAATTATTTTCTTTTGGAGCCGGAATGCTACCGGAAACAGTGACCAATTCATATGATCAGGGGTTAAAAGAGCATGCAATTTTTGTAGATGGTGAAAATGATGGGAGATTTGATACTAAGGACTATATTTTATTTTTCGCAGCAGGGCCCGACATTCAATATTATTCGGAAAACGACAATATGGTATTGGTCAAAAAAAATATTTATACCCGGGTTACCGGTTTATTGATCAAATTTGGAACTTCCCAGGGTAAACGCATTCAAACCTTACCAAACCTATCTTTCACCAACAGTGAAAAAACCGATAGCTATATTAAAGTTCAGCATCTTGAAGATCAAAAAGTGAATCTATTGCATGGGCGCACCGTCACGTATGGGTCAGGGAAAGAATGGTACGGTGATTATTTTAAGACCACTCGTAAAAAAGAATATACTTCCTATTTTAACTTCGCTGATGTAATCCCTAACACAAATGCAAAAATAAAACTTGCTTTTGCCGGAAGATCCGATCTATGGACAGAACTGTTTCTGCAAGTAGATAAAATATCGAAAAAAATAGATGTACGAAATACCAATACCAGCGATGTGGAAGATGACATAGCAAGAGAAACTCAACAATCATTTGAATTGCCAATTACCACTTCCAGTACCCTATCAATTTCATATCCGACAATTAATTCTCCAAGTGAGGGCTGGCTGAATTATATAACAGTCAATACAGTGCATCCTTTGAAATGGTCAGATAAACAATTTATTTTTTTTAACACTGGCGTGGTTAATAAAAACGCGAGTTATGTTCTTTCCCAAGCCAGTTCCTCCATTGAGATCTGGAATATTACGGATGAATTATCACCTTCCATCCAGCGTGCAAATGTTTCCTCTTCCTCACTCGAATTTTCAAGACCCTCTTTAATTGATTATGAAAGATTTATTGCATTTGATAAAAACAGTATAATTCCATTTCCAATAAAGGGCAAAAAAATATCCAATCAAAACTTGTCCGCGATAACGGATGCAGAATCAATCATATTGTATTATAATGATCCGGATAAGCCAGCTACCAGTTTTGAAAAGGCAGCCATTAAATTAGCTCAGCATAGAACCGATTTTTCTAAAATAAAGTCGATTGCTATACCTATAGACAAGGTATACAATGAATTCAGTGCCGGTACATTGGATCCGACCGCTATCCGCAATTTCACCAGGCTAATGTATTTAAATAATCCTGATTTTAATTACCTCACCTTGCTAGGAGATGGATCATTCGATTATCTTCATTTGGATGAAAATATTAATTACGAAAATTTTATTCCGGTATATGAAACAGATGAGTCTTTGTCTCCACTGTATGCTTTCCCTTCGGATGATTTTTATACTTTGTTGGAAATTGGCGAAGGTGGAACAGAGCTGATTGGTGATGTAGACATTGCAGTGGGTCGGATCCCGGCCAGATCTGCTTCAGAGGCCGATTTGTTGGTGAATAAAATCATCGGCTATGACAACCAAAATTCAAAAATAGATGATTGGAAATTGAGAATTGCATTTGCGGCTGATGATGAAGACTCAAACATACACCTTGATCAGGCTGAAGAAATTTCTGGTAAAGTAAATAGTAAACACCCAACCTTTAATATCCAAAAAATCTACCTCGATGCTTTCAAGCAAGAATCCGGCGCCGCCGGTGAAATTATTCCCGGATGCACGGAAAGCCTTTTTAATAATGTGTATCAAGGCATGTTGGTATTTAATTATCTCGGACATGGTGGTTATAAAGGTCTTTCTCAGGAAGGCCTTCTCAGATTAGAAAATGTAGAATCCTGGTCCAACAAGGATAAATTACCCCTTATCATTACTGCAACTTGTGCATTTTGTCCATTTGACGATCCCAATATTGGCTCGGCGGGTGAAGCTTTATTCAGGAGCCCTTATGGAGGGGCCATTGCCTTACTTACAACTTCCAGAAATGTTTACTCCTCTTCAAATAAAGCACTGACTGAAGCTGTTTTTACCACTTTATTTGATAGAGACCGGGCCGGTAATCTTCTGACTCTGGGAGAAACTATGAAGAATGCAAAAAATAAAGTTACCGGATTTGATCGCACCAATGCGAGAAAATTTGTCCTGATCGGTGATCCTGCCCAACGCTTGTCTATACCCCGTTACCAGGTAAAGACGACTAAGATTTTATCCAGACCTGTTTTAATGAATAGACCAGATACAGTACAATCACTTCAATTATTAAAAATTCATGCAGAGGTAGTAAATGATAATGGTCAGAAAATTGAAAATTACAACGGCACTGCAACCATAACCTTATTTGATAAAAAATCCACTTTCCGTACGCTAGGACAAAATGTAAACAGTATTCCCAGTCCATTTCAAATTCAAAACAGTGTATTATTTAAGGGAAGTGCAGAAGTAAAAAATGGCGATTTTGAAATTGAATTTGTGGTGCCTAAAGATATAGATTACAAATACGGCCCTGGCAAACTCAGCTATTTTACTACAAATCCTTCCAAAATTGAAGCCACCGGATATTATGATAATTTAATAATCGGTGGCACACTCACATCCATTTCTGATGATAAATCGCCCCTAATAAAATCATATATTAATCACTATCAATTTAAAAATGGGGACATTACACATGCCAATCCGATCTTATTAGTTGATTTATTTGACGACAATGGCATTAATGCTACCGGAAACAGTATAGGGCACGATCTTATAGCCACTCTCGACGGTAAAACTCAATTTGTTCTTAATAATTTTTATACTGCGGCTAAAGGTAATTATCAAAAAGGAACAGTTAATTTTCCCATGACCGGATTGAGCCCGGGTCGTCATACCATAAAAGTAAAAGCATGGGATGTTGCAAATAATTCGACGGAAGATCAAATTGATTTTATTGTCATAGATACTAAGTCCAAAGCGCAGATCCTCTCACTCTCCGCTTATCCAAACCCGTTCTCAAATCAAATAAACATCAGTCTGATTCACAATGCTTCCACCAGCCAATCCAGTGAAATCAGGTATTCTATAAGTAATAGCTTAGGCCAAACTATCTTGCAAAAATCTTCCATTTTAAGTCCTGCCCCGGTGGTCAATCTGGCACTTGATTTCAATGAAATGGAGGCAGTTCCGGGCGTATATTATATCCTCGTTGAAATTCTAAATGCAGGCCGTAAGATAGACTCACGGGGTATAAAATTATTAAGAATACCTTAAGAACTATAACATACTTTTTTGGTTTTTAAAGCATTAAAGAGGTATTCGTATATTTGCACTCGATTTTTAAAACCAGATTCTAAAATCTAATAAATGAGAAAGTTTCTACAAGGTTCCTTAGTGGCCTTACTGTTTATTTTAAGTTTTCATGTTGCCCAAGCTCAGTGTATTTACGATCCTGCTTGTAAATGTATGAGAGACCAGGGTACTGGAAATGAATGTATTAATACCATTGTGACCGCGGTGCCCTTTTTGAGAATCACACCGGATTCAAGACCGGGTGGTATGGGAGATGCCGGTATAGCAGTCGAAGGTGGTGCCGGTTCAATGTATAATAATGCTTCAATGCTTGCTTTTGCTCAGAATAAATCTTCTATTTCTACCACTTACTCACCTTGGCTAAGGAGTTTAGGACTGACGGATGTCTACATGGCCTATATTGCCGGATATACTAAAATCGGTGACCTACAAGCCATTGGGGGCAGTTTACGATACTTTTCTATTGGAAATATTGATTTTACTGACGAAAATGGAACACCGGCTGGAACAGGAAGACCTAATGAATTGGAATTAACAGGTGCTTATTCTCGTAAATTAAGTGATTATTTCTCAGCTGCAGTAAGTCTTAAGTTTATCTATTCTTCGTTGGCCACCGACCAATTTGTTGGAGGTAATGATATCAGACCCGGTATTGCAGGAGCTACCGATATTAGCTTTAGCTATAGAAAACCGGTGGGAGAAAATACAGTGGCTTTTGGTCTAGCACTTACAAATCTTGGGACAAAGATATCCTACACAAAAGCAAATCAGGAATATATACCAGCCAATATAGGCATTGGAGCTGCTTATACCTGGAATTTTGATGAATACAACAGCCTCACATTGACAGGTGATGTCACTAAACTCCTCGTACCTACTCCTATCCCCCCTTCCTTTCCCAATTATGATACTGACGGGGTTGATGGAAAAGGCGATGGTATCCCGGATTATAAACAATATAATGTAGTTTCATCCTGGATTAAATCATTCAGTGATGCCCCAAAAGGGGATTCAGAATTAAAAGAATTAATGCTCTCGGTAGGAACTGAATATTGGTATAATAAACAATTTGCAATTCGGGCTGGTTATTTTAGGGAAAATCCATATAAAGGCAACCGCCAATATCTTACATTGGGCCTTGGAGTAAAATATAATGTTTTTGGTATGAATATGTCCTACCTTATACCTACAGCCGCATCTTTGGTAAATAGGGACCCACTCGCCAATACAGTGCGATTTTCATTAATATTTGATTTTAATGGAGGTGAACAAGAATAATATTGAATCCTGAAACAGGAATTAGTGTTCGTGTATATAATATAGTTCTAAATATGGGATCAATTAAAAAATCAATTTTGTTTTTCTAACTATCCCTTTGTTCCTATAAGTTCAGGTATGCCCAATCAAAAGAAAATGAAGCTTCACAAGAGACTATCAAAGATTTTAAGATAGCAGATTGGGTTTGAGATTCCAAATCTGGCATTTTTTTCATTTTGGCATAACGAGACTACTTTCCCATTAGCCTTGCCATAGTTTCTCCAATTTCTGCCGGGGATTTCACTACAGTTATTCCGCAATCTTCCATGATCTTCATTTTAGCCTCTGCTGTATCGTTAGCTCCTCCAATGATAGCTCCAGCGTGACCCATTTTACGGCCTTTTGGAGCAGTTTGGCCAGCGATAAATCCAACTACTGGCTTGGTGCCATGTTTCTTGATCCAATAAGCGGCGTCTGCCTCCATTCCTCCACCTATTTCACCAATCATTATGATGCCATGGGTTTCGGGGTCATTCATCAATAATTGAACAGCATCCTTAGTCGTAGTACCAACAATAGGATCTCCTCCTATTCCAATACAAGTAGATTGACCCATTCCAGCTTTGGTCACCTGATCTACAGCCTCATAAGTCAATGTACCCGATCTTGATACAATGCCAATATTTCCTTTTCTATGAATAAATCCTGGCATGATGCCAATTTTAGCTTCATCAGGAGTGATAATTCCAGGACAATTTGGCCCTATCAGTCTGCAGTCAAAATCCTTGATATATTCTTTGACTTTAATCATATCCTGGACCGGTATACCCTCAGTAATGCAAACTATGACTTTTATACCAGCTTCGGCACTTTCCATGATTGCATCGGCCGCGAAAGCTGGAGGTACAAAGATGATAGAAACATTTGCATGCTCTTTTTCTACCGATTCTTTTACATTATTGAATACAGGCCTGTCAAGGTGAGTCTGTCCTCCTTTACCCGGAGTGACCCCGCCTACCACATTGGTGCCATATTCTATCATTTGGGTTGCATGGAAAGTACCTTCTTTACCTGTAAATCCCTGTACTACTACCCTGCTGTCTTTATTTACTAAAACGCTCATTATTTTTGATTAATTGATTCTTCAAAGATGAATACATCTTCATTTGATTTGTGCATAAAATATTTTTCCCGAGCATATTTTTCTTTATTCTGATCGAGATCTTGTTTGTCTTTTTTTGCCTGTACTATCAGCTCCTTCAGATTATCCTTTTCCCTTTCCAGCCTAAAGATTGATTGTGAAAGTTGCCATTGATTCAACCATTTATTTTTATCGAAAAAAAACATCCAAATGAAGAATATCATGCCTGTGACCGTATATTTATTGATCATTTTTTCAGGTATTATATTGGCAATTTGTTCTTTAATATTCTCCATATTGTAAAACTATATTTTTGATTCGGAGCCTTAAATATATTAAAAAAAATCGTTATATAATCATAAAAGCTTTACCCGGGTATACCGCAGACTCGCCCAATTCTTCTTCGATTCGGAGCAGTTGATTATACTTAGCTACCCTATCGGATCTGGAACCTGAGCCGGTTTTAATCTGGCCCGTATTCAATGCTACCGCCAGGTCGGCTATAAAAGTATCTTCAGTCTCTCCAGATCGATGACTGATGATGGAAGTGTATGCATTTCGGTTGGCCAATTGAACGGCATCTATAGTCTCTGACAAGGTACCAATCTGATTGACCTTAATTAAGATTGAATTTGCAGCATCAGAGTCGATGCCCTTTTGTAATCTGTCCGTATTGGTTACAAAAAAGTCATCTCCGACAATTTGGATCTTTTGGCCCAGCTCTTTCGTCATTTTGGTCCATCCTGCCCAATCGTCTTCATGGAGTCCATCCTCGATGGATAAGATCGGATATTTATTACACCAATCTTTCCAAAAATGGATCATGCCATCGGTATCCAACTCTCGCTTATCCGATTTCTTAAACACATATCGTTGTTTTTCTTCATTCCAAAGTTCAGAAGTAGCAGCATCCATGGCAATGGCGATGTCTACACCGGGTTTATAACCGGCTTTAGAAATTGCTTCCAATACTGTTTCAATTGCTTCTTCATTAGATTGAAGATTTGGAGCAAATCCTCCTTCATCTCCAACATTGGTGCTATATCCTTTAGCTTTTAATACGGTTTTGAGATTATGAAATATCTCCACTCCCATCCTGAGTGCCTCCGAGAAAAAATCCGCTCCAATGGGAATGATCATAAACTCCTGGAAGTCAATTTTATTATCTGCATGTGCCCCCCCATTGAGTATATTCATAAGTGGTACTGGCATTACATGTGCATTTACCCCTCCAAGATATCGGTATAAAGATTGTTTAGTTTCAAGCGATGCCGCCTTTGCAGCTGCGAGTGAAACACCCAGTGTGGCATTTGCACCAAGCTTACCCTTATTAAAAGTACCATCAAGTTCAATCAATAATTGATCTATATATTTTTGGTCTGTGACATCAACACCAATTAATTCTTCGCGAATCAGGTCTTCAACATTCTGACATGCTTTCAATACACCTTTGCCCATGTATCTATCCTTATTACCATCACGCAATTCTACGGCTTCGTGTTTCCCTGTAGATGCTCCTGATGGTACGGCTGCTCTTCCGACTGTACCGGATTCAGTTTCTAATTCTACTTCTACTGTGGGGTTTCCCCGGGAATCAAGAATTTCTCTTGATCGGATATCAACTATTACACTCATATATTTTAATTAAGCTTTTTATTGTTTTTAATGTCTTGTATAAATTCGTCAAAAAGATAATGTGCGTCGTGCGGGCCTGGGGAAGCTTCAGGATGATATTGCACCGAAAATGCTGGCTGTTGTTTTAAACGTATCCCCTCAATAGTTTCGTCATTAAGATTGATATGGGTGATATCAATTATATCTTTTCTTGCTTTCAAAATCTCAGGATCTACACAAAAACCATGATTTTGTGAGGTAATTTCACATTTGCCAGTTCGCAAGTTTTTTACCGGATGATTTATACCCCGATGGCCATGGTGCATTTTATAAGTAGGTATATCTACCGCCAGTGATAATATTTGATGGCCGAGGCAAATTCCAAATACCGGCATATTGGCCTTTAATATTTCTTTTGTCGTATTAATGGCATAAGGCATTGCCGCCGGATCACCCGGACCATTTGAAAGAAAATAACCGTCAGCATTCCAAGCCATCACCTTTTCTGCCGGAGTCTTCGCAGGAAAGATATGAAGATAACAATCGCGGGCTACAAGGTGATTCAAAATATTTCTTTTAGTCCCGAAATCCATCACGGCCACTTTATATCTTGCAGAAGGTTCACCCAAAAAATATTCTTCAGCAGTGCTTACTTTTGATGCTAATTCAAGTCCATTCATATCCGGTGCTAAATCCAATCTTTCCTTTAATTTTTGAATATCAAAGATCTCTGATGAAATGATGCCGTTCATGGCCCCTTTGTTCCGGATATGTCTTACCAGTGCACGGGTATCAATTTTATGTATACCTACTAATTTTTCTTTTACCAAATAATCCTGAATATTCATGTCAGCCTTGCTTCTTGAATATTCATTGGTTAGGTTTTTTATTATCAAGCCGGAAATTTTTACTGACCCTGATTCTGTCTCTGAAATTTTTGTTCCATAATTCCCAATATGCACATTTGTAGCAATCAGTAATTGACCATAATAGGATGGATCTGTAAATACCTCCTGATAACCAGTCATTCCAGTATTAAAACAAAGTTCTCCAGTGGTTGTACCTTTATGGCCGATGGCTTCACCTTGAAAAATCATTCCATCTTGCAGAAGTAAAATTGCAGGAGACACTTTAATCGCGGATTCAGACATTATATTTTAGACCTTTATGTAAAAAAGTATACAAATATAGAATTTTGTAAAGGTCTATTATTGTAATGGCCAATAAATTAGCTATAAAAAAAGTGATTTCTTGTTCCAGTCATGAAAGTCTAACAAAATGCAGGTTAAAAAACTAAAAAGGGAAGTCTTCCGGACTTCCCTTTTGTATGTAGGATCTACTATTTTATTAAGATTGAGATTCCGCTGCAGATTCTGTTGCTGCCGAATCTTCGGGGTTACCCTCTGATTTGGTTTTCTTGCTGCTTCTTCTTGTTTTCTTTTTCTTTTCAGTTGATTTAGCAGCTTCCGGTTTCGTGCCAGATACATAAACCTCATTAAAATCTACAAATTCTATAAGGGCCATTTCGGCGGCATCACCAGATCTCCAGCCGGTTTTAATTACACGAAGATATCCACCGGGGCGATTCAAAATTTTTGGAGCTATGGTAGCAAACAATTCTTTTATGGCCTCTTTATTCTGTAAATAGCTGAAAACCACCCTTCTGGAATGTGTGGTATTATCTTTGGCTTTAGTAATTAATGGTTCAAGGAATGATCTTAGCACACGAGCTTTTGCAAGCGTGGTGTTTATCCTTTTGTGTTGTATTAATGAGGAAGCAATGTTTTTTAGCATTGCATCACGATGGCCGGTTTTACGACCCAAATGATTTACTTTATTTCCATGTCTCATGATTAAAAAATTTTGATATCATCGCCACAGTTGAGCTTAAAAGTGGTTAGCCTAGCTCAAAACTAATTGGCAAATAAGTTAATAATTGATTTATTCTTCGTCTAATTTGTACTTGGAAAGATCCATGCCAAAGCTTAGTCCCTTAGTAGATAATAATTCTTCTATTTCTACCAGAGATTTTTTTCCAAAATTTCTAAACTTAAGCAACTCATGGGTATCGTATTTAACCATTTCACCCAATGAATTAATTTTGGCTGCTTTCAGGCAATTATAAGCTCGTACTGAAAGATCGAGGTCTTCTAAAGAAGTTTTTAAAAGTTTTCGCATATGTAGTATATGTTCATCTACTATGGTATCTTCCTTCCTGGCCGAATCATTAAAAGTAATATTTTCATCGGTGATCAGCATGAGATGCTGGATCATAATTCGGCTTGCTTCTTTAATAGCCTCTTCAGGATGTATAGTGCCATCCGTTTTAAGTTCAATGGTCAGTTTCTCATAATCGGTACGCTGACCAACACGAGTACTGCTAATAGAATATGCCACGTTTTTAATTGGTGTATAAATTGCATCCAATGGAATTAAACCGATAGGGGCATCTTTTGGATACATATCATCTGCAGGTACATAACCTCTGCCTTTGGTCACCTTTAATTCTATTTCCAGGTTTACAAAGGGCTCCATTCGGCATATAAGTAAATCCGGGTTCATTACTTTATACACATTTGTATACTTTTCTATATCACCGGCCCTGAATTCATCTTTTCTATTGATTGTAAGGTACACGGTATCTTCACCACTCTCCTCTACATTATTTACTTTTTTTAATCGAACTTGTTTCAGATTCAGTATGATGTCCACTACATCTTCCACGACACCTTTTATAGTAGAAAATTCATGATCTACTCCTGCAATACGTACACCTGAAATAGCAAATCCCTCTAATGAAGACAATAGAATTCTTCTCAGTGAGTTGCCGATCGTCTGACCAAATCCTGGTTCGAGCGGTTTGAACTCAAACACACCATCAAAATCATTAGCTTTTTGAAGAATGATTTTTTCTGGTTTTTGGAAATTTAGAATACTCATATTTTTTGATGACTTTCTCTTGTGAAAAAATTTAAATGCTTATCAGATAATGAATTCAAATTGATTATTTAGAGTATAACTCCACTATCAACTGCTCATTAATCCTTTCCGGTATCATATCTCTATCAGGGTAAACTAAAAACTTACCTTCCATTCTTTCAGGGTTCCACTCCAACCAGGGAGATTTACGGATGTCAGATTTGGAATGAATTTGATTTTGGATATGTTCCAGATTAGCCGATTTTCCTCTTACCGCAACTACTTCGCCTGGTTTAAGCAAAGCAGAAGGTATATTTAGAATTTTGCCGTCAACGGCAATGTGTTTATGTGACACCAGCTGTCTTGCTGCTCTTCGTGTAGGTGCAATACCTAATCGATATACTGTATTATCCAATCTGGATTCAAGCAATTGTAATAACACAGTACCTGTTACCCCATGTTTACGGGTTGCCAACTCAAAAGTCTTCCTGAACTGCCTTTCCAATAACCCATAGGTATGTTTGGCTTTTTGCTTTTCTTTCAATTGCACCGCATAGTCAGACTTTTGCTTTTTCTTTCGGGAAGGACCATGTTGACCAGGAGGATATTTTTTCTTATCCAATGCTTTATCGTGACCAAAAATGGGTTCACCAAAGGTTCTGGCTATTTTTGAAATGGGTCCGGTATATCTTGCCATAATAAATTAAATATGGAATTATTTTTATTTATAATATTATACTCTTCGTTTTTTAGGTGGTCTGCAACCATTGTGCGGTATAGGGGTAGTATCTGTAATGGTTATTACTTTTATACCTACATCATTGATACCTCGGATAGCGGCTTCTCGACCATTTCCAGGACCTTTTACGAACACATCTGCAGATCGAACTCCTGCTTCATGAGCTAAAGTAGCTGCATGTGAAGCCGTTTTTTGAGCTGCAAACGGAGTATTCTTTTTAGATCCTCTGAAGCCTTCACGACCTGAGGATGACCATGCCACTACCTGACCTTGTTTGTTGGTAATGGTGACGATCACATTGTTGAAACTGGCCAGTATATATGCAATACCTTCAGATTCAACATTTACTTTTCTCTTTTTTGCTTTTTTAACCTGTGACATGAAGCTAAATGTTATCTATTATTTAGTTACTTTTTTCTTGTTTGCTACGGTCTTACGTTTGCCCTTTCTGGTACGTGAGTTAGTCTGAGTATTTTGACCTCTAACTGGCAATCCTTTTCTATGTCGAATACCTCTGTAACATCCAATATCCATCAAGCGCTTGATGTTCATTTGTACCTCAGATCTCAATACACCTTCTACTTTGTATTCTTCCTGAATTATTTTGACAATTTTATGTACATGCTCATCCGTCCATTCACTTACTTTCATCTCCTGATCTATTCCGGACTTGTCCAAAATGGCTTTAGATGAAGAAATGCCAATACCGAAAATATGTGTAAGGCCTATATAGCCTTTTTTGTTCTTTGGAAGATCTATACCAGAAATACGTGCCATAATATTATCCTTGTCTTTGTTTGAATTTTGGATTTTTCTTGTTAATCACGTAGAGTTTTCCCTTTCTACGCACAATCTTACAATCTGCAGATCGTTTTTTAATTGAAGTTCTGACTTTCATAATTAACTCTTTGCTTAATAACTGTTACTTATAACGATAAATAATCCGCCCTCTCGAAAGATCGTAAGGAGACATTTCCACAGATACTTTATCTCCTGGTAAAAGTCGAATGTAATGCATTCTCATTTTCCCGGAGATGGTAGCTAAAATGACATGATCGTTTTCAAGATGTACCCGAAACATCGCATTTGACAACGCTTCTTCAATTATACCATCTTGCTTGATCAAATCCTCCTTAGGCATCCTTTAATTTTTCGGACTGCAAATATCTAAATTTTTAGCGATATTTCGCTTAATTCTTTATTATTTTTAATAGATTCCTCGATTACGGCATGATTTGTCAGTATATCACCCTTGTCTTTCCGGATGGCAATGGTATGCTCATAATGAGCAGATGGCTTTCCATCTTTGGATACCACAGTCCATTGATCACTTGCTGTTTTGACCTGCCGGGTTCCGAGATTAACCATAGGTTCTACCGCAATTACCATACCTTCTTTTAGAATGATACCATTGCCTCTTTTGCCGTAATTGGGTACATCAGGGGCTTCATGCAAATCACTGCCGACCCCGTGGCCAACCAACTCTCTCACTACTCCAAATCTTTTTTCCTTTTCAATATATTGTTGGATTACAAATCCTATATCTCCAATTCTCTTGCCCACAACACATTGATTTACAGCTAATTCAAGTGAATATTTGGTAGCCACACAAAGTTCGAGCACTTTTGGTCCGGGATTGCCCAAAATTACAGTATAGGCTACATCTCCGTGAAAGCCATTTAAATATGCTCCACAATCAATTGAAATTACATCACCATCAGTAAAAGGCTTGTCTGTTGGCAGTCCATGCACTACAGCCTCATTAATAGAAAGACAAAGGGAACCTGTAAACGGAGGGTCTCCATATCCCTTAAATGAGGGTACACCACCTTTATCTTTAATAAATTCTTCAGCAATTTTATCTATTTGTTTGCCGGTAGCCCCTGGTTTAATAAATTTCACCGATTCAGCAATGGCTTCACATGCCAAAGTCGAACTTATCCTGATTAATTCAATTTGTTCATCTGATTTTATGATGATCTTACCTTGTGCCACCTATCAGTCCTTTTTAAGAACCAGCCCCTATAGAAGCCAATCCACTACCTGAAGTACGCCCTTTGATATTACCTGATTTCACTAATCCATCATATTTTCTCATGAGTAAGTGGCTTTCAATTTGCTGTAACGTATCCAATGCTACCCCTACCAATATCAGTATAGTGGAACCTCCAAAAAAAGCAGCAAAGTTATTATTAATACCAAACATACGTGCCAACCCTGGAGTAATAGCAAGTATAGCTAACATTACTGCTCCGGGTAAAGTAATTTTGGAAGTAATAGTATCGATAAATTCTGCGGTAGGTGACCCTGGTTTTACTCCCGGCACAAATGCATTTTGTCGCTTTAAATATTCTGAATATTGCTGGCTATTAACAATAAGTGCCACATATACGTAGGTAAAAGCAATAACCAACACAAAGTAAATTACATTATACAAAACAGATGTATAATCGTTCAATGCTCTTACCCAGCCGGCGTTCGCAGAGGCGGTACCCATAAGCGATTGAGCCGCAAATCCAGGAAGAAACATTATGGCTTGAGCAAATATTATGGGCATTACACCAGATGCATTTAATTTAATTGGCAAATAGTCCCGATTGCCGCTCACCGGTAAACCAGTACGGCCGACCATTCTCTTAGCAAATTGTATTGGAATTTTTCTAACTCCCTGTACTAAGAGAATAGCTCCGAGTACAACCAATATTAAAGCTGCTAATTCTAAAATTAACACAAACATGCCACCAGAACTAAATCGCTGTGTCACTTCAAATACTAACGCTTGAGGTAACCTGGCTATAATACCTATCATAATAAGTAATGAAACTCCGTTTCCAATACCCTTGTCTGTAATTCTTTCACCTAACCACATAGCAACTACCGTACCCGTAGCCAGCAATATCGAATTGACGAAATAGAAGACTGATTTAGAAACGGTTGGGTCAATAGCATTTGATGCATTAATATAAGCTAAATACGTACCACCTTGTAATAATGTAATTACTACGGTCAATACCCTGGTGATTTGATTTAATTTTTTTCGGCCAGATTCTCCTTCGTGTTGCTGGAGTCGTTGGAAATATGGCAAGGCAAACCCTAATAATTGAACTATGATGGAAGCGGTGATATAAGGCATAATGCCTAAAGCAAAAACGGATGCATTATTAAAGGCACCCCCGGTATAAATATTAATAAGATTTAATAAATCATTAGCCCCTCTGTTATCAGCTGCTGCTTTTAGTTGGGATGCCACTACTCCCGGCATTACAATATATGAACCAAATCTAAAAACCGCCAATACTATCAATGTAAATAGAATACGCTTTCTGAGCTCATCTATTTTCCAAATATTTTTTAAGGTCTGTATAAAATTATTCATGAGTCGAATTAGATAATGGTGACAGTGCCACCTTTTTCTTCAATAGCTTTTTTTGCAGTGGCGGATACGGCATGAGCTGTTACGGTAAGTGCACTGCTAACTTCTCCCCTTCCCAAGATTTTAATCTTTTGGCCTGGATTAATATAGCCCACCTTTGTAAAAGCTTTAATATCAATTACCTGTATATTTTCATCAGTTGAAAATTTTTGTAGTTGATCTAAATTCATTACTTCAAATTCTATCCTTGCGGGATTTTTAAATCCAATTTTGGGCAATCGCATTTGCAATGGCATCTGACCGCCCTCAAAATTTCGCTTGGCTTTATGACCAGAACGAGCCTTATGACCTTTATGACCTCTGCCCGCAGTACCGCCCGCACCTGTAGCAATACCTCTTCCTCTTCTTTTATTATTCTTTGTCGAACCTTTTGCCGGTTTTAAACTACTTAGTTCCATGATCAGTAATCTTTGATTGTGTTTAAAATTAAATTTTTTCTACAGAAACCAAATGAGATACTTTTTTAATCATACCTTCTATTTGGGGTGTAAGATCTTGCTCTACAGAACTTCTGACACCTTTCAAGCCTAAAGCCTTCACTGTATTTTTTTGACGCTCCGTCTTCTCTATTACACTTTTGGTCTGAGTGATTTTTACTTTTGCCATAGCTTCTGATGATTATCCGTTAAAAACTTTATCCAAATTAACTCTTCTTTGATGAGCAATTTCCTGAGGTGATCTCATTTTAGAAAGTGCGTCCAAAGTAGCCTTGATCACATTATGTGGGTTAGAGGAACCTAAGGACTTACCAAGTACATTATGGACACCTGCCATATCCAGCACGGCTCTCATTGCTCCACCAGCAATAACTCCTGTACCTTCAGAGGCCGGCTTAATCATAACTCTACCAGCACCATACTTACCTGTTTGTACATGCGGAATAGTGCCTTTATGAATATTCACCCTTATAAGATTTTTCTTAGCATCATCCACAGCTTTAGCTATAGATTCTTGCACATCTCTGGCTTTGCCCAGGCCATGCCCCACTACGCCATTTCCATCCCCAACTACTACAACAGCAGCAAAACTAAATGTACGCCCTCCTTTGGTAACTTTAGCTACTCGGTTAAGAGCAACCATTTTTTCTTTGAGTTCTGCTTCTGCAGGTTTTACTCTTTTAACTAATTTTTTAGCCATTTGAATTGATATAATGCCTGTTAAATATTAGAATTTTAATCCCCCTTCACGGGCTCCTTCTGCGAGTGATTTTATACGGCCATGATAAAGATTACCTCCTCTGTCAAAAACAACTGCTTCAATATTTTTAGCCTTTGCTTTTGCAGCTATAACCATTCCGACCGCTTTTGCCTGATTCACCTTATTTGCAGTTTTATCCACTGATTCGTCATGTGCGGATGCAGCCGCTAAAGTCACCCCTTTGTCATCATCGATGAGTTGAGCATAAATGGATTTATTAGATCTGTATACAGCCAATCTTGGTTTATCAGCAGCACCTCGAATTTTTTTACGTATGCGATACTGAATTTTCTTTTTATTTGAAATTGCCATCTCCCCAGTTAATTTAAATTAAAGATGAATTTTTGTTACTTATTTTATTTTGCTTTACCAGCAGCTTTACCCGCTTTGCGGCGTAATATCTCAGTGCTGTATTTAATACCCTTTCCTTTGTAAGGCTCAGGCTTTCTGAATGTTCTGAGCTTTGCGCCAATCTGGCCAACCAATTGTTTATCTGCCCCGGACAATTTAATCACAGGAGCTTTACCTTTTTCTGTTACGGTTTCTAATTTAATTTCGTCCGGAACATACATCACTATAGGGTGTGAATGCCCTACACCGATTTCCAGCAGATTTCCAGTATTAGTGGCTCTGTAACCTACCCCTACTACCTCCATATCTTTGCTAAATCCACCACTTACACCTTTAACCAGATTGGCAAGAATTGCGCGGGTAGTGCCATGTAGAGCCTTATGTCTTTTTTGTTCAGATGGGCGGGCGACTGTTAGTATGCCATTTTCTACAGATACTTTCATATCATGATCTACGACCTGGGTCATAGTTCCTTTGGCGCCTTTAATGGTCACTCTGTTTTTATCTATTTTTACCTCTACACCTTTTGGCAAGGTAATCGGTAATTTTCCTATTCGTGACATATCACTTAATGTTTTACTGTTGTTTTTAGAATATATAGCACATTATTTCACCACCCACCTTTTGGGCTCTAGCCTGTTTGTCTGTCATGATGCCTTTATTGGTAGATACGATGGCAATTCCAAGACCTGAATTTACACGAGGAAGTTCTTCTGAGCCACTGTATTTTCTCAATCCAGGACGAGAAGCCCTATCCAGTCTTTGTATGATCGGTAGCCTGGTAACAGGATCGTATTTTAAGGCTATTAATATTTTCTCAAATTCTCCCTCTTTTTTATCGAATTTGTATTTGAGTATATAACCATTGTCATAAAGAATTTCCGTCATTCTTTTTTTCACATTGGATGATGGAATTTCCACCATTCTGTGACCTGCAGCTTGTGCATTTCGGATGCGGGTCAGATAATCTCCAATTGAATCAGTTACTGCCATACTAATTTATATTAAAACTATTTTCTAACAATTAATTTAATTTAATTTTACCAGCTGGACTTGGTTACCCCTGGAATTTTGCCATTTAAAGCCATTTCACGGAAAGTAACCCTGGATACTCCAAATTTTCTGATATATCCTTTTGGTCTACCGGTAAGCATGCATCTGTTTTTATGTCTTACAGGTGATGCATTTTTTGGCAATTTATCCAATGCTTCGTAGTCTCCTTCTTTTTTTAGCTTGGCTCGCAGATCAGCGTACTTAGCTATCAATACTTCACGCTTTTTTTGTCTTGCTATGACAGATGTTTTTGCCATGATCTATTTAATTAATTTTTTTGATTTTTAAATGGAAAACCTAATGCCGTCAATAAAGCAGATGCTTCTTTATCTGTTTTGGCAGAAGTGATAATTGAAATATCCATTCCGGAAATCTTAGTGATTTTGTCCAAATCTATTTCAGGGAAAATGATCTGTTCTGTGATACCTAAAGTATAGTTACCTCTACCATCAAAACTCTTATCATTAATACCTCTAAAGTCTCTTACCCTTGGTAAAGCTACTGCAATCAGTCGATCCAAAAACTCATACATCCTGTCCCCTCTGAGAGTAACTCTTGCTCCAATTGCCATATTCTCTCTCAATTTAAAGTTAGAGATGGCTTTTTTGGATTTGGTTGGTACGGCTTTCTGGCCCGCAATAAGTGACATTTCATTTACTGCTGTATCCACTGTCTTTCGATCTTGAGTGGCTTCACCCACACCCTGATTTATGCAGACCTTAAGAATTCTGGGCACTTGCATTACAGTGGTGTATTTAAATTGTTCTGTGAGCTTAGGAATCACAGTATCAATATATTGTTGTCTTAATCTAGGCGTATATTTCATGATAGACTATTACTTTATAGTTTGACCTGATTTTTTAGCATACCGAACAGATTTTCCATTTTCCATTCTTCTACCCACTCGTGTTGCTTCTCCTGATTTTGGATCAACCAACATTAATTTTGAGATATAAATTGGAGCTGGGATTTCCCTGATTCCACCTGGGTTGTTGTTAGTAGGTTTTGTATGTCTTTTTACCAAATTGACATCCGTCACCACAGCTTTCAAGGATTCCTTCATAATTTTTTGTACTTCACCTTTTTTCCCTTTCTGGTCACCGGAAATCACGATAACCTGATCTCCTTTTTTAAGATTCAGTTTAGGAGAAAATCGTTTGGTGGTAATTTTATTTTTTGTTATCATCTTTATTACAAGTTGAATTCTGTGTCAATAATTTATAATACTTCAGGCGCCAATGATACTATTCTCATGTAGTTTTTATCTCTTAGTTCCCGTGCTACAGGGCCGAAAATCCTTGTTCCTCTGGGCTCATCCGCATTCGTCAGTAATACCACAGCATTATCATCAAAACGGATGTATGAACCATCTTTTCGGTGAATCGGTTGAGAAGTTCTCACAATAACTGCTTTTGAAACTGTCCCTTTTTTTATACCTCCGGTAGGCGTAGCGTCTTTGACTGTTACCACAATAACATCACCTACACCGGCATATCTTCGGCGGGTACTGCCCAATACACGTATGCATTGTACGATTTTGGCACCGCTGTTGTCTGCTACATTTAATTTTGTTTCTGTTTGTATCATGATAGCCTATGTTTTAAATAGGATTATTATTTAATTTAAATTACTTAGCTCTTTCTATTATTTGTACCAATCTCCAGCTTTTATTTTTGCTTAAAGGACGAGTCTCCATGATCAATACGGTATCGCCTTCTTTGCACTCATTTTTTTCATCATGAGCCATGAACTTGCTGGTTTTATGCATAAATTTACCATACTTAGGATGTTTAACCTTTCTGTCCAAAATAACGGTAATGGTTTTATCCATTTTATTACTTTTTACAATACCAACCCTTGTTTTTCGATTTGCTCTTTTAGCAGGCTCTGTTGATGTATTTTGATCCATTTTACTATTTATTAAAAAGGTAATTGTAGTTTAAATTAGTTGGCTCGTCTGGCCCGGATTTTTGATCTTTTTGCCAACTGAGATTCTGACATATTTTTTACTTCTCTGCTTCTGGTTTCGGTTTCCAATCTGGCGATTTTCTTACGAAGGTCTTTAATAACAGATGGTTTGTCAAGCCCTTTTACTGCATGAGTAAACTTTGCCTTTTGCAATTCCATTTTAGCCTGCACCAAAGAATTTGAAATATCTGTAGCAGACATTGAGATTATTTCCTGATGTTTCTTGTTAGCCATAACTTTCTTCGTTTATTAGATGTCGTGTCTTACCACTACTTTAGTTTTAATAGGTAATTTTTGAGCAGCCATATTTAAGGCTTTGGTGGCGGCTTCGAGTGTAGTCCCTTCCATTTCAAAAAGAATTCGACCAGGTTGAACCAAGGCTACGTAATATTCCACTGCTCCTTTACCTTTACCCATTCGGACTTCAGCAGGTTTATGAGTGATTGGCTTATCTGGGAAAATTCTGATCCAGACTTGTCCTTCACGCTTGGTTTCACGAGTCATAGCAATACGGGCAGCTTCTAACTGCCTGTTGGTAATACGCCCTAACTCCATGGATTTCAATCCATAAGATCCAAAAGATATGGTACTTCCTTTTACTGCAATACCTGTGTTTCTACCTTTCTGTTGCTTGCGATATTTCTGTCTTTTTGGCTGTAACATGGCCTATTTTTTAAAAAAGTTTTGCAAAATTACGCTAATATATTTAATCAATCCTGGTTATTATTTCGTGGAGTTCTATTACCTCCGCTTCTGGCACCTCGATCACCACCACGACCACCTCTATCACCGCCTCTGCCTCCTCGATCATCTCGTCCACGACCTCCTCTGCTTCTTCCTCCCCTATCATCTCGTCTGTCGTTTCGGTCACCACCTGTTTCTTTTTTCACTAGACCGATATTAGGTGAAAGGTCTCTTTTTGTAAGCACTTCACCTTTACAAATCCAGGTTTTAATACCGATTTTTCCATAAACAGTCTGAGCTTCTGCCAACGCATAGTCAATATCAGCTCTGAAAGTATGCAACGGGGTACGACCTTCTTTGTATTCTTCAGATCTTGCCATTTCCGCACCATTCAACCGGCCAGAAATTCTTATCTTGATTCCTTCAGCTCCTGCCCTCATGGTTGACTGAATAGATGATTTTATAGCACGACGATAATTTACCCTGGATTCAATCTGTTTTGCGATGGACTCCCCAACAATGGTAGCTTCCAACTCTGGTTTTCTGATCTCCATGATATTTATCTGCACATCAGATCCTGCCAATTTCTTTAATTCCTCCCTGATTTTATCCACTTCAGTACCCCCTTTTCCGATAATGATACCTGGTCTGGAAGTATGGATGGTGAGCGTGATTCTTTTAAGAGTTCGTTCAATTACAATTTTAGCGACTCCGCCTTTTTCAATACGAGCAAAGAGGTATCTTCTGATTTGCTCATCTTCCACGACTTTTTTAGCCATGTTTTTACCACCGAACCAATTAGAATCCCATCCTCTGATGATTCCTAACCTACTTCCTATTGGATTTACTTTCTGACCCATGCAGTTTAAATATTATGGTTTATTGATTAGATTGATTTTCTTCTGAAACTACTTCTTCCGCAGGAAGAGGCACATTGTTGGCCACTACCAGGGTAAGGTGATTGGATCTTTTTCTGATGCGATGAGCCCGGCCATGCGGTGCAGGCTGAAATCTTTTCAAAACCGGTCCACCACCGACAAAGGCTTTGCTTACAATTAAATCATAGGCATCCGTATTGCCTGTCTGAGCGCTTTTAATCTCCCAGTTGGCTACAGCGGAGATCAAGGCTTTTTCTACCCAATACGCAGAATCTTTCTTTGTAAACTTGAGTATGTTTAAAGCATCTACTACTTTTCTACCTCTGATATTGTCAACGACTAAGCGAATTTTTCGCGCTGATCCGTGACCATTTCTTAAATGAGCTACTGCTTCCATTTGTTTACTTTTTTACTTAATTTATATTAATCAAGTTTATTTTTTGGCTTCGTCTTTTCTGTTTCCGGAGTGACCTCTAAAAGTTCTGGTAGGTGAAAACTCTCCCAGTTTATGACCCACCATATTTTCAGTTACATACACCGGTATAAAGGTCTTTCCATTATGAACTGCTAATGTCTCTCCTACCATTTCAGGTATAATCATAGAGGCACGTGACCAGGTTTTGATCACCGTCTTCTTATTTGATTGTTTATTCACTTGTACTTTTTTAAGTAGTTTGTGAAATACGTAAGGTCCTTTTTTTATCGATCTTGCCATGACTTTTTATTTTTTAGCCATTATTTTTTTTAGCATTTCTATGAGATATGATCAGCTTTTCTGATCCTTTTGTTTTACTTCTTGTTTTATAGCCTTTTGCTTTTACAGAAGTACGTGATCTTGGATGACCTCCTGATGCACGACCTTCACCTCCACCCATCGGGTGATCGACCGGATTCATTGCTACCCCTCTGTTTCTCGGACGAATACCTCGGTGTCTGCTTCTACCTGCTTTACCCAAAATCTGAAGTCCATGATCAGGATTTGATGTAGTACCAATTGTGGCGCGGCACTGAAGTAATATTCTTCTTACCTCCCCGGATGGCATTTTTACTACTCCGTATCTGTCTTCTTTACCAGTAAGTTCAGCGTACGTACCCGCACTTCTGGCCAGGGCAGCTCCCTGCTGAGGATGCAATTCAATGGCATGAATAGATGTACCTAGTGGGATGTCTTTTAAATACATTGTGTTTCCAACCTCTGGAAGGGCATCTTTGCCACTGAACAATTTTTGACCTACCTTGAGACCATTGGGTGCAATAATATACCTTTTCTCGCCATCACCGTAATGTAATAAAGCGATGTAAGCAGTTCTATTGGGATCGTATTCTATAGAGTGAACCAATGCTGGAATACCATCTTTATCTCGTTTGAAATCAATTACACGGTATTGTCTTTTTTCTCCACCACCGCGGTATCTCATGGTCATTCGACCCTGATTATTACGACCCGCAACATCATGAATTGGTTTTAGCAAACTCTTTTCCGGGGTATCTTTTGTGATCTCCGTAAAAGTATTGGCAATCCTGAATCGGGTACCTGGAGTTACTGGTTTAAATTTTCTTACTGGCATTTCTTAAATCATTTAATTAGATTTCACCATATATGTTTATGCTGTCGCCTTCAACCAAAGTCACGATCGCTTTTTTGTAAGCAGGCTTCAAACCTACAGTAACTTTACGCTTAGTAGATCTTGATTTTCGCTTTGAAGGATTGATCAATGTATTTACATCCTGTACATTTACACCATAGTGTTTTTCTACGGCTTTTTGTATCTCCACTTTATTAGCATCTTTATTAACCAGAAAAGTGTACCGAGGAAGTGCTCCCGCTATTTTTTCCGCTTTTTCTGAAATGACAGGTTTAATTAAAATATTCTTTTCCATGATACCAATTATTTTGAAAGTGTTTCATTCAATTTGGCAATAGCACTTTCTACGAGCACCAGCACATTTGAATTTAATATGGAATATGTATTAATATCCTGAGCATGTACCAAATTGGCTTTAGGCACATTTCTACCAGACAAGTATAAGTTTTTATCATAGTCCGCAGTGACCAATAAGGTTTTCTTTCCGCCCAATTTCAGATTTTTAATTACCTCAGTAAAGCTTTTGGTTTTTGGTTTGTCAAAAGAAAAATCTTCAATAACCACTACCTTACCCTGAATTGCTTTATCGGAAAGTGCTGATTTACGAGCCAGTACTTTTACTTTTTTATTTACTTTTTCACTATAATCCCTGGGATTGGGTCCAAACACTGTTCCACCTCCTCTAAAAACCGGAGATTTGATATCTCCTTTTCGGGAACCACCGGTTCCTTTTTGCTTGTGAAGTTTTCGGGTAGATCCGGAGATCATATTCCTTTCTTTGGTTTCAGCTGTGCCTTGTCTTTGATTAGCTAAATATGCCTTCACATCGAGGTATACAGCATGCTGATTGGGTTCGATACCAAATATATCACCAGGTAATTCTGCAGATCTACCAGTTTCAGAACCTGAAGTATTTAAAATAGCTACTTTCATGGCTTATTTTTTTTCAATAATTACAAATGATCCGGTATGACCAGGTATAGCACCTTGAACTACCAATAAATTTTTATCTCCAAAAACCTTGATTACTTTCAGGTTTTTCATTTTCACTCTAACACCTCCTGTACGACCGGCCATTCTAATGCCTTTAAATACTTTTGAAGGAAAAGAGGAAGAACCAACGGATCCCGGAGCACGCTGACGATCATGTTGACCGTGAGTAAGTTCACCGACACCACCAAAGCCGTGTCTTTTTACCACCCCCTGAAAGCCCTTTCCTTTTGAAGTACCCACTGCGTGCACCATATCACCAGGCTTAAAGACTTCGTCAACGGTAATTTGTTCACCGATACTTTTTTGAAGAGTTGAATTTCTAAACTCAGCAATTTTCCTCTTTGGAGAAGTGTTTGCTTTGCTAAAATGGCCTTTTAACTGAGCAGTGGTGTTCTTTTCTTTAGCCTCACCAAAACCCAATTGTAAGGCTGTATAGCCATCTGAGTCGTCTGTTTTCACCTGAGTCACAATATTAGGACCAGCTTCGATAACAGTACAGGCAACATATTTACCCTTATCATCATAGATACTGGTCATGCCTATTTTTTTACCTATCAATCCGTTCACTTTTCAGTGTTTTTAAATTATTTAGATAATATGCCATTGAATTTGAATACAGAAATTAGACTGTATTTTCATTCAAGGACACTAATTTTTGTTTATAATATCCTTCTAATCAATTGATTAGACCCACACTATCAGGTAAGTTTTACCTGGATATCAACACCCGAAGGGAGCTCTAGTTTTGATAGCGCATCTACCGTCTTTTGTGTTGGTGTGTAGATTTCTATAAGGCGCTTATGGGTCCGAAGTTGAAACTGCTCCCGAGCTTTTTTGTTTACGTGCGGTGACCGCAACACGGTGTAAACTTCTCTCTCAGAGGGCAGCGGAATCGGACCTGTAACCACAGCGCCGCTGTTGCGGACCGTCTTTACGATCTTCTCCGTAGACTTATCTACCAAATTGTGGTCGTAAGAGCGGAGTTTGATTCTAATCTTTTGATTCATTTCCCTGATATATTTTTTTTACAATTTTACATTTTTATGCCTTCACGGCACCTTTTGCTTTTGCTATTACTTCTGTCGCTATACCACCTGGTACCTGAGCATAGTGTGAAAATTCCATGGTGGAACTTGCACGACCGGAGGTGATGGTACGTAATTGGGTAACATAACCAAACATTTCTGATAATGGCACATCAGCTTGTATGGCCACTGCTGCACCAGGTCTCATTTCCTGTCCTTTTGGTAATCCTCTTCTCCTATTGAGGTCACCAATTACAGGACCCACAAACTCCTCAGGAGTTACTACTTCCAATTTCATAATGGGCTCGAGAATTACGGGACCGGCTTTAGGAGCAGCAGCTCTGAAACCTTCCTTAGCGCATAATTCAAATGCTACAGGTTTAGAGTCAACTGTGTGAGTAGAACCATCATAGATTCTTACCTTCATACTGTCAATATTATAACCTGCCAGTACACCATTTTCCATCATGGCCAAAAAGCCTTTTTGTGTCGGCGGTATTAATTCACGTGGAATAGAACCTCCCACGATTTCATTAACAAATTGCATTTTAGTTTTACCGGATTTGAAATCTTCACTTGCTAAAAATTCTTCATCAGCAGGTCCAATTTCAAACTCAATATCTGCAAACAAACCAGATCCACCAGTCTGTTTTTTAAGTTTTTCTCTATGGCTAACAGCTCTGGTCAACGCTTCTTTATAGTTAACCTGTGGAGCGCCTTGGTTACATTCAACTCCAAATTCGCGACGCATACGATCTACAATGATCTCCAGGTGTAATTCCCCCATTCCACTGATAATGGTTTGGTTGGTATCTTCATCGTATTTCACTTTAAAGGTTGGATCCTCTTCTGCAAGCTTATTAAGTGCAATACCCATTTTATCCAAATCTTTCTGAGTCTTTGGTTCTACCGCAAGACCAATTACAGGCTCAGGGAATTTCATACTTTCCAGAATTATGGGTTTATCCGGATCGCAAAGTGTATCACCTGTGCGGATATCTTTCATACCAACAGCTGCAGCAATATCACCAGCCTCTACAAACTCGATTGGATTTTGTTTATTGGCATGCATTTGATATAAGCGGGAGATCCTCTCTTTTTTATCAGATCTGGTATTCTGAACATAAGATCCATTCTCCAATTTCCCTGAGTAAACTCTCATGTAAGAAAGTCTTCCCACAAAAGGATCGTTTACTATCTTGAATGCAAGAGCTGCAAATGGCTCATCATTATTAGGTTTCCTTTTTTCTATTGCATCTGTTTTAGGATTAATTCCTTCAACAGCATCTATATCTGCAGGTGATGGAAGGTAAGTACATACAGCGTCCAACATTGCCTGTACTCCTTTGTTTTTGAAGGCAGATCCACACATCATCAATACGATTTTCATATCAATAACGGCTTGTCTTAAAGCTGCCTGTACTTCTTCTACCTCGAGAGAATTAGCATCTTCAAAGTACTTTTCCATCAATCGATCATCGTATTCTGCAGCCACTTCCATTAATCGATCTCTCCACAGCTTTACTGTTTCTTTGAGATCATCCGGAATAGGAATTTCAGTATATGTCATTCCCTGATCTGCCTCGTTCCAAATGATGGCTTTATTCGTGATCAAATCGACCACCCCTTTAAAATTGTGTTCAGATCCGATAGGTACTTGTAATGGAATTGGTTTTGACCCTAATTTGGTTCTTACTTCTTCTACTACATTAAAAAAATCTGCACCGGATCTATCCATTTTATTTACGAAACCAATGCGAGGTACCTTATATCTGTCAGCTTGTCTCCAAACGGTTTCAGACTGTGGCTCTACACCGGAAACTGCGCAAAAAAGAGCAACAGTCCCGTCTAATACACGCAGTGATCTTTCTACCTCTACGGTAAAGTCCACGTGGCCTGGAGTATCTATTATATTAATAGTGTATTCATCTCCTTTCCAATTCCAGGCGGTTTTGGTGGCAGCGGCAGTAATAGTAATACCTCTTTCCTGCTCTTGTTCCATATGGTCCATTGTGGCGGCTCCGTCATGAACCTCACCAATTTTGTGAGTGATGCCAGTGTAATATAATATACGCTCAGTAGTAGTGGTTTTACCTGCATCGATATGTGCAGCAATCCCAATGTTACGAGTATATCTCAGATCTTTCTTTGCCATGGAGGTATTTATTATCGAATTGGATTATTTAAAACTTGCGAAAGCTCTGTTCGCTTCAGCCATTTTGTGAATGTCTTCTCTTTTCTTTACAGCGGCACCTTCTCCTTTTTGAGCGGCCACGATTTCAGCTGCCAGTTTTTCAGCCATGCCTTTCCCTGCCCTTTCTCTGGCATATCGTATCATCCATTTCATTCCGAAGAAAACTTTGCGGTTTGGCGGTAGTTCAACAGGGATCTGAAATGTAGCACCACCGATACGGCGGCTTCTTACTTCAACATGAGGCATGATATTATCAAGTGCTTTTCTCCATATTTCTAATTCTGGTTCCTCACCTGATTTGGATTTTACAATATCCATTGCATCGTAAAAAATAGCAGTAGCGCCTGCTTTTTTACCACTCCACTGAAGATTGTTGATAAAACGACTCACCATTACATCGTTATATCTGGGATCACCTTGGATTGCTCTTGCTTTTGGTTTACGCTTCCTCATGATATATATATCTTATATTGCTAATAATGGATTTTACTTTTTAGGTCTTTTTGAACCGTATTTAGATCGTGATTTCTTTCTGTTATTTACTCCGGCAGTATCTATTGCTCCGCGCACAATAGTATATCTCACACCAGGAAGGTCTTTGATTCTTCCTCCTCTAACTAAAACCATTGAGTGCTCCTGAAGGTTATGACCTTCTCCTGGGATATAGGCAATTACCTCTATACCATTGGTCATTCGCACTTTTGCCACTTTTCTTAGAGCTGAATTAGGCTTCTTCGGAGTAGTAGTATAAACACGGGTACAAACCCCTCTTTTCTGTGGACAAGCATCTAAAGCACGTGATTTACTTTTAGCTTTTACTACTTTTCTTCCTAATCTTACCAGTTGATTGATGGTTGGCATACTATAATTTCATTTATTACTTATTGATTATCAATACCTTTTGACTAAAATTTACCTATTTTTTTCAAAAGTGTCTGCAAAGATATAAAGATTTCTGATATTGGGCAAAAAGTTTTTATAAAATGAATTTATTAACAAAGGTGCGGAAAGCCACTGAAAATGACCTTGAAGGAATACTCGGATTGGTACGGGATTTGGCAGAATATGAAAAGGCGCCACAAGCTGTTACAGCAGGAATTGAAAGCTACAGGACAAATTTTAAAGAGGGCATATTTGATGCTATTGTGGCTGAAAATAGAGATGGTCAAATAGTAGGTATGGTCTTATTTTATCTGGCATGGAGTACCTGGAAGGGTAAAATGCTCTACCTGGAAGATTTTGTGGTCAAGGAAAATGTGCGCGGGCAAGGGGTTGGAAAAGTATTATTTGATGCCCTCATTTTGGAAGCAAAAAGATTAAATTGTGTGATGATGAAATGGCAGGTTTTGGATTGGAATATACCTGCAATTCAATTTTATGAAAAATACGATACTGTATTTGATAAGGAATGGTGGAATGGGAAAATCTACTTTTAAAAAAATTGGTTTTACAAGTAGCTCCACTAAAAAGAGAAAATTTGATCCCAAAATCAAAAATATACCTGACTTTATAGTTTCACTACAGGCGAGGCAATCTACGGAGTTCACAGGGAACCCAATAATCGCATTATTTAATAAAAAACGATTTGAAAATTGGATGATAATCGTATCTTTGCACCCGCTTCCAAAAGCAATTGACCCATGGTGTAACGGTAGCACATCAGATTTTGGTTCTGCTTGTTAAGGTTCGAATCCTTATGGGTCAACAAGAAAAGTCCTCATTAGAGGACTTTTTTTTTGCCATGCAATAATCAGTACGTTGTCCAATTACGGCATCAGGAAATTCTTATTATTAGTCCCTCATATAAAAACATGAAAAAATAGCAATGTTCTGATAGGATAACATATATTAAAGTTCAAAAGTCGTTTTTTGTTTTAATTTTGACCGCTCTTTCAAAACCATGTTAAAATTCTACTGCCTGATCCTGATTACTGCTTTGCTCATTTGTTGTAAAAAAACACCGACTCATTTTATTCATGATCACTGGCTTATGACCAAAGATTATCACGAAATGACTTATCGGGAGGATAGTACAATGAGCTGGATCATTAAACAACAATTTTTAGAAGATACTTTTATTGCCCACTACAAATTGGATGATACTAAAAATCCAAAATGGATAGATTTGTATCAATTTAATAAGGGGCTCATGAAGGGTAAGATTCTTACCGGGATTTACGAAACCATTGGACAAGATACTTTATTACTGGATTTCAGACCTGTAGAGGATTGGGCAGATGCAGACACATCGAGGCCTTTGGAATTTAATGAAATCGAAAAACGATACCTGATAAGAAAAAGGAAATAATTTACTGTCCTTTAACCTTCATTTTCAGTGTGTATACAGATTTGGATGCCGTAATGAACAATGTCTTTTTACCCTTGCCACCAAAAGTGACATTTGCAGTCCAGGGTTCGGGTACCGGGATATTACCTATCCGCTTTCCATACTTATCAAATATAGTTACTCCCCTACCGGTGAGATAAATATTGCCTTTTTTATCAATAGTCATCCCATCTGATCCCATATTGCAGAAAAGTTTGCGTCCGCTCACACTGCCGTCACTCTGAATGGTATAAGAATAAGTCTTACGATCTCTGATGTCTGATACATACAATACATTATTTTTATTTGACCCAATGATTCCATTTGGCTGGCTTAGTGTCGTATCAATCATCCGTATTTCATTGGAATTGGATAATAAATATACTGCTTCATGATCCAATTCCGATGTGGTATGTGACCAATATTCTCTCTTATAAAATGGATCTGTAAAATAAATAAAACCGTTGCGACCTATCCATAGATCATTTGGCCCATTAAATCTTTTGCCATTTACGCTTTCTGCAATGATGGTTACCTTTTTCTGATTATCAATTTTCCAGATTTGATTTTTTTCATCTGCACAGGCATACAAATCCCCTTTCTTGTCAATATATAGGCCGTTGGCCCTTCCACTCGGCTTCATGTATTCGATAATCCCGGACGAAGGGGTCCATTTCATAATCCGGTCATTAGGTTGGTCAGTAAAAAAGACATTTCCGGATTTATCCGCAATCGGCCCTTCTGTAAATAAAAACTCGGAAGATATTTTTTTGAGTGATGCATTTTTAGCTATCAATGGGATAGAATCGTGCAGGTGCTGACCCATTAAAGTAATGGTCAAAACCGTCAAAAAAATCAGAAGAACAAATCTTTTCATTGATTAAAGTATATACATTTTTGCATTGCTTAAAATATCTAAATTCCGGGGTTATTTATATTTAGGATCGAACCCTCTCACCATATGAAGGGCGATGGATCTGGCAAGCCGGATGACAAAAGTAAAACATATCAAACCTACTACTACGGCCAGAAAAATAGACATATTAATACCAATGTGAAAAACCAAATAGAAAACCGCAATCAGGCCTAACATACCCCATGAAAAAACTGCATAAGAGATAAACATAGAGCCCATGTAAAAACCTGGTTCCGGAGTGAAATGCATACCACAATGCTCACATTTTTCCGGCATATTAAGAAATTTAGAAAATTCAAACAGGCCGGCAGAAAACATCTTTCCTTTTTCGCATCGGGGACATTTCATGCTTAAAATAGCAGAAAGCTTTTCAATAAATCGTGACATATTAATCGCAAAGTTAATCTTTGAATCCAAAAACCATTGTAATAATAGTTACATATAATAGGTTATAAAAATTGGCTCAAATCCCTTTCCTTTGCGGATATTCAATAGAAAACTATGTCAGATTTACTATTTAAAGCTAAAGATATACAGATTCCTTTTAAAAAATTTGTACTGAATAATGGATTGAGATTGATCGTGCATGAAGATTTTAAGGCCCCAATTGTGGCAGTAAATGTATGGTACCATGTAGGATCGAAAAACGAAAAACCTGGTAAAAGTGGTTTTGCCCATTTGTTTGAGCACCTTATGTTTAACGGTTCAGAAAATTTTAATACCGATTATTTTCAAGCACTGGAAGCGATCGGGGCAACAGACCTTAATGGTACCACCAATAACGACCGCACGAATTATTTTCAGACCGTGCCTCTTGGGGCAATCGATCAGATACTATGGTTGGAATCTGACCGAATGGGTCATCTCACGGGTGCTATTGATCAGGCCAAACTGGATGAACAAAGAGGGGTGGTAATAAATGAAAAAAAACAAGGAGAAACCCAACCGTATGCCAAAGAAGATGATCTTTTTACCGAAGCCATGTTTCCAAAAGGCCATCCCTATTCCTGGACGGTCATTGGATCCATTGAAGATATAGAAGGTGCCAGTGTATCCGATGTACATGATTGGTTTAATAATTATTATGGTGCAGCCAATGCTGTAATTGTAATCTGTGGTGCAATAAAAGCCGACGAAGCCCTGGAAAAAGTAAAGAAATATTTTGGACACATTGCAAGTGGCCCGACAATTGCCAGAACTGAAAAAGATATTCCAATACGAAAAGGTCATTCAAGGCAGGTATATGAAGACAGGGTACCCGAAGGCAAAATCACTATTGGATGGAACATTCCGCAATGGGGCACCCGTGAAGCAGCTGCATTTGACCTTATGGCTGCTATATTGGGATCAGATAAAAATTCCAGATTATATAAAGAATTGGTCTATAAGAATCAAACAGCCACCTCTGTTTCGGTATTTAACTATTCAAGGGAAATATGTGGCAATTTCATAGTAGAATGCAGGGTAAAACCCGGTCATGAAATTACTGAAGCAGAACACATTATTCATGATACACTACTGAATTTTTTTGAAGAAGGACCTACGGATGAAGAACTACTCCGGGTGAAATCAAAATATTTTGCAAGCTTTATAAAAAATGTTGAGCGTATTGGGGGCTTTGGCGGAAAATCTGATGTGTTGGCTGAAAGTGAAATTTTTGGTAACCGGCCGGATTATTTTGTGACTTATAATGAATACCTGGAGACAATAAACCGGGAAGAGATAATGGAAATCGCCCGCAAATGGCTGCTGGATGGATCCCACACCATCATTGCCAAGCCTTTTCCTGAATACCAGACTGATATATCAACTATAGACAGATCACGATTACCTGAAATAGGACATACCCCTGCCTCTCCATTTCCTGAAATTGAAAAATCAACTCTCGAGAATGGGTTGCAAATAGTGCTCGCAAGGAGGCCCAACACCCCTACCATCGTTTTAAGCCTCATGATGAATGGCGGCACCAATTCAGACCATTTTAGTGGAAAGCCGGGTTTAGCTTCTGTGGCAATGAACATGCTGGATGAGGGTACGCGTCATCTGGATGCATTAGAGATTAGTGAAAAACAAAGCTTACTTGGTGCTTCCATAAAATCTTTTGCGGACCTCGATAAGTCCTATTTGACTTTGGAATGTCTGACTCAGAGCCTCGATCAAAGTCTTGATCTGTTTACTGAAATAGCATTGCATCCTTCTTTTCCCGAATCGGATTTTGAAAGAATAAAATCACTTCAAATAGCAGGAATCCAACGTGAAAAAATGAATCCGGCGCAAATGGCATTGAGGGTAATGCCAAAGTTTTTATACGGCAACGAACACCCTTATAGTCTCCCATTATCTGGGGCAGGATTTGAAACGAGTGTTTCATCATTAACTCTACAGGACATAAAAGACTATTACATGAGGTGGGTTGTACCTCAGGATTCTGTGGTTTCAGTGGTGGGTGATATAACTATGGATGAAATAAAGTCGAAATTAACTGAAAAATTCAAGGAATGGGTAGGTAAACCTGAAAAGAACAATACAAAAAGTGTATCCCAGAAAAAAGAGTCCAAAAAAGTCCTGTACTTGCTACATAAACCTGAAGTTCAACAATCCGTAGTATTGGCTGGTTACACTTTTCCCCCATATGGTAATATATCTGAAATTGCAAAAGAACCACTTATAAATGTACTGGGTGGTGATTTTACATCCCGCATAAATCTTAACCTGAGGGAAGATAAACATTGGACTTACGGCGCGGGGGCATTTGTAAAAGAATCTAAAGAGGAAAGAGCATTTATAGTCTATACCCAGGTACAAATAGATAAAACCAAAGATACCATACTCGAAATCATAGCTGAGTTTAATGCCATCAATGATGAAAAAACAATTACTGAACATGAATTTGAAAAAACAAAAAACAATCAGGTAATGGCGCTTCCTGGTATATGGGAAACTAATGCAGCCGTATCGGGATCACTCAATGCTATGATAAAATATAATTTAGAGGATAATTATTGGCAAACTTATTCAGACAAAGTAAGGGCCTTGAGCATTGATGAAGTGCATTCACTTTCGAAAGAGATTATAGATGCCTCCAAGCTTAAATGGTTTGTGGTTACCAACAAAGAGGTTACCTACCAGGATTTAAAATCATTGGAATTTGATGAAATCATACAGGTAGATGGTGACGGTAATATATTGTCCGATTAATCCTCATTTCGATGAAAATTGGATTTGATGCCAAAAGACTTTTTCACAACTCTACTGGTTTGGGTCATTATAGCAGGACTCTGATCCGGGTTTTACTACAGTTGAACGAAGATATGAAGATCGTCCTGTTTGATGCAAAACCGGTAAATACCTCCCTTACAAATTTTTTTTTCACTCACCCACAAGTAGAAACCATAACCTTGGATACACCTGCATGGTATTACCGGTCTATAAATTTGTCAAAATATTCCCATAAAGAAAAAATCGATATCTATCATGGACTTAGCAATGAATTACCTGTAATAAGAAACCATGATCTGAAGTATGTAGTCACCATCCATGACTTATTATACCAATCGTTTCATGATGATTTCTCTTTTATCGACAGGAACATTTATCATATAAAAACAAAACTGGCTATCAAAAATGCAAATGTCATTGTTGCTATAAGTGAATCCACCAAGAAATCAATTATGGAATCATTTCCGGTTGATGAAAAAAAAATCGTTGTTATTTATCAGACCTATGATCCTGCTTTCAACCAACCCGTGACGAACGATCAGATCAATGCTACAATCCAAAAACATAATTTACCTATAAATTACAATTATTTTGTAGGTTCGGTGACCTATCGTAAAAATATAAAGGTAATACTGGAGGCCATGATCAGACAACCGAAGGATCAAAGATTACCCCTGGTCATTGCAGGAAATGGTACTAATTATTTAAAAGAAATGAACCATTTCATACATCAACATCACCTGGCGTCTTATATATATCATTTACCAAATTTACCCAGGTCAGAAGTACAAATCTTGTTTAAAAATGCAAACGCAGTGATTTATCCTTCATTGGGTGAAGGGTTTGGATTACCGGTTTTGGAAGGAATAGCGGCCAATGTACCTGTCATTACTTCAAATCTTTCTTCATTGCCCGAGGCAGGTGGAGATGTTGCCCTATACTTTAATCCATCAGAACCTGATGAGTTAGTAACTATATTAGACTCTTTGGATAAAAGAAGCTTCTTACATCATACTGCAGAAAAAAGAAAAAAACACCTGGAAAAGTTTCAGCCTGCTAATACGGTTTTAAAATATTACCAGGAAGTATATCGCCCTCTGGTCTAGAATTGAAATTTCCATCCGGGTAAAATATTATTTACATAGTGGTTAAATAATGAATTGGTATTATGGATGAATTACTACCTTTGATGTCTATGGTAGTAAAGGTATTCTCCGGAACCAATTCACGATATTTATCTGAAAAAATAATGAATCATTATGGTCAGCCCCTGGGAGATATGTCACTCCAAAAATTCAGCGATGGAGAAATGCATCCTATAGTAAATGAATCTGTACGCGGAGCGTATGTTTTTTTTATCCAATCCACCCAAGCCCCAATAGATAATTTATTTGAGACATTATTATTTTTGGATACTGCCCGCAGGGCGAGCGCAGAATACATTACAGCTGTAATACCTTATTTTGGCTATGCCCGCCAGGATAGGAAAGATAAAAGTCGAGTACCTATAACCGCAAAACTACTTGCCAATTTGTTGGTTACAGCCGGAGCAAGCCGGGTGATGACTATGGACCTGCACGCTGACCAAATCCAAGGTTTTTTTGATATACCATTGGATCATTTACGAAGTGAAGCCATATTCAAGCCATATCTTAAACAAATGATTACGGATAAAACCATATTTGCTTGTGCCGATGTAGGAGGAGTTAAAAGAGCACGCAATTATGCCAAATATTTTAATACGGAATTGGTGATTTGCGACAAAAGCAGGTCAAAGCCAAATGAAGTCAGCTCTATGATGGTTATAGGAGAGGTGGAAAATAAAGACATCATTTTAGTAGATGACATTGTGGACACTGCGGGTACACTTTGTGCCGCTGCAGAAGCAATAAAGAAAAAAGGCGCAAATTCGGTTAAGGTTATATGCACTCATCCGGTACTATCCGGCAATGCATATGAAAAAATAGACCATTCTTTCATCACCGAACTAATTGTTACTGATACTTTGCCACTCAAGCAAAATAGTTCAAAAATTAAAGTACTCTCTTCCGCAGAATTATTTTCAAAAGCCATCAGGACTGTACATGAATACAGATCAATAGCACAGTTGTATGCTGACTAATTTACTCACAATTGACTTATAATCAATAGGTTATTAAATTATTTTTCTTTGTAAAAAATAATTTTGTATCAAGGAAATAGTCGTATATTTGCAGCCCGATAAAATAGCATATCATGCAATCTATAGAATTAAAAGCACAAGCTCGTACACTCAATGGCACTCGTGGTGCAGTTGATGAAAGAGCAAAAAAATTGGTTCCATGTGTAGTATATGGTGGTAAAAATACACACCATTATTCAGTAGAACCTCATGAATTAAAATCATTGATATATACTTCAGAGTTTAAAATTGCTAAACTAATTACTCCTGAAGGTGGTATACCAGTGTTTGTTAAATCACTCCAATTCAATCCTGTAACTGATGCTGTTTCGCATATTGACTTCATGGAATTAGTACCAGGTAAAGTAGTACAGGTGGAAGTTCCCGTAAAATTAGATGGTTATGCTGCCGGAGTCAAAGCGGGTGGTAAGTTGGTACAAAGAACCAGAAAAATTAAAATTAAAGGAAGCCCTGAAAACCTGGTTAATGAAATAAAAGCGGATATCACAAATATTGAAGTTGGCGGTACACTCCGTATACGAGATATTAGCCTTCCTACAGGAATTGTAAGTGTTTCTGACGGAGCCATTCCTATAGCATCTGTAAATGTAACCCGGGCGCTCAAAGAAGAAGAAAAATCAGCTGCATCTCCTGCTGCCGCTAAAGCTGCTCCTGCTGCACCTGCAGCCAAAGCAGCATCTGCTGCTCCAGCTGCAGCTAAGCCTGCTGCAGCCAAGCCTGCTGCTAAAAAATAATTCGTAAGCGAATAATTTTAATAAAGATGAAAAGAGGTCTTGCATTTGTAAGATCTCTTTTTTTATTACATTTTCATATTAAGAGTTAATACCACTTTAGTACCGATATCCTTTTTAGAATCTAACACAAGCTTTGCATTTATTTTTTTTGCCCGGTCTTGCATGTTTTTGAGTCCATTTCCTTGGCGAACCGTCCCTTGGTCGAATCCCACTCCATTGTCTTCCAATACCATGGTTAACTCATTCTCATTTGCCTGCCCTATTTTTAAGACCAACTGTGAGGCATGACTATATTTTACCGCATTATTGATAGCCTCCTTGAAGATTAGATACACATTTTTCAACACTTCAGGGGAAACCTTTAATGAATTCTTCACTGAGTCATTCATTTCAAAGAAAAAATTACCAACCGTTGCCATTTTGGAACCAAACTGCCTCAACTGATTAGCCACATGTTGAATTGAATTTTCCTGTGGATTAAGCATCCAGATAATTTCATATATTTTATCTATCATTTCCTGACTGCTTTTCTGAACGATCTCAACCGATTGCAACAGGTTTTGAAAATGGTGCATTTGGATTTGGGATTTCATCAAATGGCTATACATCGAAATTCCACTCAACGTAGATCCTAACTCGTCGTGCAATTCCGCACTAATCCGTTCTCTTTCTGAATTCATTGCCAAAAGATTTTGCTTTTGTTTTCTGAGATAATAAAAATAGAACCCGGAAATAGCAACAATTCCAAATAACAAGAAAACTGCCCACGCCAGATTCCTTTGTTGGCGTTCTCTTTCTGCTAACAGCGTTTTGATTTGGTTTTCACTGGTCAGTAGTTTAATCTCCTTTTCTTTTTTTTCTATTTCATAGTTAGATTTTAACCGCAGGGCTTTCCGCTCGATTTCCAAATTAACCACACTATCTTTGTACTGTTCGCATAGTTTCAAGTATACCAGTGTCGCCGGATAATCTTTTATTATTTCAAAATATTCTGCCAAGTGACAATACCCAACTTGTTTATTGGAAGTCATGTTGATCTGGTTAGATAATTTCAAACCTTGCTTAAATTGGGATAATGCTTTATCATATTTTTTTAAGTACAGGTTAAGGTGTCCCATTGCATAGAGTGCTTCGGACATGTAATTTTTATCAGAAATTTTTGTTGCCTGGTGCAAAAAAGACTGAAAATTCACCATGGCAAGTTCCAGAAGCCGCATTCCTTCAAAATAGTTTTTCCTTTCTATCGCCAATCGGCCAAGCCTTTCGTAGGTATTCCCTAATGGGTGATACACTTCCAACAATCCAGATTCGTCTTTACTTTCAAACTGCAACTGATAAGACTTCAAGTAATTATCCAAGGAAGCCTGGTATTTAACTAAGGCAGCCGTTGTGTCCCGTGCCTGTAACAGGCTTTCGCCCTGTTTGTAGAAAATAACGCCAATATTTTTGAAAGAAAAGGCTTCATTGTAGTGGTCTCCGGCTTGCTGTGAAAGAACATACGATTTCTGAAAATCTTTTAACGCGCTGTCGTAATCTTCCAGATAATAATGAATAAGACCAATCCTGACTATGATGTAAGCCATCATCTTCGTGTCCTTAATAGCCTCCATGTATCTGAGGCCTTTTAAGCAATAATTCAATGCTTCGATGTAATTTCCAGGCATATAAAAGGTTCCTGCAATATCCGTATAGCTTTTACCGATCATAAAAGAATCCTGAATCGATTCACTGATCTTCAATACCTCATTGTATTGTTGAAAGGCTTCTTCGTATTTAAACCTTTTGTAATATACTCTTCCAATACTACTGATTGCCTTCGCTTTTTCTTTTGGTACGTTTAATTTATCCGCTATTGCCAGCGCCTTCTCAGCAAATGATAAAACTTTATCGTATTCTGATATTTCCAAAAAGCTAATGGCAATTTGATTGTAAATTTTCATCAAATCTATTTCAGCCGGATTGGTTTTTATCAAGATTTCCAAAGAATCAATTACCCGGGATTGTGAATAGAATATACCAGAACAAAGCAGCAAGAAAATAAAAAGACTGATCTTTTTTAACATGAGTCTGCCTTGAAAATAAATATTTATTTACGTTTCATTTTTATTTCTCTCTTGGCCATGCTCATATCTACGGTAGAAAGTATAAAAATTCCAATGGCGAAATAAATTATCAATACCAGCACCGAATTTCTCATTCCACCACTCAATACATTTATATATCCAAAGCTCAGCGTCCCAGCTACTATAGCCAATTTTTCAAGAACATCATAAAAGCTGAAATAAGATGTGACATCGACTTCGTCGTCATCCAATAATTTGGAATAAGATGATCTTGACAATGCCTGAATTCCTCCCATGACCAGACCTACTCCTGACGCTACAAAATAAAACGCAGTCTTGGTGTAAGTAAAATAGGCCCCGATACAAACTACTATCCACAAAGAAAGCATTATCAGTAATACAAATTTATTCCCTTTTAACCTGGATAGCCATGCAAAAAAATTGGCTCCAACCAGTCCAACTAATTGGAGAATAAGAATGATCAATACTAACTCTGATCCACCAAATTTTAATTCATCACTGGCGAATGTGGCGGCTAAATACAATACTGTCTGTACGCCGGCACTATAAAAGAAAAATGCAAGTAAAAACCTTCGTAATGATTTTTGATGTTTTAGCCTCTGCCACACATTAAGTAATTCCTGGTATCCTTTGCTCCAGATTCCTTTTTCAAACTTTTCCTGTGAGTCAGGAGGCAATTTCCTAAACGGAATTTGAGCAAAGAAAAACCACCACAGACCAACCATTACAAATGCAAGCCGTACAGCGGATGACTCTTCCTGTATGCCGAGTGAAGAATGAAATTTAATTACTACTAAATTGATGATAAGTAATAATACCGATCCAATGTATCCATATGCAAATCCACGGGCACTGGTGTGATCATATCTGTCTTCGGTAGAAATTACCGGCAAGAAGGAGTTGTAAAAAACAAGGCTACTGGTAAACCCAATGCTGGCCACCATAAATCCCAGCGTACCTAACCATAGTGTACTCATGCCTTTAAAATAATATAAGGAAATACAAGCTATAGACCCAATCAGAGTGAATAACTTAAGGAAGTACAATCGCTTACCACTATAGTCTGCAATACCGCTCAGAATAGGCAATCCCAAAGCAACAAATATATATGCTATGGATATGGTAAAAGTAAAGTAGGCGGAATTGGGCATAATTGAATTTCCAACCTGTATGGTCTTATCCGTGACCGCTGCAAAATAAGCCGGAAAAACCGCTGATGATATTACAAGAGAATAAGAACTGTTTGCCCAATCAAACATCGCCCAGCTCCTGATAAGCTTTGGGTCATTTTTGAGTACTGCAGTTGGTTGCATTCGGTAAAGATAGCATTCAACTTTGAATAGACAATATCTTAAAGTACAATACGTACACCGTATTTAACCAAAAATAATGTGATGTTCTAGTAACCTCTTTGCCTAAGAGTCAGACTTGCAAAATCAGTCTATCCTCAATCCCCCATAGGACAAGGTAGCCCTGATCAGACCTCCTGAATTTTCGGATTTGGAATATCCTTTTATGGATTTAGAATTGGATTTATCAATAAGGTAAGTACTATTAAAATCAGAGGTAGTTTTGATATCTGCATAGTTTCCTGAGGCATCTAATTTATAGCTGTTGCCATGAGAGTTTATTCTGATATCGGTATAACTGGTCTTTAGGTCAATATTGGTAAAAGCCGCATCTATATCCCGGATAATGATATCCCCATAAGAGGATGTAAAGCTGGATCGTTTATTTATTTTACCAAGATCAAAATCAGAGTAACCACTACTTGCATATATTTCATCGACATTGCTGATTTGAATGTCATCGTATTTACTACTGATATCGATGGTGCTTATTTTTTCTGCATTGAGTTCTCCATAAGCAGATTCTGCTTTAATATTGCCTCCCTTTTTCATTTTAATATCAGAATATCGGAAATCCAGGCTGCCATTTTGCATATCTGCCATTGAAATATTACTATACCGCAGTCTGATTTTTCCGTCCCTGATATCACCTAAATTGCCATCGCTGTATGCCAGATCCAGGTCCAGGTTGCCTGCCAATTCATCCAGCCTGAGGTGTCCATAAGAAATCTTCAAAGTAGCATCTCTCTCCAGTTTATCCACAAAAGCATCACCATATTTAAGATTTAATTTAAGATAAAGGTCAACAGGTATGTAAACATCATAATTGATCTTGTATGAGGACTTACCATCATTCCACCCAATCCAGCTTTTCCAATCCCACCAACTGCTTTTTCCGTTATTACTGCTGATGGTGGTTTCAGCCTTGATGTAATTACTCGTGGTTGTAAAATTGACATTTATTCTGTCAAATATTTCATTAGCTCTGTCCTGGCTGGAGGTATTGGCCAGAATGTTTACATCAATACTTGCAATTCTTTTATCCCAGGCATGGACTTTTACATAGCCATATTTATTTATTAACTCTACCGTAGCATTTGAAGGCACATCGTATTCTTTGTGAATATTTTTAGAAAAATCACCATCCCTACCATATATAAACAAGGGCAATAGAAGGGAAAAAATCAGATTAAAGTTGAAGCGTATCATTTGGTTTGGTTAATTTAGTAGATTGATTAGTATTTGATTGATTGGAATTTTCAAGTTTATCAAGGATCTTATTTAGCGTGGACAATTTTTGCTGATATTGCATGATCATTTGTTTTATGAGTAAATCCTTGTCCTGATCCGGATTTTTCAATATTTCCATTTTTAACTCTGATGAAATCTGATCAATTTGATTGAGCTCATGAATTACATCATCTCCAGACTGGTATTTCTGTAGTTCAAGTAGTTTGGAATCTATTTGATTTGTAAAATAGGTTTTTGCTTCCAGGTATTCTGCCCGGTTTTGTTTGTTTGTGATGGCTGAAGCCTCACCATATTTTGCTTGCTGTACATAGGCTCCACCGCCTGCCCCTGCCAGAAGTAAAATGCATACACCAGCTGCAATCTTCATCATTTTCAAAATCAGGGTTTTGATTTTAGGGGTGTCAGAAACATTGGAATGAAGCTGCTTTTCTATTTGAGACCAAACCTGAGAAGATGGTCGTTCCTGATCAAACTCATCCCGGTGATCTGCAATAAACTTTTTTAATTTGTCTTCTTTCATTTTCTCATTTTAATTGAACTATTAATTCTTTGAGTTTCACTTTAGCTCTGCTGTATTGTGACTTTGAGGTCTCTTCAGAGATGTTTAAAATCTCTCCAATCTCTGCATGATCGTAA
This sequence comes from Saprospiraceae bacterium, assembly GCA_044227925.1. Lineage (GTDB taxonomy): Bacteria > Bacteroidota > Bacteroidia > Chitinophagales > Saprospiraceae > JADJLQ01. The sequence goes on along the minus strand of JBGAVW010000018.1, from coordinate 27,511 downwards.
CCTTCAAACAAATACAGACTGAGCACTGTCCTATAACCATCAGGTAATAAAGTAATCGCTTTTTTTATTTTAGTTACCCTCAGGTCATCATCATCAAAATCATAGCCATCTTCTTTTTCGGGAGGAGGCTCGTGATTCGATGTAAGCTCTGTAAGCTGTATTTTACGACTCTTTAGCCGGTTTATACATCTATTCACCACTATACGCTTTATCCAGGCGCCTAAGGTGGATTCATGCCGGTATGATTGCAAATGGGAGAAAACATCCACAAAAGACTCTTGCAATAGATCTTCCGCTTCTTCGGGTAAAGAGACCATTCTCAAGCAAATATTGTACATTGCCTGAGAGTACTGATCATACAGTTTTGCCTGCGCAGTCCTTTGACCCGACAAACAAGCATCGACTAACGCTTTTTCATCCGGCCTATTACCCCAAATTGTAGTGGACATTGAACGAATATAATGACAAGGAATGAGATAAAAAGGTTGCACGGACTAAAAAAAAATGTAAAAAAGCCGGGAAAAAGGAAGTACTAAATCAGTTATCCGAGATGCACTGACCGAGGCGATATATCCTTTTTTGTATGTCTTTTATTCTTCTTCTGATTTATCTCCTACCCTTTTGTCGGGGACATGCTTATTTAAAAATTCATTGATCTTATCTATGCTAAGATTTGATTTTAGTTCACCAAAAGGGTTCACTATAATATCAAAATCTTTAAGTTCTTTATGCACGTTTGGTTGTTCCTTTTTTTTCCGCATGACCCATAAATTTAAACAAGAGTGCTGAATTGAATTACCCTATTTTTAATTCGATCTAAGCCAGATAAGCCTAATACTTCCAGCATTTGAAAGACAGTAGGTCCATTAAGACTTCCGGCCAGTGCCAATCTGAAAATTGGGAAGACTTCGCCAGGCTTTAAATTATAGTCTTTTAGTTTTTCCTTTGCAAATGATTCCAGCGTGAAGGAGGTAAAATCGGATACACTGCTAAGGGATGCAGTATAATCCAATATTTTGTCTTTCAGTTCAGGTTTCCATTGCTTTTTTAATGCCTCCATATCCACATCATTGGGTTCAGAAAATAAATAAGAAGCCTGTTCGGGTATTTCTTTGATTAAATGCACCCGCTCCTGGAAAAGCTTTATTATAAGACTTAATTTTTCATCAGAAACAACTATGCCGATAGCATTCAAAATAGGGCGTAATTTGGACTGAATAGTTTGAACGGACATTTTTCGGATATATTGTTGATTAAACCATTTTGCTTTGTCCATATCAAAACGGGCACCACCTAAATGCACTCTGCTTATATCAAATGTTTGCACCAATTCCTCCAATGAAAATAATTCCTGGTCTGTGCCAGGATTCCATCCCAGAAAGGCAAGAAAGTTTATGGTTGCTTCAGGTTCAAATCCAAATTCTCTAAAACCAATGAAACTTTCTTCCGGGCTACTCCCCATCCATGAAAGAGGAAATACGGGTATCCCAAATTTAGCTCCGTCTCTTTTGCTCAATTTGCCTTTACCGTCAGGTCTCATAATTAATGGTAAATGTGCAAACTCAGGATGAGACCAGCCGAAAGCCTTGTATAATAATAAATGATGTCCCGTGCTGCTGATCCACTCCTCACCTCTTATAACATGGCTGATTTGCATCAAATGATCATCTACTACATTAGCAAAATGGTACGTAGGCATGCCGTCCGCTTTAACCAACACTTTATCATCCAACTCAGAAGTATCAAAGTTTACCTCCCCACGGATGGTATCTACAAAACTAACCTGATCTCCGGGGTTTACAAGCAACCTGATTACATAAGGTTTCCCTGCTTCCAACCATGATTTGACCTCAGCTTGACTAAAAGTGAGGCTGTTTTTCATTCCCATTCTTACTGAAGCATCGTATTTAGGGGCAGGAACACCTTCGTTAGAGAGCTTGTCACGCATATGCTCGAGTTCAGATTCGGTATCGAAAGCATAATACGCTGCTCCCATATTCAATAGTTTCTGCACAAAATCATGATAAAGCAGTTTCCTTTCAGATTGACGATATGGTCCGTACACCTCGCGATATCCCTGCCCTTCTGTTGGTTCTATCCCACACCATTTCAAGGCTTCACGAATGTAATCTTCAGCTCCCGAAACAAATCGGCCCTGGTCTGTATCTTCTATTCTTAAGATAAAAGTTCCATTAGTTTTTTTAGCAATTAAGTAATTATATAGGGCGGTTCTTACACCTCCTATATGTAGAGCACCGGTAGGTGATGGAGCAAATCTTACACGCACGGACATGAAAATAAAAGAATTTTGGTTAAAAAATATATTACAAAAATATTTAATATGAGAAAAGCATTATACATTTGTTCTGAAATTAAAAATGCAGAGATTGGCAACGAAAGTTCATTACCAAGCGTTGACCAATTAGACAAAGGCAATTTTGATTGCAAAACGACATTATCCCATATCTCATGAACAATTTTAAAGAAAGATTATGTATTTGATTAAGACTCCAAAGTTAATCCAAAATTTCTTCCCGAATTTTATCTGGCAAGTTCCGGCTAAAGAAAAGGTAATGTTCCTTACTTTTGACGATGGCCCAATACCTGAAGTCACACCCTGGGTATTGGATGAATTGGCTAAGTTTAATGCCAAAGCGACATTCTTTTGCGTAGGCAATAATGTGAGGCAACACCCTGATATCTTTCAAAAAATATCAGACCAGGGCCATACTGTAGGCAACCACACTTTTAACCACCTTAATGGCTGGAATACAGAAAATCTTCCTTATTTTCATGATGTTCGTAACTGTGCTACTATGGTTCATTCGTCTCTTTTCAGGCCTCCTTTTGGCAGACTAAAACCATCTCAAATACAATTTTTACAAAGACATTACCGGATCATCATGTGGGATGTTTTGAGCGCAGATTTTGATCAGGAAATCACGAAAGAACAATGTCTGAGAAATGTAATAGACCATGCTGAAGCTGGCAGTATCGTAGTTTTCCATGATAGCATAAAAGCAAAAAGAAATCTTACCTACGCGTTGCCAAAAGTACTGGATTATTTTAGTCGCCAGGGATTCCGATTTGAATGCTTAAGTCAACATTCCGTTCACCAGGGGATATATGCAAAGAAAGAAATGGCGAGCGAAGTTTAATTTGCCCGTTTTCAGGAAATAGATTTTAATTAAGAAGCCTGTGCATGGTATTGTACAGGCTTCTTACTTTTAATAATTAAAGATTAAGCATATTTTAAGAAATTGAATGGGTATATGCAAATGTTTTACTAATGCTACTTTTCTTTTATCCAATCACCCTAAACATTTTTTATTTTTAGTCTTTAAATAAGATGGCAGAAACCAATATTCAGACTGTACAACAACTAAGACAGTTGGAGCATCAGCTTTCCTTAAAGCAGATGCAAATACACCGTCTGCTAAATATTACCCAGGCAATTAACAGCAATATGGCTGCTGAAGAGTTATTTAGGATGTATCGCGAGTTTCTGAGTTTTGAAATGGGCATGTCCAAAATCTTGTTGCTGATAAGGGAGGAGAAAGATTGGAATGTAGCGGTACAGTACAATCTCAAACAGAACTACGAAGTACAGGATATAATGGGAGTATTGGAGTCCCATCATAATTTGTATACAATAAAGTCATCGGATCCGGAAGTAGTACATGAATTTGATATTATAATCCCAGTATACCACAAAGAATTTGCCATCGCCTATGCCCTGGTTACTGTATCCGACAAAGAAGACTTATATCACAAAATCCAATTTATTCAAACTATTACAAATATCATCGCTGTCGCCTCTGAAAATAAAAGGTTGTTTAAAAACCAGGTAGAACAGGAAAGGATGAATAAAGAGATAGAACTGGCCAGAGAAGTTCAGGCACTATTGATACCGCAGCGATTACCCAAGTCAAAATATTTTGAAGTTTCGAGCATCTACCGTCCGCACTTTAATGTTGGAGGAGACTATTACGATTGCCTGGTAATAGAACCCGGGCGATATCTCATTTGCCTTGCAGATATCTCAGGAAAAGGGGTTTCAGCTGCGTTGCTCATGAGCAATCTGCAAGCCAATATTAAACAGCTGGTCAAACAATACACTACTTTGGATGCACTGGTAACTAATCTAAATACAGCTGTATTTGAGCTTACAGGCGGAGAGCGCTTTCTCACTTTATTCATTGCAGATGTCTTTCCTGAACAAGGGAAAGTAGACTATATAAACTGTGGTCATATTTCACCTTTACTTTATAGCGAGGCAAAAATGACAGCGCTGAATGTAGGTACTACAGTAATAGGTGCTTTTCCAAAACTACCATTTATGGATAAAGGTCATCTCAGCTTGCAAGGCCAATCCATTTTATTGATTTTTACGGACGGCCTTACCGACCTTATCAACCCAAGCGCTGAGTATTTTGATCTTGAGCATATAGAAAAATTTATTACAGAAAATCACACAAAAAACTCAACCTCTTTCAATACCCTTTTAATGGATGAGCTGGAAAAATTCAAGGGAAATCAGACATTTCCAGACGATATTACGGTATTAACCTGCAAAATTGATACGAATACTGTATCTTGACCCTGTTTTTATTAAATGAAGAACAGATTAGTAGCTGCTATACTCGCCATTTTTGGTGGCTCCATAGGAGCACATAAATTTTACTTGCGTAAACCTGGCTCGGGAATTTTTTACTTTTTTATGTTTATGGTTTTTCTGAATGCCAAATTTCCGGTAATGTTTCTTATAGGATTATTTGAAGGGCTAAGGCTGCTGATGATGTCAGACCAGGAATTTAACCAAAAATATAATCCTGAAATGGCTCAGCAAGGCTGGCAACAGCCGGAGCAAAGACCGTATGGATGGCAAAACAGGCAGTCGAGACCGCGGGAAAATGTAAATCAACCTCAGCCGTCGAGAGGTTGGAAAAATGTAGAAGTGCCGGATTTCAATGGTGGTAACAGGAGAAATATTTATAAAGAAAGTGCCATCAGGAAATATAAAGAATTTGACCTCGAAGGGGCAATTGAGGATTTTCAAAAGTCACTTCAGGCTGAACCAAAAGACATAGCCTCACATTTTAACATTGCCTGTGCATATTCTCTCACAGAAAAAGGAGAAAAGGCATATTACCATATAAGCAAAGCAGTGGAATATGGCTTTAATGATTTTGAAAAATTAAATACACACGATGACCTTGCATTTGTGCGAATTCAGCAACAATGGGATGATTTTAAGGCCAGTGGCTACAGAAATTACAAGTCATTTGAAAAGGATCCATTTGAAAAACCAGTGGAAGAGCCTCAAAATGATGTACTATTAGAACAACTGAACAAATTGGATGAGTTGAGGAAAAAAGGATTGCTGTCTGAATCTGAATATGCAATGGAAAAAAGAAAACTCAATGGTTAATAATAACAAATTATTAATACACCAGATAACAGGAATTATCGTCTCAATCTAAAATGGCAACATGATCGCTCATGAATTAATATCAGAAGATGTAAAGCCACTTCATCCTGATGATGATGGAGAATCTGCCTTTCGAAAAATGCAGGAATACGGGGTCTCTCATTTACCCGTAATCAGAGATCATGAGTACCTGGGTTTATTAAATGAAGATGAAATCATCAAACACGGTACAGAATCACCAATAGAGACTTACCTCTATACTTTAGATAATATCTACTCCAATCCATCTGATCATTTATTCGATGTAATGAAGAAAATATCCGATTCAGATATTACACTTATACCGGTAATAAACGATGCAAATGAATATATGGGCTCAATCCGTCGCAATGATATATTCGATTATTATAATAAAAGTTTCGCCTTTTCGGAGCCTGGCAGCATTATAGTCATCCATGTCCATGACAGCCAATACAGTCTTTCAGAAATTTCACATATTATAGAGTCGGAACGCGCCATGGTACTGAGCAGCATTATCAGCAGACCCTCTGATGCTCAAATCATTCTTACTTTAAAGGTAAATAAGACGGATGTAACGCGTATTATTGCCGCATTGAGACGATTTGAATACGATGTTTCTGCATCTTACAGTGAAGAGGAAGTAGTGGACAATTTCAAAGAGAGATATGATGCTTTTATGCGCTATCTCGATGTATAACATTTTTTCCCTATGATGAGGATAACTTTTTTATTGGTTATTTCTTCCATTACACAGATACTTTGCGGACAGATATTGTATATAGACTCAATTAATTATATTGGTAATAAAAAAACAAAAAACTATATAATCCGACGGGAACTTGACTTTAAGGTAAATGACAGTACCGATATGGCAGTACTTACTCAAGGATTCAGTCGTAATAGATCCAGAATACTCAACACCGGACTATTTAAAGATGTCAGAATAAATATAAAGCGTTGGAATACAGAAACCAATCACATCACCATTGACATAGTATGTGATGAAGGCTGGTACATTTACCCTGTACCAATATTTGAATTGGCCGATCGAAATTTTAATGTATGGTGGGATGAATTTAATGGATCATTGAAAAGAACGAACTATGGCATCAAGTTTATTCATACAAATCTGAGCGGGCAGGCAGATGCTTTAAAAATTACTTTACAAGGTGGCTATAGCCAAAAAGCAGACCTGGAATATGCATGGCCTTATTGGGGCAAAGACAGGAGTTGGAGATTTACCTCTACTGTTTTTTATTCCCGAAATAGGGAAGCATATTACAATACAATAAATAATAAATTAGTATTCCACAAAGCCCTTGCCGAAGACGAGTACAGTCTTAACCGGTTCAGGATAAACACCTCGTTGGAGCACCGGACCACTTTACAATTATTTCAAAGCATACGAATTGAATATAATGCCAATCAAACGATACCAGAGATCAGTGAAGAGCTGAATCCGGATTTTTTTCTAAATAAAAAAATTAAACAAAATTATTTATCCCTTCGATATGAATTCAAATACGATGACCGCGATTTAAAATATTATCCAAGTAATGGCCGACTGGCAGAAATACAAATTACCAAAGAAGGAATTGGAAAGCCCGGAGATGTCAATACTCTCACCACAAGCCTGCAGTTGCAACAATTTATCCCCTGGGGTAAAAAGCACAATGCGGGAATTATGGTAAAAGCAAAAGGTTCCATTATACGCAGCCAGCCTCCTTATTACAACAGCAAAGCAATTGGCTTTGGAGACAATTACTTAAAAGGGTATGAATATTATGTAGTCGATGGCCTGGATTATTTCTTTCTGCGATTTAGAGAAAGATTTATTTTCCTTGATAAAAACATTCAATTTTTGCCTAAAACCATACTTGGCATAAAATCAAAACCACTGAAAATGGGCGTATCGGTACATGGAAGTACAGGGTATGTAAATAATGTATTTTATTCAAAAACCAACACATTTGGTAATCGTTGGCTTTGGTCCAGTGGTATCAGCATGGAAGTTTTAATGTCCAATACATCTATGATCCAATTAGACTGGAGTATAAATCACCTGAAGCAATCGGGAGTATATTTACATTTTAAAGAAGATTTTTAAATACTGTATGAATATGAGGGTTTTATTGTTTTCAATGGAATTAAAAGGCGATGCAAGAAATATATACCAATACCTGGCTGATGATCTTAGAGACGAGGGATTTGTATTATATCAATATAAAAATCCCGATAGCTCGTTATTGGAAAATATACCGATACTAGAGAATAAAGAGCAACTCCGGGAGCAACACATAGACCTGATATTAAGTGCAGGTGGAGATGGAACCATGCTCAAAGCCGTGTCATTTGGCGGAGATAGCGGTATCCCTTTTTTAGGTTTTAATCTCGGTCGCTTAGGTTTCCTGGCCGTAATTGAAAAGGATGGCATACAATCAGTAATTAAATCACTTAAGGCTGGGAATTACGAAATCGATAAGCGATCTACCCTATCCATTAAATCAAACTTACCCATATTTGATAAAGATGTATTTGCATTAAATGATTTCACTTTGATGAAAAGAGACAATTCATCTATGATAAAGATTCATACCACTTTAAACGGGGAGTTTTTGAATACCTATTGGGCAGATGGATTGATATTAGCAACTCCTACGGGTTCTACAGGCTATTCACTCAGCTGCGGCGGACCGATAGTATTTCCACATTCAGGCAATTTTGTAATAACTCCTATTGCTCCTCACAATCTAAATGTAAGGCCGGCAGTCATCTCAGATGATTCACTGTTGGAGTTTAAAGTAGAGGGAAGATCAGATAATTTTTTATGTACCATGGATTCTAATTATGGACTTTGTACATCGGACCATCTGATACAGATTACCCGCAATTCATTTGATATTAACCTACTAAAAATAGAAGGGCATTCATTCCTTAAAACATTGCGCAACAAGCTTATGTGGGGACTGGATCTCAGAAACTAACCTTCGCAATTCTTACTTCAAATTTTTAGTCTATTATCTCCACTATTTTAGTCGGCTGACTTTAAGTTTTAGTCGCAAAATCAATGCGCGGAGCGGTATGAATGCAACGCATAGCTGTTAAAATTGGTCTTTTAAAATTATGAAAATAAATAAACTCATTTGCTTCGCAATAGCATTGATTGCGACTTTACAAATTGGTACAGCACAGAACATTATTATTGGAAAAGTAGTAGATTCAAAATCCACAGCATACGAATTTGCTACAGTCTTATTACTTAATGCCAAAGACAGCACTTTGGCCAAAGGAGCTATTACCGATCCAGATGGTGTATTTGAATTTGAAAATTCCAAACCTGGATTTTATCTTTTTAAAGTATCCTATGTGGGCAAACCGGATTTTTACGCCGCTAAATTTGAATACCTAAGTGGAAAAATGGATGTGGGAAATCTTTCATTTCCAGAAAATGTAACCGAATTAAAAACGGTTACCGTCACCGCCGTAAAACCAATCATAGAAATCAAAGCGGAGAAAATGATACTGAATGTAGAAAATAATGTAAGTTCTGCGGGCAGTGATGGCCTTGAAATACTTCGAAAAGCCCCAGGAGTAGTTATTGACAATAACGAAAATATTACCCTGAAAGGAAAAAATGGAGTGCAGGTATATATCGATGACAAACCCATCCGATTAAATGGAAGGGATCTTGCATCAATATTAAAAAGTTACAACGCCAATAGTATTGAATCTATAGAGGTGATCCTGAATCCTTCAGCCAAGTACGAGGCTGAAGGCAACGCAGGTATCATCAATATCAGGTTGAAACGAAATTTGAGCCTGGGAACGAATGGGTCACTTTCAGCAAATTTCCGCATGGGTATTTCGCCAAAAGGGAACCTCTCTTTAAATCTCAACAACCGCACTGAAAAATTCAATTTTTTTACCAATATCACAGCCGGTGCCGGTATAAATCATGAGAACCTAACCTTTTACCGGGAGCAGGGAGGATTATTCTTTGATCAGCTTACTAAAAACAGAAGCGATAGTGTAAAATATCCAAGACTTAATTACAGGATAGGAAGTGATTATCTCATCAATTCCAAAAATACCATCGGGGTACTTATCAATGGTAATATGTATGATGGTGTAGATAAAAGTCTCAGTCATACTAATATAGGCACCATGAATAATAATGGAAAAATAGATTCCGTACTTAATGCCAATACCCGAACCCTGGAAAACCGAAGAAATACCAACTTTAATATAAACTATACCTATAAGGATACTAAGGGTAAATCCTTTAATCTGGATGCTGATTATGGCATAATCCGATCTGGTAATGATACCTACAACCCTAATTTGTATATGTCACCTACCGAGACTAGTGTTTTATCCACTTCTATTTTTGGATCTCTGACACAGACCGATATTGATATCAAGACCCTAAAAGGTGACTATGAACAAAACCTTGCAAAAGGAAGACTGGGGTTAGGGTTTAAACTTTCCCAGGTAATTACAGACAATGGATTTGATTTTTTTGATTACATAGACAATGTAAAAACCAAAAGCTTTGAAAAAAGCAATGATTTTACATATGATGAAAGAGTATATGCTGCTTACGTAAATTACAATAAACAATTCGATAAAAAATGGTCATTGCAAGCCGGATTGAGATTGGAATCTACCCAATCACATGGTATGCTCATGAGTATGAATCCTACTCCCGATGATGATGTAAAAAGATCGTATGCCAATCTATTCCCAAGCCTTGCACTTACCTATAATGTTAACAAAATGCATACATTAGGTTTGACCTATAGCCGCAGGGTCGACCGACCAAGGTACCAAAACCTGAATCCATTTGAAAACAGATTGGATGAATTGACATTTAGAAAAGGAAATCCTTTTTTAAAGCCTCAGTTTTCGCATAATCTGTCTGTGAATCATACTTTAATGGGCATGGTGTCTACTTCTCTTTCTTATTCACGTACAAATGATTTTTTTGGTCAGATCATAGACAGCACTCAGCGCAAGCGCACATTCATTACAGAGAAAAACATCGCGAAAATGGATAATTACTCCATCGGAATCGCAAGTCCTATCCCTTTAGCTAAATGGTATAATGGTTATGTGAGCTTAAACGTATTCAGGCAGGTATATCAATCTGATTTTGGTACAGGCAAAAACCTGAATATTGGAACTAATGGGTTCAATATTTATTCTGAACACAGTGTTACGGTTAAAAACGGGGTCAAATTTCAACTTTCAGGTTGGTATAATAAAGGAGGAGTTTGGGGTGGTACATTTGTTAATGCCGGCATGGGTAATGTAGATTTTGGTATCCAAAAAACAATATGGAATAAGAAAGCAGATGTCAGACTCTCGTTTACCGATATATTCAAAACTGCCGGATGGAACGCAGTAAGTGATTTTGGAGGCATCTATTTTGATGGTGGCGGATATAATGAATCTCAAACATTCAGAGCCAATTTTACCTATAGATTCGGAAATACGAAGGTAAAGGGAGCCCGACAAAGAAAGACCGGTCTCGAAGACGAACAGCGAAGAGCCGGAAACTAAAAGCCAGAAAAAGAGTTTATTTAGATGGATATAAAGCCGGGGAAGGTCTCTTCCCTGGCTTTTTTTATGATCATTTTTAGGAATAATTGGAAAATTTCCAGTTTTTTAACAAGCCACAAATAGGCAGAATCAAAGAAAACCGGCAGACTAAAGTCAGCTCTTCGGCATTTTTTTGATTAGTTTTGCACAGTGCTTATTACGAAAAACCTGGCCTATACCTATCCGGGAAGAAACAAAATATCTTTCCCGGACCTCCTACTCGAAAATACACAACATTGCCTGATTCTTGGAAAATCAGGAGTGGGAAAAACCACTTTCTTACATGTTTTATCCGGGCTACTCAAACCCAGTGAAGGCAGTATCACCATTGATGACCAGGATCTTTATAAATTATCCGCCGTAGCGTTAGATCTATACCGGGGCCAAAAAATAGGAATGATATTTCAACAACCTTATTTTATGCAAGCAGTCTCTGTGTCCGAGAATCTTGCATGGGCTCAACAGTTTGCAGGCAAAACCGTTGATCATGACAGGATAGACGAATTACTTACCAGACTTGAAATAATAAAACATAAAAATCATTTGCCTTCCCGCATGAGCGTGGGTGAACAGCAAAGAGCAAGTATAGCAAGAGCCTTGGTAAACAAACCCTCTATCATCCTTGCTGATGAACCCACTTCTGCACTGGATGATCTTAATGCCAGTGAAGTAGTAAACCTTATGCGTGAACAGGCACAGCAGGATGGTAGCTCACTGATCATTGTGACTCATGATGCCCGCATCAAACAACATTTTCATCATCAAATTACCCTCGGATGAAACTGATCAAACTTAGTCTTCAAAATTTAATACATAAGCCACTCAACCTGACCCTTAGCCTGGTCTTATTTTCTCTTGGTATAGGTTTGATCTCATTGTTGTTTAATCTAAACAAACAGATTACTCAAAAATTTGAATCTAATCTGGCGGGAATCGATTTGATCATTGGCGCAAAAGGAAGCCCTTTGCAATTGGTGCTCAATGGGCTTTACCATATCGATGCTCCTACTGGTAATATACCACTCAAAAGTGTAAAACCTTTCCTCAATCCGAAGCATCCGCTAATAAAAACCGCGATACCTTTGTCACTGGGAGATAGCTATCAGGGGTTTAGAATAGTGGGAACCAATATATCCTTGCCTCAGCTGTATAAAGCTGAATTAAAATCCGGTAATTGGTGGGGGAAATCAATGGAAGTGACCCTCGGCAGTACAGTCGCTGAAACATCTAACTTAAAGATTGGAGAAAGTTTTTTCAGCTCACATGGCCTTACTAATGATAGTTTCAACATTCATGGTCACGCTGCTTTTAAAGTGGTTGGAATTCTAAAATCTACTGGAACAGTTTGTGACCAACTCATACTTACCTCAGCTGAAAGTATCTGGGATGTACATGCGCATCAGGGACAGACTGACGCAAATGCAGCACCAAAAGATGCCCATGACGAAGCTGAGCATGTCCACAAAGAAGGAGAAGAAGAGCATGCGCACGACGAAACGGAACATGACCACAAACAAGGAGAAGAGCATGATCAAGATTCACTGGATGAAGAAGGGAAAGACATTACTACCCTACTGATTCAATACAAGTCCAGGACTAATATTCAGGCCTTGAATATGATGCGAAATATCAATCAGAACACAGATATGCAGGCTGCTGCTCCGGCAATAGAGATCAACAGACTTTTTTCAATGATGGGTATTGGCCTCGATGCACTCAAAATTCTGGCCTGGGTAATTGCATTTGTATCCGGACTTAGCATTTTTATTTCCCTATATAATTCTTTAAAGGAAAGAAAACAAGAATTAGGCCTCATGAGGTCCATGGGTGCAAGACCTGTTACTCTTTTTTCGTTGATTATACTGGAGGGATTGATTATTGCTATTCTAGGATATCTTTTAGGGATGTTTCTGTCCCATCTTGTATTGTATCTAAGTGCCGATGATGTATTCAATGCCTATAAATATAAATTGAATGCCTTCTCCCTTATTCGTGAAGAGGCAGGATTATTGATAGGGGCGTTGGTGATAGGTTTTATTGCGGCGATTATTCCAGCGATGCAGGCATATAGGACGGATATTGCGAAAGTAATGAAATAAGGTCATCACATGAATTGTACAGGCCTAAAAACTTAGAAAGATTATTATTCAGCAGTAATTCATAATTTGAAAAAAAATTAGGTAAGGGAAAATCAAATGAACTCCTAAGTCGGACTCTAATCCTTTTACATATTCTTACTTTGTATTTGTGAGTGGCAGTCTTCTACTTTAACTTTACTCATGAGAGACCCAGGATTAAATGTAAATTCAATTTAAATAGAATGTGACAAAGTTAAAATGTACATCATTTTATCTTAAGGAATAGTCAGAAAATTCAAACGGAACCATTACTCATATCTTTACTTCCTTACCCAAAGCCACCGATTTATATATCGCATCCACTATTTTCATATCTTTTAATCCTTCCTCACCAGGTACCATCATGGGTTTATTTGCTTTGATGGCCATGGCATCATCATCCATTTGTTTTGCTTGCTGATGTTTTAGTTTTTCTTTAAAATTTTGTTTTTCGCTGGTGGAGATTTCGGCGCCACTGTATGCCTGGAATGGATCTATTTTGTACCATCCTTTTTTGCATTGCACATCAATTGTATTTTGATTCTTACCGAATGAAGCTTCGCAACTGGCAACTAAGCCACCGGGAAATTCCAATTCAAAATTCATAGTTTCCTCTACTTCTTTATATATTTCAGGCCGGGTGGTAGATGCTTTTGCCGTGACAGCTATGGGTTCAAGCCCCGTAACATAACGTACTGCATTTAGGGGATACACACCCATATCTCCCATCACTCCTCCACCCATGGCTTTCTTTTGTTTCCAATGGTCGGTCCTGTTTTCTCTATATCCTGCTTTGGCCGTTAATGTTTTTATTTTTCCAAATGGTTTTTCTTTGGCCCATTTTTGTAGAAGTTGGGTTTGTGGTTCATGATGCATACGATATCCAATGGCCAGGGATACTTTATTTTTTTTGCATGCATCTATCATCGCCTGACAGTCGGCGGCAGTAGGAGCCATTGGTTTTTCACACCATACGTGCTTACCAGCAGCGGATGCCCGCTCTGCATACTCCCTGTGCATAGATGGAGGCAAAACAATATATATAATATCAATCTCCGGATTATTTGCTATCGAGTCAAAATTGGAATAGTTATAAATATTGGTGTCTTTAAGATTGTATTTCGACATCCACCTGGCTATTTTATCAGGCGAGCCTGATACTATGCCTTTGAGTTCACAATGCTCTGTAAACTGCAATCCTGGAGCCAATAAGTCTGTGCTGTAGTAACCCAGGCCTACTAATGCGACACCCAGCTTTTCCTTAGCTTTTGGCACAAAAATAGAAGCAAATGAGGAAGGCCATATCAAACCGGACGCAGTAATTGCACCAGAATATTTAATAAAATTTCTCCTTTTCATGGTCGAGTGAAATGATTTATAGTATTATTGTTTTAGTAATGCAAGAATACAAAGTAAAGAAAAAATCAGCAGAGCATTTTCAAAAAGGCATCTATACGTGGTCAGAAAAAAATCCACGGCCGATGCCATGGAAAAATGAAAAAGATGCCTACAAAATCTGGATATCGGAAATTATCCTGCAGCAAACCCGCGTAAATCAGGGATGGGATTATTATAATCGCTTTGTCCAATCCTTTCCGGATATCAAATCATTGGCCACTGCCGATCTTGAGCAAGTATTGAAGCTATGGCAAGGGCTGGGATATTATTCCAGGGCAAAAAACCTGCATGCCACAGCTACAACTATTTTGGAAAAATATAAAGGTAAATTCCCTTCTGATTATTCTGATGTGATTTCGTTAAAGGGAATAGGCGAGTATACTGCCAGTGCCATATTATCATTTGCATTTGATCAACCCTATGCTGTATTGGATGGCAATGTTCACCGTATATTTTCCAGATATCTTGGAATATCTACTGGAATACTATCAAAAGCTGAAAAGAACTATTACCAACAAATAGCACTTGATTTTTTAGATCTGAAATATACAGCTAAATACAACCAGGCAATAATGGATTTTGGTGCGACCTGTTGTACTCCCAAAAACCCATCCTGTGCCATATGTCCAGTAAATAAATATTGCATAGCCTACAAAGAGGGAAAGGTATCTGTATTGCCACCGCCCAAAAAACAATCTAAGAAAAGGACCAGACACTTCCACTATTTTCTGATTCACGAAAAAAATAAGATTGCCATCAACAAAAGAATTGAAAAAGATATCTGGAATGGTTTGTATGAATTTCCCATGATAGAAACAAAATCAAAAAAGGCGCCATCGGAATCGGAAGTGGCAAAACTGGGAATTTACAAGAATAAAGCCAGAGTGATATTAAAAGACAGACATATATTATCTCATCAGGTCATACACCTTTATTTTTATTCAATCCACGGTAATTCCCACTTTAAATCCGTAACTCTAAGTCAATTGAATAAACTTCCAATGCCACAAGCCTTGGTAAAACATAAATTATCATTATTAAAAGACATCTTTTCATAGACGACTTGATGATTAACTACTAATTTTATTAACTCAAATAACAAGATAAAACAAAAGGCCTGAAATCAGGCCTCTCGAATTATTCATATTCAATTTTTATTTCTATTTAGTCACAGGATAGATAATCCTGGTCAACCACTTTGCAGTATCTTTTACTATTTCCGGGTCATTCAAATATTGTTCTATGGCAGGAGGTGAAAATTTCAATCCCTTTTCTTTCATATAATCGTCTAAAGCAAAATGGGCATCTCCGGTCTTTGCATAGTCACCGAAATAGTCAGTGGAAATTTCTTTTACAGCTGGAATGTTTACTGTGGTGAGACCCTCCACAGTAGAGTTCCCTTTTACCGGCATGCCAACCAACATATCAGTAGTAGCTGTCTTTTCATCATAAACGTAATACAAACCGGCAGGCATACCATCTGGAGAGATATTTGCTTTTTTGAGCATCTCTGATATCTTAGCTATTGACTCTCCAAAAAACTGTGGGATGGCATTGAAAGCAATGGTCTTACGAATTCCAATATAGACTCTTCCTGGTCCATCTGCTTCCTTTACTTCATACCCTCTGTATAATGCAGGCTTTTTTGATTCTACATAGTTTTTCAACTTATTGAGTCCATGTTCAAAAGTTGGTCCCATCATCTTCTCAGGATTCATTATCAGGTTTAATGCATTCATTGGATAGGCTGATTCCGAGTCAAAAGTTTCGGTGATTTTACTTCCTTTATCGGTAGCATCTATTTTAAAAGTAACTATTGCTTCACCACTCATCGGCTTTTCAAAAACCAGTTTATTCTCTATCATTCCATTTTCAATTTTGGTAATGGTCTGATTGCCCTTACCGACTTTACTGTTTCCCTCCCATGAATATTTTGATCCTACTTTTCCGTCTTCCCCTTCAAAGCTGGTTTTTATATTAGTGTCCATTTCTTCCCATGGTGACCAGTTTTTATTTTCTGAAAATCTCGAAACTATATCAAGTACCTGCCCGGGAGAGGCATTTATCTCAGCAGACCGTTCAATTTTTACTTTTTTTGGAGCTATCAATCCCAAAATCAGAAACAGGGCTATCAACGTGAGGAATAATACACCAATGTATTTAAGCGCTTTCATACTAAATGAGGTTTTTATTTATTTACAATAAGTTAGTTACAAAAAAGTAAGTCTATAATTTGTCTTGATAGCGTATCCTCTGTCCTGTGTGAGAATCTAATATATGATCCTCAAATGTAAAAAATATTAAATTAACCTGCCATCCTTCTCCAGGCAAACCTGATGGCTATCAATAGCCCCACAATTATCAAAACCACCTGAGAAAAAGGCATATATGAGAATACATAGATATGTGTTTTATCTAAAAACCACATAATTAACAAAACAGCAGTAACCATTACCACAAGTCCTCCGATTTTGCCAAATCCAGGTATATCATCCAACGAAACAAATTTTTTTATAATCAGCAAGGTCACCACCATGACCAATATGGGCAATAGCTGGGTATACATATTGACCTGCCACACAGATTGTCTTTCAAACAAAAATAAATATACATTGAGCATCAAAGCAAAAATACCAGGTACACAAACCAGATAAATCATAAATGAATACAGGTACTTCCAGGGTGACAGGTGACCTTCTCCTTTGCTAAATAATCCTGTAAGGAAGGCACTCAATGGAATAGCAACTGCATAAAACAATAGAACCTGATGATTGGCATTGAGGTAATTAAAAAAATCCTGTAAAGTCATAGTATACTAAGGCAGTATAAAGATACTAATTCCGGTTTATATGCATAATCACCCCGCCTTTAACCGGGCAAGTTTTGACATAAAAAACACTTCGTAAACCGTAAAAAACAAGTAACTAATTAAAAAACTAACCACATGATTAAATTGCACCTTTGCAACCAATTTATCAAATCCCAACACAATTATTATGGTAAGAATAAGTTTTAAAAAAATCATTGACATGACCACTGAGGTAAATCTATTTTTATCTGAAGATACAGCCGAGGACTTACCAAGATGATAGATCAGAATTGAAAAAAACAAAAAAAACATTAGCCCAACAAATGGGAATAAGCCGGAAGTAAAGTGACCTAACTGTGTAATTAATACTAAAACTCCACCCGTGGCCATCGTAACCCCGGCTAGGTAAATATAAAACTGCTTAGTGGTCATTTTTTGGATAAATCCTTTACTAATCGCACAAAGTAAGCACTTAAAAATAAAATCCCAAGGCCCAATGTAAAAAAAGGATGCTCTGTTTTAATCCATTTATCCAAAAATCTACCCAACATCAAGCCTACCCCAATGAAGGCAAGCATTTCAAATGCCATACCCGAGTATTTGAGTACATCATTTGGCTTTGATTTTTTATTTTGATCCAAATTATGGTTGACTATTAAACTTCATGGTACACGCCATTACTGGTTGCCTTGGAAGTCTCGTGTATCATCTCATTTTTCATCAAGCAAGATACATTGAAAACTGCCCCTGAGTGCACAACCAATTTATCAGTATTGATGTCCCCTTTTATATTGGCAGATTCTTTTACCTGAAGGGAATCCTTAACGGTTAAAATGCCAACAAAATGACCTTCTATGACAGCATTTTCACATTCAATATCGCCATCAACCATACCGGAAGGTCCGATGATTACCTTGCTATTACAAGTGAGTGATCCTTTAAGATGACCATCAATCCGAATATCATTTTCACAATGCACTTTCCCTTCTATTTTGGTACCGCTGACTATACTATTAAGAGCAGAAGAAGAGCTTGCTGTGGAGGTGCTTTTGGGTGCTGCTGGGGTGGCGCTGGTTACAGTTTCTGTTTTTTTAGATCCGAACATACGTTTTTGGTTTTAATAAATGAATAACAAATAAAGCAAAACTCGTTAATTCTTCCAACAATTGTGGAAGAAAAAACCAATAAAGATTATAATTTGTCCGGTCTGCAGATATTACATCAGAAAGTAGGGCAATACACTCCTCTGCTAGATGTACCACCACAAATATTATATATTAATGAGAGCTCAAAAGCTCCGTTTCCATTGCTTGCCGGTCTCAGGCTGGATACATTTAAATCATAGCTCAATCCCACTCCATACCTATTAAAATCAAATCTGGATGAAACAATAACCGCATCCGTAGTAAAGGCTTTTTCAAAATGGTTAGCAAATCTTACCCAGGCTCCAAATTGAAACGATTGTTCGAAATCTTTAGCTTTTTGGGTAATAAATTTGGCACTGGATCCAAGATTGACTTCAAATGCCTCTCCTTGCCTAAACATCACTGCCCCGGGAATAAGGTGCAAATTGTTTTTTAATTCCAGTTCCCCCCCAACGTGTGCGGTAATTTTGCCATCTATTGGATCTATAATACCATTATTGAAGGATTGATTGGGTTGATTTAAATGGCTGTAGGCAACTCCTGCATAAAAACTGTTTTTATCCATTACAGAAAACCATAACAGGCCAACATTTATATCTGGATAAATAAAGTTGCTATTGTCTATAGATTCACCAGGTAATGTGGGATCAAAACCACCCTGCCCATCGTGTTGACTTCCAAACTGGGCCCCGGCAAAATTTAAACTTCGCTGTGCCACTCCCACATCAAAACCTGCAGCGAGATAGTGAGAGTTGACCCGGTTACCAGCCATCCGCTTACTAAAGGAACCAGCCAATTTAGCAGCGATTGTACCAAATGAAAGCTGGCCAGCCACATCCCCATACATCCCACCGCCGATGCCAAAATAGTCATACCTACCCACGGGTATTTTTTGATCATAGGAGGCCGCATAGGTATTATAGGCATTAGACTTAAGCACGCTGGCCCACTGATTGCGGTAATTACCAATAAATCTTTTGTCACAATTCATCACCCCGGTCATTGCCGGATTAAGATTCAACGGTGACATATAAAATTGGCTGAAATGAATGTCCTGAGCAAAAGTTGGGCTCAAAGACAGTATCACAGCAATAAAAAATATTAGTTTCTTCATCCTGGTTATAGCAACTAACGGTAAAAATATGAATAATTAGATAAGAATAATGTTAAAAAATGTTTCTATTTTCTCTTACCAAATTCTATACCTAAATAAAAATTTATAAAAAATGCCGTATTGGGCGTTTGCACCATGATTGGGATTTTCCTGGTGTATACATCTACTTTCAAGCCGGCTTCAAAAGCTTTTATATATTGCTCCTGTTCGCCAAAAGAAAAATTAGCACTGGCATGACCTTGGAAACCCGGAATCACACCCAACTGATTTAACCCTTTTACAAATGAAGCTGAACCTGCAATTTTATCTATGTCTAAAAAATCCTTTTCATTTTTAGATTCATACCTGGTTGGTTTTAGAAAATATTTGTCCCCATCAAAAGTTTTCAATTCAAGATAGTACGGTTTCAATATACCCAATGAAGCACCTCCACCATATGTCAATGCTACCGCTACACCTTTGCGCTTCGCTTTCTCAGAAAAAAACCGCTTGGATCCTACCCCTCCTCTCAATGTAAAAAAGGAATTTTGCTTGCCGTATACAAACCCGCCTGAGCTGGTGATATTGTGCAATATGGATTGGGTGCGTAAATTTTGAAAATATTCTTTCGGATGCTTTAGTGAACTGATTTCAAACTGATAAAAACTGGTTAAATAATATTTTTTTATGTTTCCTTTTCTGTACCCCATACTAAAACCCGATGTATGAATACCGCCAAAGACACTTTTTTCATCCGTATAGAGCACTCCCCCAAAACTATAATCTAATTGTCTGGGTTGAATGGTAGTCTGCGAATGAATTTCATTAATAGATAAGGCTAATAATATTGAAAGCAGAATGATATTTTTAAGCTCAAACTTCATCTATCGATCAATAAAAATAAAAGAATACAGCCTTAGTACCAAATTTATTATTTTTGAAAGTGGTGGGTCCATGGTAAAAAAGAATTGGCGATTATGCTTTACCTTGGTGCCAAAATGCAAATAGCCGGAAGAAATATCTGGATTCTTATATCCGTTGCCATAGGGATTTACTTACTTTATTATTTTGCTGATCTGGTCAGCTTTGTCCTGGCCTCATGGGTACTCTCAATGCTTGGCCAACCCATAATGCATTTTTTGCTTGATAGGGTTAAACTTCGAAAATTTAAATGGGGTACCAGCATCAGTGCCGTGATCACTATATTGGTATACCTGTCTATCATAGGCCTTATTGGGTTGTTGTTTATTCCAATCATCCTGGAACAAGGCTCCCATCTGGCAAATATTGATTACAACGCGATAGGTGCTTCTTTAAAATCACCTTTGTCTTATATTAATGCCAAACTTCAAAGCTGGGGACTGATCACCTCTGAGCAGGATGTATTGAATCAATTAAAAGAAATTGTGCAAAAATGGTTCAGACCTGAGCGCGTAAGCAATGTTTTCAGTTCCATAATCAAGATAGGGTCTAATCTGACGCTTGCAATTGGTTCTATCATATTCATTACTTTTTTCTTTTTACAGGAATCAAGTTTGTTTCAGGAATACCTGGTTGCCATAGTACCTAAAAGACATGAGCAAAAAATATTGCACATTTTGGGAGATTCCAGCAGGCTTTTAAGAAAATATTTTGGCGCTATATTGGTTCAGGCCTCTATTTTTTGTTTTATAAGTTATATTGCTTTAAGTTTATTTGGGATAGACAATGCACTATTGATTGGATTTTTTGGTGGCATTATGAACGTGATACCATATGTTGGCCCCATAATCGCAATGATATTTTCCGTCTTTATTGCTATTACTTCCAATGTGGGAGTAGACCTTAGTAATTCCCTTATACCCTTGATCTCCAAATCCATCGGAGGAATATTTATTGCTCAATTGATAGATAATTGGTTGGTTCAACCCTTTTTGTTTTCCAAGACAGTGAAGGCCCACCCTTTGGAAATCTTTATCATAATCCTGGTGGCAGCGAAAGTAGGTGGGATTACCGGAATGGTATTGGCTATTCCAGCATATACTGTACTCCGCGTAATCGCTAAAGCATTTCTAAGTGAATATAAGATTGTAAAGAAAATAACAGAGGAAATGGAGCCTTCGTATGGAATATCCAACAGTGAAGATGATATTCATGACCAAAACAAATCTGAAGACATAGCCTCACGGTTTTGAAATACTCTCCAGAAATTTTTTTACAGCTGAAACAGAGACGGTCTTTTCTTCAAAGTATTTGATGGTTGCCTGTTTTTGAAATGCGTCTGCATTTAATTGATTGAGTATATTGATTAAATGCATTTTCATATGGCCTTGCTGTATGCCTGTGGTAATTAATGATTTAATGGCCGCAAAGTTTTGCAATAGCCCCGTACCTGCAATAATCATCATCAATACTTCCGCTGAAGGGTTTTCAAGCAACTCAAGTGATCGCCTGGCTATAGGATGTAATTTGGTGAGCCCTCCAACCGTGCCAACGGCCATCGGTATCTCCATCCAAAATTTAAACAGGTTATTATCTATGGTACAATTGCTCAGGCTTTTATATTTTCCGGTTCGCGAGGCATGGGTGTGCCCACATGCTTCAATCGATCTGAAATCATTACCAGTAGCCAGGGCCACTGCGTCAATACCATTAAAAATACCCTTGTTGTGCGTAGTCGCTCTATAGCTGTCTACATGTGCGATCCTAATGGCATGATAAAATCGCTCCGCAAAGGTAAGTGGAGACAATCCATTGATTTCACCAAGGTCCTCGACCGGGCATTGCACTTTCACATGAACTATACAATCCGGAGTATAGTTGGACAAAATGGCCATGATCACTTCTATTTCTCTTTCAGACTCAGCTAATAAGTCGGATGACTTAAAAAATTGCTGCAATGAAGTGGAAAATTGTTCTAATACAGAGTTTATAAAATTGGCTCCCATGGAGTCTTTAGTATCAAACTCTGCAAACAATTGATATAGACCCGGTTCCTGATCATTAAAATCTTTTAAAATGAGTGATTTTAATCCGCCCCCTCTTTCTATCATGCCTGTCATTAAGGCCATTGAATCCCTGATCAATATTGGCTTTACTATTTCAAACAGTGTCTGCAATCTTTCTGGAGTACCGCCCCAATAAAAATGTACATGACCGATCTTGATGGTATTGAGCACTTCAGCATGTATTCCCCCCCGAGTCATCCAAAATTTAGCTGCATTAGAGGCTGCTGCGACCACACTACTTTCCTCTATCACCATAGGTACAGCATAGGTCTTACCATTGAGAACGAAATTGGGCACAATACCAAGTGGAAGAGGGTAATTACTTATGGTATTTTCACTAATTCCATCCAGCAATTCCTGTTGTTGCACATCCGCAAGCCAATAGCTCTTGAGTTCGTGCATTACAATTTCAGGATCTTTAAAAAAATTCTCAACAAGCCATTTTATTTTGCCCAGCTTAGATAGTTTTGAAAATCCTGTTATCGTTTTTTGTTTGTCCATGGACAGAGAATAATTCTATTTAATTCTATTTTACCTGAAGATAATTGTAAGCAAGTTGCAAGCCATCCAGTTGACTTTTAATATAAGAATGGAGAGATGCGTAATTTTTCTTGGCGTGTAACAGAAATGCAGATGCCTGCCCATAGATAGATGGTGCCTTCAGTTTATTCATTAAATAATATCCATCTAAAAAATCTTTTACTCCTCCCGAAATGATAAACTTTTTTGATTTCAATTTCATTTTCTTTTCATTCAAAATAGTGTTGATAAATAAAATCATTTCCTGTGAAGTATGTCCTATTTCACTCAGACCATTAAATGAAGTATTGGCTTTATCACCTCTTTTAATTTCCAAAAGAGAAAAATTAGTACCCCCTAAGGCGGCAAACTCAATAGCCTCGACCGGCATTTTCATCAAAGCTTTTAAACTTTCCGGGCCCATCCCCTGTCCCACTTCTTTTACGATGATTGGAAATTTTATTTTCTGTAGGGCCACTTCAAGAATGTCGATCGGCCTCAGAGTAATTTTGTCGCCCTCCGGCTGTAACCACTCCTGCAACGGATTTACATGTATGATCAAGCCATCGGCTTTCAAGCCTGCAATTAATAGATTGACCTTATCCCAGTCTTTTGATTTTAGAATAGTTTCAATCTGTGCTATGCCGAGATTGGCAAAAAGAGGTGCTTCATTCCCGATTTCACCTCTTACATTAAAGTCATCAATGTATTTTTTGCTATCTAAGATAATTCTACAGGAGCCTAATCCCATACCCAACCCAAATTCATTACAAGCGCGGGCTAATCTTTTATTTATTTTACCTGCAAAGGCAGTACCTCCAGTCATGGATGACACCCATAAGGGAAATAACATTTGTTTTCCTGCCAAAGTAAATGGTAATGGAATTTCTTTTTGGACATGAGTCCCCAGCAAAGGCTCATAATAAAATCGCGAATCTGAAAAAGCACCTTTTACCTGGGATACCAATGCAAGTTCAATATGATCTTTTTTACGTTGGTCCAATTTTTCATGTTCTTGTTTAAAATTCATCAATTCCGATACTAGGATTTAAATAAAATAGCCTTGTCCAATTCTTGACTGATTTATATCAATTCAATTGATTCTTAGAACAAATTAGGGATAAATTGGTTTATAAAATCAAAAATCCTGCCATGTATTTTTTTTACAAGACAGGATTTATGATTTTAGGGAACAAATTAAGATAGTCCCTTTTTGATACTGCAATAATTGCCTAGCCGTTCATAACGTGTTTAAAAGCAGTTACTGTAAGGTCTTTGTCCTGCTTTTTGAGATACGCATCTATGGTCAACTTAGAGTCTTTTACAAACTCCTGTTGTAATAATGTATTTTCTTTATAGAATTTATTCAATTTTCCGAGAGCAATTTTTTCCAACATCTCTTCAGCTTTTCCTTCTGCACGGGCTACTTCCTTACCTATTTCTATTTCTTTTTCGATGATGGATTTGTCCACCCCATCAGGAGTTACAGCTATGGGTTTCATAGCAGCTATTTGCATAGCAACATCTTTGCCTGATTCGAGAAACTGATCACCGGCTTTATTCAGTCCTACTATTACACCTGCTCTATTTCCCATGTGAATATAAGACACTACCTGAGGCGCTTCTAATTTTTCATATGATTCAAGACCTATCTTTTCGCCAATTGCGGCGACCATATCGGTGACTTTATCTTTTATTGCAATTCCATTGATAGGTAGTTGACCCAGAGCCTCCAGGTTTGCCGGAAAATGATCCAGGGCAATTTGTGCTATTTGTTTTGTAGTATTCACAAAATCCTCGTTTTTAGATACAAAATCCGTCTCTGAACTAAGTCTTACTACTATACCTTTTGTACGATCAGGTGAAACCAGAGCTATAACCACACCTTCTTTGGCTTCCCGGTCAGCTCTTTTTACAGAAAGTTTTTGCCCCTTTTTACGAAGCACCTCTATTGCTTTTTCAAAATCTCCGGCTGCTTCATTTAAGGCTGCTTTACAATCCATCATTCCTGCTCCGGTCATTTCGCGGAGTTTTTTTACATCTGATGCTGAAATTTCGCTCATTTTTAAAATTTAGATAAGGATTAAATAATAATTATATATATGATTTTATAAAAAATATCCCGACCTATTGCAGAGGCCGGGATATTATAAAATAAGTTTGTTTTTATTGACTACGAATTGGCCGCTGCTGCCGTATTTTCCAATTCAGTTTTCATAGCTTTTCTCTCTTCGAGACCTTCTTTAATCGCATCAACTATGACACTGGTAATCAGATTGATAGATTTGGTCGCATCATCATTGGCAGGTATGGCAAAATCTACCAGGTTAGGGTCACAATTGGTATCCACCATCGCAAAAGTCTTTATTCCCAGTTTGGTAGCTTCCTGTAAAGCTATATGCTCATGTCCGATATCCACTATAAATAAGGCATCAGGCAATCTGTTTAATTGAGAAATACCACCCAATTCTTTATCCAGTTTTTGACGCTCCCGGTCAAGTGTCAATTTCTCCTTTTTGGTAATGCTGGTAAGCTCAGATCCTTGAGCCAGCATTCGCTCGATATTATGCATTTTCTTTACAGATCGTCTGATGGTGGCAAAGTTAGTCATCATTCCACCAAGCCATCTTTCTGTTACAAAGGGCATATTAACATTTCGTGCTGCTGTAGCCATGATTTCTCTGGCTTGTTTTTTAGTAGCCACGAACATGATTTTCCGGCCTGACTTCACTATGTTGCGAATAGCATTGGCTGCTTTTTCAAGATTTTCAGCTGTTCTGTTCACATCGATTATATGAATACCCTTGTGTTCAGCAAAAATATACTGTCGCATCTTGGGATTCCACTTCTTTCTGAGGTGACCAAAATGAACACCTGCATCTAACATTTCCTGATATGTTGGAATTTTCATCAGATTTATCTTTTGAATTAAATAGTTGAGATTAACGCTTAGAGAATTGGAAGCTTTTACGAGCTTTTGGTTTACCGTATTTTTTACGCTCTACTACACGAGCATCACGGGTAAGTAGTTTTAGATCTTTCAATGGTTTTTTATGTTCACCATCAATTTTCACCAAACACCTGGAGATACCCATGCGTATAGCTTCAGCCTGGCCTTTAAAACCACCACCTGAAACGAGGATTTTCATATCATATCCAGCCTGCTCCACTTTAGTAGTCTGAAAAGGCTCTATCAGTTTTGCCTGCATATTTTTTAGTGGAAAATAGTCGGCCAGTTCGCGACCGTTTACTCTGATGGTGCCAGTACCTTTTGAAAGATAAACTCTGGCTACTGCTGCTTTGCGTCTTCCGACACCGTTTATTATTTCCATTTATAGAATTTTATTGGATTGGTTATGATCAAATAGTTAAAGCTACCGGTTTCTGAGCACTGTGAGGGTGATCAGCACCTTTATATAAAAATAATTTTTTAAACATTTGCCGGCCAAGACTGTTTTTTGGTAACATTCCTTTTACAGCGTGTTCCAGTATATATTCCGGATTCTTAAGATAAAGCTCCTTGGCAGTCTTTACTTTTTGACCTCCAGGGTAACCTGAATAAGTCTCATATTCTTTATTAAGGCTTTTCTTACCTGTAAGTCTTACTTTACCGGCATTGGTAACGATTACAAAATCGCCGGTGTCAGCATGTGGAGTATAGGCAGGATTGGTTTTGCCTCTAAGAATAGATGCAATTTTGGTGGATAACCTTCCGAGAGTCAACCCATCAGCATCTACCACATACCATTTTCTTTTATTGTCAAAATCTTCTTTTTTGGCAGAAATGGTTTTATAAGATAATGTCTTCACTGTAATAAGTTTTTAATCTTTTTATGAAAGCGGCTGCAAATGTAGATTTTTTTACTAAGATCAGCAAGCAAAATTTCATAATTTATTGAAAAACAGGTGGTTTTTGGTATAAATCCGAAAACAGTTTGGTATAAATCGTTGACGATCAGGCCAGTTTATCAAAATAAAATGGCAAAAAATGAATTATTGCTATTGTTAAGAATTACCAGGGTTTCAATACTAACATCCGAACCAGGTACAATAAAGAATGAAATAAGAAATAAAGGATGCGTCATATTGACTAATTTCTAATCCAAAGTATTTCGTCTTCATCCTTGAAAGCAATCAAACCTTTGTCCTCATTAATATAATATTTATATACGCCTCCCATAAATCCAGTGACATCCATACTGTGAACACCCTTATACTCCAAAGCACCAATTTTTAAAGACGGATAGAATTCCTGATCCAGGACCATATCGTTTGATAATGACTTTTGATCTATAATTATCTTTAATTCTTCAGTATACCCAAAACCGGAAGTATTACCCCTTAATATGGTAAGAAAGTCCCCTAGCTTTCCAGGAGGTTGTGAAATATC
>JBGAVW010000017.1:0-80241 GCA_044227925.1 Saprospiraceae bacterium | reverse complement strand
ACTTCATTGGATACATCTCCCACTTTAGTGGATTTGTCAAAAGCCCAACGCACCATGGATCGTGTACTTTCAGATGAGGGTAACTGACCTGCAATCGCATCATTTTGCCTCACCGCACCGGTATTTTCAAATTTCAGATCTTTTTTATCGGCCAATGCTTTTTTTAGGTCATTCAGGTTACGATGGGTATTATTAAGTGTATTTACTTCATCTTCTATTCTGTTTTGGGTTTCCTGAGAAGGTATGATGGGCCTTCTGATATAAGCAACCTGTACCCGATCTGTGGCTCCTTTTGCAAATTTTTGCTCTGTTACTTCAATAAGGTGAATGCCAAATTGGGTTGCAACCGAATAATACTTGCGAGGTACCGCTTTAAAAAAGATTACATCATTAAAAGGCTTTACCATTACATCATGACCTATCATTCCCAAATCACCTCCATTAAATCCCGATCCGGGGTCCTGTGAGAACCGAATTGCAAGAGAATCAAATTTTGCCTGTCCGCTTTCAAGTAACGATTTCAAACTATCTATTGTAGCTTGAGCAGCAGCAAATTGGTCTGCAGTCTGTACAGACCTAAGTATATGTCTGGCTTTAACTGAATCCGCTATTATTTTTCGATCTGTCAATTTAGCAACCACATATTCTCCACCATCTATATATGGGCCAGTAACTTCGCCTTTTTTCATACCATAGAGCTGATCTGCAAAACCAGGGCTTAGCTTTGCTTTGTCCATATATGCTTCGTCCCTGATACCTTCATTCAATATTAAAAAAGAAGAGTCATCAGTACTCACTCTAAAACTATCTACCAAAGCAACAAGGCTATTATATATCTCCATGCTGTCTTCCTTGGTAGGCTCAACCATAAAGTTTACATATTCGATAAATCGGGCTTCTTCCGGATATTTATAATTATTGGCATGGGAGCTAATGTATTGCTCAATGTCTTTATCCGTTACTACAATACTATCCGTAATCAAGTCAAATGGAAGTTTCACATAATGAAAATCGATTAGTTCATTTGATTCGGCATTCCTTAGTTCAGATTGCCAGGAAGGTACATAGATGGCTTTTGAAACAAGGCTGGTATACTTTGATTGCAGTCTTTCTTTTACTATTTCCTTTTTTTGTTCGTTCCAGTAGGTTACCAGGTCCGCCCGCAATTGGTTATTTTCAAGGCCTTGTTTTATCTGGTTTAACTGCTCGCGATCTACAACTCCCGTATTCGGGTTAATAAAGCGTTGTTGTACTATTGGGCTCAGATTATTACCGAATTGTAATTCATCCATTTCAGCTGTGCTTACGCCAATTCCCAATTTATCTGATACTTTCTCCAGTAATGCATTTTCCACAAAGAAATTCCACAAATAATTTCTGCGGGCATAAGGGTCAGCCCCGCTATTATTGTATAAGATTTGCTCGGTACGGGAAAAATCATTATAATCGATATTGGTTCCGTTTACTTTACCTACACTAAATTTGGTATTACCACCTCCAAAAGTGTTATTTTGAACCACATCCATGATTAAAAAGCCCAATAATGCAACGGCAAGTGACGCTACTATAATCCAGCTTTGTTTACGAATTTTACTGATTAAAGCCATTTGTATTCAGTTATTTACGAATTTTAATAATATTTAATATGTCTAAATTTGGCAAGGTCTTTTTGCCAAAGCGAATGCAAAAGTACACTTTTTACTTTATTGTACAAAAGATGATCTATTTTGTTAAAAATCAGTGGGTTGGAGAATTATAAAATGAAGGCCGGGTCAATCCTCCAGTACTTTGATTTTTTAAAGTGGTCCAGGAATCACATATAATTATATTACATGCATGGGTCCAGATCAGCATTTGGTCATTCTCAATCATTTTCTGGCTACCACAAATATAGAGGTAGATTTAAATGGAAGCCGGGTGGTATCTGAATTGAAAAAATACTTGATCACAAAGTTCTTAAATGCTCCCTTGGGCAACATATCCATAGGAGCGGTTACATACTCAGTAGTTAAAACTGTAAAACCGTGTTTTTCCAAAAGAGCTACGATTCGCTCTTTAGTATAAATTCTTGCATTTGCGTAGCGCTCATGTATTGATTTTGGTAACCATGAGAAAAAAGGCACTCTATTCCAGGGAAGCAGTGGAAGCTTTGCACCATGGGTCTCGAAAATCCACCATTTATTGGGCACCGTGATGACCATGAGACCATCTTTCTTCAGCGCCTTGTAATAAAAAGATAAGGAGTCTTCGGTGGTTAGATGTTCTATCACTTCAAAGCTCAGCAGTCGATCCACTACCATCGGAGGATCTGCTTTTTCAATATTGATAATTTGACATTCACTGTTTGTAATATGGTGTTGAATCATATATTCATTAAACTGAGATAAATGCTCATCTGAAATTTCCAACCCTATGCAGGATTTCATTTTATCAGCCAGGCGAAGAAGGTAGGCTCCGTTTCCACAACCAATATCCATTAAAGTATAATCTTTTCCTATGAATCCAGGCACTTTATATACCAGCCTAAGCTTTCGCTCAATGATACGATCATTAAAGTCAGCCGGCCGTCCAAGGTAATGCCCTTTATCATCAAACAATTGGTCAGGGACTCTTTCTTGAAATGGCATTAATTTTTTTAATTTTTAAGATGCAAAGGTACGTAAACCGTGGACAGAAATAACCGGTTACAAACTTAGTTTATATGCCATCCGGGAAATACTACCTTGATATATCCCTGATGGTTTCAATACTATCCTGATATGAAGTCATACCCTCATTTGGTCTTTGAGAGGAAGGTGCATAGATCAATTTTAGCCTCAGAAGTTTTAAATAAATATTTTCCAAAAAGTTGCCGGCCAGCATTAATACTAATAAATATATAAGTATCATTGGATGGGATATACAGAACTTCTGTAGTACCTCCTATATTATCCCCTTCATGAC
This sequence comes from Saprospiraceae bacterium, assembly GCA_044227925.1. Classification (GTDB taxonomy): domain Bacteria; phylum Bacteroidota; class Bacteroidia; order Chitinophagales; family Saprospiraceae; genus JADJLQ01. Next base: position 77,298 of record JBGAVW010000017.1, on the reverse strand, counting down.
CAAAAGTAGGCACCCCTTTGACATATTCAAAATACTCCAGTCCGAGCCCATAATCGGCCTCCTCATGCCCTTTTCCCACTATCCATCTTTGCATTTCAAGAAGACTATTGGCAGATAAAATTTTACCCTGTAGCAATGCTGAATAAAATGCAATTACATCCACACCATGTGCCACAATGCCTCCATAGCCCTTTAACGATTGGCCGATGGCGTTATTCCAGGTAGTAATATTTTCAAGTTGGCCATTATTATACCGCTCAAAATAAAAATTTGGAGCTCCTAATTCTACCAGTTCCTGATCTGAAATTTCGAAAAATGTATGATTAAGGGATAATGGCCTGATAATAATCCCGGTCAACAGGTCCTTATAGGATTTACCTGAAACCATTTCTAAAATATATTGTAATAGTATATAATTTGTATTGGAATAATAAAAATCAGTACCTGGATCAAACAGAAGAGGTTTTTCATAAATAAACTCCAATTGTTCAGACAAAGAAGGTTGTTTCAATGGGGAATTAAATTGCCGTAGCTGATACACCGGTTCTACGGTGAAATTTCTGATCCCTGAAGTATGATTTAATAGCATGCGTACGGTAATTTCCCCTGAATGAGGTATGCGGGTGGCCGTGCCTGGTGACAAATAGGCATTAATGGGTTCATCCAATTTAAGCACGTTTTTTTCCGTCATGTAGAGTACCAGTGTGGCAGTATATATTTTTGAAATACTATACAACCAGGATGTCATATGAATATTCATGGGCGACCGCTTTTCGATTGATTTCAGACCATCGGCCGCCAGGTACCATCCATCTTTATTTTTTATTATAACCTGTATACCCGGAAGTCCTTTATTTATGTGGTGGCTTATTATTCTATCAATGCTGTCTTTTAGCGGGTGATTGTGATTATAATCAAAACCAAAAGGTGTCTCTTTAGTATCTACTTCGTAGGCCATTTTGGTACATCCCTGGATGAATTGAATAAAAAGGAATACAAATGCTAATTTTTTCATTTTTGATATTTTTAAAATTGATTTTTATTAAAAGTAAAGCCAACCAAAATCATTGATTTAGGCAAAGGAGTCAGATCAGGAGTATATCTGAAATGACCTTGTAATCTATACGCTATATACGGTCTTGCAACCAGATGTCCGGTTTGTATCGATTTGTACGCCAGGCTTAATTGAAGGGGTAAAGTAATTACTCCTTTAAATCTTTTGCCTTCTTTCCATTTGTCATCTTTCCAAGTTTGTGGGCGGCTGGGATAAAAACTGAACTGAAAACCAGGACCAGTACTTAAGCCCAATTGAATATGTTTGCCCAGATCAGGCATAAATGAAATTAATCCCTGGATCTGTATGCCATTGCCCTGATACTTGCTTTTATTAAAACTAAGCTGCATGCCTAAAGACAGACGCTGGGATGGCCCTGTATATCTGTGTATGCCTGATAATAATAAAGGTTGAATCCCTGAAAATGTAAACCTCGATGCGGGTATATGATACGAAGCAATTCCAGCAGATAACTCAACGTAATTTTGCGCTTTTGCTTTCAACAAGCTGAAAAGACATACTAAAATAAATGTGGATTTTGTGAGATAATTTTTCATATTGGTTGAAATTTTATGCACCAAATTTGCACTTGCGTATTTTAAAGTAAAATGGTAATTGCTTCCAGGCGACCATTAGTATACCTGAAGTATCATAAATAAAGGATAAGCTGCACCACGATACTGCTTGTATCAAAAAAGACGATTCATCCCTTTAATTGGCAGGCTCACTCTCTTCCTTTTTTCTTTTCCATGAAAGGAAAAGTACCTTTGGGATTAAAGTATATAGCAATGCAGATAAAGTCGGAATACAAGATCCATATGGCAGGAATTATCTTGCTGATTTTAGTCAATGTCGCCAATAATGTGCCACCCCATCCGGTCCCTTTTTTCAAATTAGTATTGATTGGCCTCGTGGTGTCTGCCATCATTGCCATTCAATGGTTGGGAGTGGTATTCATTCTTAAAATAGCCTGGAAAAAATACCCGGATGCATATCAGGTGTGGAAAAGAATGATCAGCAGCAGTATCCTGGGGATAGGATGGGTTGCATTTTATATGTATCCTTCAGACCGGATCACCACGGGTTGGCTACACGAAATGGATTGGCAATATTCTTTTATTAAAATCATGGGGTATATATTCAATGCCCTCATATTTTGTATTACCGTACTCGGAATAACGGAAGCCATATATTATTTTTCCAAGCTCAGGCAAACAGATCTTGAAAAAGAAGAATTGAGGAGAATGAAATTACACAGCCAATACGACAGTTTAAAACAACAGGTAAACCCTCATTTTCTATTTAATAGTCTTAATACATTAAGTGCACTGATCAGGATTGACCCTATACAGGCTGAAAAATTCGTTGAGGAGATGAGCCACGTATACCGGTATATTTTACACAATACCAATGACCTCGTAGTTTCATTGGAAAAAGAAATTCACTTTACTTATTCCTATTTAAACCTGCTAAAAACAAGGTTTGGCAATGCATTAACTGTGAAAGTCGAAGTGGATACCGGTATACACTTTTTGATACCGCCACTTACTCTACAGCTTCTGATCGAAAATGCCGTAAAGCATAATATTGTCACTGCCGAAAATCCCCTTCGATTGGATATTTTTACAACACCGGATCAACGGTTGATAGTTAAAAATAATTTACAAAAAAAAAATTCACCTGTGCCTTCAGAAAAAATCGGACTCACTAATATCATGTCTAAATATAAATACTTAAACGCACCGGATGTGATCGTGGAAGAGACCGAAACAGAATTTATAGTTGATTTACCTCTGTTAAAATTTGTTCCATGAAAATAAAGGCATTTATACTTGAAGATGAACCTTTTGGTCTGGACCGATTGATAAAATTATTGGAAGAAGTGAATCCCGATATTCAGGTTTTGGGGCATGCGGAAACTATAAAATCAGCTGTGTGGTGGTTTCAAAATAATGCCAATCCGGATTTGATTTTTATGGACATAGAGTTAGCTGATGGACAGTGCTTTGAAATCTTTAAACAGGTAAAAATAGTAACCCCTATTATTTTCACTACTTCCTACGATGAATATGCTCTACAGGCATTTAAGGTGAACAGTATCGATTATTTACTTAAACCAATACGAAAAGACGATTTGGTACAGGCTCTGGCAAAATACATTCAAATAAGGCCGTTAAACAATAGTTTGGTCAATTCAGAACATATCGATCGATTGATTAATTCATTAAAAACAGGCTTCAAACAAGAATATCGCCAACGATTTTTAGTCAAACAAGGGCAGCGATGGATCACTATTGAGGGCACTAAAATTGCGTGGTTTTATGCTGAAGCTAAACTTTGTTTTTTACGCACCTGGGACAATCAACGGTTTGTAATAGATTATACCCTGGAAGAACTGGAAAACATGTTGGATCCATCCTATTTTTTTAGATTAAACCGATCGTATCTGGTCCATGCCAATGCCATTCAATCATTTCAATCTCATCTTAATGGAAAACTGGCTGTACATCTTACACCAAAGACTGATGAAAATTATGTGCTGGTAAGTAAAGAGAAGGCACAGGAGTTTAAAAAGTGGATGGGAAAATAATCTTCAGGCAGGAGTCGCTTTAAATACAATTTTAGAATATATCTTTACATATCATGTCAAGCAGAGAAATCATATTAAATTCTATTCGTGAAAACAAACCCATAAGTGATCTGGCACTGCCTCCCATACCCTCCTATCCACACACTTTAACCCAACGTGAAGGATTGGAGCTTTTTATGAAAAACTTATCTGATAATGCAGCAATTGTAAAAATTATTAATTCCTCTGATTCTATACCCGACTTGATTCTTAAACAATGGAACGAACATGGACATATTCATGCGCCTGGATTTCCATATTTACATAATACTCCTGCTACTATAGAATCTGCAAATAAGCTGGATATAACTGTAATCAACGGCAGTCTTGGAGTAATAAATAATGGAGCTATCTGGATACATGATTTAAACCTCGAACACCGATCTGTAGCTTTTCTCACCAAGTACCTGGTGATAATCATTGATCAAAATGAGCTGGTATTTAACCTGCATGAAGCTTATTCCAGATTAAATCCCGATGATTTTGGATACGGTGTATGGATATCCGGGCCTTCAAAAACAGGTGATATAGAACAAGCCCTGGTAATTGGGGCTCATGGGCCTCTAGAGGTAATGGTTTTGATTAAAACAAATTAATCGCCAAGCCAAAAAATGAAATGCATATTTCCCGTCGGCATGAGCCCTGAAGTTGAAAAAATTAAATAACTCTACTTATTCGACTTACCAAATAAAAAATAGAAATTTCCGAAGTCTTTTCCACTGGTACCGGTTGAAAATACCCGGAGGTAAGTCAATGTTGAAATTGGAAACTAAAACCCAAGGCAGTATAGATTCTACACCCACTGAAGCATAAAAGGCTCCTCATTCTGGTTGAGTGATAAGGTGATTATTAAAATACAAACGATTTGTGAATACCAACTAATTTAAAATTCATTCGGTTTCAAAAAGTTAAATTTACAGGAACAATACTATATTAGTCATGATGAGAATAATTAACTTTTTAATCCTTTGTACAATACTGATTACAGCTTGCAAATCAGAAAAGAAAACCGAAACTACCACAGCTGTAGTTGAAACACCTAAAATTCCTACGCACCGGTTGGTACAAAAATGGGAATCAGATACATTGTTTAAAGTACCCGAATCCGTCCTTTTTGATTCAAAAAACCAGGTACTTTATGTAAGCAATATCGATGGTAAAGAACCCTGGGGTGCTGATGGCAAAGGCTCAATCGGAAAGCTTGGGCTTGATGGTAAAATCCTGCAGGTGGAATGGGTAACCGGATTGCATGCACCAAAAGGAATGGGCATCTTTGAAAATAAACTGTATGTAGCTGATATGAAACAGGTCATCGTGATTGATATCGCTACCGGTAAAATAATACAAAAAATTTCTGTACCCGGTGCTACAGGTCTAAATGATATTTCTATAGATGCATCGGGTGTAATCTACGTAACGGATTCCCAAGGCAAACGATTGTATAAAATAGAAACCAATAATGCATCTATGGTGTTGGATTCTTTATCCGGACCCAATGGAGTATTGGTAAGAGGCAGAGATTTATTTATAATGAATAGTGGTGGTTTGTACAAAGTAGATCCCATATCCAAATCGATAGCTAAAATCATCGATGGTATGGAGGGGGGCACCGATGGTGTAGAGCATGTAAAAGATGAAGATTTTATCGCCTCTTGCTGGGCGGGTACTGTATGGTATATAAATGGAGATGGTCGTAAAGAAATGGTTTTTGATGGTGCCTCATTGGGCAAGAATACTGCAGATATAGGCTGGGATCCAGCCAGTAAAACAGTATATGTACCCACTTTCTGGAAAAATTCTGTGATTGCATTTGAGGTGGTGGAAGAGTTGAAATAAGCTGATAAAGAAATACCGTTTTCAATACTTATTCTTGTGGCCATTCCGGTGTATTCTTTAGCTGGTATTAATTAATCATTTATTAAGATCAACCAGGGTGAATTTAATTATGAGTTCATGGGTAATAAACCGTAAAGAGTTTCCTCTACTAAATTCATTCAATGCAATTTTCAGTTCCGTTCCATCATCCCGGTTAAATATCATATAAGTATTCCTTATATTTAACATGCTAAATTAATTTAAGAAACAAATGAAACAATTGGCAAAGCAGCTCATTCTTTTTTTACTAAGCGCTAATCTGTATGCGCAGTCTCTTCCCAATATCACCAAATGGTTAGATGACAATCATTACCTGGAAACAAAGCCCGAAGGATTGATTACCAGATCGTATAAAGTAAATGCTCTCACAGGGCAAGCAACATTACTTACAGAATCAACTGCGGCCAAGGTGATCCTTCCCGATACATTGCGATCGTATAACTGGGGTGTCAGCAATGACAATAGCTATTTAATCAAAAAAAATAATGATCTATTTATTTATGATGGTAATTTAAAACAGATTACTTCAGATCCTGCCGAAGAAAAAGTGCCACAGTTTTCACCAGATGGTAAAAGCATAGCTTATGTTAAAAATGGCAACCTTTTTATTGCAACTCTGGGATCAAATCTGCATCGACAACTTACTACGGATGGGGCTGAAAGTATTTATAATGGTTATGCATCGTGGGTTTATTTTGAAGAAATACTTGGAAGAGCTTCACGCTATCGGGCATTTTGGTGGAGCCCGGACAGCAAATCGATTGCTTACCTGCATACCGATGATACCCCTGTACCCCGTTTTCCCATCACCAGGTCAGAAGGTGTGCATGTCGTATTGGAAAACGAACATTATCCTAAAGCAGGCGACCCTAATCCCCACGTAAGGATGGAAATTGTAAATTTATCCACCGGTGAAATAACTAAAATAGAAGAGGATGAAAATGCTGATCAATACACCGCGTGGCCATTTTGGACCCCGGATAGCAAAGAACTTATTTTCCAGGAGTTAAATCGGGATCAAACTGAATTAAAGTTTTACGCTTACAATCCGTCAACAAAAAACAAACGATTCTTATTTGATGAAAAATATCCTACCTGGGTAGAGTTCCATGAAAAAATCTGGTTTTTAAAAGACAATAGTTTTTTGATGATCCATCCTCTGGATGGTTGGTGGAATATCTATAAATACGATCAAACTAAAAATCAGGTGCAACAATTGACTAAATTTAAATGGAGGGTAAATGACATCCTATTTATTGATGAGTCTAAAAATACGGTTCTGTTTAATGGTACCGGAGAAGATCATCTGAATTTTAATACATTATATAAAATGAAATTGGATGGCACTGGTGTAAAAGAAATATCCAATACTAATGGAACACACCGGACTTTACTATCTCCCAATGGAACCTATTTTATAGATACCTGGAGCAATCTGCAAACTCCGTTGAGTATGTATGTCGGCAACAGCGATGGTAAAAAGTTGAGAGACCTTGGGCAGAAAATAAATACAAATAAAGTAGCCGGTATTAAAACCGAACATTTTACAGTTCCCTCCGGTGATGGATTTGATCTGCCCGTAGTGTGGAACCTGCCGGTTGATTTTGAAGAGGGCAAAAAAAATGGAAAAGTGTACCCCGTCTTATTCAGTATATATGGTGGACCCGATGCCGGAGGATTGAGAAATGAATACATTGACTTTACCAATAATGAATTATTAAACCAGGGTGTGATCCAATTGGAGACAGACCATCGCGCATCCGGTTTATTCGGAAAAAAAGGATTGGACTATATGCACCGCAACCTGGGTAAATGGGAGGTTCATGATTATGCCAAAGTAGCAGACTATCTAAAGACATTACCTTTTATCGACAGCAACCATATCGCTATCCAGGGAGGAAGCTATGGTGGTTATATGACTGCCCTGGCACTTACAAAAGCTCCCAATTCTTTTACACACGGCATTTCATCAGCCCCCGTGATAGACTGGCAATTATACGACAATGTATATACCGAAAGATATATGGATACCCCACAAGAAAATCCGGATGGATACAAAAACGGATCTGTATTGAATTTCACCGACAATTTGAAAGGAAAGCTACTCATTCTGCATGGCAGTACCGATGATAATGTACATATGCAAAATACCTTTCAACTGATTGAAAAATTACAGCTCACCGGAAAACAATTTGATATGATGATTTATCCCAATGTACGGCACGGTGGCTGGGGACCTGAACGCAACCGTCACAGTTTTGACTTTCAAAAAAATTGGTGGGCAAAGAATGAGTTTGTGGCGAAGCGGCCGGGTGCGAAAAGCTAATGAATGAATTAAATCGCTTCTGCTTGTCTGGATTACTATTGAAATCAGCAGGCCGGGAAGCAAGTCACTTATAAAGAAGCCATTTAACGCTGTAGTACCTACTTTTCAACAACGACCCACTTCCAAATAAGCGCGTTCTACTTTTCCTTACGTATACGTGTAATTTTTTCAAAGGTCTCAAAATAGTTTTGATTTCCTTTTTCCTGTTTGCTTCTATTAAAGAATACTATAAGACCGGAATACTTTTTTAAAACGCTTATGGATTCAATACTTCGGGATTCACACAATGGGGGATTCTGCCCTCTTTGAAATAATAAATAATATTCTCAGCTGCCAATCTCGACATACCATCCCTGGCCTCTACAGTAGCAGACCCGATATGGGGTAATACACATGCATTTTCCATGAATAATAAGCGATTGTCTTTATGCATTGGTTCAGGATTTGTAACATCAAGTCCTGCGCCCCAGATGATTTTATTGTCCAATGCCCAGATTAGATCTTCTTCATTATGCACCCCACCGCGGGAGGTATTGATAAAGATGGAGTTGGGCTTCATTTTTAAGAAAGCCTCTTTATTAAATTTGCCTCTGGTCTCGTCGCTGAGCACAGAATGCACAGAGAGTACATCACTCATTGCCAGCAATTCATCAAATTCCACCCGATGGGCATTAAAATCGGATTCTGCCTGTGCATTACGGGTACGATTATAATAAATGACATTCATATTATAAGCCCCTTTACATCGCTGGGCCATCACTGAACCGATGGACCCGAGTCCAAAAATACCCAAAGTCTTACCGTATAATTCCTGGCCTAAATTAGCTGTAGGCATAAATGCACCCCATCCACCATTAATAATTTTTAAATGATTGAAGAAAAACTTTCGTGATACTGCTATCATCAGCCCAAAGGCAATATCTGCAGTAGCATCGGCTAATACTCCAGGGGTATTTCCCACAGGAATGCCCAGCCTGGTGGCTTCCGGTATATTTATATTATCATATCCAACGGCAAACTGGGAGATCATCTTGAGATGTTTGCATTCCTGTAAAAAAAAGGGATCCATTTTATTTTCGCCCAGGCTGAGCAATACATCTGCTTGTTTGGCTGCATCCATTAATTCTGTTTGCGTCATTGGTCTGTCTTCGGGCCAAACTTTCACCTGAAAACCGTGTTGTTTTAAGAGTTCTATTCCTATGGAAGGTATATTGCGGGAAATGAAGACAGTATGGGTCTGCATGAAAATATTTTGGCACAAGATAAATTTAATTTAAAAATATTTTACGTACCCCTTGACATATCTACGAATTTATCGTAGTATTGTATTTTAATTCGTAGAAAATGCAAAAACTGACCAATCAGGAAGAACAAGCCATGAAGGTAATCTGGCAAATCGGGGAGACGCATATCCGTGCCATATTGGAAATCCTGGGTGAAGAGGAAATGCCCTATACTACTCTGGCATCCACCATCAAAAACCTTGAAAAAAAGGAATATCTATCCAGCAGAAAGATAGGTAATGTAATTCTGTACAAACCCATTATCACTGAGAAAGACTATAAAAAGACATTTATGAGTGGTTTTGTAAAAGACTATTTTGATAATAGCTACAAACAAATGGTCAATTTTTTTGTGGAGAATCAAAAGCTCAGCCCTAAAGAATTAAAGGAAATAATTTCAATTATTGAAAAAGGTAAAAAATGAATACGGACTACACAATGGTACTGGTAAAGTTTACAATAGCTGTATCTGCCTTGACCTTATTTTATAAACTATTTTTGGTAAAGCTCACCTTTTTCAGATCGGTGCGCTGGTACTTTTTACTTGGGATCTTATCTTCTGTATTACTCGCTGTACTTTCTATAGAACTGAAGAGTGCAGCCATGCAAGAGACAGCTGCTGATTATCATCGTATTGCAACATACATACCTTCTTTGTATTCCTTTTCAAAAAATATGGAATTGGACTATTCACGCCATTTTGATATTACCAATATGTTGGTCTTTCTTTATAGTATTGGCATGCTCACCTTGATCATACGATTTTGTATTCAGGTCATTTCCTTTCGCCGGATAAAAAAATCAGCCAAAAAAGTAGAACACAATTTAACCGGACACATATACATAACAAAAGATAACATCACTCCCTTTTCTTTTGGCAATTCCATTTTTGTGCCTGGTAATAATCAGGATTTAACTGCCTTGGAGAAAATCATTGCCCATGAGATGATACATATAAAGCAGCATCACACCATCGATATGGTATTCGCTGAGCTGGTCTGCATTGCCAATTGGTTCAACCCCTTTGCCCGGATTCTCAAAAAATCGATCCGCCAAAATCTGGAATATCTGGCTGACGATATCATGCTTTCGCGAGGCACTGATATCAAAGCGTATCAATATTTATTATTACAAACACTGGGGCATAGTCCAAATAACCTGGCCTCGGGTTTCAATTTTCATTCTTTAAAATCAAGAATCATGATGATGAATCAAAACAAATCGCATTATTTACAAAAACTAAAATTTTTGTTACTGTTACCCATTGGATTGTTACTATTGCTTGCATTCAGGTCATTACCGGATGTTGATAATCATGGGAATATTACTGACGAGTCCATATCTCAAGACACTGTAAAACCCAGGATCACCCTGGATGATAACCATATTAAAATCACCCATGATAAGGATGGGAATATGGATAAAGCTATCGTAAAATTTAAAAACGGTACTATGGAGTCCTACGACATGAAAGATGAAAAAAAGTATGCTGAATTTTTTGAAAAATATGATATGCTTACCCCTCCCATGATCTCGGGTAGCCATCAAACCCTATCTTATACCTATACACCTGATGGTGATGAAAAAATAAAAAGAATTTCGATCAGAGGCAATAGTGAAGATGGAAATAGTGCAACCGTGTATCTGCAAAATGGCAATAAAGAAGTCTATGATTTGAATAATGAATCAGCAAGAGAAGAGTTTGAGGAGAAATACGGAGATATACTTCCAGATACTCCACCTATTCCGCCTATGGCCCCGATACCGCCTATGGCCCCGATGGCACCTATGCCGCCAATGGCTCGAATGTCTCCTATGCCACCTATGCCGCCGATGTCACCTATGCCCCCGATGCCACCCATGGCTCCTATGCCACCTGCTCCACCTTTATTCGAATATGAATTACCCGAAAATGCAATTGACATGAATATAAATGATGATGAGGTCATTATAAAATTCAAAGACGGAAGTGTAGAAAAATATGATTTGAATAAGGAAGAAGAGAAAAAGGCATTCAGGAAAAAATACAGAAGAATCAGAGTCAATGAGGAAGAGTAATTCTATGGATGGCAAGTACGTTAGTTCCTCGTTTTAATATTGTTCACCTAATCGACTGCTTTAGATTTCGTAAACACATCCGCCAGTATCTCGGATGTGTTTATTTTTTTACCAAAATTTTATCCAATACCAATATTATCATTACGTTCTAATGATATATTTCGAATTGATTTAATCAGATCATTTACATTTGCTATGATTTGATAAAAAATATGAAAGCATTACCAATATTAATTGCCATTGTACACCTTACAATTACTTCTTATTGCCAATCTGACCAGGTATTATCCCTTGCTCAGGTATATAAAGATTATTTTAAAATAGGAGTTGCCGTCTCACCACGCGCACTCAAAACTGACGAAGCTGAGCTTATCCGAACACAGTTTAATAGCATGACAGCTGAAAATGCCATGAAAATGGGGCCAATTCATCCCCGCGATACATTTTATAACTGGGCTGGAGGTGATTCTATCTGGGCATTCGCTGAGAGAAATAATATGGCTATGCGTGGCCACACTCTTTGTTGGCATAATCAGGCACCACAGTGGTTTTTCAAAATGAGTGCTACCGATACTACTCTAGTTTCCAAAGAAATTTTATTAAGCCGGCTGCATGATCACATAAGCGCTGTAGTTTCAAGATATAAGGGCAAAATATATGCCTGGGATGTGGTCAATGAAGCCATATCAGACAAAGCAGATGAGTTTTACCGACCATCTCTTTTTTATAAAATCATTGGCCCGGAGTTCATAGAGTTTGCGTTTAAATGGGCTCATGAGGCAGATCCCGATGCTTTATTGTTTTACAATGATTACAATGAAATAAACCCTGTAAAAAGAGAGAAAATATATAAATTGGTTTCCGACTTGAAATCGAAGGGTGTGCCCATTCATGGGGTGGGTTTGCAAGGTCATTGGTCCATTTATGAACCAACGGAACAAGTACTCGAAGCTACGCTCAAAAGATTTTCAGAGCTCGGTCTGCAAGTTCAAATCACTGAATTGGATATTTCGGTATATCCAAAAGGACATTCCAGCCGCGAACGAAGACCAGAGGATAGTCTAACTGCATATACTCCGGAACGTGAAACTATGCAAGTAGAGCGCTACAAGATTTGTTTCGACCTGTTTAGAAAATACAACAAATCCATATCCTCAGTTACCTTCTGGAACATATCCGATCGTACCAGCTGGTTGGATAATTTTCCTGTACGAGGAAGGAAAGATTATCCACTATTATTTGATAAAGACTTAAAGCCGAAAAGAGCATTTGGAGAAGTTGTGAATTTTGCGAAGGTGGGAAATTAATGCCTGTCGATTTGCCGAAACCCTAAGGAATGCCGTTTTACTTCTGTGAGCAATTTCGCATTCTTACCTGAAAGAAGTATCTTGCTGATATTACCATAAAGATCATCTGATGATATTGGCTCTAGACCTTGGCGGTACCAAACTTGCATCTGCATTGTTTACTTCAGAAGGTGAGATCGTGAAAAAATCCACAGTTTATCTTCAATCCAGATCAGGTAAGGAAGTAGGTAAATTGATTACGGATCATATAAAAGAGTATTTAATAGAAAAATATAGTATATATGGCATAGGCTTATCCGTACCAGGTATCAGCAGAAATAAAACCGGCACCGTATGGGCTCCGAATATACCGGGCTGGGAAGACTATGCCATAATACAAGAAATAAAATCATCAGTAGGAGATGATATGATAGTGAAAATGGACAGTGACCGGGCATGTGGTATACTGGGAGAAGTGTGGAAGGGAAATGCAATGAATACCCAGGATGCTATATTTCTCACCATTGGTACAGGAATTGGTGCCGGAATTTTAGTAAATGGGCAAATTCTTAGGGGATCTAATGATATTGCCGGGGCAATAGGTTGGATGGCTTTGGGCAACCCTTTTCACTCTAAATATTTGCCCTATGGTTGTTTTGAATATTATGCCTCAGGAGATGGAATAGTTAGAATGGCACATGAAATAATGAACTCCGCTCCTGATTACAATGGAATCCTTAAACAAGGTGAATTCACTGCGCATGATGTATTTAATTTAGCCGGGAATAATGATGTATTGGCTGTACAGGTACTACGGGAATGCATCGTATATTGGGGCATGGCCTGTGCAAATCTAATCTCCATTTTCAATCCTGAAAAAATCATATTTGGCGGTGGTGTTTTTGGTCCTGCCAAAAAGTATATAGATGATATAAAACAGGAATCGGGCAAATGGGCACAACCCATCAGTATGACCCAGGTACATTTTTTATCATCGGCCTTAGACAATCAAGCTGCGTTATACGGCGCAGCTTACCTGGCATTAAAATCAATTCAATGAAATCATTTTCTTCCCACTCCGGATTGGTATTTGCGTCTGCATGCCTCAGTATGCTGATCTTTGGCATGGGATTGATTACCCTGGGATCAGTTTCTATTGGCCTACAAGAAAAATTTCAATTGGATAAAATTGCTGCCGGCAGTTTATTTTCTATACTGCCATTCGGTATAGTGACCGGATCCCTGTTATTTGGTCCAGCCTGCGACCGGTATGGTTACAAATTATTCTTGATCATATCGTGTATATTGATGTTTATAGGTTTTCAAGGCATAGCCTTTGCTTCTTCCCTGTTTCTGTTAAAATGCTGTGTATTCTCATTTGGGATAGGAGGCGGTGCATTGAATGGGGCCAGCAATGCCCTTGTAGCCGATATCAGCACTAAAAACAAAGCTGCCAATCTTAGTCTATTAGGAGTATTTTTTGCATTAGGGGCCTTGGGTATGCCTTTCATTTTAGGAAGTCTTCATTCTATATTTGATTTTCAATCTATATTGGCTGTCATTGGTTTTATACCCGCTACCGCCATTCTTTTATTTTTAATTACCCGATTCCCTGATGCAAAACATGGTCACGGATTCCCCATAGGGCAAGGTATAAAACTGTTGAAAGATCCATTTTTACTCACCATTGCTTTTTTCCTGTTTTGTCAAAGTAGTATTGAGGGTATAATCAATAACTGGACCACCATGTATTTATCTCAAAAAATCAAAGCCTCAGAGCAAAATGCACTTTTTGGACTATCCCTTTTCGTAACCGGTATGGCTGTAGTAAGGTTACTTATTGGGTCGGTATTCAGAGATTTATCACAAAAAAGTATACTTGCTTTTTCTTTTTTATTGATGATAATGGGAGCATTTGTATTATGGGCAGCTCCAGACTATTCCTTTGCCATTCTTGGGTTGATCGCGCTTGGTGCAGGACTCGCAGCCGGGTTTCCAATTATGTTAGGTTTTATTGGGCATGCCTATGCCTCTATTTCTGCCACCGCATTTGGGGTAGTATTGACCATAGCTCTTATAGGTAATATGTTGATTAATTATCTGATGGGTATACTGGCCGAGTATTATGGTATTCAATATATGACTTCTTTATTATTGATTTTAACAGCCATCATGGCTTTTCTTGCATTCAGGATATTAAGTACAACCAAAAATTGAATTATATATGTTAGCAAAAGAATGGTTACGACAAGCGCGTAACATTATGGATCGAATAGAAGAAACCCAACTAGACCCTATACATCAGGCAGCGACCATTATGGCAGACAGTATAGAGGCAGGAAGGTGGGTGCATACCTTTGGGTGTGGGCATGCTACTATACCAGTGGAGGAAATGTATCCCCGTATCGGAGGATTCGTTGGTTTTCACCCTATGGTAGAACTACCACTTACCTTTTTTACACGCATTACCGGAGAAATGGGGGTGCATCAATTTGTTTTTCTTGAACGGGTAGAAGGTTATGGGATAGAGATCATGAAAGGGTACAATTTTGATACCCGGGATACCATGTGGGTATTCTCTCATTCAGGTATCAATAATGTAAATATCGACATTGCATTAGAAGCCAAGCGAAAAGGAATGAAAGTAATAGCATATGGATCTGCGGCAGAGGCGAAAGGTAAAGTTTCCCGACATTCGAGTGGTAAAACCATTTTTGATATTGCGGACCTTGTGGTGGATACCTGTGCCCCTGCAGGAGACGCTGCAGTAGATTTAAAAAATCATGTTGATAAAGTGGGTCCAGTCTCTACAATGGCCTTCATTACCTGTGTATGGATGACCGTAGTCACCGTTGCAGAAATATTAGCAGAGCGGGGAGTAAAACTGTATATTCATCCATCTCATAATGTACCAGGTGATGGCACAGCGAAACAAAGATTGGAGGATGCATTAGCAGAATATAAGCGAAGGATAGCCGGAGTATAAATATAAAAAAAAGAAGAGCAGTTTCCCTCTGTATTACTGCTCTTCCCAAACTCCTGATTTTACACGGACAAAATGTAAAACGTATTATGGTAAAAATGAATAACCATGTCGCATTTTCCACAGAAAATATTTTTCCAGCATTACTTTGACTACATCGTAAAAAACATTGGGCAGCATGATGGCAATCGTCCTGGGTTTGAATAGTTTATTTGATACTATCAATACCTCTTTTTTACCAGCATCCATCACACATAGTCCCGGTATGTCACCCCATTTTTTTTCTACCAATTTGTTTTCTCCATGGATGGTGCGTACTATATTTTCCGCAACTACTTTACCGGTTTCATCGCTGGGATACCCTGTTTTTGGAATAGTGTATGGGATTTTTTTGGATACAAATGGAGGATGAACATCAACGGTAAGACCTGCTGCCCAAATATTTTTGTATTTTTTATGTTGATATGTATCGTGTACATCAATGAATCCATTAGCCATAGGTTCCAGTTTGGGTGAATTTTTAATCAGATCTACTCCAATGAAAGGTGGCATAAGCATCACAAATTTGGTTTTGATCTCTTCACCATTGGTTAATACTACGCTGTCTGCAGTTACTTTTTGTATGGCCACCTGTGTCCTGTAGTGAATGTGAAACATATTCATGAATGCCTTGAGCATGGATTCCCCACCGGGCATACCATCGATGCCAAAATGGCCCAGGTAATCTTCAGGGGTCACCCAGTATAAATCCACTTTTTTCCTAATGTCCTGTTCACGAAGCCATTTTTCAACATTAAACAAAAACTCATAAGCTGCACCCATACACCCTGCATTCTGAGTAGCTCCTATTACTATTGGACCAGGATCTTTTTTAAACTCCTCCAGCTTTTCTCTTGTCTTCATAGCCCCAACGGGTGTACCGATGTAACTGCTGTATTCTTTTACCCCTTCAGCAATATCAAAATTTACTTTAGGACCGGTTGCCACTACCAGGTGATCATAACTAAAATCACCTTTTTCAGTCTTTACGATTTGAAGCTCAGGATCTATTTCATTTGCAGTGGTACAAACAAACCGAATGCCTTTTTTCTCCAAAATTTCCTTTCTGGGAATAGTAATATCTTTTACTTCTCTTCTTTTAAATGGAACCCAAATAAGAGACGGAACATATAAAAAATCTTCATTTCGATCAATTACAGTGATTTCCGCTTCATTTTTCAATTTTCTTTTGAGTTCCAACGCTGCCGTGAAACCAGCAAAGTTTCCACCGATAACCGTGATTTTCATGATTTTTATTTTTAAATTTTAAACTACGTGATTAAAGTTCGAGGGAATATCCCTGACCCGAAATGATTAAAATCAATTCTTTTACCTCTAATCATAGGTAAAATCCCTGACCATAGTCAGTTCGGTTTAGATGACTGATGGATGTCTTTTTAAGCGTAATGAATTTTAAAGTACAATTTTATTCACTGTATAACATACCAGGTTGTTTTCAAGGGGTATTCCCGAATCTGACCTGATACCGGAAAAAGAAAATTCATAGATATATCCCGGTTTTATCTCCGGCAGAGAAATACGGAGTCTTTTGCGATCAGCTGAAAGTCCTGAAGTTAGAATTTCTACATTTTTTACATCATACTGATCCGATCCGTATTTTAAATGATAATCATAATAATAATGGCGAATATGGACCATAGAAGAATCAATATTAATGCTGTCGTATACAGGCAAAGTAAAATTCACATCAAAGCCATTTTTTGACAGATGCAAAGTGTAGATATCCATAGGCATTTTTCCTGTATAACTGATTTTTTGAATACCCAGATCACCTATAAACCCATGCTGTGCATGACCTACCCACAAGCTACCATCTGGAGAAAAAGCAAGTCGATTTGTGCCTTTTAACAACCCATGTTTGTCTATAAATGGAATACAGGCTCCTTGCCATTGTCCACTTATTTCTTCCAACATCACACGGATTATCCTTTCCTGATTCATTTCACCTATAAAAAACTGATTTGTAAAAGGTCCAAACTTTCCATTAGTATTGTCTGTTACAGGTTGACTTGGAGATGCGGCCATAATGCCATGGGGAAATAAAACAGCTCCTCTGGTGCGCATAGAGTCTAATACTTTTATTGGCAATTTTGACGGATCCCCTTTATTCCAATCTTTTTGCCACAGAAGGCTCGCAGGATGACCATAAAATTTATTTTCCTCAATATGGTAAAGTACCGAGGTGCCTACCCAATCTCCCTGATTGTCCGTAACAAACAATCGATCCAGATTATCCACTACTAATCCATTGGGTGATCGCAATCCACTTGCAAAAGGAATTAAATTACCATCCGGTGTAAGTTTCATGATCCACCCTCTGTATGGTACTGCAGAAAATTTTTGCAATGGCCTTGCAGGGACCAACGTAGTATCCAATTTACCCCTGATTTCTTTTTGAATAATACCATATTCTGATGCGGTATTCAATCCAATATATAAATTACCTTTTTTATCTTTTACGGGCCCATAGTTCCATTCATGATAGTTTCCAGTCATTCCAAATTCATCGGTTACTGTTTCATATACATCCGCTTTGCCATCGTGATCGGTATCGGATAGCTTTGTAAGCTCGGGTCTCTGCATCACCATCATTTCATATTCATTTATTATCATCAGGCCCAGGGGCTCGTGTAACCCCGATGCGAAGACTGACCAGATCGATTTTCGAGGATCGTAAATCATGATTTCACCCCTGAGGAAACAGGCCACCAATCGCCCATCAGGTAAAAATTCTATTGCACCGGTTTCCCCTACCAATCCGTCCGGAAGCCGAATATTTTCTATTTTGTATGAAGATGATTCTATATTTTCGCTTCGATGATCCTTTTTACAACCGGATTGCAGCACGATAAGACCAATTAAAATTAATAGTATCGCTTTCATTGGTTGACCTTTATATTCGTTATCGAAAAAGCCCCGGATTCAGCGGCAGTCAGTACCAGGTTATTATTATTCCAGGTACCACGATCACACGAATTCGTTACATTTTTAATAGCAGGAAATCTAAATCTTATATTTTTTCCTGGATTGTTCAATCTAAATTTTCTGACCAGGCCCTTCCCTTTTTCCACTGGTTGAATCAGCTCATAAACCTCTATGTCATCGATAAAATAATGAAATTGGGGAAATCCATCCACTAATCTGTACCCTTTAAATCGAATGGAAGGGGTATTATTATCTAAAATTTCAAATGCTGGAAGCAGGGAAGAATCTCTATAAAAAATCGAACCTAAAATTTTAGCATGTAGTTCTCCTTTGATAGTCCAGTAGTCGGTGAGGTCAAGGAATTCGCCTGACCATATATAGCGGAGATTGCAAAGCCCTGCATCCCAGCAATAGTTTATTTTATCCGGCAGGCATACGGCGATGGCTGCAGGCCCGGTATACGGCATTAATACCCGGTATAAATAAGGTGGTTTGAGAGGAAAAGGATGACCAGATGATAGTGTGGTACTTATTTTATTTGCTTCCTCTTTTCTACGATGGGGAGGTACTGAAGGATCTGCTGAAATATCAGGCAAAATACCATTGGTAACATGGATACCTCCATACATGATAGATCCGTGTCCTGGAAAAGTACATACATATGGATACACACCGGTGCTTCGAGGGCTTCGAAAAATCAACGTATCGGAATCACCGCTTTTTACAATGGGTATGGACCATAATACTTCAGGGATACTGGGGATATAATGGGTTGAGGGCCCATTCTTGCCTAGTGCAAAAGCAGCATCTACTATTTTTTGCCTGCTTTCTTTTTTGCCAATGATCAGATTGTGTTCCATATCATCCACATTGGAAAAAATCAATTTTATATAACTGCCTGGCCTGACTACAAACCGGACCGGATCATATTGCATACCGGGCTTTGCCTGAATGTGGATGGTCACAGTATCCATTGATGATGGCTGAGCAAGTAATTCTTGTATCAACACTGAATGTATAAGAATGAAGAAAACTATTTGTTTCATTTCACTTCCCGGTTTGCTGCGTCGATCATGCCCTGTATATAGCCAAAGGCATGTGCAAATGCCTGATAACCTCGTGGATCATCCGGATGAGTGGGTACATGATCAGGACAAATAGACCATGCATATCCAGTATCTCTCAGTATGCGTATCACTTCAATGAATGCTGCTTCTCCTTCATCTATATAGACCTCACTAAAGTCGCCCAGGCCTCCCCTGATATTTCGCATATGAATTTGATAGATTTTCCCTTTTTCTGCAAAATATTTTACAATAGGGGCTAATTCTGTCTTTGGATTTTTTAAACCCTCCATCACCGTGCCCAGGCATAATTGAAAGCCATTATATGGGCTATCCACTATAGATTCGTATTTTCTAAGTGAATCAAATACTGATGCGGGAGCACCATCCCAATTATCTACTCCCTGGTATCCTCTTGGAAGTCCTGGTGGGTCATATGGATGTACAGCCATCCTCACATCGTATTCTTTACATACCGGAATTATGTTTTTTAGAAAATATTCTATTCTATCCCAATATTCATCATAATGTACTATGCCGTTTGATTCTACTTTAAGATTTTGCCAGTCCGGCTCTAATTTGAAAGAATGATAGCTGGAGCCTCCACGACCAGGGGTATGCCCATTTCGCCTGATAGGGATCAATGTCCAATGCATGGTGATTACTTTTACTCCTACTGCTGATGCTTTTTTAATATTCTCCGCTACTTCAAGTAATTTTTTTTCTCTTTCCTCATGGGTCCTGGCATAGATATAACCAGAATCCATCCTGATCGCCTCCCATGTCATATTTAACTTGTCCAATTCCTCTTTCCATTTCATCATTTCCTCCAGGTTCCACTTTCCATCCATGCTGTTTGTGAGATGTCGGACACCGTGTCGCTGATGATATTGAATATTGCGTATCTGGGTCCACTGTTTTTGTCTTTGGGCATAGTTCAGAGTTTCATCTGCCATTACTACATGGTAGTCACCGCCTACATGCATCAATGTGTTTGTTCTTGCTCTAGGTTTTTTTGGGGTTGAATCCAATAAACCTATGGGTGTAAGGCTGGACCCAATGATGCCTGTGGAAAGAATACCATGAAAGTGCCTGCGTGAATATTTTATCGATGAAGACATATTTATTGATTTAGGACTTTGTAAATTATGGAAATAGTTTGACAAGTTACATACCGTAGGCTAAAAGGCAACAGAGTGCCTTCGCGATGTAGCAGACCATACTATTTAATCTGCAATCAGTGCCATCTAAGACCTGTCCCATCGAGCGGGTTTATAGCTAATTTTGCTTGCAGTGGGAGTGATGTATTCTCATACCACCATTTTATATAAGCCGCTGCAGCTCGGGATTGAAATTTGCTGTTGGTAGGTTCAAACTGTGAGGAATTTATTTCCTGGAGTATAGGATTCTGAGATGGAAAGCCGGATTGAAGGGAGTTGATTTCTTTTAGCCTGATGTACTCTATCATCCACATGGCGTATACTCCGAGAGTACACTCCGATTGATAAAATGATGATATTGAATTGAATGAAACACAGCCCAAAAAATCCATATCATTGACATAGTCGATCAGATATGAAATTTCAGCACGATTAAAATCCGGTAGTTTCAATAAAAATGGTTTCGTTTGAGGGTCGCAATCTTTTAATTCAAATAAAAATTTTAAAGCCTGCGAATGGTCAATAGTCTTGTTTTTGGAACAGGAAAAAATGCAAATGGCAATAAAAAACAACAGGATACTGCTTCGCTTCATTATCAATAATCAAACAGGAAAAATATGAAAAAGGTTGGTTTTTAGGTCACACCACTTTATAAATCCCTATTTTTTCTTCCTTGCCTTTCAAACTGGTATCGGCAATTTTTACCGGAGTAAATGATATGTTTTGAAATAATTTGACCAGGGGCTCTGTCAATAATAGTTTTTCGCCCAATTGACGGCACATACCTTCTACCCGTGAAGTGGTATTCAATACATCCCCGTTAAATTTAATCGATTTTTTAATTTTCCCTATTTCGCCTATGATCACCTGACCGCTGTGTATAGCCACTTTAAATTCGGGTACAGCGCCATATTTTTCTATATAGGATTGTGATTTAAGTTTAATCACTTCTTCAAAATCAAAAATGCACTCCACACATTTTCCTTTTTGGGTACCTTCTACTATATCCCAGCTTACGATCACCTGATCACCGACATATTCCACGACTTCTCCGTTATGCTTTTCAATTACCGGTGCAATATCATAAAAGAAATCATTGATCAGGTCATAAAATTTTTTATTTCCCAATCGTTCGGCAATGGTCGTAGAATTATTAAGATCCAGGAATAGCATCACCCGGTCTTCCTGTTTTGGGTGAAAATATTTTCCAGACATCATCCTGTTAAATTCCTGTCTGCTGAATCGCTCAGTAACCTGTAAGAAAAAACTACTGATTACTATCAAAGTCATAAAAGGCAATACAGGATGCAATATGGAAATGGAGCTTAAAAAATGCCTGGTTCTGGACAGTCCTTCAGGATCAAATAAAGATCTGCCTGACAATAGGGTATTGAATAATAGTGATGTCAATCCCATTAAAATAAAAATCGAAACAGCATAAAACAAGATTCTAAGGGTTATGGCTTCCCAAAAACGGTATCTTTTGGAAATTTTCTGGAAATAATAAAACTCTACCAGGCAATAAATCAAACCACCCAGGCCCAGGGAAAAACAGGCCGCAATCAAATTGTTTTTTAAATTATAACCATTCATAGAAGGCTCAGCCAGTACACCAGGGTAATTGGATAAAAAAAAGTACTCATGTGCAGTGATTAATACCCCGGCTATCATCCATGCCATAACGATTAACACTACTTTATTAAAATTATTTTTAGCGACCATATTGTTTCATCAATTAAAAAATAAACCGGCAGAGTAAGCCTTTAGAAAGAGAGAGTGCGAAATTATAAAATAGTTGCATTTCCTGAACAGATCCGTGGATAAAGGCTAATTCTAATTTTATAGTAATACTGTTGATCCTCTAAAAAGTTACCAGCTTGTCTTTTAAATCTTGTGCTTTTCGAAGCAAAAAATACTGTCCATTTGATTTAGATACCTTTTTTTATCTTGATCTTTCAAATCGGATTATATAGTATACAATGAAAGATTCAGTACCAATTATCAAACAACTGTTAAGTGTGCCGGTAGTCGTAGCTGCATTGGGTTACCTGGTGGATATGTATGACCTTTTTTTATTTAGTATAGTCCGAGTTCCAAGCCTTAAATCGCTAAACCTGCCTCCTGAAAGTATGATGCAAAGCGGGCTATTGCTGCTCAATCTACAAATGGCAGGAATGCTCATAGGTGGAATAGTATGGGGTATACTTGGGGATAAACGAGGTAGGCTTTCGGTATTGTTTGGATCCATCATCATATATTCATTAGCCAATATTGCCAATGGTATGGTACAGACTTTATCAGCTTATGCTATTCTTCGTTTCATTGCCGGATTTGGATTAGCCGGTGAGTTAGGAGCAGGCATCACTTTGGTGTCCGAAATCCTTCCAACCAAAATCAGAGGCTATGGAACTACCTTAGTTGCTACTCTTGGGGTGATGGGGGCATTACTAGCCTATTTGGTATCACACTATTTTGATTGGCGCACATCTTACTATATCGGGGGTGTATTGGGCTTAGTATTATTGATACTGCGTTTTCGCGTTTTTGAATCAGGCATTTTCTTGCAATTAAAAGAGCAAAATATTGTACGAGGTAATTTTCTGATGTTGTTTACTAAAAAAGAAAGATTGATCAAATACCTTACCAGCATTATCATTGGTATGCCCATTTGGTTTGTGGTAGGTATTTTGATTACTTTTTCTCCGGAATTTGGCAAGGCTATGGGGATAGAACAACCTATAGATGCCGGCAAGGCAGTACTATTCGCATTTGCAGGTCAGGTAGCAGGAAATATCATTAGTGGTTCATTAAGTCAGTATCTCCAGAATAGAAAAAAAGTGATCCTACTGTTTATGCTTATGTCTTTTACATTTGTACTCATATACTTGGTCTCATCCATCTCCTCTGTGAATACATTGTATGCTATCTGTGCCTGCCTGGGCTTTTGCAGCGGGTATTGGACATTATTTATTACAGTAGCTGCTGAACTTTTTGGCTCCAATATCCGGGCTACCGTAGCTACTACAGTACCCAATTTTGTACGGGGCACAGTGATACCTTTGACTTCATTATTTGTTCTATTAAAAGCGAATATGGGCATCCTTAAAAGTGCATTGATCGTCGGTACAAGTACCTATTTGGTAGCTGTGCTTGCCTTATTTTATTTAGAGGAGACCTTTAAAAAAGACATAAATTATAATGAATCTCCTGAATGAATGAGTCAATTAAAATAAGCAGACTGACTGCTGATGACGCTATTCATGGGCTTAGGCTTTCTACCCAAGCCGGATGGAATCAAACTTTATCTGAATGGAATTTAATATTAAACGACTCCAATTCTATTTGTATAGGTGCTGAACTAGATGACCAGATTGTAGCTACTGCCGCTGCCATAAACTACAATCCTGATTTTACATGGATCGCTATGGTACTTACGGATATCAAATTTAGAAGGCGGGGTATTAGTAAACTGGTTTTGACTGCATTATTAAAAACCCTTGGAAATAAAAGAACCATAAAATTGGATGCTACTCCCGCCGGTCAAGCCTTATACAGTCAGTTTGGTTTTAAAGCAGAATACAGGATCTTTCGATTTGTGGGATCGACATTTCCGGGGCAACTATATAAAAATAAGAAAATCAGTCTGGCTTTAAAACCGCATTACCAGGATATGATCCTATCCGATATGGCTCAGTTTGGTGCAAACAGATCCATCTATTTTGATTGGATAAAATTGAATTTTTCATCTAATAGCTATTTAATTTTCGATTCTGAAAAAATTACGGGATTCATATGTGGTCGTGAGGGCAAAAACTATATGCACCTGGGACCAATGTTGTGCTCCAAAATATCTGAAGCCATCGATTTACTCCAATATTCGCTTGGGAAGAAATATAAACTACCTGTAATAGTGGATGTACCGGAATCAAAAAGTGAATTAATTCATTGGTTGGAATCCAATGGGTTTATTCAGCAGAGAGCGTTTGTAAGAATGTATAAAAACGGTAATACAGCATCTGATCCAGTCCTGGATTCCTATTTAATTGCCGGACCCGAATTTGGATAATGAAATCATTTTAAATTGCCTTGTTGTGAAATGGCTAAAGGATACAACCGGCTACTATTATCGAATTTTCTATTTATATCACTGTTACATAGTCAGGATCGGGTATGAAAGGCCGAGGGTCAATGAGTCAATTGTCTAGACCCTGTAAAAATTCAAATACAAATCTATCATCAGTAAAATCAGCATATTGATTACATACCCGGTCGATTTCTTCCTGTTGTCCGGGTGAAAGAGATTCTTCAGGATTAAGACACCAGCTACCTTTCAATATCTTTTGCCTTCTCAGTATTTCGTGAATGCCTGCAATACAGCCGTGAAAATTATTCTTAGCATCAAATATAGCTGCATTCATATCCGTAATGGCTATTCCTTTTGATAATAAATCAGCCATACCGGAGGTATCATCTATAGCAATGCATTTTTTTATTTCGCCCAGCAAGGTTACTGCTTGTTTGGTCCATACTGCCCAATGACCCAGGAGTCCGCCTACCATTCTTTTCTCTATCTGTTTATGATTGATATTAAATCGATACGGTGTAAGGAGATCAGCTACAATATTATCATCATTGCCTGTATACAATGCAATTTCTTCCCGTCGATCCGACTCACATACTGCCCGTACAACATCCAGGGTCTGGTACCTGTTGAAAGCAGCAATTTTTATGGCATGCACATTGGGAATAGCTGCAAAATCTTTCCAAAACTCAAATGAAAGATATCTGCCCCCTACTGCCGGTTGCAGGTAAAAACCGAATACAGGAATGATTTCTGCTATTTTTTCTGTTCTATAGATGAGTTCCTTTTCTGACAAGGTATTTAAGCCCCCATTACTCAGCAGGCCAAGGTGATATCCATAGTTGAAGGCAAGGTTTGCTTCTTTCATTGCCTGGTCCAAAGGACCGCAAATACCTGCTATTTTAATTATCGTATTATGTTGACCCAGGTTGTTTATTTCATCTGCAGCTATTCGCAACACCGAATCGAGTAAATTTATTTCAGGCTTTCTGATTTCGAATTGAGTGGTGTGTACGCCTACTGCCAGACCGCCTGCACCTGAGGCGATATAATATTGAGTTAGTAAACGCTGCCTGTATTCATCTAGTTTTCGCTCCGCAGTCAAGGCAAGTGGGTGAGCAGGAATAACCGTCCCGGAGTGAAGTATTTCTTTAATTGATGTTGGCAGGTCTGGCATAGATATTAATATTTGGTTTTATATAGTATGGAGATTCATTTTTAGAAATAAAATTAACCCTTTTTTGCAGCTATAGTAGAGTTGGTATAAGGTATTTAATCAAAATATGTCCCAGCATTTTTAGAATGGCCAACCTGTGTTAGCCCGATATTGTACAAGGATACATCACAAGAAGCAGAGCCTATGCCTGGAAAGTACGATGACCTTTGTTTACTAAAAAGAATCCAAGAAAATCGGCTTTCTTCTTTTTTTGAGATGCTGAATGTAGAGTAAATATTAATACCTAATATTTTGATGCAAACTGTGAACTTAACCAACCGGTAATCCTGAAGGACGCAGTCTCAACGGGGTCGTATGCTTTATCTATAAATTTTAAAAATATGTAAATAAAAGAAAATTGCGGATTTGGTAAGTATCGTATCCAACGAATGATTTCTACAACATAAAATCAACTGGTTCTAAAAATTACCTTCTCTCTCACTAAAATGGGTCGGCTTATTTATCGTCTTTCCCCCTTGTAATAACCAATCAGCAATGATGTCAGTCATTTGTTCTATCGAAGTATTAGGTGTACCAAATAGATTGGCACATGCTGATGCGTTTGAAAGCAAAGCGGTATCACTTTCTTTATTTAAAAATTCAGGATGCAGATTAAATCTTTTACCAAACTCTTCGGCTAGTTTTCTCACAGAATATATAACCGGTCCGGTAACATTTAATGTAGTGGATGGTACCGAAGTATGGAGTAGGGATCGAAGGGCAATTTCATTAGCATCGTTTTGCCAAATCAGATTTACATGACCCATAGTAATATCAATCGCTTTTTTTTCAAATACCGACTTAGCAATTTCCAATAGCACCCCATAGGTGACATCTACGGCATAGTTAAGTCTATAAAGGAGTAATGGAGTATTATATATAGATGCATAGTACTGGAATAGTCTTTCACGCCCCAGGCAGGATTGGCCATATTCACCAATAGGCGCAGGACTGGTTTTTTCTGTCGCCCCTCCGGATTGAATAGTTGTAAATGGATATACATTGCCTGTGGAGAACACCACAATATTGGACGACTTAAATTTTTGCGCTACTCTGCCGGGCAGGTAGGTGTTCATAGCCCAGGTATACGGCTCATTCCCTTTAGTGCCAAATTTGGTTCCAGCCAGGTAAAGTACATTTTTTACATCAGGTAAAGCTGAAAGATCTTCATCGATTAATAAATCCGCTTTAATAGTTTCTATCCCACTATTATTTAGTTCCACTTCAAGACCCGGCTCGGAAAATCGGGCCACACCAATCACTCTTTTATTTACTCTACCCAGATCAATCGCCTGTTTTGCTAATTTGGCAAGCGCAGGCCCCATCTTGCCTCCTACCCCAAGTATGATGATATCACCTTTCATTTCAGATATATCATGTAAAAGTGCCGCAGACGGACGGAGAAGCTGTTCGTATTTAGATTGGATTGATTGCAAAAGTATAGTAGTAAAGGTAAAAGTATTATTTATATTCTTTTTTTTACTATCTATGTGATCTTATATATCATAAATTATGCGAATGAAGTACTCTCTTTTATTGATTCTTACCCTTGTGGTGTGCGATATCAGTGCCCAACCCAAAATCAATACTATTCATGGTACGGTTGTAGGCTATTCAAAAGATGGACTGCACATTTTTAAAGGTATTCCATTTGCCGCTCCACCTGTTGGAGAGCTAAGGTGGAAGGCACCACAGGAGCCACAACACTGGCAAGGGGATTTAAACTGTACTGCTTTTTCTGCCAGCCCAGTGCAGCGCGACCCAAAACCTTTTGCCTGCTGGACTGAAGAATTTATTGCCCCTCCAAGTCCATTGAGTGAAGATTGTCTTTATTTAAATATCTGGACCAAACCCAATAATAAAAAGAAACCTGTAGTAGTGTGGATATATGGTGGAGGATTGAATAGTGGGTCAGCAGCCTGTGCCGTTTACGATGGTAAATATTATGCGCAAAATGATATCGTATTTGTAAGTATAAATTACCGGGTAAATATTTTTGGCTTCTTTGCCCATCCCAGCCTTACCGCAGAATCCAATGGCAAAGGCGCTGCCAACTTTGGATTATTAGATCAGTTGCAAGCATTAAAATGGGTGCAAAAAAATATTGCCGCTTTTGGTGGTGATCCATCAAATGTATCCATCATGGGCCAATCGGCTGGGTCATTTTCGGTTCATGCCTTGGTAGCTTCACCACTGGCCAAAGGATTATTTACCAAAGCCATCGCTCACAGTGGTGGCCTGCTGGGTACCAATCGGGGAGTAAATCTTGCTACTGCAGAAGCGAATGGCACTAAACTGGCGGATCAACTGGGCCTCCCATCTATAGATAAATTGAGAGCATTGCCTGCCGCTGATTTATTAGACAAAGTGAATAAATTCAATCCACCCTATACTCCCGTATTGGATAATTATTTTTTACCATTGGATATCAAATCACACTATGCATCCGGTTCTCATAATAATGTAAAAGTGCTTACCGGCTGGGTTACAGGTGATGGTGCATTATTTGGTAATACACAAATACTTCCTGATGATTTTAAAAAACAATTGGATCAAAACTATCCCGGCAAGAAAGATGCATTACTTAATTATTTCCCTGCAGATAATGCTGAGATGGCCACCAATTCAAATGCAAAACTAAGGCGTATTAGCTTTGGAGCCATACCTGCTATACTTTGGGCTAAATATAATAAAGCACCGGTGTACATATATGAGTTTGATCATGTACCGGTACCGAAACCTGATTTTCCAGACTATGGTGCATTTCATACAGCAGATATGCCTTTTGCATTTCACTCGCTCGATACCTGGAACAGACCATGGAGGGCGTCCGATCTGCAAATGGAAAAAATGATGAGTCAGTACTGGATTAATTTTATAAAGACCGGCAATCCCAATGGTAAAGGACTCACCCCCTGGAAACCATACGATGCAAGAAATAAATCCGTGATGGAATTGAAATTAGGGGGTAAAACAGTGAATGGACTTTTTGATAAGGAAGTGGAATTGATGGTAGGTGGATGATATAAAATCCATCAATAATAACAGATACTTCTATCATCAATTTCAAATCGCCAACCTGGCCCCTGATCTCTCTTCACGGTATTGGCAATAAAAAGTAAGATTTCCCTTCTTCGGTCAAGTGGTGTTTTTGTTTCGCTTTCCCAATTCTTTTCTGTTGGTATTTCAATAAACACATGACAATCACCCCCACCAAATTCCCACCATAGTTGAAAATGAATATCATTTTCTATATACGTAATATATCCTCCTCTGCCTCTGTCATCATATTCCAGTCTGGGACCTTCATTATTTTGTTTTAAATTGAATATCTCCAATAAACGGCTGGCCACATTATCCCTGATTTCTTTATCCACATTAGGTATGGGATTGCCGTATCCGTCTTTATACACGCGCCACATACTATCTTCTGAGTCATCTGTGATTTCTTCTGGTTGTATTTCCTGGACGATGGATGGCCTGTCTTTTGTGGCAACCGGCATGTCTACGATTTTATCTTTGGGTAGTTTTACATTTTCTTCCAATTTATTAAAGTATAAATAGTGCCTGGTTCCTTTTGTATGTTCTATTTCTAAAAGATATTCACCGGGTGGAATAAAGATAGTATCGAAAAGCAATTGCACGGAGCCATTGACTTTATCGGTCACTTTATTCTCTTCTATTAATAGCTTTTTATTTAGTTCTGTAATGGTATACATACCATATCCATTCCAGGCATTTTCAGGAAGCCAGACTGTGAGTTGCTGACTTCCGGGGTATCGCACAAATTTAGCACTAAGGCTACCTTGAATATCAGTGCCGCCTTGATTTTCTATCCTCGTGATTTCAATAATTCCTTCCTGATTGATCGCTTCCATTTAAAATCGGTTTATCATTTATAACTCATTCCGGTATTTTCACCTCCAATCCATATTATCCACTATAGGTTTTGGTTCTATATATAATGAAGGTTTATCCTTTGCGGCCATAGGCATTTGTATAATTTTGGCTATCGGAACTTTTTCGTTTTCTTCCAATTTATTGAAATAAAGCATATGCTTTCCTCCTTTTGGATGTTCAATTTCCAATACGTACTCACCTGGTGCAATAACTATACTATCGAAGAGCAATTTCTTCGTACCGCTGATGATGTCAGACACTTGATTTTCTTCGACCGTATGATTCTTTCTTATTTCAATAATTTTACAGTACCCGTACCCATTATATACACTTTCGGGAAGGTGTACGGACAGTTGTTGACTACCAGGATATCGCACAAATGTAGCTGTGAGGGTACCTATTTCATCCATACTTTGACCCTGATTTTCTATCCTGGTGATTTCAATAATGCCTTCGTAATATAAAGTATCCATTTAAACAGGTTATTTGCCATCCAATAATACAATTCCATCCCGGGTGATCCATGCCCTGGTGGTAGGCACATAAGAATCGATGATATCAGATGTAGGATTTACCCTGGGATCATTTGTTTCCATCATCCAGGTATTAAGCTTTGCTGAGAGATTATTTTTTATGCTTATCATGGAAGTATCCATGGCAATATTGTGAATTTGAAAAGGATCCTTATTTACATCATATAATTCCTCAGCCGGTCTGAGTCCAAATCCAAGTTGAAACAAATCTTTTACATTTTCCTCATTTCGATGATCCATCATATATATTTTTGTTGGCCCACCATCCGTGTCCCCAAATATAGAGGGAGTACCGGGTATAGTTTCATCACCTGCAGGCCATCTATGAGGTCTGAAATTTTTGATGTATAAATAATTTTGGGTACGAATGGCCCGCATAGGGTACCCTGCATAATAGTTCATCTCCGCTCTGCACATACAATGTCTCTCTCGTTCAAGGAATACTTCAGATCTATGTTCATTAGATTGTTTGTTGATAACAGGTAATAATGATATTGAATTCATTTTGGGCTTTTCCATTACTTCAGCCAGATCATAAAAAGTGGCTGTCAGATCTATCAGGTTTACAAACGAATGATTCATGATTAACTGATCCTGGGGCTTTCTAAAATCGGTTACAATAAGCGGTACACGGGTACCGTAATCATATAAATTTGCTTTTGCATGCGGGAAAGGCATACCATTATCCGATGTGATGATTACTACCGTATTCTTCAGGCGGTTGGCTTTTTCCAGTTTATTTAAAAGTTCACCAACTTCTTTATCCAATCTTTCAATTTCGGTCAGGTAATCTGCTATATCGCCTCTTATTTCAGGCACATTGGGCAAAAAACCAGGTACGGTGATGCTGTCAATGTTTTTTCCTGCCAAAGCTCCGGAGTGTAAATCAAAATTGCGATGTGGATCCTGAGTACCCCACCAAAAGAAAAAAGGTTGATTTTTTCCGAGCGTATTCAGTAAAGAATCGATTGCCATCAGGTCTCCGCTTGGATTTTGGGTATACCCCATTTTTTCGTAATCACCGGGAGCCCATCCTTTCCGATCATAGGCAACTCTATATCCTGCTTTTCTAAGATCTTTTACATAGGTGGGTATAGAAACATCAAGTCTACCTACCAGGTTTGCTCCTTCACCTAGGGTGTGGGGATAGTTTCCGGTTAGGATGGACGCCCGGGAAGGAGTGCAGGATGGAGCCGAACAAAATGCGTGGGTAAAGACCGTGCCCTTAGAAGCTATTGCATCCAGGTTTGGAGTTTTTACCTCTTTATTCCCATAGATACCGGCATAAGGATAGCTCCAATCATCAGCCAGAACAAATAAAATATTGACCTTTTCTTCTTTTTTAGCGCATTGAATACAAAGGAAGATGAAAGTACCGATAATACAGGCTATAAATTGGACTGATGGTTTTTTTATCATAACACTTTAAAAAATTCTTTAAGAAAGATATAATATTCTTGTGTAAAGCTTTTAGTTTATTAATTTCCAATTATTTTTGTTACAATATATCCCGCTTACCCGTCATATTTCCAAATTATGAATAAAAGACTACTACATCTGATTTTTGCCTGTATATTTCTACCTATGATGCATGCTCAGGACACTGCTGTACTTTTTGACGGACCCTATATCCGGTACAATAAGAATAAGATATACATCCAGAATATTCACATTAAACAGGGCACAAAATTTGTCACTACAGATAGTTCTGTCTATTCTGCTAAAAAACCGGTTACCGTACAGGTACCCACAGATATTGCCGGTCAAACTTTTTCAGTGATATTGAAATCAAAGCTGTCAGATGAAAAATCAGAAACCAATAAGGTTGATAAAATATTTATTCTTTCAGATATAGAAGCCAATTTCAAAGCCTTCAGGGAATTATTGCAGGCGAATAAAATTATAGACGATGAATTTAATTGGCTATTTGGTGATGGCCATTTGGTATTGACCGGCGATTTTTTTGATCGCGGCAATCAATTATCAGAAGTCTTATGGCTTATCTATTCCCTGGAAGAAAAAGCTAAAGCTGCGAAGGGGTATGTACATTTTGTGCTTGGCAACCATGAAATCATGAACCTGAATGGTGATCTGAGATATGTACACAGCAAATATTATGAACATGCCAAACTATTAAACCGTACCTATTTATCCTTGTACGATGAAAATACCGAATTGGGCAGATGGCTGCGCACAAAAAATATTATGGAGAAAGTAGGCCCCATCTTGTTTATGCATGGTGGTGCCAGCCGATATATTAATTATATGGCAGC
Organism: Saprospiraceae bacterium; assembly: GCA_044227925.1. Taxonomy (GTDB): domain Bacteria; phylum Bacteroidota; class Bacteroidia; order Chitinophagales; family Saprospiraceae; genus JADJLQ01. Next base: position 44,592 of record JBGAVW010000017.1, on the reverse strand, counting down.
ACCTATTGATGAAATAAATAAAATGGCAAGACCCTATTACGCGGATACTACGTATAACTATCCCGATAAAAAAATAGAATTGCTGTTTAGCGATGAAGGTCCACTTTGGTACCGGGGATATTATTTAGGAAAAGATAAAGCTACCATGGGCCAGGTAGACAGTACATTAAATTTGTATGATACAAAATACATAGCTACAGGCCACACCATTGTGAGCGAGGTAATCAACAGCTATTTTAATGGTAAAATATTTAATACTGATGTTTCTCATGCCAAAGGATTTTCACAGGCCATTCTGTTTGAAAATAAAAAATTTTACAGAGTAAACAATAAAGGTGAAAGGTGGGAATTGAATGGGACAAAGTAAACGGGGGAACTTTTTTATTTTAAAAAGGCTTTTTCTGAATTATTTAATTTTAAAATTACGTTCAATAAAATCCGCTGCCAGCTTATCCAGGTTGGTGCCTTTAGTCATTACTTTACGGAAGGCCGGTTTTGATTTTTTATTGAGTAATATCTTATTGATTTTTACATTGATTTGTTGTTCTATTATTTCTTTAAACAAATACAAACGCTGATTTTTTCTTTTCTTTAATAAGGCTCCGTTTTTCCTATCCAGGCTTATGAGCAAAGCCAGATGCGTTATTATCTCCTTAATCCCCGTATTATTCATGCTTGAGCATTTCATTACTTTAACTTTATCTTTTGCCAGTAGCCTGAGTGCATTTTGATAATTTGCCAGCGTAGTTTTAGCCGCAGTTTCCAATCCGGAATCATCTTTATTCACTATGATCAGGTCGGCTATTTCCATAATACCCCTTTTTATTCCCTGCAATTCATCGCCGCCGGCAGGATTTAATAATAACAGGGTATAGTCTACCAGGTGATGGATACCTAGCTCCGACTGGCCTGCCCCTACTGTCTCTATGAGAATAAAATCATATCCCGCAAATTCACATAATTCTATCGTCGATCTGCAGGCTTCATTGATACTGGAGTTTAGCGATGAAGGTGAGGGGCGCACAAATGCCCTGGGATGATTAGAAAGATTCTGCATGCGTGTTTTATCACCTAAAATGCTTCCTCCCTTTAGCGGACTAATGGGATCATAGGTAAGTACTGCAATTTTATATGACGGATCCTTTAAAATCTCTAACCCAAATGATTCGATGAATGAACTTTTACCCACACCCGGTGATCCCGTAATACCGAGTTTGATGCTTTTGGAAGATATGGTTTTACATGCAGATAAAAGATCATTTGCTTTTTGTTGGTCTGAAGTGGTAGTGCTTTCCATCAGCGTAATGGCCCTGGCCAATGCACTAGTATTTCCTTTTTTCAATTCATCAGCCCAATCTAAAAGAGTAGGAAACGGATTTGATTTTTTAATAAACTTCTTTGCGTAAGGACTTATATTGCTTGTAATCATATTATGCTGCTTGGTTAAGTTTTTTAAGGAAAAAATATTTATGGTTAATTACATTAATTGGGGATCAAAATCGTGATTTTTTTTGATTATATGTTTAAGCAATGGGAGAAAGGCCGGCTGCTCGAAAAAGTTTCGAGTAATTGCAAGTACGCTTACTTAGCTGCCGGCCTTATTTTTCTTTTTTTCTCTTTTCAATTTATGCTTTGCCAAATTTTTTCAGCAATAATAGTACTCAGTCTCTCGATCAGGAAAGCACCGGAAACCGGATCATCTGCTTTATCGAATAAAGCCTCTTCCTTCATAATATGCTGAAGTTTTATGTGCCAAGCTTTGTTCTGTTTTGAGAGGTCGGGAGGATCAATAAATAATGCATCGCAACCACCGGCAATACAGGCCACTGCAACAGCTGTACTCAAAATCATATTGTCTGCAGGCAAGTGACTGTAATTTTTTACATATGCATAAATGGGAATGGGAATGGAGGTATCCACATTAAAACTGCTGAGCACATGTACCCATATCTGGCGCAATGCCCGTATCATACTTATATTTAATACAAAATCTGCACCAGGTGTAAATCGAATCCATATTTTACCGAGAACCGATGGTAACGTATTTGCATCAGCGATTCTGTTTATATTTTCGATTAAAGTATTAAACTTATCTGCAATAGCAGCTGCAGCATCAGACGCTGAACAATCTATACTCAGGAATTTGTAGTTTGGAAAATCCGGTGCAAAAGCCGAATAGAGTTCACATTGATTTTTGTCAGGAACTATAATTGCTCCTACAGTGCTTTTATATTTTTGTTTACTTAAATAGGTAAACAGATTATCTATACTATTTCTTTCATTTGAAGCCACCACCAGCGTAATCCAATCCAGCCTGATGTCTTTAAAATAAGTCGACAGATTCTTGTTTGAAATCGATGTGTTTAAAGAGATGATTTCTGCCCCAAATTGCAATGCGTGCAATATGGATTCATTAGTTAATTCACACCCGGCACCGATAAGCCAACCTGGCCGGATACGCGGGAAAGATTTATTTGCAATCCCTTTTCTTTCTTCAAATGGGGAAATAGATACGCCATCCCAGATGTAATTAAATTCTTCAAGGGCTTTGCTTTTTAATTCAATTGCAAGTTTGGCTTTCCAGCCAGGATATGCCGTATCGATTCCTTCCGTGTTAGACATGCATATTACTTACCGGCTCTCGTTATTAAATCCTGGCGGGATATGGCTGCCATCCGACCCATTATTTTGCCATTTTTTACTACTACAAATCGTATGGTCACATCCCCTTCCGGTATTGTGATCTCACCTTTATATTTGGGTGAGAATGCATCGGGGAAAGTATTGTCAATAGTATAGTGTATGTCGCCTCCCGGCAATTCTGTATTCAACACGCATTTCAACACATTATCCTTATATGTAGTTGTGGCGGTGGCATCGAATAGTGACCTGGAGATATTCCATTGTATTTTATCGAATATTGTAAAATGATGTTGTACCCGGTTAGTAAAATTATTCCATTCTTTTTTCTCTTTTTGGCTCCACATGGTCTCTGCAATAGCAAAGGCCCTGGGATAGGTCATATAAAATGCATGCCTGAGGGTGGGTGTTTTTTCTGACCAGAGATTTCCCTGACCACCTAAAATGCGTTTAGGATCTACCCCATCAGGTAATGGCTCAAAAGAATACGATTTCTTTAAGCTAAGGCTTGCATAAATAGGAAATTCCAATGCTCTATCGCCTTGCATATAATCTATATAAGCAAATGTAGTCGGGGACATCACTACATCATGCCCTTGTTTTGCAGCTTCTATACCACCTTGCATACCTCGCCAACTCATTACAGTAGCTTCAGGAGCCAATCCTCCTTCCAATATTTCATCCCAGCCAATCAGTTTTTTTCCTTTTGACTTAAGTATTTTTTCGCATCTTTTGATAAAATAGCTTTGCAACTCCATTACATCTTTCATACCTTCTTTTGCCATCAATGCTTTGCAGGATTCATCTTTTTCCCAATAGCCGTGATAACACTCATCCCCTCCTACATGTACATAAGGATTGGGAAATAAAGACGCTACTTCGGTAAATATTTTATCCAGGTATTCGTATACTAATTCATTGGAAGGGTCGAGGGTATTATCTACCAGCATTTTGAATTTTCCATTGCCAAACCATTCAGCAAAGTTGGTACCCGGGTTTACAAATACTTTTTCATGTGTACACGAAAGCTCCGGATAAGCTGCCAATAAAGCCATGGCATGGCCGGGAGTTTCTATTTCCGGTACTATAGTAATGTGTTTTTCACCAGCGTATTTCACCAGATCACGTATTTGATCATGAGTATAAAATCCGCCATAGGGTGTGGGCTCTCCTTCTTTGACCGGTGCTCGGTCGCCAAAGGTACCAAACCGTTCTGCCCGCCATGCCCCTACGGATGTCAGCCGGGGCAATGATTTGATTTCAATTCGCCAGCCATTGTCATCGGTAAGATGTAAATGCAGGGTATTGAATTTATACATTGCCATTGCATCTATATATTGTTTTACCTCGTCAACAGTAAAAAAATGACGGCTTACATCGAGCATCAGTCCCCGCCAACCAAATCTGGGCTGATCCGAAATTTCACATGCAGGTATTGAATATATACCATTTGTATTGGTAACAGGAATCATTTGAGCAAACGATTGAATACCGTAAAACAGGCCGGCTTCGGTATTGGCTTTGATAGAAATACCTGCTGATGATACAGAAAGCTGATAACCTTCATTGGATGCTGTACCATTGGCAGTCAGCTCTAATTTAATTGCATTGGTGGTTGAATTCTTTTGGATTAATTTTAAATCCCTGACCAAAGGATGATTTATCAATTGATTGGCAAGCTTTAGCATCTCCACCGATTTCTGCGGAACAGAAACCGGAGTACCGGGTTTTAACTGGAAGGCACCAGCACCCGCTTTATAATTTAAGGGGGCAGGGATTATATTACTATTTACCTGTGCGAGTGAAGTACAGGATAAAAGGAGTAAAATAAACAGGGAAAAAAATACACTTTTCATTAGATCATAAGATTTTCATCAAAAGTAATGAAAAGGGAGAAGGGAAGAAATAAAAAGAGCGAAAGAAGCGTACTATTATTTAACTAATCCATTAAAATTTATGGAAAGCGTATTGTTTAACTCAAGACAAAAAATGGAAATGTCAAAAAACAGAATACCAACTTAGCTACTGTACCTGTACTTTCTTTCGCCATTTCAGCTATTTAATAATCAATTGGCTTTCTAATATGTTTAAAATTTGTAATTATATCCAATACGGAATACCTGAGTTTCATAATAATCCGTACTCACATAATCAAACCCATTACCTTTTATGGTCTTACGTATAATCATGGTATTAAATATATCTGAGGCATTGATAAAAAACTCCTCTTTACCTTTGTTAAAATTCTTTCTCAATCCAAAATCCACAGCATGCCTTGCATCTATCTTTCCCTGTGGCAGAATGTCAGGCGCCAGGTAATTTAATATGACTTGAACATCCCAATCTTTTTTCAATTTTAGAGAATTAATCCATTTTATATTACCAGAGAAAGCGGTTTGCTTTTCAGCCGAAAAGGAATGAGGTACTGGATATTTATTTGCCACACTAAATGCATTAATTATATTTTTGTATCCATTCAAATTAAGATTAAAAGTGTACTTTTTAATACTTATAGTCCATATAAACTCCATACCTGTATTGGAACTTTTGCCCGCATTCTGAAAAATGGCATAAATCAGTCTGCTATTATCCACAATGCTGGATATTCGTGTAATCGTACCATCAACAAATCGATGATATACAGCTGTATAAAAGTAACCTGATGTTTTACTGGCTTTATATCCCAACTCCATCGAATTTGTAAACTGTGGTTTCAGTGCAGGATTACCTACTTTGATGATTTCTGCATCATCGTACTTTGGAAATACCCGGATATCTACTTCATTTGGCCTGTCTACCCTTCTGCTAAAGAATACGGAGAGTTTGTGTAAATCATTTATTTTATATGCAAATCTCAAATTGGGGAAAGGTTGGCTGTATTTATAGCCATCGCTTTTATACGTATTGTGATTGGGGTCTACTTTATATCTGAGGTCTGCATACTCTATTCGTAAACCCAGTTCCGTTTCAAATTTTCTATTTTCATATACATAATTACCGTAGACCGCAGGTATGATCTCACTGTAAGTAGCTTTTCCACCGGCATTTACATCCAGAGGGGAATTCAATCCGGGAATAAAATTCATATCAGTAGGGATGTCCCGCTTTCTTAATTTTAACCCCGATTCTATTCGGCCATGCTGCAATGGTTTAATATAATCTATAGAAAAATCGATCACACGCTCATCCGATATAAGTTTGAAGGCATCTTTACCTGAGTAGGTAGGAAGAATATTGTCAAAAAAATACTTTTCATTTTCTCTGTGGAACGTATAATTAAAACCCAAATTGAGTAAATGACCTGGTTGGGAATACTTATGCTGAAAGGAAGTACTGGCCATGATGGTAGTCTTTAATTCATCCTCGAGAAATTGCCAGAGCCTGATTCTTTCGGAAAGGGATGAATTAAAAAATGGTTGGTCTCCACGGTCTGCAATTTTTTCACTTCCATAGAAAGCAGAGGCAGTGATCGCATTTTGACTATTTATATTCCAATCCAGTCCAGCTTTAGTATTTAGAAAATTAGTATTCCTGTTACGTTTTAGTTGATGAAGTATTACATCCTTATTTGCATATGTACGGGTTACAAATTCGTTTTTATTTAATGTCTGAGTATATAAATCATCAGCCTGGAGGTAAAAGTTGGTTTGACCTTTTCTGTAATTTAAAGATAGAGAGGGATTTATTTTCGGGGTAATTCTGTATTGTGGTCTTATCATAGGTAAATTTTCCTTTCTTTCCCATAGCGCACCTGCACCTGAAGCGAAACCCACTTTGCCGGTCCATCCATCCTGGTTGCTTTTCTTCATGATTATATTGATAATTCCACCATTTCCATTAGCATCGTATTTGGAGGATGGATTATTTATAATTTCAATTTTATCTATGGATGATGATGGCAAATGATCAAGCCCAGATTGATTGCCAAATCCCGTCAGGGCTGTTTGTTTATTGTCAAGCAGTATGGCAACTTTATCATTACCTCTCAATAATATTTTACCATCCTGTATAGTAATACCAGGCAAACCTTGTAATGATTGTAAAACTGAGCCTCCGCTAAGACTAAAATAATCTGCCGCCGAATACGTTTTTTTATCCAATTTTCCCGAGACCTCATCCTGAGTTGCAGTCACTTGTACTTCTTTTAGTAATTCAAAGGTTTGTTCGAGTACCACAGTACCTATGTCTAAAAATTCAGAAGAGGAACCAACGTAAAGGGGCCATAATTTTCTTGAATATCCTAACATTGATATTTCGAGGTAATATTCACCGGATTTGACATTATACAATGAAAATCTTCCCAATTCGTTAGTCACTGTACCGGTGACAAATGCACTATCTGTTGCTGTTTTTAGCACCACATTTAAAAAGGATAAAGGAGACTGATTGGAATTTTCTATTACTAGTCCTGAAATTGTAATTGGCCTGGATTGGCTATAAACCGTACTTGCCAGAACTAAAAAAAATAATTGAATTAAATAACGCATGATTGCAATCCTGAGACTAAGCATTAGAGTTCCTATTTCCATATCAATATCAACATTCCAACAAATATCAATGATCCTCCGATAATGATTTTGGGAGTCATTGGCTCTTTTAATAAAATAAAAGATAGTACCAAGGTGATGATAATACTCGCTTTATCGATAGCTGCCACGTAGGATACCAAACCGTCTTTCATAGCACGATAATAAAAAATCCAACTAAAAGTGGTGGTGATACCCGAAAGTATTAAAAGAAATAATTGACGGGAATGAAGTAGCGGCAGATCTTTCAGTTTATCCGTGACCAGGTTAAAACCTACTATCAGAAAAAATATGGTGGTAGTGCGGATGCCCAGGCCCAGATCAGGATTGATGTTTTGTAGGCCATATTTAGCCAGTACAGAAGTCAGGCCTGCAAAGACCATCGAAAGAATGGCGTATATGATCCAGGTTTCCAAAACTACTATTTAGAATGGTAAATGTAAGTGGATATTTTGCAAATGACAGATGTATCCTCACCTTAATTGATATACGGAGATACGGGTTATATTTGCACCTCATTTTACAAGCTGGAATATCAGTATATGGCTATTGAAAGAAAAAAAGCATACGCACCGGCCACGGTGTCAAATATATGTGTGGGATTTGATGTACTTGGTTTTGCTATGGAAGCACCTGGTGATGAAGTAATTGCCGGTTATCATCCTACCCCCGGCGTGACCATATTATCCACTAACCATGAAAAAATACCTATGGATGCCAGGTTGAATACCGCATCCGTTGCTGTGCAGGCCATGCTCGATGCCTTAGGTGAGAAAACCATGGGTATTGGCCTCGATATCATAAAGAAAATGCCAGTGGGAACCGGCATGGGTTCCAGCGCTGCCAGTGCGGCTGCTGCATTGGTAGCTGCTAATGCATTATTAGGAGATCCTTTTCGTAAAGCAGATTTACTGGAATTTGCAGTAAAAGGTGAGCAAGCTGCTGATGGCGCAGTCCATGCTGATAATGTAGCACCCTCTTTATTAGGTGGTCTGGTATTGATTCGATCCTTGTCACCTGCAGATGTGATCCAATTGCCCGTACCGGCTGACCTGTATTATGCGTTGTTATTCCCTCACATTACTATACTGACCAAAGAAGCCCGAGGCATTCTTACACCGGAAATACCTATGAAACAATTTATTCAACAAACAGCCAATATGGGTGCACTGGTAGCCGGGTTGTACCGGGGTGATTGGGAGATGATGTCCCGGTCATTGGTAGATGTAGTTATCGAGCCTCAGCGGGCACGATTGATTCCGTTTTTATCTAAGGTAAAGAACGCAGCTTATGGTGCCGGTGCTATTACCAGTTCTATTTCAGGAGCAGGTCCGGCCATATTCTCTTTGGCTAAAGGAAAAGAAACTATCGAAAAAGTGGCGCTCGCTATCAAAGAAGTGATGAACGAAATCAAGGTACCACATGACATTCATGTAGGCAGGATTAATACAAAAGGTTCGGTATTGATGGAGGGAAGATGATCAAACAAATAGCCACCCTTTCTATGAGAAGGTTTTATAGTATCCGTTCTTCAGCATTATACATTATTTCCTATCCTGTTTGGCAAATACTTTTTTGAGCAGATCTGTAGTTCGCAGGCTTATGTCTTTACGAATGCCAATTTCCTCTTTGGCTATCATAGTAAACAATCCTTTGAGTGCTTCATTGGTAGCATAGTCATCCAGTTTGGGATTAGTCTTTTTTACCAATGGTATTTTATTATATGCTGTCACGGCTGTCTCCCAATAATCAGCTGCATGTACTTCATTTAATGCATTTAATACGATAGGCTGGAACTCGGAATACAATGACTGAAATGTTTTTTCCCTGAGGTACCCGGTAGCTGCGGTATCCGCACCCATCAAAATATTGGTAGCATCGCGAAAAGTCATTTCTTTGATTGCTTTTACAAATATGGGTTTTGCTTTTTGAGCGGCCAGCTCTGCCGCGCGGTTTACTCTTAATGTGAGTTTTTCTTCCGCATCACTAAATCCGGGGATCACCTTCAATTTATCAGTGACTTTGGTGACTTCGGCCGGTAAAAATATCTTATAAGGGCTTTTGTAATACCCATCGAGTTGGCTCAGCAGATCAGCGCCTTTACTGATACCATTATTTAAAGCTTCTTTTAGTCCGCCGCCTATTTCTTCCACACTAAGGCCGGTGCCAATATTAGGCAATTTCAGGTTTTGCAATTCAGCACAGGAAGCCATACTCATCAACAATACCAAAGTCAATAATTTTTTCATTAGATCGTATTTTGATTTAATCAACGCCATATAAGGGGAATAGTTAGTTATAAAAATATTAAGATTGTGAAAGTTAAGGATAATTAAACGGATTTATGCTTTTGATTAGTTAATGGGTGTACTACTTCAGCCTTTTACCTGCCTTGATTTATAATTACAATCATACATTAACTTCTACAAAAAAACGGTTGATTTGAATAGGAAGTAGAGGTTGTGGTTTACTTATGCGCACAGTGACTTTTACTACTGATGAAGAAGCGGCTTTTATCTTATTTGCTATCCTGTGAGCTACATGCTCCAATAGTTTTGATTTGATCTCCATTTCCTGCCTGCATATTACGATAGCCTGCTCATAATTAAAAGTATCTTTTATGGTATCGGACTCGCCAGAAACATTCAAATCAAGAGTGAGGTAAATATCAACTATAAATTCTTTACCCATTTTTTGTTCCAATTCATAATATCCATGGTAGGCGTATATTTTAATTCCTTCGATACCTATGATATCCTGGCTCATGTTGTATTTTTTATCTATTAAATTATTTTAGAAGCATGCCTGCTGGCCAATAACCAGCCTTCTTTGACATGAGTCCAGAATTCGGTGAAATACAAATCGGTATCTATTGGTTCGCCGTTGACTTCGACATGAAAAAGCCCTTTGCCAACCAGTATTGCAAAATTATTTTTATAAACTCTAACATTGATGTCTCTAAACTCTACAGACTTTACCTTCCATTTACCGGTTTTTACATTTTGAATCAACTGAGTTTTCGATTCCGTATTACCATTGGAGTGAATATATACCAATCTGTCATCGAGCATTGAAGCAATTTTATCAATGTCCTTTGGGTTCATATATTCAAATTTCTCTTTGCATTTTTCAAGAATGAGTTTTTCAGTCCTGCTCTGAGAAAAAGTGGATAAAGAAAATAAAATAAAAACAAAGAAAAATTGCAGTTTCATGTATCGAAGGTAAAGATTACCAGAATTATTTACTAACTATAACAACTCTGTATCACTTTGTTTCCTTTGTTTTTAGAAAACCATTTACATTTAACCAATGGGTAAATGCATCAAACCAACGATTGCTTGTCCTGTTGGGATTGCCCAGGCCAAAACCGTGGCCACCATTCTGATATAAATGAAACTCCACGGGTATACCTGCTTTAAACCAGGAATCTATGACACCAAACTGTCCCCTGAACAGAAAGTCATCGCTCGCTATTACATTAAACATCGGTGGTGCATTTTTGGGTACCTCCACAGGGCCCATACCGCCATAGATAGGACCTATAAAGGCAAGCTTCATGGTTTTTGAATTCAGGGTCGAATGCATTGTCAGTCCAGCACCTGCAGAAAAGCCAATCATGCCTATTCTGTTGGTATCTACTCCCCATTCTTTTGCCCGGTTTATGATCATGGCATATGCTGCTTCTGCATCTTTAAGTTGGTTGGTTAGATCTTGCTGAGGTGGTCGCGGACTCGCTGCTGTCCTGGAAGAATCTGAATTTGGAGCCGGAACAGGCCGGGGACGATTCATCCATGCTTTAAAATCCTCAAGTGATTCAGGTGTAGGGTGTAACCTGTATTTGAGTACAAATGCGGCTATGCCTTGTTTGGCCAATGCTTCTGCAACTTCCCAACCTTCATTGCCCATGGAGAGCCATCTGAATCCACCGCCAGGTGCGACTATCACGGCAGCACCATTTCCTTTACCGGGTGCCGGTAAAAATGGGGTGAGTGTAGCCGTAGTGATATTTCTAGCCATGGGATCCCCCCATTGGCGAAACCAGCTCTCGGAGGCAGGTTGGTTTTCTACACCTCCTGTGCCGAGTAAAATGGCATTTGGCTCTGGTGGTGCCTGAAGTGGGTATATAGTACCATCCTGCGCATTAATGATAGGTAGAAGAGACAAAGAAAATAGTACCGTAAATAAGTAATTGGTTTTTAAAATTTTAATTGATAGCATGAGTAAATGTAATAATTATTGATTATAATTTGATAGACTCTGAACGTAGGCTAAATCAATTTCTTCTGAATAATGGCGGCCTGGGTATAAGGCATTCATCAGATTCTGTGATTGAAAAATGGGTGAATTCCCCTTTTTTAAATACCCTCCTTGCGTACCCTAAACCAATTGCCGTGATCAGAATCAACTGATAGACGGCATTGGTGTATTGTTCAAAATTTTGATTTACTTATGTTTATTCTTTTAAAATTATTATGTTTTTATACTGCGTATCATTCATTATTTTCAGAAAGTACGTACCACTAACAAAATTGCTTAGATCTATTTGATTTAGGTCAGAAAATGTTTTTATTTTTTGCAATACTTTTCCATTTACATCGACTACTATAATATGCGAAAATGAATTCCCGCTACTCATTATTTTAATATTTAATTTATCTTTTACAGGGTTAGGAAAAGCCACGACATCAAATGCATTAGATCTTGGTTCCAGTGATTGCACGGATGCCGTAATAAGTTCTATCATGAGAGAATAACAATCATCTGCATTAAACGCTCCATTGAAAGCAACTATTTTTACAAAATAATCTCCTGCAGAAAGAGTCACTTGAACAGATTCATCCAAAGTCATCCATTTTTTTGAAGTAGCTGCCAGTGCCCCACTACTAGAATAAATATATAAATCAAAATCAGCGGGCAAATTAGTCATGGTAGCTTTAATAGCTCCCTTTTGTTTAATAGTAAATTTGAAATAATCCACATCACCAGATTGTTTTATTTTTCCTTTTACAATGGTATTAAAAGGGATTGGCTTTGCCTGAGCAGTAGAATTATTTGGCTCATAACTTTCCGTACCCGGACATTCCGGATCGGGTGCACTTATAGTTTTGAATTCCGATTGTACTATTGAGCTCGATACTGAACCACATGTTGCCCAAATTCTCCATTTATAGGAGGTTTTGGGTATAAGATTTGACCAAAGATAGCTGGTCTGATTGGTCGTAATCACAGTAATCCACTGTACTGTATTAGCATTGTAAACCTGAATAGTAAAGTTGGTAGCCAAGGGTGGGGCTACCCAGGATATAAATGCACTATTGTACGTAATTTGACTTGCTTTTAGATTACTCGGTGCCTCTGCACATGGTTGTATCTGTGTATTGAATGAAGCTAAACTGTATGGCGAAAACTCTGCCCCACATTTTCCTTTTACCCTCCAATCATAAACCTGATTTTGTACAAGGCCATTGATTGCCATGAAAGTATCCAATGTATTTCCTGCCAGTGTCCAGGCTGCTCCGGTAGTGGCAGCTTTATATTCAACCGTATACGACTCTGCAACAGGATTTTTCTTCCAGTATACTATTGCAGAATTGGTAGTTACTGATTTAAGAGCTAGTCCTGTAATCGAAGTAAGTGTAATCGCATTTTTTAAAGCTCCATTCTGACAAATAATACAACGGGCAGAAATAAAATCTTCATCGAATTGGCCATCACAATCTTCGTCTATTCCATTACAAAGGGTATCCTTACCGTTAGGATTGATGGTATTGTTGAGATCATTACAGTCCGATTGATTGCTTACATATCCAGCAGGTTTGCCACAACTGTCTTTTGTATTATTTATATCTCCGAAACCGTCTCCGTCCGAATCGCGATACCAGGTGATAATGGCTACATCATCCGGGATGGTGTTGCAATCATCGTCTACCCCATTGCATACTTCCAATCCGGTAGGTTTTATAGTATTGTCTGAATCATTACAGTCGGTATGATTGCTTACATATCCCAAGGGTTGAGCACAGCTGTCTTTTGCCAGGTTAATATTACCAAATCCGTCCTGGTCCTGGTCCCTATACCAGGTCAGGCTTAAGCCATTGTCAATCTGGCCATCACAATTATCGTCTGTGCCATTACATATTTCTATACCGGTAGGCTTAATAGAACTGCTTTGATCGTTACAATCGCTGGTATTTCCTACATAACCTACAGGTGGGGCACAGCTATCTTTAGATTGATTGATATCACCAAAGCCATCGCCGTCGGCATCCCTATACCATTTACTGGCCAGGGCTTCGTCAATAGATTGGTCACAATCATCATCCATACCATTGCAAGACTCCTGAGCTCCGGGATATATCGCATTGGAGGCATCATTGCAATCGGTATTATTGCTTACATAACCAGACGGAATTGAACAACTATCTTTGGTAATAGCCAGGTTACCATATCCATCACCATCAGCATCCTGGTACCAGGTAATGGCTAACCCTTCATCTATAGCAGTATTGCAATCATCATCTTTACCATTGCATACCTCTGTACCGTTTGGATTAATACTGCTGGAAGTATCATCACAATCTGAATTATTGGATACATATCCCATAGGTTGAGGACAACTTAAAATGGTATTCATAGCATCTCCAAACCCATCCCCGTCTGCATCACGATACCAGGTCACAGCCAGGCCTTCATCTATGGTACCATTACAATTATCATCTATTCCATTACAGGATTCTTTGAGATTGGGGTGAATGGAGGCGTCATTATCATTACAATCGGTGCCCTCCAACACATATCCTGCAGGTTGCCTGCAACTGTCAATGTGGATGGATGGATCGCCGAAAAGATCACCATCATTGTCTTTATAATAGGTAGTGCGTGGCACATCGTCTATTATGCCATCACAATTATCATCTTTACCATTACAAAATTCGAGACAGGTAGTACAGGTAAATTTGTCGTGATCATCGCAATCTCTCAGATTGTTTACATATCCGTTGGGTTTAGCACAAGTATCCTTAGTGACATTAGGATCTCCGTCTCCATCCCCATCAAAGTCTCTGTACCAAATAGCAATGCCTTCATCCCTAAAGCCATCACAATCATCATCTATACCATTGCATATTTCGGTCGCACCAGGCTTTATAGATGCATTTCCATCATTACAATCAGCAGAATTGCTAACATAACCTGTGGGTAGATCGCAGGTATCTTTAAAGATATTGGGATTGCCATATCCATCGATATCTGCATCGCGATAATATCTTGTTTTTATCAGCCCATCATCTACCACACCATCACAATCGTTATCTATATTTTCACAAAGCTCGGGTGCATTGGGGTATACTGTTGCGTTAAAATCATCACAATCACTGTGATTGGTGACATTTCCGGATGGTGGAGTTGGACAATAGGAGCGGGTAGCAAATTGATCAATAATATTGGCGCCATAACCATCGCCATCATTGTCAGGCCAGGAGAGATATGACATTTGAGTTTCATAAGCTCCTATATCAGCCAGGTTTTCTACTTTTCGATTTCTCCCGGTAAGATCTAATTTATTTCCAAACAAATCTATGGAAGGTAATAAAGCAACATAGGTTGTTTCTGCAGAATTGATCATGCCTTCTATTCCATTGATGGTATTGCGGCCACATGGTTTTAATTGAAGGCCATCATCACCGGTCATCCATTTCCCATCACTACCAAGAGGATTGTTTTGATCTAAAAATTGTGGGTCCTCAACACTAATGTAGGTAGTAGTATAGGAATTATTCACATCACCCAGATGCTGGATAAAAACATGTATTAATGATACTGTTCCCGCTAGGTTTAATAATGCAAAACTTTGGTTTAAGTTTCGATCATAACTACCGGCTTTGTTATTATTATTCCAGATAATACTATTTGCCATTTCAAGCGACCCGCCTGATTCTTTCTCTATAAGATAATAATCACCAAAGAGCTGCGATGGGGTATCAAAATAATTCCCATTGTGCACAAAATTCGAACTAAGTATTAACAACTTTCCACTGGCACCGGCTGCAGAATATTGTATAGCAGCACTAGCTACTCCTTTGTTTCCGTAAAAAACACTTCCGTACACTTTATGGGTAAAACTCTGATTGAAATTATTATAAAAAATAGCACCACCCCGGCCATCATTGGGATAGGCTTGTTCTGAAGGAGTTGTTTTTTTGGCTCGATTTCCATCAAAAATACAATTGATGATATCTACCTGGGACTGATACATAGCCATGCCGGCACCTACATAGGCATGATTATCCCGGATAATACAATTTGTGATTTTTGCTTTAGTTGAAACAGCATCTCCAATAAATATACCGGCCCCTTCATTCCTGGGAATCATCTTTCCACTAACAAATAAAGAATTGGTAGGGTAATTAAAGCTGCCTCTTTCCAGAGTTCCATTTCCATTGCTTATTGTAAATCCACTCAATTCAAATTCAGCACTGGAGCCGATATCGATAATGGTCATCACATGATTTACATTTCCCTGCCCATCTAAAATGGTGGGATTATTAATAGGGTCTCTCGTCATTGAATTAAAATCATAACCACCCAGGATTTTCCTTTTTAAAGTGCCGGTAACGTTATTTACCAGAAAAGTAGCATCTCTCCCTGTACCTGCTCCGGGTTGCGGGTCGGTTTCCGTAGCAGGATAATACGTACCCTTTTCTACATAGATAGTGATATCATTAATCAGACTATTGGTATTCATCAAATACAATGCCTGCTTTAATGTTTTAAAACTAGATCCGGCAGAAGTTCCACTATTGGCATCATTACCATTAGTACTACTTACATAATAAATAGTTTGCGCAGAGAGTAGACATTGGATACATAAGCTGATGGTCAATAAGAATACTTTTTTCATAATACGATTTTTTGATTGAATAGTCTTTTACTCAATATCAGGGTACAAAGAAAATGTATAGTGTCCGGAGGGCCAATAGCAAATCCTTGTCATATTCCCTGACCCCATAGCAAATATTTGCTATATATTATTAGCCAGCCTTTTGCTGATTGGCTATGATAAAATCTTCCAGGTAAAACAATTTCTCCGGGTTTGACATAACGTTTACTCACATTCTGGTTGTATATCTATCATTTTTACAGCGGTTAGCTCTCCCCGGGCATTATAAATCTCTTTAAATACAAAAACTATTTTAAATGAAGGGGCACCTGCTTTACCAATTATCCTGGTAAATACTTTATGTTGTGTACTGGCATTAGGATCTATTAATTTTGTACGAAAAGTAATATTGTCATTCCAATTATATGTATTTCCGCTAGTAAGGCCTACTCCGGTACCTTTTGCATTCACAGCAAATGAAAAGGTATTATTTCCTGCCGGATTAGTAAATTGAGATATATATACGAATTTAACTGTGCCAGTAAAGTGAATATCTTCAAAACAGGTAGGACTAATAAAATCAAAAGAATCTCTATCTATTTCTGCGCTGCGGACTTCTAAATTACTTTCCTGGCTATTGGAAAGTTCTTCTTTATCACAAGAAACCATACCGGTCAATATGATAAAAAAAAGGAATATTTTCAAGTTAATAATTAAATTTTTCATAATGTCATTATTTGTTATTTTGAATACAAAAATGCTATCCATCCATGTGGGATACAATAGCAAATTTTTGCTATAAATAGTTAATGCTTGTTTTTAAAACTTGATCAGCCGTTTTGATTTTAAAAAATATAGCGATACCTTAAGCATCCATGGCGCGGATGTAGCATTGATGGGCCACTCATTCAGCTGCTTTGGTTCTGTAGGACAGGATCTGGTGAAAGTCTACTATAAACTTTGTTTGGCCATCCCAATGATTACTACGTTAAAGCCTATTTATTTTACTACTTGCCTCTACTACATGTAAATAGCAATAATTTGCTATTTTATATATGGAAAATAGAAAAGACCTTTGTAGTAAATTAACCTAATTATTATGGAATCAATGGTACCCAAAGTAGTCATTATCACCGGTGCTTCCAGTGGTATTGGCAAATGCACTAAAGAACTATTACGAAGCCAGGGACATAAAGTATATAATCTTGATGTTCAAAAAGACACCAATCCCGAAAATGGTTTTTTCATTGCCTGTAATGTGCGTATGAGAAAAGAGATTAAAGCAGCCATACAAAAAGTAATCGAAAAAGAAGGACATATTGATTGGCTATTTGCCAATGCCGGGGTACATTTATTTGCATCTATTGAAAATACCAGTGATGATGATTTTGACCGGGTGACCGAGATCAATATTTTGGGTAGTTTCTATAGTGCTAAGTATGTACTTCCCTATATGAAAGCACGTAAAAAAGGGTCTATACTTTTTATGGGATCCGACCAAACTTTTGCAGGCAAAGGGCACAGCAGCGTATATGGTTTGACTAAAGGGGCCATCGGTCAATTAACTAAAAGTACGGCCATAGACTATGCGCCTTACAATATTCGGGTGAATTGCATATGTCCGGGTACTATCGATACCCCATTATTGGAGAGGGCAGCTCATACCTACAGCGAAAAGTTTAATGAACCTATGGATGTGGTGCGCCACAGATTTGATGCCGTACAACCCATGGGCAGAATAGGCAAACCAGAGGAAATAGCAAAAGTAGCAGCATTTATATTGAGTGATGAAAACTCATTTATGACCGGGAGCCTGGTGAGTGTGGATGGCGGATATGTATGTCAATAAAGCAAAATGATAGAGGAACAAGACAATTGCGATACTTTTATTATACCAGCCTTTCTTTCAGAGCTAAACTCACCGCTTCAGTAGCACTACTTACATACAGTTTATCATAAATATTCCGGATATGATTATTGACGGTATTGTAAGCGATATTGCATTCGGCTGCAATCATCTTATAACTGTGCCCTTTTACTAATAAGCCTAAAATCATTTTTTCACGATCAGTCAAAGCATAATCTTTTTTCGCGGGATGCTCACCGGCAAAAAACTGTAGCACTTTGGTGGCAATACTTCCTGTCATTGGTGCACCTCCATGGATAGCTTCGAGTAAACTTTCTAAAAATTTTTCTGGTCCTGTTTTCTTTAAAAGATATCCATTAGCACCCGCTCTGAGACTATCAAATATTTTATCATTCTCTTCAAAAATCGTTTGGATGATTACTAATAACGATGGGAAATGTTGCCTTATAATTTTAGTGGCCTCTATGCCATTTTTGCCAGGCATATCGATATCCATAAGAACCAAATCAGGAGAGGTAGTTTTAATGTCATCAATTACTTTATTGCAATTTTTAAACACTCCTGCACATTCAAAATCAGTAGAAAGATTGAGCAGTAGCCTGACACTGTTCAATCTTTCCGTATTGTCATCGAAGATTACTACTTTGTAAGACATAGTACAAATCTATAGGAGATTGGCAAAAATAAAAATAGCAAATACTTGCTATATAGGAAATTGGAGATGGAGATGACAACCTTGGCCTTTGCTGCTGTTAATCGTAAGGGTACCTTTCATTTGAAGGGCTCTTGAGGTCATATTACCAAGTCCATTTCCATTTCTGAAAGTATCCGTATCAAAGCCTATACCATCGTCTTGTATGTCCATGATTATATTTTTATTATTGGAGCTTATACTGACCCATACATTTTTACATTGGCTGTATTTAGCTGCATTATGTACCGCTTCTTTGAAAATAAGGTAAAAATTTTTCCGCTGTGTCATGGTAAGCGTGTAGCTTTTTATACTTAGATCCGCATCGAAATGAAATTTAATTGATTTTGAATCCAATAGCTCTGAACCAACATGGTGCATGCGTGAAAATACATTTTCCATTGAATCCATACTTGCTTTTACACTCCAAATGATGTCACTCAGGCCATCTTGTACTTGTTGTGCATTTTCCTTTATTTTAAGTAGTATTTCCTTTTGTTTGGAACCAGGATCCTGCATTAATAATGCCTGGCTGTAAAAAGTAATGCTGCTGAGTGTACTGCCAATTTCGTCGTGCATATCAGCACTTAGATTATTACGTATATTTTGAACTTTACGAATTTGAAATATACGGTACTGATACCAGCCAATGATGAGGCTAATTACGCTTAGCGTTACTAAAGTTTTAAACCACCAGGTTTGCCACCAGGGTGCAAGGATAGTAAAAGGTATACTTACTTCTTGATTGCTCCAGATTCCATCCCGGTTAGTACCTTTTAGTCTGAAAGTATAATCTCCCGGCTGCAGGTAAGTGTATATTGCTTCTCTCTTGGTACTTTCGGCAGACCAGGTTTTTTCAGCTCCTTCGAGTTTATAACTGTATTTATTTAATTCCGGTAAGGTGAGATCCGACGACGAAAACTGAAAAGTCATTACATTTTCGTTGTATCGCAGGTTTACTTTTGCTGCAATACCATTTATTATATTATTCAAACTTTGATTCTCAGCGTTTTGTTTGATAGATTTATTATTTATAATCCAATCCGTGATCCAAATATTGGGATTGTACTTATTATCGGATATTTTGATTGGATTAAAATAATTTACTCCATTAATACCTCCAAAAAGCATTTTACCGGTTTGTGTTTTGACAAAACAATATCGATTAAACTCATTGCTTTGCAGGCCATCGGAATAAGTATAATTTTTAAACTTTTTGCCTTCGGGATTGTAATTTGAAATTCCCCGGTTCGTACTCATCCATAAACTACCCATATCATCCTCCAATATGCCATACACCACATCATTGGAAAGTCCATCTTCTTCGGTAATGTATTTGCAGGAAATATTCTTCTTATTAAATAAGCATAAACCAGCTCCTTCATATCCAATCCAGATTTCATCCGGATGCCCTTTTCTAATGCACATACTCAAAGCACCTCTTAGTAGTCCGGTTTCTTTACTGTTGGCATAGGGGTAAATTTCCCAGGTGTTGTTTATTGTTGAGACCCCACCCAATCCATTGCTTCCTGCCATCCATATTATTCCATCATGATTATCTAAAATGGTTTGATTTACAATGCCGCATTCATCTGGAATCTTGAGATTAGTCATTTGGCCTGATAGCAAATCCATCCTTCTGATTAGGGGAGTATCCCTAAGGAAAATATAAACCGTATGGTTGCTATCCAATACATACCCCCCACTGGCCAGGTAGGGTTCTTTATTACTGTAAATTATGGAGTAGGTGTTAAGCATGGGGTCGATTAATACCACCTGGTCTAAAATCCCTGATCTGATGAAATAATCTCTATTTTTTAAAATATTCTCCGGAAGTCCTTTGCGCCAATCAAAAGGAATCATTGATTTTCCTTTATTCTCCCAGGTATATTCTCCATAATATATATCCAAAGGCAATAATTTCATGGAGTTTGAATCTACCCTATATTCCGTACCCTCCCAGGGTTTGAGGTAAATCGTACCATTTAAACCTTTATTAATAAATCGTATGGATGGAGCAAGACTACCTTCTGTACGCATATGATTAAATGCTGCATTCCGTTTCAACCATTTATACAAACCATATCCGGTGGTGCATACCCATATATTTCCGGCATGATCTAAATAAATAGTAGCCGCATTATTTGCTTTCTGGGCTTCCTGAATAGGGTCCTCGCTTGCAATATAGAATAGTTGTCCCTTATCCACATCTATTTTCACCAGTTTTCCTTTGTCGGATGCCCAAATATTGCCATCACCATCAACTGCATTGACCCAGGCAGAATTAATTATAGAATTTTTTTTGATCAATTTTGTTTCCTTTGTTTTTACTGCATATTGATACAGGTTTTGATATTGTTGAAAATATATCAGGGCATGGTTATAATCATATGCAATAAAAGGATTGCTTGATTTTAAGGCATTTTTGGTATGCATCACTTCGGGAATCTTCACTTCATTCAAGTCATATTCCATAGTTTTAAAATTTACTATGAGCTCATGTAAAGACGATTGGTGATCGAAAATCCAAATTCTTCCTTCCTTGTTTTCTATCATTCTCGTTTCCAGTTGCCAATCTATCCGGGCGTGTGAAGAACTTGGTTTGATATTTCTGACAGTGAATTGTTTTTTATTTCTATCCTTAGTCAGGGAAATAGATTGTATTCCATTTTTCCTGGCTATTATCAATTGGTGGTCAACATAACCCAATATATCTATATTACCTGGCTGGTAACTCAATTCTTCCGCAGCATCAGGTATGGCATGAATAAAGCGTCCGGTTTCATATTCATACAGGTCGATGCCACCTCCTCCGAATGTCAGCCAAAGATGTTGATCACCATCCATATACACTTGCCTTAAATGATGAGATGCTATCGAGTTGCTGTCTTTGGTGTTTTTAAAATTTGTAATATGATAACCATCAAAATGGCACAATCCCTGTCGGGTGGCGATCCATAAATATCCTTTACTATCCTGTACTACGGAGCATACAAATCCTTGTGGAATACCCTGATCTATACCTAATATATCAAACTTAAATTTTTGTACCGGGTAATCGGCAGCATTCAGCGTATGCAATAAAAAGCATAACAGAAAGCAAATCAGAAATGTATTCTTACGTTTCAGGGTCATTTAATATAAAAATAAATCATTTATCGAATTCTCCAAAAATCCTGCCTGAATCAATATACTATTTTTCATTTTTAACATGATTAGTGGTAAATCCCGCACAGGTCGCACCCTTCCTCTTCCTGCGAAGCTGCCTCTAAACAACGATGACCCCAATGGTTTGTAGCATGTAGTGATTGATTTATCCTGTCCTGAAAAATTGAGTTGCGCCTTTATCTTGCGTAATAATTTTAATATATAGCCCTTTTTTGTATATTTAAATCTACTATGTAGTCCTTTTTTATATTAGAAAAATAAAATGGTATACTGGCATTTTCAATATATTTATCCCTTCTTTAAGTGTACCAAAGTCAAAATTGTAATTATGGAATTGGTAAATGGTATGAAAAGTTCAAACAATAACCATTGCGTATGAGCATCAAAACTATGCTGATTTTACTGATAGTTATTTATGTGGCTACAGTAGTTTTTAATTCGCTACGGATAAGCAATACGGCACCTCATGTAACCGGACCCTTTTTTTTCATTTTTCTTTTATTTTTAGCTTATTCCGTATTGACTATTATGATCACGGTAAAACTAAATCATGCAGGAGCATTTCAGTGGATAGTCGCATCGGCTACTATTAAAAAACTGGTGTTGATAATTGGAGTGGCATCTATACTTTATGCCTTTTTTTCTTCCATGATGATTAAAAGTGAATGGGTAACCTATAGTCAGCAATCAATAGCAAAACCCAAAGATTTTCTTGCTTACACCAGTTATATCTGGATGCCCTTGTTGATGATCGTACCATATGCTTTAGCCATTTACAAAACTGATCAAGCCTTCACCCAGAGCATTGCATTTAAGGTACCATTAATTATAAATGTAATGATCGGTTTATTCACCTATATGTTTTTTCATTCGTATTATTTTAGGGCGCTGTTTGGATGAATCTTTATTTAACCACTGAGGTCACTGAGAAAACGTAGATGAATTAGAAATTTTTATTTAACCACTGAGGTCACTGAGGAGCACTTAGATGAATTTGTAATTTTTAACTTACTTAGTGGCTCTTAGTGTTCTAAGTGGTTCCCCCCGGATCGACCTTACTTTTATTATTCAACTATCTAATAAATGCAAACTCAAATCATACCCTTAAAAATTCCTCACAAGTACAGATAGGTAAGTTTGGTGTTGCTTCTTTTTTTAAGGCTTTATCCAGAGTGATAAAATAGTCCAGCTTATTATGAATAGCTGTATAGTATTGCAAAGCATCTTCTATACCTTTGATTTTAGAGTGTAAAGCATTCACTGTGATAGTATGACCAATATCGATGACTTGTATGTCGATCAGTAATGTCAATAGTATTTCTTTTGCTTTGAAATGACCATACGCTTTGGTGAGCCAATAACCCAAAATATGCACTATCGAGGGTGTAATAAAAGCTTGTATACGGCCGTCAACTACCAGCTCAATGATTTTATGGGATAATGCGTAATCGGACCTTTTCAGCGTAAAATCAAGCAATACATTGGCATCCAGAAATACTTTGGTGGCCATTTTATTTAGCTTTATTCTCGTAATAAATTTTCTTTAGGTCAAGCTTATTATCAACGGTGTGCCCGGGTAGTTGGTCCACCAACTTCAGGATGTTTTTTCTTCCTGCAGGTTTAGTCAAATGCTCAAAATAAGTTTCGACCAATTCTGAAACACTGGTATGCCTCTGCGCGGCATACCCTTTTACTTTGTTTAGTAAGGCTTCGTCTATGGTAAGATTGACTCTGGATTTCATACACGCAAAGATACGCATATTGTGTAATCATGCGCATATTTTATTTTTATTTAACCGCTCCGGTTACCAAGAATCACTTAGGTGAATAAGCAATTTCAATTTAACCACTCAGGTCACTACGGAGCACGTAGATGAATTTATAATTTTTAATTTACTTAGCGTCTCTTAGTGCTCTTAGTGGTTCCATCTGGATCCGTACTCTCCCTTATCAATCTCGCTGTCGCCTCTTTGATCTCTATATCACTGAACTTACATCGGTACTTTCTTTGAAGGGTTCTTTTGATAAAATTGTTTATTGTTTTATCGAAAAGTAAGTTTCCAAGAGAAGCAGAATCCAAAGCGCAAGTTTTATTCCAGAGTTGATTTAATCCCTTTTTACTTACTGATTCTCTATGTAGGTATTGTAAGATCTCAATATTGGATTTTAGTGCAGATGTATTGGAAATATCTATATCAAATACTTTCCTGGATTCGATCGGTTTATTGAATAGTATTTTATAGAATTCAAATTTTTTACCATTGGTGAGGAGAGCCCATTCGATTCCTTCATTGGCGCCATAGTTGATAGCTTGCCTCAAATGTTTGTCAGAAAGATCAAATGAAAGAGCTTTTACTTCTACCAGGAAATGCCTATTACCTTTTAACTGAATTACATAATCTGCATAAGTGCCTCTTATTAGATATTCTGTTTTGATTTCATCTAATGGTGCAAAACCTAAAACATCTGATAAAAAAGAATTCACCATAAGTCGGGTACCGGATTCATCTAGCTCATGTGTTTTGCCCGAGAGGAATTTTTTATTGTATTGCTTTAAGGCTTTTGTAAGTTTGGATTTTTTGTTTGAGTTTAACATATAGAATAGATTGTTCAATTGACGGTAAAAATAATAAAAAAACACTATCTTTTACCGCTAACCCACCTTTATTTCTCTTGGCAAAACATCATTTTGTAGCACAAATATTCATAGATATTTGGACACTTAAATCCAATGGTAAATTTCTGACCTTGGTTAATCTAAATAGCTAAAAAAAATTTCAATGTAAAAATATGGTTGACAAAACAAATATATTTAGTATTTTTGTCAACTAATTATCATGAAAGAAGCAGAAAATACTTTTGGAAACAGATTAAAATTAGCCCGCAAAATGGCTGGCTTTTCCTTGCAAGATCTTGCGTATGCCCTAGAAAACAAGGTAACTAAGCAATCCTTGAATAAGTATGAAATGGGCATGATGAACCCATCGGGGGAAGTGTTAGTTGCCATTTCAAATACTTTAAAGGTGAAACCTGACTATTTTATGAAAAAAAACCAAGTCGAACTTGGTCAAATCCTTTTTAGAAAAAAAAACAGCCTTTCCAAAAAGAATGAAGAAGCTGTTGTAGAGAAAGTTCGGGACTATGTTGAAAGATATTTAGAAATAGAAAATATAGTTGGTGTTAAACCTGAATTTAAAAACCCATTAAAGAATTTACCAATTGCTGCTAAGAAGGATGTTGAAAATGCAGCAATAAAACTCAGAAAAGAATGGGATTTAGGTACTGACCCAATTCCTAACATTATTGAAATGCTGGAATTGAAGGGAATTAAAGTGTTGCTAATTGATGATGTAGAGGAGATTGATGGATTAGCTGTATTTACTTCTACTGGAATACCGGTTGTAGTAGTAAACATCAGAAACAAACCGATTGAGAGAATAAGATTTACTATTATTCATGAATTAGCACATTTACTTCTAAGTTTTGCAAAGCAAATTTCGGATTTGCCAAAAGAAGTTGAAATATACTGTCATCTCTTTTCCAGTTGTTTCCTTCTTCCAACTGAAATGCTATTGAAGCAAATTGGTTCTGGAAAAAGAACTTATATCCGAATTGAGGAATTAATAGGGGTAAAAGAATATTTCGGAATTTCTATCAGGGCAATCGTTCACAGGCTAAGAGAACTGAAAATAATTGTACCCAGCTATTATGAAAGATGGATGGTGTATATGAGTAAAACTTTTGGCAGTAAGAATGAACCTGGCGAATATAAAGGAGATGAAAAATCAAGAAATTTTGACCAATTAGTAAACAGGGCTTTGGCTGAAGAATTAATCAGCCTTAGCAAAGCAGCCGCTCTTTGGAATATTAGTATTAACGAACTAAGAAAAGGATTTATAGGTGTCAGATAAAAAGCAAATAGTTATTAAGGATGCCTGTATCCTGTTTGACTTAGTTGATTTGAATCTTCTAGGAGATTTTTTTCAATTGGGATTAACTGCTTTAACAACGCCGCAAGTGATTGGAGAAATAACAAATGAAACGCAATGGCAGGAAATATCCAAGTTTGTTGATAGTGGTCATTTACAGATTGATAGTGAGGGTGAATTTGAAGTGGTACAAAAAATTTATGATGAATATCCAGGTTTAAGTATCCCGGATAGCTCTGTGCTTGAATTGGCTTTGCGGAAGGATGCAATAATTTATAGCTCTGACGGTAGTCTTCGTAAAATTTCAATAAAGCATGGTTTTACGGTAAGGGGTATATTATGGATAATAGACGAATTGCATACTAATGGAGCTTTGAGCAAAGGACAAGCAGTAGAGAAGCTGAATTTGTATGAAGCAATAAATCAGAGAGCACCGCTGAAAGAGATAAAAAAACTTATAGAAAAGTTCAAATGAAATCATATACAGAATGGAAAATTTTATAAAAATACTTTTAGTTGGAGCATCAATTTCAGCCGGTGCATTATTGGGTGTTCTTAGAAGCAAGATTTTTGCATCAAAAGAAAACAACAAACTGCATTATATTTTTTATGGCTTTTCGATTTTGGTATTATTGATTTCAATTGGTGGAGCTATAGCTTTTTATCATGAAATAGATACATTCGGCTTTGCTGTGTTAATAGCATCAATTGTTTTTAGTATCTTATTGTGGTTGGCAACTAATAAATTTCTGTTTTTCAAAAATGTGTTTAAAATAAATGAGTTAGACCCTATCGTTAATAAATTCACTTCAAATGCAAGTAAGAATGATATTAAACTTTTTGGTGGCGATTTAAATTTTTTAGGAAATACATCTTCGGAAATTGATGCAAATAAACAGTACACACATCTGCGTTCTTTGGAGTTTAAGAAAATTTCAATCCTTTGTGCAACCCCTCATACTCAAATTCAAAGGATGCGATACGGAAAAATTTTGTCTGATATGCCAAATACAGAGTTGAGATTTTATGAACCAGAAATTGCAGATTTGAAAGTAAGAGGCAGGATAATAGAAGTACAGGGTGTAATTAAGCTATTGATGTACACAAAAATAAAAGACGGATTATATCAGTCAATTGAAACAGATACAGCTAATTCAAGTGGTGCCTTGTATAACAACATTTGGGAATTAGCTTGGTCATTAGCAGCCAAACCTGCTGCTGCTGAAATAGAAACTTATAAACAACTTTTTAGAGGAGATAAATAAAGATGAAAGTTTTAGTCATTAATTCACCATTGTTCAGGGAAAAGAACAACCTCTATGATGAGGACTCTTTGCCGCCACTTGGATTGGGCTATATTGCCACAATCCTGCAAAACAATGACATTGATGTTAAACTTATAGATGCTGTACACCAAAGAATACCATTAGAAGATTTAGTTGCTACTGTTAATGCACTCAAGCCTGAATTTATTGCCATTAATATCTTTACCACCAATTATGACCTTGTTAAGGACTTTGCTGAGTCGTTACAGTTTAGTACTCATTTTATAGTTGGCGGACTTTCAACCAAACAGTTATATCAAAAAATACTTACTTGGGTAACCAATAACCCGATTGATATTGTAACAGGCGATGGTGAATTAATAACATTAGATATTGTAAAAGAAGAACTTCAGGAGCTTCCATTTCTTACTCAAGGAAACCGCAGGGTCTTTCTTGTGGATGGAAAATCAAGCTATGAAGTAAAAGACATCTCAAATGTACCACTTGACCGCAGTTTTTTCTTAAATGAACCTGTTGTTCACCCTTTAGGTTTCACTGAGGCTAATATTGTTACCAGCAGGGGGTGCATCTATAATTGTGCCTTTTGTGCTGCTGCCAGGTCTTTAAATAAAGATTATTCCATCCGTGAAAAAACTGAGGAATCCATAGTACGGGAATTAAATGAGATTGTTGCCTCATATCCTGAGGTTAATTCAATAAGGGTACTTGATGATTTATTTTTAAAAACAAATCTTTCTGTTCAAAAAGCTGTTAATGTATTTTCTCAGTTTATGCTGCAGTGGCGTTCTATGGCTCATGTTATGACCTTTAACAATGTTGATGAGGCAGTAATGAACCAATTAAAAACCAGTGGATGCTATGAACTTTTTATTGGAATAGAATCAGGCTCACCTAAAATATTGGGAGAGATTAATAAGACTAAGAATGTTGATACAATACTTAAAAACTTAACTAAAGTTTTTAAAGCAGGTATTAATATGAAGGGTTATTTTATTTATGGTTTTCCCGGGGAAACCAAAAAGGATATGGAAATGACCTTTCAATTAGCACTTAAATTGAAAGAGATCTCTATTTCAAATGGAGTTACTTTCCGTACCAGTGTTTTTCAATACAGACCCTATCATGGCACTCAAATTTATCATGACCTTGAAATAAAAGGAGAAAATTTTAAAGTAGAGCAAGTACAACCAAACCAAGGTCTGTCGGCACTTGTGGGTCGGTTACAGTTTAATTTCCATAGTGGCAATTACTCAAAAGTTGCTGATAATCTTCTTCATGATTATATTTACCGTACAATTAACTTAAATGACGGTAAAATCTTCGCTGGACTTGAATCAAAAAATCAAACCATGCCGAAAGGTATGTAAGGCTTGTGGGTTATACTTGAACCAACTTCCAGTTTTGGACTTTCTTAAGCATTCACACATTTTTTGGGTTGGCTTATCTGCCGTTCAATTCGATGAAGGTATTGAGCATCTCCCACTTTCACCAAGTACTCGAACGGGAGCGTTGATATGCACAATAGAGGAACCTTTGACCGATACTATCAGTTTTTATAAAACTAACCTAGTAAAGTGTGTGCCACTGAAAGAAAATGGCAAAATCAGATATCCAATTGAACATGAGATGGAAAAATGCTACTCTAACTTTCAATTTGAACTGGAATCCCTTAACCCATCAGTTGTTTTTTTGTTAGGGAAGCAGGTTTCTACTTTTGTAATGAAAAAAATGGGTGTTAAAGATGTTTCCCTGCCCAATAATTTCAAATACAGGTCAATCAAAATTGATAATATTTCATTTGTACCAGTTCATCATCCGTCTTTTATTTTAATTTATAAAAGAGACATGTTAAAAACATATATTAAAAGCATTCAAAACCTTAGTGAATGCCTAATAAATTTGTAATTTAATTCTAACTAACTTTAGATTACATTTCCATACCTACTTTCCAATACAAAACCTACTAAAAATACTCTCCAGCAAATCATCTGTACTCACTTCCCCCGATATCTCACCCAAATAATACAATGACTGCCTGATATCCATCGCGATCAATTCATGCCCCGTATGATTGACCACATTTTTCCTGGCAGCATCGAGATGAAAATAGATTTTTTCCAAAGCAGCTACGTGGCGACTATTGGTGATGATGTTTTGTGATAGGAGCTGAGTATTGTCCTGGATGATGCATTGCAATAATCGTTCTTTGAGGTATACGATATTCATATTATTGCGGGCAGAGGTGGGTATGATGTCTTTGCGTTCTATGCCGGGCATGATATAATCTTCGGGATGGGCATAAGGATTGCGGTCCATTTTATTTACTACGAGTATGATCTCGAGACCGTCGTGGCGGAGGGCATCTATGTCTTTGCGGGCCTCTGCGGGTGAGGTTTCTATCACATCGAGTACGTAGAGTAATATGGAGGATTGTTTAATTTTATCGTGGGTGCGCTGTACCCCGATCACTTCTATCTGATCCTGGGCCTCGCGTATGCCGGCGGTATCTACTAATCGAAAGGGGATACCTTCGATATGGAGTACTTCTTCTATAGTATCGCGGGTGGTGCCGGGTATTTCGGATACAATGGCGCGCTCTTCCTGCAGCAGTACATTGAGTAAGGTACTTTTACCGGCATTGGGCCTACCGACAATGACAGTGGTGATGCCTTTTTTGATGGCATTGCCCAGCTTAAATGAATCGATCAATAGTTTTATCCGATCGAGTGCATGAGTTAATAGTTTTTCCAATTCCTTTTTATCGGCGAACTCTACATCTTCTTCACTAAAGTCGAGCTCGAGCTCCAGCATGCTGGCAAAATGAATGAGTTGATCCCTAAGAGTACTGATCTCCTGGGCGATACCACCTTTGAGTGCATTCATAGCGATATGAGCTTCAGCTTTGGATTCAGCGGCAATGATATCGGCTACAGACTCTGCCTGGGTCATGTCGAGGCGACCATGCATAAATGCACGAAAAGTAAACTCACCGCGACCGGCACTGCGTGCACCTAATGTGATCAGTCTATTGATGATGGCTTGTGTGATATAAGTAGATCCGTGGCAGGAGATTTCGATAGTGTCTTCGCCAGTGTATGAGTTTGGTCCTTTAAATACAGTGATGAGTACCTGATCTATCACTTCATTTTTTTCATCGGTGATGTATCCAAGATGTACGGTATGGCTCGGTACAGACGATGGTGACTTGCCTTTAAAACAAGCATCCACGATTTTAAAACTGTCTTTTCCTGAGATACGGATTACGGATATAGCGGCCTGGCCGGGTGCGGTGGCAAGGGCCACGATAGTGGTTTCTAGGTCGTGACGGGAATACACAATGTAAATGTACAACGTAACCACGTGCGATGTTACAATGTAAACGTACGATGTTACAATGTAAAATGTACAATGTGACAAGGTAAGAATGTACGATGTAATGAGGTTGGTTTTTAGGGGGTAGCTGTTGGCTAGAGTCAGGTAATAATGAGCGTAGAAAAGAAAGTATATCTATTATTTTAAAGCAGCACTTTAATATTATATCTATTTTATTAAAGCAATGATTCAATTTTATATCTATTATTTTAAATAAATCACTTAATTTTGAATGAAAATAATACCTATGGAAAGAAAAGTAATCCAAAAATTGGCCATATGGAAAAATAAATATAATCGTAAACCATTGATTATCAACGGATCTAGACAGGTTGGTAAGACTTGGGTGGTTAAAGAATTTGCCAGGAAATATTTTGATGCAAAAATCCATATCATCAATTTTGAAGAAAACCCTGCTTTCTCTAGAGTATTCGATGCAAATTTTGAAATTGTCAGAATCGTAGATGAGTTGGAAATTCTATTAGGCCGATCAATTCAGTTAGCATCAGATCTCTTGTTTTTCGATGAAATACAAGTATGTCCAAAAGCCATTACTGCATTGAGATACTTTTATGAAAAAATGCCTGATGCACATGTGATAGCTGCTGGTTCATTATTAGACTTTGTATTAAAAGATATATCATTTCCTGTAGGTAGAGTAGAAGAAATAGAGATGCACCCTCTCACCTTTGCTGAGTTTTTATTGGCAAGGGAAAAACAGAAATTACTAGATCATTTGCATCAAAACCCAGTGAGTACTAATGAAGTATTTGTTCAGGAAATGCAAAAAGAATTACAATTGTATTTTGTAATAGGTGGTATGCCAGAATGTGTGCAGACCTATATACATACCAATAGTTTGATACAAGTAATGCAGGTACAAAATCAATTGATCAATACGTATAGAAATGATTTTAGAAAATACTCGCCCAAGGTAAATTCGGACTGTCTGAATGATATATTGGCATCAGTATCTACTCGTATTGGCCAACAGATAAAATATACTACTCTATCTGATCGATTTACTAGTGTCACCGTAAAAACAGGTGTGGAAGTATTAAATGCCTCCCGCTTATTGTATACTGTGCGTAATGTCAATTTACAGGGCTTGCCTTTTATTCCTCAAGGGAAGCAGTTCAAATTAATCTTTTTAGATATAGGATTATTGATACGTTCAAGTGGATTGCCAATACAAACAGATTTGCTTAATGGTAATTTATTGACTTCGTTTAAAGGCATGCTGGCTGAACAATTCATCGGCCAGGAATTAAAAGCACATGCTGCTGCTCCGATACATTATTGGGAAAATACTAACCCAGGTACCATGGCAGAAATAGATTATGTGATTGAGCTTAATGGAAAAATAATCCCCATTGAAATAAAATATGGAAAATCAGGTTCCCTCAAAAGCCTGCATTCCGTATTGGATCGATTTTCAAATATTGAGCAAGCGTATGTATTTTCTAATGCGCATGAAGGGCAATTGGATAAAATCAATTTTGTTCCTCTTTATTACGTGTCTGAATTATATAAATAATGGTCTCACTCAGTTACTCACACTATATTTACTACAATATGCCATTTGACTTCAATTTGTACAGTAGTCTACTGATCCCTCCATTTCTACACGGTATTCTGTTCGCCATATTATTATTTATCCGAGGACGACGGGAAGAGCGATTGGCAGATACCTTATTGGCCTGGATCCTGGTCATCAATGTGATCAAAATAGCTTTTTGGATGCTGGGCTTTGCCGGATGGTACGATGGGCACGACGGTTATACCAGTTTTATGTTTTATTTCCCGTTTAATAATTTGATTTTGCTAGGTCCCCTGGTGTATTTTTATTTTTTAAGCCTTACCAATTCTTCTTTTCAATTTTCGAAAAAACATAGGCCTCATTTTATATTACCCATTATCTATATAGTATTGATCATGGGTAAGCTAGTCATCGATTATTCTTTTAATTATCCTTTCCAACCTGACGAAACCAGCCAATACGGTACCCGGGGCCCACTGGCGGAACTAGATAAAAAATATGTGTTGCAAATCGTGTATTATGCTTCATTTGGATATTATCTCTGGAAAACCCTTAAAGAATTTGGTTTTTATCAAAAATACATTTTGGAAAATTTTTCTTCCATAAAAAGCATCAGCTTTAATTGGCTCAAAAATCTGATCTACGTAGTGGGGGCCGGTGTGGTCGTCTTCCTGGTATTTGATTTGATTTCCATTATTCGACCGACTGGAAATAGTTATATATTCGATTGGTATGCGTATATAGGCCTGGGAGCGGTAGTTTATTTCCTGAGTATTGTAGGCTATTTTAATCTTAGCAATACCTGGCATCAGTTGCAATTTTCCAGCCAGGTACCGGAAGAAACAGACAAAGAAAAAATCGATCCTACACCTGCCATAACACCTGAAGCCATCATCGCAGACACTGCTTTCCAGGAAAAATTGAAAACCCTGATGACCAATCAACTGCTGTACCTGCAACCCGAACTCACCTTGCATGAGCTTGCACGACACCTCAAATTAAATCCCTCGCTCCTGAGTAAAATGATAAACACCCAAATGGGGCAAAATTTTAATGATTTTGTAAATGAATACCGGGTAAATGCATTATTACAAAAGCTTAAATCCGGCGAACACCACTCCAAGACCCTGCTCAGCCTGGCATATGAAAGTGGGTTCAACAGCAAAGCCACCTTCAACAGGGCATTTAAAAAGGTGATCGGGAGAACTCCAAAGGAATTTTTAGCAGGACATACATAAAAGGCAATCTTAATAAGTCCTTAATAATCAAACAGATAGAAAATTTGATTCTTCCTCTATATTTTATGCTACCCGATCGCTGGTATCAAATCATCATATGAGGCGACCAGCATAGTTTCAATAGTCATTTTTGTTGCATTCATCTTTCATAGGGATATGACCTATTGTAAACAAATAAAAAATTTCAAATGATAAAAAACATGATTAAACCGATCATCCTGCCGCGTTGGTGGCAGGATCTGATTTTAGCACTTCCACGTATTATTTGCGGATTATTGTTGGCTATTGATTTTGGAGCATCCAAATTTGGAATGCCCTGGAGCCCGGCGGAGAAAAATTTAGGTTTATTCCAGGTGGTCTTTTGGTTTCCGGAAGATGTACGTGATTTCGGTGGACTTTTTGCCTTGTTTCCCGGATTTTTTGCCTGGATGGGAGCTTTTAGTGAAGCAGTAGGAGGCCTGTTATTAGCCATCGGGTTCTTAACCAGGATCAATGCCTTTCTGATCCTGTGTACTATGCTGATAGCGGTATTTATGCAACAGTGGGGAAAGGGTACCTGGAATGTATTGCCCGCTTTGGGGTTTGCCTGGCTGGCCATTCATCAAATGATCCTGGGCTCAGGGCGATTTGGATTGGATTACCTCATTTCTAAAAAATATGGATTATGAAAATAACTGTTTTAGTACTTATGGTTTTTACCGTTTTTAGTTGTGTGCAGCCTACCTACCAGCGCATACTCATGATCAAACTGGATGTGAGCAAACAGCAGGATATAAAGACCGTCGGTATACGTGGTGAAACTCCACTTTCCTGGAGGTCCGATCTGCCGATGGAAGAAATAGTCAAGGATAGTCTGTATGGTCTGACTCTTACATCTACTACAGGTTATTTGTTTGCAGAGTGTAAGTTTACTGTAAATGGTCAACCAGAACTTAAAAACAAAGGGAATAGAAAAATATTTTTTACGGGTGATACTACCTATGTGAATGTGGTGTTTGATGTAGAAAAATGATTATAACAAAAAATTGAAAATCATTTTGATCCCGATAAAACAATTCCGCAAGTATCAAACAGAGTGCATAAACAAAAGGGATATAAATCCTGCACCCGATGGTATTCCTTTGATGCGTTGGTTTCGCAATTTCATCTAAAATAACAGAGCTGACAAGACTGGTTAGTTACCTTTATAATCAGAATTATCTGATTTATGAAACAATTATCCGCTGGCGAATTTCATGGAAAAACCAATCAAACCCTTTCTTTGAAGGGCAAGGTCATCACTGATACTGAATATACTCAGGCCAAAGTGGACTGGCACTACCATGAGCATGCCTATTTTACATTTATCCTGGCAGGTAAGGTACTGGAAGGAAATAAAAAAGAAACATACCATTGCACTGCCGGGAGCCTTTTATTTCATCATTGGCAGGATCCTCACTATAATATCAAGCCACCGGGGTTTACCAGAGGCTTTCATATAGAATTGGATACAAAATGGTTTTCGGCGCATGACTTAAATGTAGAATCGCTCACAGGAAGCTTTACCATTCATCATCCTCAGATAAAGCTATGCATGTATGATATCGTAAAAGAAAGCAAACATTCAGAGATCGAATCTGAAAGAAATATCGATATGTTGTTAATCAGGATATTCAACTCTTTGTCAAATAGTAAGAAAAAGGAATCAACCCATAAACCGCAATGGGTAAATAAGATAAAGGAAATCGTAAACGAAAGTACAAGTGATTCACTAAGTCTTAAACACCTGGCCCGTTTGACAGATATTCATCCGGTGCATCTATCCCGCGATTTTCATAAATATTTTGATTGTAACCTGGGAGAATATACCAGGAAGAAAAAAATAGAAAAAGCAATTTCCCTGCTGATGGATCCAAAGAAAAATCTCCTGGATATTGCCTATGAATGTGGGTTTGCTGATCAAAGTCATTTTATCCGAAACTTTAAGAAAGAAAAAGGCTTGAGTCCCCTGGCTTACCGAAAATTGCTTTGATGGGCACACGTTAATTCCGTTCTATTTTTTCAATTTTAATAAATATAGTTTTGCGGTTAAATACCAAATTGGAATGCAATATTATTTATCGCTTATTATTACTGCTCTTCTGTTTTTTCAAGGTGTAATGAGTCCTTCACAAGATCCGGATCCGGGCAAGATTTATTTTTCAACTACCCCCCTTACAAATCAAGGACTCAGCAAGGCTAATATCCTGGAGGAATGTATTCTATATCCTAAGACGGATCTATTTATTCACCTTGTATTAGACCGGCCATTAACTCATTCTCTGCAAAAATTGGCACCCGGGCTGGATGCAAAAATGATATCTGGCTTGGGTAATTTTCAATTTTCATTCCTGGTTGATGATTCACTGATCTATACTACTAATCTTATGCCAGGAGCACCTTCGATTGGAATAAAAGATACGGCTACCAGGTTATCCCTGCCATTAATAAAATACAATAATGAAAATGGCGCACTCTGGAGCCAATATGCATGGTTTAGATTTTATTATAATGGCGGAAATTCTGTTCTTACCGATGGCAAACACCGCATAAAAATTTTAGCCAAACCCTATATCAGGATTGAGAATGAACTTAGAGTGGGTGAAAGCATAGCAAGTGGTGAAATTTTATTGGATATAAGGCTGAATGAAAAAATAAACACCACAAAAATTACCTTAAACAAACCGAAAACGTATACTGACCTTGGTGTATCAAAAGATAAAATCAACGTAGAAAAAATGAAAACCCTGAAGGGCCTTTGTGAAAACGGAACATTTAAAAACATCCAGGGGATAGTAGTTTTAAAAGACCATAAAATACTGGTGGAAGAATATTTTAATGGTGCTAAAAGAAATACCCTGCACGATCCCAGATCGGTCGGAAAATCATTTGCTTCTACTGCACTTGGACTGGCTATTGATAAAGGACATATAAAAAATGAAGACCAGGTATTGAGCCAATTTTACAGTATAAATCAATACAACCACTATTCAAGAGAAAAAGAAGAAACTACCATCAAAGACTTACTGACCATGAGCTCAACATTCGATGGCGATGACAGCGAAGATAGCCCAGGCAATGAAGAAAATATGTATCCAACAGAAGATTGGGTGAAGTTTGCTTTGGATTTACCCATTTCAGCTTCACGACCAAAAAAGGAATGGCATTATTTCACTGCTGGTGTAGTGGTATTGGGTGATATTTTAAACAAAGCAGTACCCGGCGGGTTGGAAAAATTCCTGGATGAATCTTTATTTAAACCATTGCATATCAGCCATTATAAATGGCAATATACCCCGCAAGGTGTAGCGAATACAGCAGGTGGCCTCCAAATGAATGCATTGGATTTTGCAAAATACGGTCTATTGTATAAGGATAATGGTGTGTGGAATGGTAAAAGAGTATTGCCAGCCGATTGGATTGCTAAATCGTTTTCAAAACACAGGATTATTCCCAATAGAGATAATGAATATTACGGATACTTGTTTTGGAATAAAACCTATACCATAAATGACAAACAATATGAAACGTATTATTGCACCGGAAATGGAGGCAATAAAATATTTGTTTTCAAAGATATCCCTGTTGTAGTCGTAGTGACTGCCTCTGCATATAATCTGCCTTATGCTCATCCACAGGTAGATAAGATGATGGAAGAATATATACTGCCGGCTGTTATACTTAACTAATTAACTAGTTTGTCGAAGGCATAATCATTCCGTATTCTCAGTGTCTCTACCATCGGCACACGCGCCAGTCATCTCTTAACACATTACCTTTGATATTTCCAGTTCCTTCCTTTACCGTCAGTGATCCATTCAATTGCTGTGATCATTCGTCTTTCCCTGGTGGCTTCTGTTTTGGCTTCGGTAATCCATTGTAAATATTCTTTTCTATGAGAGGGAGGAAAAGCATTAAAATTTTTTTCTGCGATTTTATTTTTAGCTAAGGCTTTTCTAAAATAATCCGGTACTTCCAATTCAGCCGGATTCATCGTCTTTTTCTTTTTGATTTCTTTAATCCCGGCATCATTGAGGGCACAAGCTTCTTTTACCATTTTTATAAAGATTTTGTCTGGAGGCAAATCTTTTAAAGAAGTAATTTTCGGTATCCTGCCCATGGAATGATTATCATATGGTTCGAGATGATTTACGCCCGATTTTAAAAGTTTTCCTTTCCAGAAATTCAGTGCACAGTGTTTTTTGAATCCAGCCATACTACACATCATTTCACCTTTGTAATCGAAGTGGGGAAAACTCCATTTCATTTTTTCTTCTACATCGGGACAGGCTTCATGAATCAATTCCCTGAGATGGTTTAAAATAGGCTGAGCAAAAGGTGCTGCTTGATCGATATAATTATCAATTTGTGGATTTATTTTAGACATAAATATTAATACATGATTTTACCAGGAGATGAAAATGTTTTAGATGCATCGTCGATTACCAATACCCAATCTTTTACGCCTGCAGGTGGGTCGAAGCTTACCACTCCTGCATGCATAGAATTTTTGATTTTTAACGCTTTGCCTGTAGTCACATTATAATACCAGGCATTTTTCTTACTTCCACTGATTTTATCCAAATTAATTTTTACAGCGGATGCAGTGGGACAATAAATCATAGCATAACTTCCATCTGCTGACCGGCAAGCTTCTATTTTGTCTACATATGTACTGCCCTGATCTGATGTTATAATGGTATTATCTGAAATCCGGTCAAAATAAGGCCTGCTCAACATCAGGTTTTTCAGATGAATCATCTGTGTGGCCGCAGTACTGAGAATGGCTTTTTTCCAAGGTATCAGTGTATCTCCCACATTCACCGGAGCATACAATGTAGGGTTTAGAAACTGCCATACCTGATGATGACCATAGGTGACGCCGGCCTGGCCTGCAAAAATGCCTCTGTAAATACGGGCACGCACATCATAGTCAGTAAAGTAACCACGTTGCCTGGTCCATTTACCATCCCATGGATTTACAGGATGATCTTCATAGCAGGGTTCCATATCCAGTGTTGGCTTGGCAGGTGTCAAACTTAAATCATGTCGGGTCCAATTCCATGAATCAGCTTCTCTGCTGCCATGGCCGCTTTGAAATGCATTTAAGTCCAACCATTCCGCCTGGTGTAAATAATGGGAAGAGGCATTGGATTTACCGCCGGAAGGATGATAGGTAATGAATGCGTTTTTACCGGCTATGGATTCTATGCCATTAGCCATAGCGTTCCATATGGGTCTGTCATCATAGTTTACCTCTTTTGAAGTATACACTCCGGGTCTGTCACCACCTAATATCCAGATGATATTCCATTGATTTTTATATCGCTCAGCAAGGATTTTTCCATAGGTATATGCATTCTGTTCATTAAAAATGATGGGACCATCACCCCATAGATGAGCTACTTTATCTCCCCAGGTGGGCAAGAGTCCAATATAGAGTTTGTACTTTGCCGCAGTCTGTATAATATAATCGACATGGTCCCAATAATCATAGGCCATGGTGTCTGCAGGATTACTGCCCGGCGTAGTATGCAATAAAGTAGGATCCTGGTTTATTAGCGGAAAATCTCCATACCTGTTCGGTGTTCGGATGCCTTCAAATTCAGCTAAAGCTACAGCTTGTAACACATTAAAACCCTGATTTGCACGCACCCTGATAAAATGATCTGCTTCCTCCCGTGTAAGTCTATGAAATAATTCCCAATCGGTATCGCCGAGCCAGAAAAATGGTTTCCCGTCTTTTGTTTGCAAGTATTTATTATTCTTACTCACCTGGATTTGCGAGAAAGCAATCACAAAATGAAGAACGAGGACGAGCAACATATATATCCTTTGGAGTCGCATGATTCTGATTTTTTAAATTGAAAATAAGACTTATTTAAGAACTGAGTACTACGAGGTTTGCAATTTTTACATAACCACGGGTCTTGTAGCTCCTCAGATAATGCACAGCATGCCTTTGGCAAATAATTTTTATTCATTGTGATCATGTACTAATTAAACCTGTGTACGTAGTCTGTGGAATCGTAAGATTCCTGTGGTTCATTATAAATAACACTGAGCCGGAGGCTCCATGTATAAATCACAGCATGCCTAAAGGCAAACAAAGTTTTTATACACGATATGCTTAGCTAAATATATGGCATCTGATTTTTATAGCCTTCCCTTTTTTAATTCAAAAACATATTATAACTTTACCACATATAAAAACATTCAAATTATGGCAAAAACACGTGATCAAAAAAAGGAAACTAAGAAGGCTCCTGCAAAATCTCTGAAAGAGAAAAGAGCTGAAAAGAAATCTAAAAAAGGATAGTCTTTTGAGATTTTAAGAAGTGTACGATGTACAGCAGCGATTCAAATCGTAAATTGTACATCGTACATCTCATATCGCCTACACACCATCTCCATCAAAAATATTACCGAGTCCGCCCAGTATACTTCCTTCTTCCCTTCTGCCGGTCATACCTCCATAAGAAATGATTTTGCTTGCCAACCTGCTGATAGGTAAGGATTGGATCCAAACTCTGCCGGGGCCCCTTAAAGTGGCAAAAAACAATCCTTCACCACCAAATATGGTATTCTTGATACCACCTACAAACTGAATATCATAGTGGACTGTTGGTGTAAAAGCTACAATGCATCCGGTATCTATTTTCAACACTTCATTAAACTGCAGATCGCGATGCATCACATGACCGCCGGCATGCACAAAAGCCATACCATCCCCTTCCAGTTTTTGCATAATGAAACCTTCACCTCCAAACAGACCGGTACCGAGTTTGCGTTGAAACTCAATACCCACTTCCACTCCTTTGGCTGCACATAAAAAAGCATCTTTCTGGCATATCATCTTGCCTCCTAACATATTGAGATCAAGAGGAATGATTTTGCCCGGGTAAGGAGAGGCAAAAGAAACCTTGCTTTTCCCATATCCCATATTGGTAAATGCAGTCATAAAAAGACTTTCACCGGTGAGCACCCTTTTACCTGCAGTAAGCAATTTTCCAAAAAAGCCTTGCGATGTTTGTCTGCCATCACCAAATATAGTCTCCATTTGAATGGTTTCATCCATCATCATAAAGGCACCTGCCTCTGCGATAGCGGTTTCATGAGGATCCAATTCGATCTCCACATATTGCATTTCTTCACCATAGATTTTGTAATCTATTTCATGATCTTGTATTCGTGACATGTATTATAAATTTTGGTGCAAATGTAGTGGATAAAGCAATTCTAGGTGCAATTTTACCATTGCATTATGTTTGAAGAAATTGGGCGGGATCAACTATTTCTTCTGTTTATTAATAATATGCTGGTATTCCTATCCTGAATAGTCTTTTTTAAAAAAAACCTAAACAAAGCATAAGCAACGGCGACACCAGCAACTGAAGCATATATATCTAAAACATCATATGTCCTTCCTGCCTGGTATTTGTCCTTTATTTCATTTAATATCATCAATAAAATGGTAAGGGCACAAGACATTGAAAAATATTTAACATGGATGCCTTTGCGTAACTGATGGCTTACATAGATGAATGGAATTGCAAATGCCATTCCGAAATTTGGCAAAAAACCCAGGATAAACAGGGCTGATTCATTTTGGAATATGGTACTTCTAGTAAACTTTGACAGGTATAAAATAATTCCAATGCTCACAGCAACTTCAGCTATTATCTTGGATTTATTTGATTTATTCATATTCTTATCCCACAAATTTTTCTATGGTCTGAAGAGTATGATAATAAGGTCTGTACTTTGCCATGGAAAAACAGATTCAAATTTAGCCAGATCGACTACGCAAAGTCCACTCATTCTTCCCCTTTCCATATCGCCCCAAATGTATTTACCAGTAGATCGTCGTATTCATCCGCTTTGGCCAATAAATTTTTGATCTGGTGGCTTCCCTGCTGCACATCGAGGTAGCGATCGATAAGAATGCTTGACAATATAATCTCGTTACCGCGAAGGCATAGACTGGATTGCCGCAGTTCATAATTTTGTCTGAGCATAAATTCATAGATCTCCTTTATATTGGTTTTGGGCAGGTAACACAATATAGCATCACTGAGGATCAATCCGCTTTGTTCATGGTAAGCAATCTCTATAGTAGCACTGCCATTGGGGATCTCCCAATTATTTTGTCCCCTTCTGCAAAGTTTCACTTCATAGCCAAGCTTGATGAGGATTTCTTCTATGGTACGGGGGATACCTACCGCCTCATAGGGTTTGGAATCGGATGGAAATTTTATAGGGCTACCACAATGGGTACAATAATTGTTTTCTTTGGGTATCTCAAATACGATATTGGAGCATGAATTGCACCGGGAAGCTTCTTTGCCTTGACCTTCTGCAAAAGCAAGCAGGGTTTCTTCAAGATAGTTGGCGGGTAAGGAAAATCCTATGCTATTTCCATTTTGAATTATAAATGTATTCACCCCCACGATACGGCCTGATTCATTGATTAGTGGTCCCCCGCTGTTGCCCGGATTAAGTGCTGCATCGTGCTGTATATAGGAGATATCATTCTGCATGTGCATCGTATTTGACACTATACCCTGGGTGGCAGTATATTTTAATCCAAATGGATGGCCCACGGCTATGATCAGGTCACCTTCTTTAAGTTTTTGTAGTTTTTCTATATCTACTAATTCTGGCAGGGTAGCCATAGGAGGCAAAGCAATAAAAGCAAGATCAAACCGCTGATCGAGGAATACCACTTTGGCCAATTGTTTCGGAATGAGCCTTCCCTCTATTACCAATTCATGATTGTCCCTTACCA
This sequence comes from Saprospiraceae bacterium, assembly GCA_044227925.1. GTDB lineage: Bacteria > Bacteroidota > Bacteroidia > Chitinophagales > Saprospiraceae > JADJLQ01. Next base: position 2,651 of record JBGAVW010000017.1, on the reverse strand, counting down.
CGTGTTCATTGGTCACTATGAGTTTTTCTTTAGGCAGTATAAATCCGGTACCGGTGCTATATGGAGTCGCTATCTGAACTACAATGTCCTTGTATATTTCAATGATGGTATTCATTTGGTTTTTTGAAATTGAATTTGACGAATCATGAGAATATAACTTACCAGGAATACTCCGATGTTTTCATATTTCAACACCTTCACATCCATTACCATAGCAGGATACTCATTTTTATATTTTTTCTCTATTCTGTAAAGTTCCTGTCTAACGGCGGACTTGTCGGGCAATCCATTGATGTTTACCAATTTATCATACCCTTTAATATGATCAAAATAACCACTTTCGGTAATACGGTACACAATGGTGAATAGCTCTTTTATTACCTCAGGTAAAGCGAAATTAAAAAGACTAAGGCCTATTGCATATTCGAGAATAGCGATAATATATTCATTGTATTGATTATCCGTATACCATTGGATATTGCGCATTTCCCGGTCTATGAGTTCAAATGAAGCACTGATGTTGGCCGGCGATGTAAATCCAAAAGTAAATACGGAATGATATAAGTCTTTTTTAACTTCCGGCTCCTGTATGCGTTGCAGTTGGGATAGATCGTCCTTAAATTGTTTTAATCGCTGCAATATATTTTTTTGATTTTGACCAAAATAGGCTTTGTGCATCTGTTCGAGTCTGTCCATTAGTTTGCCTTCAGGTCTTACCAAATAATCCAATTTATACAATAGAGCCAATAATACATATGCCCCTGCAGAAGGATATTGTTCCGCTTTAAGCTTCCCATTATCGTATTGTGTCAGTGCAGTTTCAATCTTTGAAATGAAGAATCGGAATTTTTGATTGAGTTCTTCCTGTTCCGGTATTTCTATTTTACCGGAATGAATGGGCTTTAAAAATTCAAATTCATGAATCAGGAGATCGTCCTGTTTGTCTGCGTGTATAGCCAGTTCTTTTAAAGCAAAATATAATTTGTAAGGTGAAGCATCTTCTAATGAGGTTTCGAATAAAAGAGTCACTACATTATCCGGTGTGAGTGCATATCGCACATATTTTAATTCATAGTTTAGATCCAATAATCTTCGCATAAATCCGATATGCAGCTGGTCTGTGGTAGCTACTTTACACGAAGCTGATAATTGTCCGTTTTTAGTAGACAACAAGATGGATTTGGACCCCTGGTAAATAACATAAGAGGTATTCGTTTCTTTGATAATATTATTTCCGGAGAGGTTCTGAATATAGTGAATAAACTCTTCCAGTGCAGCCTGGTAGTCACGGTTTTCAAAATGAGCCACTGATTTGTCCCAGGCTTCGTATTGTGATTTGGTTTTATTGGCATCTGTAAAACGCCCAAACTCTGCTTCAAATAAAGGTAGATGTGTTCGTTTTTCTTTTCCGCCAAATATAGTATTCCAAAGCCCCATCTAAGTATAAAAAATTACAACCGCGAAAGTACAAAATTGATGCAAGGAACTTTTAAATTTTGTTTTGATCCTATTAATTTGTTTCAATATTTCCTTTATCCGGAGTTTAGGTAGATTTGCGGTCCGGCACTTGATACATAATGCATTTTTACCTATAATTGATTACATGGAAATACTAAAATCTTCATGGAATGCCTAAGCCTTTAATTTCAGTATGTGTTCCGGTATATAATGGAAGCCTTTTTATTAAAGAAAATCTTAATTGCCTGTACAGCCAGACCTATCCAAACCTGGAAATTCTTATTTCTGATGATTTAAGTACTGATGACTCGGTATCCTTAATCAGAAATATAAAAAATAAAGATACCCGAATTTACATTCAACCTAAACGCCTGGGTTGGGTGGGCAACTGTAATTTTTTAATTCGCAAATCCAGAGGTGCTTATTTTTCAATTTTACCTCAGGACGATCTGATTCCTCCTAATTATTATGAAAAATTATATACCGGATTTGAAAAAAATAATTTGGCAATCAATTGTTATCCCTATATAAAAAGTATAGGCCATGTGGAAGGGCTGATCCAACAGCCTTCCATTACAGGTACATTGGAAAACAGAATTTATGAGGTGATTTCAAACCATTTTTGGGCAGTCAGTTTCAGGGGCCTGGTAAAAAATCATCTTCCTCAACAATTGCTCTATTTGCCTGCAGATCAGCATCAGGACATGATGGCGGATACATTGTGGATTTTACAACATGCCATTGCAGGAGAGTTACATGCTATAGATCTGCCCTATTACAAGAGATACCATCGCTCAGGTGAACACAGTTCTTGGTCCCAAAAACCCATACAAGATAAGATCACAGCCTGGTCTCAACATTGTGCAACTTTATATGTTTTCGCAATCCCTTTTGTTTCAGATCAGAAAAAACTTTACACAGCTTGCCTGAATAGATTAATACAAAATAAGCAATACCTTGTCGAGATCAAAACCGATGAATTTGATCATCTGCTGCTGAACGCGTTTAATGAAAAAATAAATCATGTCCAGGAATAAGACTGAATCTGTAGGAATATTGGGAGGCGGAATGCAGGGATGTTGCATGGCTTTATTATTTAGGAAATCCGGATTCAGGGTAACTATTATAGATCAGGCGGCATCGCTGATTTCAAGGGCATCCTCCAACCAGGAAGGCAAAATCCATATGGGTTT
>JBGAVW010000016.1:0-85082 GCA_044227925.1 Saprospiraceae bacterium | reverse complement strand
ATTCCATGTTTAGAATAGATTGATGCCGAAATGAATATAGAATTTTCAATGGGATCATTAATGTGTAAGCAGGCTCTTGTCACATTATTACAGATACTATGATTTACCCTCTACTTGCAATGAATTATAATACTTCACCAACTCGATAAGTTTTTCTTGCTTGAGTTTGGTTTTGTTTTTTTTGATGAAGTCGGCTACTTTGGATCTATTGCTTGAGAATAATCCGGGGAGCTCTTTGATGTTTTTAATTTGAGTGACTTTGGTACCCGATTGCAAGAAGAATGCATCTAAGCTCTCTTTAAACCTGGCTAGTTTAGGTCCTGCTTCCTGAGCCCGGGCAGGCCTCCAGTCTTCAAATGAAATGTTTTTTTTCATTAATAGGTTCACCTTTCCGGTATCCAAAAGAAATAAAAAGCCTTTATTCCTGGTCCCATTGAATTCATAGAGTGTGGTTACCAATTTATGGTTTTTAATTTCGATTATTTCAATTATATCGTTTGGAGTCAATACCAAATCTCTGCCTTTGTATTTAACATCCAAAACATCACCATATAAATTGTACCGCATGGGCATTTTATAGGTTGCTTCATTTTTAATGCGCAATATTCCTTCCACAAAACTATCAATCAGAAAAGGGCTGCCTTCATATTCACCGTTTTTAACAGCATCGCTCACAGGCAGGTGGTTAAATTTATCAATAAATAAATTTCCAGAAAGCAGGGCCTGTCCTGACAACATGTTTATTAAGAACAATAATCCGATAATTAAATTCAATTTCATAAGCTTATACATAGTTAACGAACAGATTGTTTCATTTGTATATAAAAAAAGGATAGCCAATGCGATTGGCTATCCTTTTATCTTGAATTAAAATACCTTGTTTAATTCTAATCTACTACATTAATTCTATAGGTAAAAGGAGAAGAATAAAATGCTCCACCGGTGATATTCACACCTGTATTGGCAGCATTAAATTTCTTTCCATCGGTAAGTACCATGGTACCTGTAATAGTGAACCAATCACCTTTAGCAATGTCATCAGCAGTAAGTCCTGATTTTGACACTGCATCTGTACCTGTTACGGTAAATGTATGCCTTGGATAACCTGTGGTCGGGTCAGGCTTGTATTCAGAAGCAGCTATAGACCGTAAAGCTTTATCTGTAGTCGATTTATTGCCGTTTGCAGCTGTTTTATCTTCAAATTTGATATTGAGATCGTAAGTTGCAAAATTAGCCCCTTTATTTGGGGTAACAGCCTCGTGAACTAATTCCAGTTTAGTACCGGCAAGATTAGCTTTACTAACACTGAATGTGGCATTTACAACCGGATAAGGAGTCACAATACGCATATACCCACCTTGTTCAAACGTAAATTCATCTACTACATCTATGATTTTTGTTTCACAAGACAAAAATGGACCAATAAATAATACCAGGATTATATATTTTAAATTTTTCATATTTATAATCTTACTAAGTGGTTTTTAAAATTATTTTAAAGTAAATGTGTTTGTATCCCAAAATACTTTAACTGCAGGACTAGCTTTTTGCTTTGCATTTTTATTCTGTGCAATGTAGTTTGTAGGATAATAGACAGAAGAAGCAAACGCTCCCGGATTGGGATCCAAAGCGGGCTGTTGAGCAGGCAAGCCAGTTCGACGGTATAAATTATATGACTCCACTCCTGAACCGAATAATGCCAACCAATACTCTTTTGCTATTATTGCCAATTTAGCATCATTGTTAGCAGCCGCGTCATATGCTGCAAGTACTTCATTAACATAGTTGGTAACTTCAGTAGTCCAAACAATACCTTTAGCTGACTCGAAAGCATTTATTCTGGATGCTTCAGATGTACCTAAAGCCATCGCTCTAACATCAGCCATAGATTTCTCAATGGCAGATTTTAATAAAGCCTTTGCATCACCAGTAGTACCTAAAGTCAGAGCGGCTTCTGCCAACATAAAATCTACATAAGATCTCATTAAAAATGGAGCGATACCTGCTCCTCCGGCACCTGCACCTAAAACTACGGGTTTAGCAGCATCATCATCAAATAATCCGCCTGCCGGATAAACACCCCATCCGGTTCTTCTCAAACCATCTGGTGGGATACCTTCATTGCTAAGATGATCTCTACCCCAATATCCTACCATAGTTGGTAAACAGAATACATCATTGGCACCATAATGACTTGGCTTGTTGTTATTTACACACCTCAATTCATTTACATCTCTTGTATTAACTACAGTCTGACGATAGAAATAAAACCGAATTCTGGGATCGGGTTTTGATTTACTGCTATATAATTCACCCATGTAAGAATTTGACATATAATCACCGATACCGGTATTGGAATATCCGTATCTCGGATGCCTTGTGTCAGGGTTTACAAGGTTTGAACCATACTTAAATGTAAAATTTTGTGCCGTAGTACTTAAAAGTTTATTACCTGAAACCAAACTGTTTATTCCGGATGTTGCACCGGCTTTATCAGTCAATTTTAAGTTTAACAAAGCTTTTAATTTTATTGAATTCGCTGCTCTGGTCCAGCTGTCAGCATTACCTCCGTAAATTAAGTCAGAGGTTGCGCCACCTTTGGAAGTTTTTGCGAAATCTGCAATGGCCGCATCCAGGTCAGCAAGTGCTGCAGTATAGATCGTTTTACCATCATCTGCTTTTGGATTGAAGTTTTCAGGATTAAGTGCTTCACTAAAAGGAACATTGCCTAAAAAGTCAACCATTGTCAATAATGTATAAGCACGCAACGTTTTGGCTATGCCGGAATGAACAAATAAACCAGCAGCTTCTGCCACAGGAATAAGGGCTTTAATATCCACCAGCGTATTGGCATACACATTATTCCAGGTACCCGAAAATGTATTTGGGCTTACAGCATTGTCATAATTCACAGCACCTCCATAATGAAGTGTCCTGGAAAGTCCGGCACCTACACCACTAAAAGCATTGAAGCTACCTGCAAATGTAAGTTCAATAGAATTTAAAAGGTAGTTTACATCCAGATTTTTAGTAGTTACCGCATTTGGATTGTCCAATAAATCAAGATCACAAGAAGCAATCACTGACAATCCTAAAACAATCGAAAATATTTTTGCTATTTTTTTCATTTCTTTTTGTACTTTAAGTGGAGATTAAAAATTAATTTTCAATGTTGCTCCTATTCTACGGGAACTAGGGCCCGTCAAAAATTCAAACCCAAATCCATTACCTACTCCTAACCCAAGGTTGTCAGTATCGAAATTCAAACCTGGAGGAAAATGTAATGCTTTATACCATAGGTTATTACCACTCAATGATATAGAAGCTCCTTTAATCTTTGCTTTTGATAAAAGAGATTTTGGCAACTGATAGGACAATGAAACTTCCTGTAAACGAATTGTAGAACCATCATAGATACGACCTTCGTCGGTAAAGAAGTATTTAGTATTAAATCCAACATCAGAAGCCGTAACCTGAATATCATTTGGAGAGCCATCGGCCTTTACACCAGGATAGAGATAAGTCTGTGCTCTATCATATCCATTTTCAAGTCCGGTATCATAAGTCAAACCCCTTCCCATCAATGCACCTGCACTTGCACTATACATGGCTCCACCATGTCTGTAGGATAACATCACATCTAATGCGAGACTGCCGAAGGTAAATGTATTTGTTAAACTGGATTGGAAGGCAGGATTAGGATCTCCTAATATGATAGGTGAAGCAGTTCCGATTGGATACCCTTGTGCGTCTATCAATAATTGACCCGCATCGTTTCTTCTGTTGCCAGAACCTTTAATAATATTGAATGGTTCTCCTACGATCGCATAATTTCCAAGACCGCCACCAAAACCTGAAATTTGAACTTCTTGTAAAGTACCTCCCAGGTCTAATACTTTAGGCACGTTTCTTGAAAATACTGCACCTACATTCCAGTCAAATTTACCTTTAGAAATTGGACTTCCGGAGATACTAAATTCTACACCTTCATTCCTGATAGCACCAATATTAATGGTGGTAGCAGTATACCCAGTTGAAGCATCGAGAGGTGCACTGGTAATCAAATCCTCAGTGTTTCTCCTATAAAGAGTAAGGTCAAAATCCACTCTCTCATTGATTATCTTACCCTCCATTCCAAATTCATATTCTTTGTGCAACTCCGGCTTTAAGTTTGGATTACCAAGCAAGTTATTAGTAGAGTGAGTTTGTACTGCAACACCGGCAGAGGTTAAGAATCCTCTGGCATTTTGATCCAATATATTCCTAGTATTATAAGGATTTGGGAACCCAGCTGAAGTTCCATAACCTCCTCGTAATTTCAAAAAGTTAAGGAATTTAGATTTGAGCCCAATAAATAAAGTGGTAGGAACAAATGAAACCGAGGCAGAAGGATAGAAAATCCTGCGATTTGGAGCCTCGACGGTTGAAGTCCAGTCATTTCGAGCTGCCAGGTTAACAAATATCCAATTTCCATAGTCAGCAGATAATTCACCAAAAATACCCATTCTTGTTTGCTCCGAATCAAACTGATTAGATGATACATCAATAAAATTCTGGTGTTTGTAAAGCCCTCTGGCTAATTGGTTCTGGCTACCCACATTGGTGGATCTAAACACATCATTTCTGATGTTTCCACCTAATTTACCAGCTACTTCAAGTTTAGAAGATAATTCTTTGCTATAAGAGAATATTGCAGAATTATCCCAAATTGTATTTTCTATATCTCTAGTACCATAGAACCCGTTTAAGAATTGAACACCTCCTTTATTAAATTTAGCTTCCTGTAATTCAGCATACGTATCAAGACCTACTCTGTACAAGAAATCAAATCCTTTAAACAAATTTGCTGTTAAAGCAGTTGATGCAAAAACCCTGTTTACAACATCGGTTGTAGAGTAATTTCTGAGCACCCATTGAGGATTTGGAATGTCATTTCCAGATCGGAAATATACAGAAGCTCCGGTAGCCGGATCTTCGTATGGCCATCCATTAACATCCACCTGTCTTGGAGTGTACATTACGTTTGCAAGTACAGAAGGAAAATCCAACGCGTTATTACCTGTTCCGCCAGAAAGTGGTGGGGACACCAGATCTGTATTGGCAAAGTTTATGCTGGTAGTCAATTTTATTTTAGGGCTGAGTTCAGCATTTAAACCCAAACCTATATTAATTTTCTTTAAATCGTTATAGGCAATATAACCTTGTTCGGTATTATACCCTGCTGATACGTTGTATCCCACTTTTTCTCCACCACCGGATACATTTAAGCTGGTATTGGAAATCCTTCCTGTTCTGAAAAAATCAGAAACGTTATTTGGAAATACGGCCATTTTATAAGCACCTAATGAGGATACATATTCAGACTGACCAGCTCTTAATGCAGCATTGGATAAAAATGCATAGGGATGGTTTGTCAAAGCAGTATTTGTATTTTGGGAAGGATAAATTTTAGCTTCTTCTAATGTTGGACCCCAGTTAGAGAAAAAGTAACCCAGGTTTTGCTGGAAGCCACCTACATAATCATTCTGATACCTTGGCAAATGCGCAGTATTAGAAAAGTTTGATTGAGTAAGTGTAAACTCTGGTTTTCTAACTTTTTTACTACCATTTTTAGTAGTCACTAAAATTACACCGTTTCTACCCTGATCTCCGTAGGTAACGGTTGCTGCCAGGCCTTTTAGTACAGAAATACTTTCGATACTATTAGGATCCAAATCCAGAAATCGGCTGGAAGCATTTTGACCTCCTTGAGTAAATCCACCTCTTTGATTGGTAGCAGAATTAAAAGGAACGCCATCGACCACGAATAAAGGCTGTGTAGAACCGGTTATAGAAGTATAACCACGAATGGTAATATTAGTACCGGTTCCGGTAGCACCAGAAGTAGAAGTAATATTTACTCCGGGAACTTTGCCTTGAAGCACCCTCCCAACATCAGGTTGCGGTCTATCTTCTATTTTTTTGGTACTTACGGTAGAAACAGAATATCCCAATGCTCTTTTTTCACGAGAGATACCCTGAGCCGTAACGATTACCTCTTCGATAGCAACCCCCTGGTCGAGAGTAATATTTACCTCAGATTGGTCTCCGATGGCAACATCTTTTGCTGTAAATCCAGTGTACGTGATGGTAAGAATATTCACACCTGCAGGGACATTGAGGGAATAAGATCCATCAACATCAGTAACAGTACCCACATCGGTACCTTTGGCGACCACGTTGGCGCCGATAAGCGGTTCACCACTGTTGTCTGTAATGACACCTTTTACGGTCCGCTGACCATAAGTAAATGCCACCACTAACACCATGGAGAAAATTAGAGAGAGTCTTTTCATATTACCCTAATTAAATTGATTTGTTATGAGTTAGTTGAATTTCCGAGTCTTAAAATCCGGTAAATTGTTAACGAATTAATAACCGAATTTGTGAACGAAGGTATAAAAAATATCGGTAAAAAAAACCCATTCGTCGATTTTTTTGATTTGGGGTCAATTTTTATTAAAAGTTAAAGTAATGAAATTCAATCACTTACACAAAACAGTTAAATCTCTGGATGGATTTAATGAAAATTAAGTTTATTAAGACTAGTTCTTAACAGTCTTATTAAGGATAAGAATGATGTTTGTGATTTTGTTATTTTTTCTTCAATTCACTAATAAAATTTAATAAACCTATTACCTCAGTTTCGGTGAGGTTTTTATTTATTGATTTAGCTTTACAGAAAGCATCGAGTTCAGATTTATATTTTTTTACAAGACTCGGGAATAAATCATACAGATCATCGAGTTTTAATCTTAACCGCCGAAGACTTCCTGATTCATCGACCAGATAATAAATTTCTTTAGTCTCGAATACATCTTCATCTTCTCCGTTCAATACCTTGGTGCTAGAATCATCGGCACTTGAAAATTTTTTTTGATATTCTTTGACCAATGTAATAGTCCCGGCATAAAATAACTCTACAAATTTCCTTACACGATCGGTAGCTGAAGGCAAAACAAGCCGTCTGTAGTTATGAATTACACCCTCTTTTTGAAGGGTAAGACCCACCACCCTGGGATGAGTGAGGATAATTTCAGTACCATCCTCTTTTTTCAACCATATTTCGTTTTTATATGCATCAAGTTTAAAGAGATTTTCAGGTGAGCGCAAAGAATCATTTAATATAACAGATCCTTTCAAATAAGTATCGTAAACAAATGGCGTGCCCCTCACTTTCTTTACATTATGCGTAACCAATGGCTGACCCCCATACAAGACATTATTCCAGTCTTTATCACTGATATTATTATTAATTGCTCTGTCTGGTTCGGTTTGGGCAACGGAGATTAAACTGAGAAAGATAAAAAACTGCAAAAAAGTAATTTTCATAAATCTTGCCAATAGATAATATTAATGAAGTTTGATTGACCGGAATCTAGTATAAAACGTATGGAAGACAGAATCGTTGATAGAAGTTAAAAACCAAAAGCCAATTAAAAAAAAAGCCTCCCTTTCATAAAAAAGGAGGCCTTTATTTAACTAAAACTTAGTTTAGAAATTGGGATTTTTGGTCACCGAACTTCCTGCTGCTGCAGGGTTTTTAGACAATTCATCTTCAGGCACATCCCAAAAATCCATGTAGTTGTAATCTAATGTTGCATTGGTATAAATCTTACCACCAAAAAGTAATGTCGCACCATATCTGCCTCCACCGTTTGCTATGGCGTATGTCCATCCCCATCTTCTTAAATCGAAGAAGGATAAACCTCTGAACGCGGTCGAAGCCAATCTTTCCATAGTCAATTCTTTTAAGGCTTCCGCAGCGGTCAAATTTTTACCAGCCAACGTTTCTACTTCAGCTCCCTGATATGCTCTCACCTCATCAATTCCTTTTAGGCCTTCTGCTATGAGTCCGGTGCGGATTTTTGCTTCAGCCAACATAGTAGCATTTTCTTCATACGTAGGGCCAATATAGACTTCTATACCACCAGGTTCTCTTGAACCCAATATTGGAATTCCTGAAAACCCTGCTGCAGCACCATCCACCAACGAATACCGTGTAGTATTGGTATGAGCATCTCCAAAGAAAGTACCATTTTTATTGGTAAAATTTGCTCTTCTCTTATCATTCTCTTTAAACTGTTGTACGATCCTTTCACTTAATTTAAAAGTGGATGTTTGATTGCTGATAGACATTAAAGAAGCGACTGTACCACCTGTAGCGGAAAAGAATGAATTTGCAGCAGTTGACCTACCGGTAAAAACCTTATCACCTTGTCTCAAGCCATTATTGCAAAAGCCAATTACAGCAGACCAATCTGCTGCAGTCATGACACCCATACTCGCCTTAGTAATGGTTGCATTAGGATTTCCATTTACAAAAGGAGCAAGTTTATTGAATATGATATTTCTTGCTAATAATGTATTTATAGATCGTTGCCATTGCTCATTAGTAGGAGGAGTGCCGAGTCCAACCTGGCACTGCTGAGGAATCAATTGGGCAATCATTGCTCCATAATCAGATTGATTACCTATGGCCTTCAATGTAGTTAAAGCCTGGTTCAATTGTTTATTTGATTCTGCAATGATAGCATTATGATCTACAAAATTGCTTACAATTGAATTCGGTTTATCATTAATCAAACCTGCAATGTATAAAGTACCTATCTGAGCATAGGCATATCCTTTCCACCAATAAGCCCAGGCTTTTACAGTATTTGATTTATCATTGGTCAAACCCTCTACATTTGGAATTTGCTCCAATATCAAATTGCAGGAATTTATCATCCCATACATACTGGTCCACTCATAAAAAAGAGCATTATTTCCATTGGCTGTTGATGCCGGATTGTTAAAGCTACGAATAATGGAAATTTGTGGTGATGGGTTTGTAAATGTAGTAGTAGGATCTGCGGGATCAGCTTGAAATTTTTGCGGAACACCCATGGTAGTTGTCTGATTATTGGATCCCTGACCACCACCACACGCATCACCCATTAATTCATGATATCCCCATGGCAGAGAAAAATAGGAATCTCCCAACCATCCATTACCATAGGTAAATCCATTCCAATACACTGAGCCCTTGGCATAGGTAGCCAGACCTTGCTCCGTATTTACATTTCCACTGAATGTCGGATCATTCGGATTTTGCACATCCAATTCATCAAAACAAGCTACCGGAATAATAAGGAGTGAAATTATCAAAATCAAATAACCCGGATTAATATATCTGTTATTAATAAATTTTTTCATTTTTCTGAGTTTTTATAAAGATTAGAAACCTAGGTTTAATGTTACCTGATAGGATTTTAAATTTGGAATAGTACTATGATCAATACCTCTGTCAAAGGCTGAGTTAGCGGTACCGGAACTGATCTCAGGATCCATTCCACTGTATTTAGTCCAGGTCATCAGGTTTCTGCCATTTAGAACCAATTGCGCTTTTTTCAGCCACTTTGTTGTGATTAATCTGGAGATATCAAAACCCAGATTTACGTTTCTGAGTCTTACAAAAGAAGAATTTTCATAAAAATAATCTTTGGTAACGTTATTTCCCACCCCTCTGGCAGTATTTCCAAGAGCATGATAAGTACTTGCATAATAAGCAGTAAATGCGGCTGTCTCTCCATTGATGGTTACCGGTTTTTCAAAATCTCTGCTTATTGCATCTCTGTACATCCATTCATTGGTTTGATTGTACAGGTGTGAGCCAGAAATCCAGTCAAATTGAAAACCGAAATTTAAGAAATCCTTATACGCAAAGCCATTGATAAACGATGCAGTAAAATCGGGATTGGGGTCACCTAAGGATGAAGCTTCATCTGAAAAATAAATAGCTTTGGTAAGCTTGTTGACTACTCTACCATTTACAATTTCATAATCTTTTTGGCTGGCAGGTTCGATAAATGGAGTACCATCAGCTCTGTTTTGAGCAATATTTGTTAAAGCTCTATACCCATAAATCTGACCTATTTTAGCACCTGGAGTCAAAATCAATCCTGAGCTTCCTGCACCACTGATAAGAGGTATATCACCGCCATTTACTTTAGTAATCAGCGATTCCTGATGACCCACATTAGCGGTTAAGTTCCAGGTAAAGTTTTTAGTACTCAGCATAGTAAAGTTGGTACCCAATTGAATACCATTTGATTTTAATCCGATGGCATTGGTGATTAATTGGGTGGCCCCTGTAGATGGTGGTACATTTTGGTTAAAAATGGCATTATCAGTAGATCTTTTCCAAACCGTAAAATTAATATTGAGATCTTTAAGGAAACTACCGCCTAATAAATTAATTCCTATATCAGTTCCAATTTCCTGTTCAGTAGATACTTCCACATCCAGGTTTGGATTCCTGGAAATGATTTGATTTGTATAAGTAAGTTCGTTACCGGTAGGTTGCTGAGTGAGTACAGGATATCGTTGAAAAGCTCCGGGTTGGATACCTGCCTGACCATATGCTGCCCTGATTTTGAATATGGGGAATGTTTTACCAAGACCAGACCAGAAATCAAAAGTATTTAAATTTAAATAGGCATTTCCGTGTGGGAAAGTAAACGGTTTAGATCCGGCTCCAAAAGCAGAAGAATAATCTGTTCTAAAACCACCGCTGATACCAAATTGGTCTTTCCAATCAAATTTTTGATCCACCACATACCCGAAAGTAATAAACGGCTCAATAAAATCAACGGCCACAAATTGCTGTTTAGTAGAAAGTACATTTATAGGTGGATTAAAAGGCAGGCTAAGACCGTAAGTATCGTATTCTTTATACCTGTTTTTCCTATAATCATAAGCTAATAAAGTAGTAGATTGAATAGGCAGTTTAAGTTTAAAATCATTTTCAAGATCCAACCTGACAGTAGCACTGGAATAAAAATTCATTTTGGTATTGTTATACTGAAAATTGGCAATTTCTCCAGTGGCATCTGCACCATTATACCATGCAACCCAGGCTTCCTGATCTATGGTATTGGCATTGCGGGACTGATTAAAGAAAGTCCATTGAGCATTCTCTGATCTGTTGCTGATACCGAAACGAGAATCCAACGTGATAAATTTATTTACCTTATAGTTGGCACTTAAATTTTGAATTATGTCAACCCTTTTGTTATCACTTTCAGAGTATTGAAGCCTATAAAATGGGTTAGTAGCATTTACACTGGCAAAAGAAGCCCTTGGGTAGGATACATAATCACCCTCTGAATTTCTGGCTGTTAAATCCATAAACGGTGAAGTATTTAAAAATCCATAGACACCACCGACAAAAGCATTGATATCGCCTTTACCATATAAAGCACCGCCACCGGCACCAAGATTAGGATGTAACGTATTATTCATATATACCAGGTTAGTTACTGACCTGATGTTAAAATTTTTGAATAACTCGACACCAATATTGGACAATAAATTGGTTCGGTCTAAATATCCATTGTCTTTGAGCAATGCGGAATGGGTTCGGTTATTAGTCAATGTTAGGCTAAAGTCTGTTCTTTCATTACCACCGTTTATATTGAGAGAAGCATTCGTCGCCGGTGCAGATGAAAATACTTGTTTGAAATGATCATAATATTGCAGACTACCTTTGTAAGGCTGGTCATTTTTATTTCTTGGATCCAATTGTCCATACCGGGTAGCTTGTCCTGTAGCACCAGGAGGGGTGAAAGACAATCCTGGCACATCAGTACCAAATCTGTAAGATAAAGAGTTCGATCCAGGTACAATTCCCAATAAAGGATCAACTACAATTGGGTCACCTGCTTTATATCCAAGACCTGCATTAGATCCTGCATAAATAATTTCCCCATTTGCATTAGTAAGATATGGATGCAAACTCGCTTTACCGAAATTACCTGCATTGATATAAGTGTTATAGGTATAGCTGGTAGAGGCATTTATACTTACTGCGCCTTTGGTACCTTTTTTAGTAAATATCTGGATTACCCCATTTGCTCCCTGAGCACCGTATAATGATGCTGATGCCGCACCTTGTACTACTTCCACCCTTTCCACTTGTGATAGGTCTAATGTATTTAGGTTTGCAAAAGGGATTTCGGTTCCATCCAACAAAATCATAGGACGAGTACTTGCCTGTACGGTATTGATTCCTCGTAATACAATATTTACCTGGTCACCGGGATTACCGGATACGGACGAGATCTGAGCTCCGGCAATTTTTCCTACTAAGGCTTGATCTATTCCTGCTGAAGCAACCTGTGAAAGTTTGTCCCCTTTAATAGATTCTACTGATATCCCCAGTTTAGCTTTTGATGTAGCGACACCAGAACCTGTAACCACAACTTCCTGAAGCAATTTAGCCTCTTCCTGTAAGGTTACATCTATGGTTGATTGATTACCTATTTGTATTTCTTGAGTTGCAAAACCGGTGTATGAAATCACCAGGGTAGTAGATCCGTCGGGTACATTGAGAGAATACATACCATCTACATCGGACACGGTGCCTATGGTAGTACCTTTCGCGTAAACATCCACACCTATCAGGGATTCACCTTTTTTATCGATGATTTTACCCTTAATGGTGCGCTGTGCAAAAGTAAAATTCAATGCTATTAAAAGCATCGAAGCGAACAAAATGAGTCTTTTCATATTACGCTAAATTAAATTGATTTTCAATTAAATGAGTTGAGTCGTCTATCATCTCAGGAAATAAATGCACTTTTCCATATTTTCCCAGATAAAAATGATTTAGTTGGAGTCCTGAATTTATGACAAATTTTAAAATCTTAACGATTTGATAACCACTTTTGTCGACCGGAATTGGAAAATAATTTCAAATTATTGTTGTACTAAAAGAAAAGGACAATCTCAGAATAAATGAATAATATTTTATAAAATTAGGAGAATTTATATCGTTTATTATAAATAATATTAAAATATCGAAATATTATTTCTGATATATAAATTATAACTAAAAATGTTTGTTTATAGATATTATGGTTTTGGATGAGTCCAAAACATAATAATATGGTAAATCTTTTATTAGAAAGTGATGAGCCAAAGTGCCATACCAGGAATTAAAATCGTATGCATTAATCCAGGAAAGTGGAGAAGGTGGAGTTTGTAAAAATAAATGCGAAATCTAATTTGACCTTAACATACTAACACAAAACAAAAAGGCCATGAAGTTTCCTTCATGACCTTTATATTATTTAGTTTAAAGATTTAAATAAAAACTAGTCTACATCCCAGAATAACTTTGTGGTGAAGACATCAATGGTTCCTTGTTGAGCCACATTGACATTTGATCCAGATTCGGTGCTTGGATAAAACAACCTCAATGGTCTGTTGGCATTTGTAACCGTTGCAGCCTGAGGAATATTAGGATAATTATTTTTTCTATAATCAGTCCAGGCTTCAAGACCTCCAAAGTTTACAAGAGCAATCCATTTTTGATGATTGATGGCTTTTATCTTATCTGGAGAAGCAGACCAATCTGAGTTTTCAATACCACTTGATAATAAAGTAGCCGCTGCGGAGCTGGCAGCCCCTAATAACCTGAAGGATTGTTTTACACCTTCTTCATAAAATGATTGAGCAGTTCCTGGAATATTTACGCCGGAAAACCGTTGCTTAGCTTCAGCTAATGCGAACTGAATTTCAGTAGCAGTCATTAAAACTACAGGTCTGTTAAATTCACCTTTTACTATCAAAGAAGGTCCGATATAAGAGCTTGATGGTGCTGTAAATCCGGAGGCTATTCCGAAAGGCACCCCTACGTAATTACTAACCACTTCAGCAACAGAACTTTTGCCTGGGGTAGCCGTGTTTTCACCACCACGGGCATAAGCTATTCTCTTTAGTCGGAAAGTATCGTTTGCAGCAATAAGAACATCAAATAAGAATTTGGTAGGTCTATTGTATCTGGCTAATGCTCTTACAGCTCCATTTGCATCATATCCGATATAGTCATAAATATGATTTTGTTTACCGGCAGTTGAAACGAAGAAACCTGGACCACCCGCAGCTACTTCTTCGCCAGTAATAAACCCACTGCCTTCTGTATTGATTTTATTTAATTCAGTTGTAATATACCCTTCTCTTCCAGTCATTTTTGCCTGGTGCATCAAAATTCTAAGCTTCAACGAATTAGCAAATTTTACCCATTTGGTAGTGTTGCCTTTGAATACTATATCTGTACCTGCAAACGCACTGGCAAAGGCATTTGCTTTTAGATCTACTATGGCCTCGTCTAAGGTGGTGATTAAATTTTCATACACAGCCTTCTGATCATCAAATTTTGGGGCCAACTGTTCCACGCCTTTTAATGCGTCAGAATAGGGTATATTTCCGTAGATATCTACCAAGGTCTGAAATATATAAGCTTTCATTACTTTAGCCGGGCCTTTAAAATATTTCTGATCATTGGCATCAGCATTATTGATTACGTATTGGTAATCGTTCAGCACATTATACAGCCTGTCCCAATAGCCAGTAAAATCACCATTTGTAAACTGATATGAAAAAATTGTAGGTGTAAGAATATATGAACTGGATTGTGTCCACTGGCCCGACCAAAAATGTCCAAGTTGATTTATTCCATTACCTACATTATTAGATCCTACCATGTTTTCTGCCGTAGCATTAAGCGCATTGGTGAATACAAAAGAAGGAGTGGCAGTGGGGAGATTGTTTGGATTCGTATTTACATCCAAATAGGATTCAGTGCAGCTACTGATTATTAAAACCACAGCAGCCAAATATGTATTGATTTTTAAATTTTTCATTTCTATTAAATTTTTAAGATTGACTTGTTAATTTTAAGAAATTAAAAGCCCAAATTGATGCTAATACCATATTGCCTTACAGGTGGTGTTTGACCTGTAGAATTCAAACCAACACCATTTCCAAGTCCGGTACCGTTTAATAAGGAGAATAAATCACCACCATTTGTAACTCTACTAAACTCAGGATCTGTGTAATAATTTAGTTTATCAACTATTGTAAGCAAGTTTCTTCCAAAAATTGAAATGGATCCACCGGATATGAACTTAGTTTTAGCTAATAAAGACTGAGGCAAATCAAAAGAAAGATTAATATCCCTCAATTTTATAAACCAACCTGGAGCCACAAAATTTTCAGAGATCAAACGATAATTATCTACCCATAGGCCATATTCTGGTTCCCTAACCTGTACGTTATTGTCAGATACAGTTTTTCCATCTGCACCAAGAATAGCTGAATTTGGGAATACATGTGGATCACGATTTTCAGTCCATCCGCCTGAACCGGTAAATGTCATTTGACGACCCAGATCCGAGAAGAATACATTGCCGCCTCTATATTCAAAATTGAAAGAAAAAGAGACATCTCCCAACTCCAGTTTAGAACCTAATCCTGCAATATGTCTGGGTAAAACACCTCCCCGATTGGTAAGAGCCGTATTTCTTAATGGATAACCTGAGGCGGAATTGACTAATCTTCTCCCAGAGCCATCCGGTGCATACTGATATCCATCTGTTTTTAACATCGGAAATCTTTCCCCTTTAATTACATTGGTGTTTGCATAGGTAAATCCGTCTGCCAATTGGAATTGATCCACACCACTAAACAAACTGATAACTTTATTATCATTATAGGAATATCGAATGCCTACATCCCATTTTAATTTTGAATTTTGTAATATGTTTAGTTTAAGATCTCCTTCATAACCCCAGTTTTTTGATTCCCCTACGTTTATTAATAAGTTTGGATAACCTGTAGTATTTGGTACTTTAACTGTGATTACCTGGCCTTTTGAATTCTGATCATAAGCAGTGACATCCAGTGTTATTCTTCTATTTAATAATCTGAATTCACCTCCAATTTCTTTTGAAGTCACAAACTCAGGCTTCAAATTAGCATCCGGTAATACATCACCCACTGTCAAGCCGACCTGGGTACCATATGGAAATCCTGTACCGTTTGGATAAGTAAGGTCGAGTCCATAAATTGGTAAATTATCATTACCATTTTTATTATAGCTGGTACGGAGTTTAAAATAGTTTAAGAATTTTCCTGAAAGTCCAGGGAATGCCTCGGTAACAACAAAAGCCAATGCTGCCCCATAATAATTATATGACCAGTTATTCTTTGGACGACCAACTTTGTAGAATCTGGAAGTATTGTCGTTTCTGAAGGTGGCATTCAAGGTAATCCATTTATTATAGCTTGTAGTAAGGTCAGCATAATAACCAAATTTTCTTTCAAGTGAAGTACCTTCTGCACCTGTAAGCTCACCCTGGCGATTAGAAATATTATACACATCAGGAACTACTACAGAGTTTGAACCAATTTGTATAAATCGGGTATTTCTCTGATATAAATTGTATCCTAAAACCAATCTGTTTTCGAATGATCCAAAATTCTTTTTTAATAAGGCCTGAAGATCATCATTAATTACATTTTCGTTAGTCGATCTGTCCGTAACAGATCCTAATATATCGGTACCTGCTCTGTCTATTCCATCATAATCATTGGCCCAAGCCCAAGGTTCAGGAACAAATGCACTATTTTTCGCCCAATCAGAATGAATGAATTTACCAGTGGTAAATTTTCGGGTTCGGGAATTATTCATTACTCCTATACGATTACTTAAGCTCAACCAATCGGTGATAGCCAGGTTCATTTCGATATTTCCCTGAACATTTGCGTCTTTATACACATCCCGATTATTATCCAAAGTAAAAAATGGAACTGCGATGTAATCATTAAAATACCCGTTTGGATTTGCAAATTTGTTGTTTTTCCAATCCCTAAGGTCCCCCAATGGAATATGGGCTGCAGTATTGATTACATTACTGTAAAAATCAGAGGATGTTCTGTCGTAATCTGCCTGAACATAAGATAGATTGTAACCGGTTTTTAATTTACCATAATTTTTAGTAGCTGATAGTCTTGCCCCATTTCTGGTACTTTTATCTTTAGGTACAATTCCATTAATGCCATTATGCTCAACTGAGAGATAATAGGTACCATTTTCATCACCACCCTGAAAGCTTAACTGGGTGTTTTTAGTCATACCAATATCGAAAGACTTCTTTCTTACATTTGGCAGTGCTGAATAGGGCAAATTATATTGACTTCCGTCTTCTAACACCCTTCCTATTATCCTGGTTTCTCCATTATATGGATCACCATATTGTTGATTTTCAAATGGTCTCCAATTATCTTTCATTCTTTCCAGATAATCAGTTTTATAACCTGCTGCACCGAAAGAAGTAGCATAGTGAGAACCATTACCATATTTATCCTGAAAATCAGGTAAAAAACTAATTTCGTCAAAATTAATAGTCTGAGAAAGGTTTACTTTTAATTTTCCCTGAGATCCTTTTTTGGTAGTAATGACTATAGCACCATTAATACCAGCCGAGCCATATAATGTAGCAGCCTGACCACCCTTTAATATGGAAACACTTTCTATATCATTGGGATTGATAACGGATAATATAGTAGCGGTGGTTTGAAGACCATCCACAACCACAAGGGCGTCATTATTCCCGGTTAATGAACGATACCCTCTCAAGACTATTTTAGCCTGGGGGTCAACGCTATTGCTCACATTATAAACTGCTAGTCCAGCTACCTTACCGGAAAGTGCCTGTGCAAGTTGCGGAGATTTGCCATTAATAACATCATCATTTGAAACTTTAGCATAAGAATATCCGATTTCCCGGGCATCTTTCCTGATACCGGTAGCAGTAACCACTACTTCCTGGACCAGTACTCCTTCTTGCATAATAATATCAACTTTAGATTGAGTTCCAACTACAATTTCCTGATCTGAGAAACCAACATAGGAAACAACTAAAATTGGGGAAGCAAGGTCAGACTGGATGGAAAAAGATCCATCTATATCTGTAGTGGTACCTGTGGAGGTGCCTTTCAAAGATACATTAGCACCAATAAGGGATTCGCCTTTGGCGTCCTTAACAGTACCAGTAATCGTACGCTGAGCAATAGTCATCCCTATCAATAGTATGACCATGCTAATGGTTAGAGTAAGTCTTTTCATGAATAAATAAGTTTTTCTTTGATGCAAAAATATAAAAATTAAGAAACTGTAAAGGTTTCTTAACTATGAGTCAAACGGTTAGTTAACATTTTATGCTGCTTTGACTGTTGACGATCAGGTAAATTTAATAGAGCAAACCTGTTAAGTCGTTGTATATATAGTCTTTATACATATTAATAATATATTATGTAGAAAAATTAAAAGTTTAAAAAAATAAATTTATTAATTGTTAACGGAAATCATGAAATGCCCAATAAATTAAAATTGGGATTTGAAAATAACAATTTTGTTAATTTGGTATCGGGTTAGTATTTAAATTCAATTGCGTGCTTTTTGATTTCTTCCACAAAAGGATGTTCGTAATAATCAGCCAGGGTATATAAATGCGACTGCATTTGGATAAGCCGCCGGGCCTGCTCCATGTTTTTATGTGGGTTTTCTACAAATTTAGAGGAAAAAAGTGCAAGGTTTGATATATTGCTTATATCAGGATACCTGCCTTTGATTTGGTACTTTTGAAGGTCATCTACAAATTTTACCTTCTCCTGGTCACATGACATTGCGTTCGCAACAGGCTAAAGCAGGTTCAAAATAAGTTAAAGCCCGTTCTATAGATAAAAGGCATCCGGCATATTTTCATATACCGATCTTCATATACCGAGCTGCCTAAAAAAAAACTTATTCTAATTCTTTTTGGAGGAATTATAATCTGTGTTGAAAACAGGCTAAAGCCTGTTCTACGGGGAATGGCAGCAAGAATATATTCATTTACAGTACTCCCAAACAATCATGAAATTTAAAATCACACATAGACTTGATAAAAATCGAGTCCTGCTATAATCATTTGTTTCCACATTTTTCTCTATTAACTTAGGAGTTATATCAAAAAACAAAGAAAAGTTATGGAAACGAATTCAAGTTGTGGGCTCGATGTCCATCAAGACAGCATTTTTGCTGCTATTTACAAGAAGAACTTATGTACGGAAGTACGAGAGTTTTCTACCTTAACGCCTTCACTTTTAGAACTGAGTGAATGGTTACGTACTGAACAAGTTTCTGAAGTTGCCATGGAAAGTACTGGTATTTATTGGATCCCTATTTGGAATATTTTAGAAAAAGAGAATTTCAAATTGTTATTGGTTAACCCTTATTTTATTAAACAAGTACCCGGCAGGAAGTCGGATCGTAAAGATGCTCAATGGATTGCAGAATTACTTCACAAAAAGCTTTTACGAGGTAGTTTAGTGCCCAGCTCGACAATCAGAACTTTGAGAAGTTATAGTAGAGCTTTTGTAAAAAAAACAAACGCAATTACTAAAGTTTTAACATCGATGCAACGCACATTAGAATCTGCAAACATTCGCATTGGTAGTATGGTGTCAAGCATAAATTCAAAAACCATGATTAAAGTGGTAAACAGCATAGTCCAGGGTAATACAAACCCTAACGAATTAGTAAAGCTTGTGCACGGCCTTGTAATCAAGAGGAAAGGAAATCTAGTATTACAATCCCTACAGGGTTTTATAAGGCCAGAGCATCAATTTTTATTAGGCCAGATGCTTGAAGAACATGAATTATTAACCAGGCAAGCAAATGATCTTGAATCTAAAATGATCCAGCTCGGAGAAGAATATTACAAAAAAGAAATTGAGCTTTTAAAAACTATACCTGGTATTGAAATAAAATCATCACTCCAAATAATTGCTGAAACGGGAGGGGATATGTCTGTCTTTAATACCAGCAATAAAATTGTTAAGTGGGCAGGGCTAGTGCCAAGAAACGATGAAAGTGCCAAAAAAATCAAAAGTAAAGCCATCACCAAAGGAAATCCGTATTTAAAACGAATTATCGTCCAAACAGCATGGTCATCAAGTAGAACTAAAGGTAGTCACTTTCAAAGCTTTTATAGAAACCTATCATTTAGAAAAGGTAGTAAAAAAGCATTAATAGCTGTTGCTAGAAAACAATTGGTAGTAGTATGGAATTTGTTAACTACAAATCAACCATATGATTCTTCTAAGCAACCAATAGTAACTCAAGAGCAGTTGAGAGCAAGAAAGGGGTACTATGAAAAAGAATTGAAAAAAATCAATTTAGTATTAGAATAAAGAAATACGAAAGTTCGGATTCTTTCATGGTGGTATAACCCCGTCCGCCAAACTGATCTAAACAATTAGCGCACATAGACATAAGTTAAAAGCTTGCAGAGGAAAGTCGTGTTTTAATCGCTTTGTGAATTTTAGAATACTCTTTAATAAAGAATACTCTGTCAAAGTTATTTGATATGATGAATAATTGTATCAAAAGAGATTATTGGAATTTTGCAGCCAGACGCTCTTGCTTGGCTAAGGATTTATAGAGGAAAAGAATTACTCTAATTCTTTTTGGAGGAATTATAATCTGCGTTGAAAACAGGCTAAAGCCTGTTCTACGGGGAATGGCAGCAAGAATATAATCATTTACAGTACTCCCAAAAAAATCTAAGTCTAATTTGTATTGATTGAATTCGGATTTGTGTTGGAAACAGGCTAAAGCCCGTTCTACAGAAAAAAGGCAGCCGGCATATCTTCATATACCGAGCTGCCAAAAAAAACTTACTCTAATTCTTTTCGAAAAATCAGCAGAGCGTGAAAAAAATTAGAAGCATAGAACTATTGTTCCTTAGTCATCATTTTTTCTTTAAAGTGACTTTGCCCACATCGCCATATCCATTGGTAAAATCATAGATGATGGTTTTATTTTCGGGATTGTATAAGCCTTGGCCTGAAAATTTATCACCAAATGGTTCAGGTGAGTTTTGAATGAAGACTTCATTGCAGCTGAAGGAAATTTCACCAGGTGAATCTTCCACTTTGGTGATCCCATATACATCGTACCAGTCGAAATATAATCCACCGGTGAGGTCACTCAGTTTGAACGAGGAAAGGGTAAGCCGGGTAACTTTAATGGTATTGCCTTTCAGCACTACTTCCTTAGGGCAACAACCATCTGTAGATTTCCCTTTTGCTTCTATCACTTCATAGTCTCCGGATATATCTACGGGAGGGCATGTAATAAAAGAGTTAAAGGCCAGCGTAAAACTGGAAGCGGGAGCGCCATTAATGGATGGGGCGATATTTAAAAAAGAATCTTTTGCTGATAATTTTACATAGGCAGGATATACTCTGCCATCATTTAATTTCACTAAAGGATTAAAAGTAAAATTGCCCACTTTTGTTCCATTACCAAGGCCCGGATCGCCGAATGCAGTTGCGAAATCAGCGGCTTTCAATTCTACCCGCAATTTACCCTGATTGGCATCAAAATCAGCCTGTGTAAAAGACTTCATCAGCTTTTTCACTCCTGATTTGGTTGCATATAATTCTACCAACGATAGATCTTTATTTACACTGTACATATCGAATGCTAAAAAGTCAGTTGCTATTTTATCTGTAAATATTCCGGTGTGTGCAGGGTCTACAATGATCCTCAAATTAACTCCGCCGGGGATTTCCGGAATCCGTATTCTATCTTCATCCGTACACTTTATCAGAATAAAGGCGAAGGCCACCAATATGAATAGATTTTTCATTTTATTATTTGATTTAATTAAAAAATTGATTAATGATGATTACCCTTAGTTGACATCCCAAAAAACTTTGTCAGTATATTGATTGTGTTGTTTGGCTTTGGGATTGGTCTGCAGATCATCTCCATTGTATGGCAATACGACCGGGTATGGCCGGGTTTGTTCTGAATAGACATTGGGATCTTTAGACGGGTCACAGACTTGTGGAAAACCGGTACGCCTGATGTCGTTATAGGATTCCACACCATATCCAAAGTCATGAATCCATTTTTGTGTCAATATCAGTTCCAATTTTTTCGAATCGTTACCTGCATCGTATTTAGCCAAAACTTTGGTTATGTAAGCCGAAATATCTGCATCAGTGATGACGGGTGCTCCGGCAGTACGGGCTACTGCATTTATCTTTGCAAAGGAGGCTTTGATGCCTGATTCCAGTAATGATTTTGCATTTTCCCCGGTATTTTTAGACAAGGCAAGTTCGGCACGGATAAAAAACACATCCGCTGTGGTAAGTATTCGCTGGGCACTTGCACCTTTTAATCCTGAATTCAGATCCCCATTTACACCTGACCCATTATCGTAAGCCCCTCCGGCGGGCCATAAACCCAATAGCGTTTTAGACTTACCTTGATCAAAACCTTCATTTGGATCTTTATCATAGGAAGCAAACCAGATAGAAAGAAAGGTTCCATTTTGGTAAGCAACCGGATTTTCTGCCTGTTCGTTAGGACCAAGTTGGTTGTAAAAGAAATATGGAATGCGGGGATCTTTTATACCAACCATAGTACTATTCTGTGCTGCGGTATCGCCTTTCATCACGAGGTAGAAATAAGGGCTAATAAAATACGCTGGTCTGCCGGTAGTATATTCTCTGATAAACGCCGGATTTCGGTTTTCAGGGGATATACTTGTGGTATAAGTAAGTTCAAAATCTTCATTGGTGCCTGAGATTAGATTGGCCTTTAATAAGTCAGCCACTTTGGAGGCATCATACAGATCTGTAAGCCTTACTTTATTATACATATTGAGTAAGAGCGACCGACCGTATTTTTTCCATTTATTCATATCTCCTTTGTAAATAAAATCGTCTGCCCCCGGATTTCGGGTACTTACTTTATCCAGGTCAGCTAAAGCTTCAAAGCCCAATTTGAACAAATCCTGATAAATTGATTTATCATCGTCATATACAGGAAAAATGGCTTCAGCACCTTTGCCAGCTTCTTTATACGGCATATCACCCCATAAATCCACAGCAGCGCTGAATAACTGTACTTTTAATAGTTTTGACATTCCCACATAGGACCAACTATTGATGGCTGTAGCTTTCTCAATTACTTTATTCAGGTCTGGTAAGGCAACGGCATATAATTTTTCCCATGATTGGCCCAGGGCAAATTCATTTTCAGTGATTTTATAATCATCGTGATCTCCACGTTGTACTATATGGTGACTGTATACAGATACTAATTCGGAGATACCGGCGGTACCTATTCCCAAAGACCCGACTATAGCGGCCTGGCTAAAGGGCATTAAATTATTGATTTCAGCATCTACCGGATTATTTGGGTCATCGTTTATATCAAGATAATCATCACATGAAGTAATGGTGAATACATTTATCAATATAAACAGGAAGAATATTTTATAATTTTTCATATTGAATTTCATATTTAGGGAATTAAAATTTGAGATTTAAGCTTACACCATAGCGCTTGATAGATGGAAGATTTTGAAACTCGAAGCCCTGATAGTTTGCATCACCAAACGTGCTGGTTTCAGGATCGAAATTGGTATCCTCTGGAAAATGGGGAGCTTTATACCAAAGGTTTCTTCCATTGATGGAAATAGTAGCTCCTTTAATTGCTTTCTTAAATAAAGCTGAGGGCAACTGATACGTGAGGCTTAGCTCTCTTAATCTGTAAACAGTGGCATCAAAAACGCTCCATTCATCCTGTGAATTCGAACCAAAAGTACTTCCAAACCATAAATCGTTTACCTCCACCATAGTTTGGTTTCTAATCTTATTTCCATTTTCATCTTTCAATGCTTTAAGGGTTACAGGATCTCCATAAACACCATTGATCATCGCATTTTTTTCTCTGTCTGCCTGAAAAGCAAGTACACCGCGACCCAGTAAAGAGTTTACTGTTTCTGAATACATATCTCCACCTTGTTTCCAATCAAATACTGCACCCAGGGTGAGCCCTTTCCAGGTAAAATTGTTGATAAAACCAACTGTAAATTCAGGATTGGGATTACCTATGATTTCGTCTTTGGTTGCATTTATTATCTGGCCATTGGTCCGGTCAATGAGTAAATTACCTTCTTCGTCCCTTGCGCTTACTGTTCCTCTGAATACGCCATACGGTTGGCCGACTCTGAGTACCGGGGTAATGCCTCCACCAAATAATGGCCTGATTACCAATTCATCTGTACCCTCTCTTAATTCAGTGACAATGGTCCTATACCTGGTAAAATTGGTAGTTAAGTCCCAATTAAAGTTTTTATTTACAATCGGATTTAATCGTAGAGATACTTCTGCACCTTTTGTTTCCAGGGCACCAAAATTGGTTAACAGGTTATCAAAACCCGAAACAGTGGGTAATGCCAAATTGGAAATCTGATCAGTAGATTGGCTTTTATATACGGAGAAACTGAGGTTTACTTTACTCTTAAAGAACTCCAGGTCTACCCCGGCTTCCATATCGGTAGTAAACTCCGGCTTGAGGTTAGGATCAAATAATGTATTGGATAAGGTGGAGCTGGCTACTCCGGCAAATGGGAAATCGATATCCCTGATGCCTGCCGTGAGGTTGTCTGTTTCTCCAAGATTTAGCAAATAGATGGGTTTTAATGAATAGGGATTTGCCGGTGATCCAACTTTAGACCAGTTTAATCTCACCTTACCGCTATTCAGTATCGGGTTATTAGACATTTTTAATGCTTCGCTGAAAACGAATGCTACACTGGCCGAGGGGTAGAAATAATGATTGTTTTGTACTGGTAATGTAGAAGCCCAATCCTGTCTTCCTGATAACGTAAGGAATAAATATTGATTGTAATCTGCAGTGACTTCACCAAATACACCAAACAATCTTCTTTTGTTTAAAGAACCACCTGCAGAAACCTGGCTGACGGTATTATCCACATCAATGATATTAAAATCGAGCATCTGTGTACCTGAAATACCCTGATCACGGAACGTACGATCATTTAGATTATGACCTACTCTTGCTTCCAATGCTATTTTATCATTAAATCTTTTTTTGGCACTCAGTATCAATGTGGATTCTATCTCTTTAAAGGATGTGGTCAAGTCGGTAACAGAACCTAATCCTCCTGCTCCGCGAGATCCCGGTCTAAACCACTCTAAATCTCCCTGAGAATAATTATTAATACCCACTCTGTAATCGAGATCAAGCCATTTATTAAAAGCATATCCGGCATTGACATTGACCACATATCTGTTTACATCACTCTTAAAGCCATTGTATTTGGCTGACCAAAGAGGATTATCCGCGTTGCCTCTGGCGATCATAAAGATGCTTTCATGTGTCACCGGATCTTCAAATGGTTGGCCATGTAAATCCCAACTGCGACCCTGATACAGGGTACGTGCCATAAAGGAAGAGGTGGATGCTGAACCTATAGCCCCGCCTTGCAAACCCTGTTGGATAGAATTAATATAAGAAAGATTGGCACCCATTCTAAGGCCACTTTCAAATTGACTCCTGGCTCCTAACGAAATGGAAGTCTTGTCAAAAGAAGCATTTGGGAAAATCCCATCATGGTCTACGCGTGAAAAAGTAAGTGCCATAGAAGTGTTTTGATTGCCACCACTTATGGTAATGGAATTGTCATTTACCCTTCCCCGGTTGAATACATCTTTTACATTATTGGGGTATGCTTGATAAGGCACCCGTGGGGTTACACGCTCATCACCTGCCTGGCGAAGTCGGGCGTAGCTATTGGCATATCCAGCTCCTCTATACCAATGATTGATAGAGTCAATAGTCGGGTATGATACTGCGCTTCGAAATGGAGCACCCCAGGAACCATTCGATTGAGCATACGTGAAACCTGTACCTGTGCCATAGCTGTTTTGAAAATTGGGTAATGAAGCAATCTCCTCGAAATTAAGAGAAGAAGAGAGGTCAATTTTTAGTTTGTTCTCCCCTTTTTTCAAAGCTCCTGTTTTAGTGGTGATTACCACTACTCCTCTACTGGCTCTGGATCCATACAGCGCGGCAGCTGTGGCTCCTTTGAGTATACTTACGCTTTCGATATTGTTAGGATCCAGATCTGCTAATCTATTGGAATATGCGCCGCCTCCAGTCAACTGAAAAGAAACGCCATTCGTAGAAGCATCAAAAGGCACGCCATCTACTACGTATAGTGCCTGGTTGTTTCCAAAGAAGGATTTAATACCCCTTATGGTCAGGCGCGTGGCACTGCCGGGTTGGGAACTTGATCCGGTAATATTCACACCGGCTACTTTACCTTGCATGGCCCGCAGGGGATCCGTCTCTCCCACCCTTTGAAGCTGGTTTCCTTCCAACTCTTCTATAGCATAACCAATTTCCTTTTTTGCACGGGTGATCCCTAAAGCAGTGACGACCATTTCGCTCAATTGGATACCTTCATCCAGGGTTACATTTAGTTCATTGGAGTTACCAATAGCCACTTCGCGTGTAGTAAATCCGGTATAGCTAAAAACCAAAATTTGGTTTTCGGCTGCAATGTTTAAACTATAGCTTCCGTTTTCATCAGTAACTGTACCATTTGTAGTGCCCTGTACTAATACATTAACACCTACCAATGGTCCACCGTCCTGATCAGAAACTATGCCTTTGATAGTGCGTTGTCCGTAGATATCCGATACAGCGCATACCAATAAGAATAATAAACTAGTTAGTTTCATATCAATAAAAAATTTTAAATTTCTACAATAGCATACCAGCTCTCATGGATTCACATCAATGAAAGGTTATTGATGAACTAAATAGTCCACCTTTTGATCATTTCTGATCAACCAGTAAGTAGAGTAAGAGTTTTTTTAAAAGATTATCGAGATGCAAATAAGAATGACCACTCCATTAGAAGCCAAATCGATAATATAGTCTTGTGATTTAGGTGAGTCGATAAAATTCAATATGCTAAAATTATTAGCATATAATTTAGATTAGTAACGCAAAGTTAGTAATTATTGCTGCTTACTCTATTAATTAATGTTAAAAATCCTAATGCACTTTAAGGTTTTGAGCATTCATATTAACTAACTCACCTTTTTGCTTTAAAACTGCAATACCTTTTTCTCTCGCAAGTTCCGGAAAATTGAAAGGAAAAGAAAATCGGGCAATGCCCTGGACAATTTTGTGATTTGAATTTTCAGGAAAAAACTTTATAAACTCAGTTCCTTTATGACGGCCAATAATTCAATACCATTTTCATAAACACTAGAATTTGGTTCGTTGCCACGTTGGTACCATTAGACATTATCTTTTTAACCTTTACATTTTTCATGATTAGAATTAAATTTAATGTCGCCCAAAGCTATATTATCTTTTACTGCATTGTCCTGGCAACTTGTTCTTCTGTCTATTGCCAGGCCTTTGTCATGGGTTACCACTACTACCTCTGGTGTCTTTTCCGTTCTGGTTAATCCTTCTTCCAAAGATTTGATGGTGCAATCAAAAAAATAATGGAAATCTATTCCAAAAAGGCAAGACTTAAGAGCTTTCTAAAGCGTTCACAAATCATTATTAAAAATAACTTGATTTCGGGGCATTGAATTTTGTAACTTTGCACCTCTTTTTCCGTAAAAAAAGCAATAATAAAGATGCGTACAAAACTTTCTCAATTCAATTTCGCCCTTCCAAAAGAATCTATTGCCCAATACCCATCCAAAGAGCGTGATGGCAGTAAGCTTATGGTAGTACACAGGGATTCCGGCAAGATAGAACACAAACAGTTTAAAGATCTGCTGACCATATTCGGCGATGGAGACACTATAATTTTCAACAATACAAAGGTTTTCCCTGCCAGAATGTATGGCAAAAAGGAAAAAACAGGAGCTAAAATCGAAGTATTCCTGCTGAGGGAATTAAATAAAGAGGCCCATCTTTGGGATGTATTAGTAGATCCTGCCAGAAAAATCAGGGTTGGGAACAAATTGTATTTCAATGATAAGAAGGGAAATGAGATACTCGTAGCTGAAGTAGTGGATAATACCACCAGCCGGGGCCGTACTATTCGGTTCTTTCATGATGGTACAGATGATGATTTTCAAAATCAACTTAAAATACTTGGTCATACCCCGCTACCAAAATACATCAAAAGGCCTGCCGAATCACTGGATGAAGAAAGATACCAGACCGTATATGCTAAAGAAATCGGAGCCGTAGCCGCGCCAACAGCCGGCTTGCATTTTACCAAGGAACTGATGAAGCGCCTTGAGATAAAAGGTACACAGTTTGCAGAGGTTACATTACATGTTGGATTGGGTACCTTCAGGAGTATAGATGTAGAAGATCTTTCAAAGCATAAAATGGAAGCCGAGTACTTCCGAGTGCCCCAGTCTGCTGTAGATGCTGTAAATAAATCTAAGGAACACAATAAAAAAATATGTGCTGTGGGCACCACCGTGATGCGGGCAATAGAAACTGCGGTTTCTGCCCACGGATTGATGAAGCCACAAGAAGGATGGACGAATAAATTCATTTATCCTCCATATGATTTTAGTATAGCAAACTGTATGCTGACCAATTTTCACCTGCCTAAGTCCAGCTTATTGATCATGGCAGCTGCTTTTGGCGGAACCGAGCTGATCATGGAGGCGTACCAACAGGCAATAAAAAAGAAATATCGCTTCTTTAGCTACGGAGATGCGATGTTAATCATGTAAATCAACCCATCAGTACAGATTTTTATCTCCCCATTTAGCCCAATATTCAAATGGGGAATTTGCTCCTTCTATCTTTAGATGATCGGATATCAGAGCCCTGTATTCAGGCTTTAAAGCAATTTCGTCATATATAAAGGAGTCATCAAATCCTGCAGCAGACGCTTCTAAGCGAGTGCAAGCATAGACAAGTTTTGCCGGTCGAGCCCAATATAGTGCTCCCATACACATAGGGCAGGGTTCACAAGACGCATATATTATGCAATCTGTAAGTTGGTAGTGACCCAGTACCTTACATGCAGCCCTTATGGCTACTATTTCAGCATGTGCAGTGGGGTCTTTATCGGCCAAGACCATATTATTGGATTGGGCTATTATTTTGTCATTTTTGATAATAACGGCACCAAACGGCCCACCTTGTTTGTTTTTTACACCGAGTATAGCTTGTTCAACAGCCAGTTTGAGATAGAATGTGTCGTCGAAAACCACCGTAATTTTTTTATAAATATAATCTTTGTAAAGAAATCCAATTCTTTGATACATTTGTGCGAAATTTCTGGAACTCTATGCCCGGAATTAAAGTTTAACTCAGTAAATAAATATTAGACTATGTATTGGACGCTAGAATTAGCACATCACCTGGAAGATGCACCCTGGCCAGCTACACGCGATGAATTAATCGATTACGCTATTCGCTCAGGATCTCCTCTGGAGGTAATTGAAAATTTGCAACAAATGGAAGATGAGGGTGAAACCATCTACGATAGCATCGAAGATATTTGGCCTGACTATCCAAGGAAAGACGACTTTTTATTCAACGAAGACGAATATTGATATACCCATCAATTATTTCTAAAACAGAAATAAAGAAGAGGCATTGCTTTATTGGCATTAGCCTCTTTTTTTTATATTTAATGCGGTGTGAAACAAATTAATATAGCTATAGATGGATTTTCATCCTGCGGCAAAAGTACCGTAGCACAGGCTTTGGCACGGGACCTAAAACTAAGTTATGTCGACAGTGGAGCTATGTATCGAGCAGTCACACTGTATGCTATTCATATCGGTTTAAATGAAATCAATTTTGGAGATATAGTAGACCACCTCAACGAAATTGATATTAAATGCAAATGGACCCCGCAAGGAAATAAAATTTATTTAAACAATATAGATATAACGGACCAAATCCGTACACCCGCTGTGCAAAACCTCGTGAGTCAAATAAGTACGCTCTCTGCTGTGAGAGCCTTTTTGGTTAAAGAGCAAAAAGAAATGGCTATCGAAGGGGGAGTAATCATGGATGGCAGAGATATTGGCACCAAAGTATTGCCGGAAGCTGAACTTAAAATATTTATGACCGCTGATCCGGAAATCAGAGCTGAGCGAAGAATGAATGAACTCAGAGCAAATGGAATACAGATTACTAAAGAAGAAGTGCTGGCAAATCTCCAAATGAGAGATCACATCGATAGCACCCGGAGTGATTCTCCCCTAAAAAAAGCAGAGGATGCAAGGGTCCTGGACAATTCCCATCTTACCATGGAACAACAATTGATTATCGTAAAAGCCTGGGCCAAGGAAAAGATGCATTAGACCGATTGAGGCCGGTTTTATCGAGATTAAAGTTTGGCATTTCGCAGTGTTTAAGGTGAATTGCGGAAATAAGGTAAATTTACTTCGATATGTACCGCTGGATATTTCTGCCATTATCAATTTGGGTTAATAGTCTTCTTTTTTCTCAGCCTAAAGAACTAACTCTTCAGTCTCCGGATGGTCATATTCTGGTTACTGTAAATATTTCCACTACTGTATTCTATCAGGCAAAATATGATTCAATTTGTATTTCTTCTGCATCGGAAATTGGATTAGTGACCCATCGCGACAATGGATCAAGCCTGACCTATAAACAACATTTTTCGAGCCAGATCAAAAACAGAATTTTTCCTCCCGTGCAGGAAAAGAAAAAGATAATCGAGGATAACTATAACGAATTAATCATCGAATTCAACGAGCCTTTTACCCTGGAGTGGAGAATTTACAATGACGGTATTGCTTATCGATGGCTCAGCCATTTTACCGATTCGTTGAAAATAAAAAATGAAATTGCCGAAATCCATTTTTGTGATCATCATAAACTATATTTTAACCAGGTGGTCAAACGCCAGGACCAGGATATTTTTCATACCAGTTTTGAGGAGCCGTACGAATATAAATCATTAGATAGCATTGGAAATGAAAGTTTATTATTCAGCCCTATTTTAATCATGCCAGAGCATGGGCCAAGAATTATACTTACTGAATCTGACCTGGATGACTATCCCGGTATGTTTTTTACCGGAAATAATACCAAAGCACTTAAAGGGGTTTATGCCCCATATCCTGTAGAAGAAAAAATCACCGGATCAGGATTTCAACAATCTACCGTAACAAAGCGTGCGGACTATATTGCATACACTAAAGGTAACAGATCCTACCCATGGAGAATCATTGGAATAGCAAAGACCGATAAGGATATACCTGAAAATGATATAGTATACAGACTGGGCGCTCCCTCGAAACTATCAGATCATACATGGATAAAACCAGGAAAAGGAACAGATGAGTGGATAATTGATATTAATCTTTTCAACATTCCGTTTAAAGCAGGCATCAACACCGCTACGTATAAATATTATATAGATTTTGCCAAACGATTTGGTTTTGACAGAATAATGATGGATGCGGGCTGGAGCGATGCCAGGGATTTATTTAAGATTACGCCTGAAATAGACATGAATGAAATCTCCACTTACGCCAAAGCCAAGGGAATAAAATTAAGCATGTGGACCTTAGCCATCACATTGGAAGAGCAATTAATACCGGCATTGGATCAATTTAAAAAATGGGGTGTTGATTTTATAATGACTGATTTTATGGATAGGGATGACCAGAAAATGGTCAATTTTTATCACCGTATTGCAGCGGCTTGTGCAAAATATAAAATAATGGTCATGTTTCACGGAGCTTTCAAGCCTGCCGGTTTCAGCAGGACCTGGCCAAATGCCATCACTCGCGAAGGAGTATTGGGATCAGAATATAATATATGGAGTGAAAAAGCAACACCAGAACACAATCTGCTCCTGCCTTTTACCCGGATGTTTGCAGGACCTATGGACTATGAACCGGGAATACTGGATAATGCCAATAAACAAACCTTCAGGCCAATAGGATCAAAGGTCATGGCCCCCGGTACCCGATGTCACCAGCTGGCCATGTTTGTGGTGTATGAAAGTCCAATACAGATTTTCTCAGGTAACCCATCTCAGGGTATGATGGAGCCTCGTTTCATGGAGCTGCTCGGATCGGTTCCCACCACGTGGGATACCACTATTGTATTGGATGCAAAAATTGGTGATTATATTATCACTGCAAGGAAAAAAAATAAAGATTGGTACATAGGGGGAATGACGGATTGGACTCCGAGAATGCTCAGTATAGATTTGTCATTTCTCGGCAATGGTATGTATAGTGCTACCCTCTGTGAAGATGGGATAAACGCAGAAAAATACCCTTCTGATTACATTATAAAAAATACTAAAGTGAATAAGAATCAGAAGCTGGAGATAAAAATGGCTCCGGGAGGAGGCTATCTTATGGTATTGAAATCCATAAAATAATCTGATCGAAATATTTCCTTACGGATACATCCTATTGTAATCTCGTAAAAACCGCTTATTTTTGCACATGGAAAATCAACACAACCATTCAATTCCAGTCATTGAAGAGATGTATACCTTCGATGATGTCCTCCTGGTTCCATCTTATTCACAAGTATTACCACGCGAAGTCAATATACAGACTCAGCTTACCACAGGCATTACCTTGAATGCACCAATAGTATCTGCAGCTATGGATACGGTGACTGAGAAAAAACTGGCTATTGCTATTGCCCGGGAAGGAGGTATAGGCATCATTCATAAAAATATGCCCATCGAGGCCCAGGCGGATCAGGTCCGCTCTGTGAAACGATCAGAGAGTGGTATGATCATAGACCCCATTACACTGCACAGTGATGCCAAAGTAAGAGATGCCAGGCAGATCATGGACAAATATGGAATTGGTGGTATACCCATAATAGATGCACAGCATCATTTGATAGGGATACTGACCAATAGGGATCTTCGATTTGAAACTAATATGAACAGACCTATCGTAGAGATCATGACCAAGGATAAACTGGTCACTGCACCAAAAGGTACAAAACTGGAAAACGCCAAAAACATATTGCAGCATTATAAGGTAGAAAAACTTCCGGTAGTAGATGATCACAATAAATTAATCGGTCTGATTACTTATAAAGACATCATGCGACTGGAAGATTATCCGCTTTCATGTAAAGACACTTTAGGCAGATTAGTAGTAGGAGCGGCTGTAGGGGTCAATGCCGAACTTCATGACCGAGTGGATGCACTGATCCATGTTGGAGTAGATGTGGTATGCATAGATACTGCTCATGGCCATTCCAAAGGAGTATTGGATGCCATCAAATCTATTCGCGAAAGACATAAAAACCTGGAAATAATAGGTGGTAATGTAGCCACAGCCGAAGGGGCGAAAGCATTGGTAGATGCCGGAGTAAGTGGGGTGAAAGTAGGTGTGGGTCCGGGAAGTATTTGCACTACACGGGTAGTAGCCGGGGTAGGTGTACCTCAATTATCTGCCATCATGCATTCAGCTGCAGGAATTAAGAAAACAGGGGTTCCCATCATCGGTGATGGGGGCATTCGATTCACCGGGGATATAGTAAAAGCATTGGCTGCCGGAGCCGCATGCATAATGGCTGGTGGCTTGTTTGCAGGTGTAGAAGAAGCCCCGGGAGAAACCATATTGTACGAAGGAAGAAAATTTAAAACCTACAGAGGCATGGGCTCACTGGGAGCTATGCAATTAGGATCCAAGGATCGCTATTTCCAGGATGCGGAAGACGATATCAAAAAACTGGTGCCGGAAGGTATAGAAGGCCGTGTACCCTATAAAGGGATGCTCTCTGAAGTAATGGTGCAAAACATCGGTGGCCTCAGAGCCGGTATGGGCTATTGTGGGGCAGCTACCATAAAGGATTTGCAAAAAGCAAAATTTGTACGGATATCTTCTGCGGGTATACATGAGAGTCATCCGCATCATATAACGATTACTAAGGAGGCTCCGAATTACAGTTCGATAGCATAGGTGGGGATTGATATAGTATGATACGACTATAACATCAGTGATCCATTGTAGCGGAGTTACAAGTCCTATTTATTACAAGATACATTCCGTAATTTTGAATCCTATTGAATAAGCCAACCCATTTTTTAGATAGCCCCGTAGAATACATCAAGGGTATAGGCCCTGCCAAAGCGGATTTACTTAAAACGGAGCTTGGAATATTCACATTTAAAGATTTATTATTTGCTTACCCTTTCAGATATATCGATCGATCGGTAATCACTCCCATTAAAAACATCAGGGACGATGGTAATCCTGTACAGGTAAAAGGAAAACTAAGCAGGCTCTCCATATCAGGACCAAAATTTCAAAAAAGAATATCGGCTGCCATCACGGATGAAACCGGTAGTTTATCCCTGATCTGGTTTCAAGGGGCATCGTGGCTTGAAAATGTATTAAAACCGGGTGAAGAGTACCTGGTGTATGGCAAGGTAACTTATTCCGGCTTTAAATTTACTATGGCGCATCCTGAGATGGAGCTGGTAAGTGAGATCAAAAGGCAACCCGGAATAGAACCGGTATACAGCAGCACAGAGAAGCTCAATGCAAAAGGCTTTGATTCGAAGGCAAGACGAAAATGCATTGCCTATTTATTTGAAAAATTAAATGAAACATACCTGCCTGAAATACTGCCTGCATATTTGTTACAAATGTCAAAGCTTTGCTCCCGATTTGATTCATTAAAATGGATACATCTGCCCTCTTCTCAAATCGAATTGGATGCAGCAATAAATCGCATCAAATTTGAAGAGCTTTTTTTTCAACAATTAAAAATGCTTTCATCTAAAGTATTCAGGAAAAAACATGTGCAAGGCCCCATATTCAAAGCGGTCGGACATTACTTCAATGACTTTTATCATAAAAATCTTCGATTTGAACTCACGGATGCACAAAAAAAAGTGATCAAAGAAATACGCGCTGATACTGCCTCCGGCATACAAATGAACCGGTTATTACAAGGAGATGTGGGAGCAGGAAAAACAATAGTGGCGCTGATGGTGATGCTAATAGCCATAGACAATGATTACCAGGCATGCATCATGGCCCCTACTGAAATATTGGCACAGCAGCATTATGCATCGCTCACGAAAATGCTAAAAGGATTGGCATTGCCAATAGCTTTGCTTACGGGCAGTATAAAAGGCAATAAACGAAAAGAAATTTTAAAGCATACCATCGATGGAGAAATAAAAATACTGATAGGCACCCATGCATTATTAGAAGATCCTGTGCAATTTAAAAACCTGGGGTTGGCTGTAATCGACGAGCAACACCGGTTTGGTGTGGCCCAACGCGCAAATCTCTGGCAAAAGAATAATGTAGTGGCACCTCATATATTGATCATGACTGCTACTCCTATACCCCGTACACTGAGCCTGGTATTTTATGGCGACCTGGATGTAAGTGTGATAGATCAGCTACCACCGGGCAGAAAACCCATTAAAACAACACATTATTATGAACGCAGCCGACCCCAGCTCATACAATTCATGCGCTCCCAGATAGACCAGGGAAGGCAAATCTATGTGGTGTATCCACTGATAGATGAATCGGAAAAACTCGATCTGATAGATCTCAATAATGGTTATGAATACCTGTTGCAGCATTTCCCAAGGCCCACCTATCAAATGAGTATACTCCATGGCCGGATGAAACCGGCGGATAAAGATCTGGAGATGAAACAATTTGCTGAAGGCAAAACTCAAATCCTGGTGGCTACGACAGTAATTGAAGTGGGTGTAGATGTACCCAATGCGAGTGTGATGATCATAGAGAATGCGGAAAGATTTGGATTATCCCAATTACATCAGTTGAGAGGAAGAGTAGGCAGAGGAGCCGATCAATCATATTGTGTATTGATGACCGGATTCAAACTTTCAGAACAAGCACGTACCCGTATACGTACGATGTGTGAGACTACAGATGGTTTTAAAATAGCAGAGGTAGATTTAGAATTAAGGGGACCAGGAGATATTGAAGGTACACAACAAAGTGGCAGTGTAGATTTTAACCTGGTCAATATCGCTCATGATGTAAACCTGCTACAACAAGTCCAATCCATCGTGCAGAGAATACTGGAACGCGATCCTGAACTGATCCATCCAGCCAATGAATTATTGAAAAGGCATTTGATGGAAAAGGAGAAGGAAGATCCAGGGTGGAGAAAGATATCGTAGTAAGAAAATCCAAAGAATTTCAATAATTGTAACATTTAGCATAGACTTATACTTATTGTAATATTTAACAGGCTGAAGCCTGTTCTACGATAGAGTGGCCTTCAGGTTGTTGTCCGCTTAGTCTACATCATCTACATTCTATTACAAACTCCCGATCACATACATCTGCTCCAAGGTAGGGCTTGGCTTACCCCCTTCGTCTTCCAGTGTCAATGCAAATGCCTGAGCCTCCGCAATAAAATCTTTTTCAACATTATGTATACTTCCTATTTGCTCATTATTTATCACACCCATGTCTATTGGCACACCACCCTTGATAACCCATAATTGGAATTGTTTTCCAGCAGGTGGCATCGGCAGTCCTGCAAAATCAAAAACCAGTTTATTATTTATACTATCAATGATCACCGACGCAAAGGAATTGGGACTGAGATTAGTACCTGCTAATAATAAGAACTTAGATTTTGGATTATTTAATAATTGAATTTTTCGATTTAAGATTTCATTTTGAGTAGCGGTTTCATTACAGGCTATTCTAATGCTGTCGAGAATCAATTGATTTTGTTTATTGATAGAATTTAGTTTTGATTTGCTGCTTTCCGAATAAAGCAAATAGGCAATCAGGGCCAGGGATAAAAGCCATCCAAGTAAGTAATACCATTTTATGCCCGACCTGGTTTCCGTCGCAGAAGATGGTTTCAATTTGGTTTGGTGAAGATTTTCTATCAGTTTTTCCTCCGTAAGCTTTGGGGTAATACCTTGATGTTTTGCATATGCTTCGAGTGTGATCTCGATGGCTTTTA
The DNA here is from genome assembly GCA_044227925.1 of Saprospiraceae bacterium. Lineage (GTDB taxonomy): Bacteria > Bacteroidota > Bacteroidia > Chitinophagales > Saprospiraceae > JADJLQ01. The sequence goes on along the minus strand of JBGAVW010000016.1, from coordinate 48,391 downwards.
TTTCGTTAGCAATTTCAGGATAGAGTTTGATATTTCTTTCTACTTCAGCCATTTCTGCTGCAGACAAAGTGCCGATCACATATTGCTCGAGTATACCAGATTCTATATATGCTTTTATATCCACTCTTCTTATTTATTAAAGATAAAATAAATTAAAACAATAATAATCCAGGATATAAAAGCATTTATATCGTTTCCCATCACCGATCGCAATTTTAAGAGTCCCCGTCGAATATGGGTTTTGACTGTACCAAGAGGGATATTTAATTCTGTACTGCATTCCTGGTGAGTATATCCAAGTAAATAGACCATTTCTATCATTCTTTTTTGATCCACATCAAGCGCTTGCAGTATAGAGGCGATGGCGGAATGATCTATATGTTCATGTTGATACTGTAGTTTTTCAGCTACCGGATTTGAAATTTCATATGACCGGGCTGAACTTTTAAAATCCACTGTTCTTATTTTATCTATAGCAGCATTTCTTGCTATTCTGGCCATCCAGGTGAACAATCTGCTTTTGGAAGAATCATAGGATTTAATATTATTGAAAAATTTGAGAAATACATCATTCAATACTTCTTCAGCATGATTTTCAGACTTTACTATATTCAGTATGATCCCGTAGATCGACTCTTTATAATTCCTGTACAACAGTCGTAATCCCATCTCGTTGCCATCCAGCAGCAAGCTGAGTATGTTTTCTTCTTTATTTTGAATCGTGGTATCCATAGTTCAAAATGAATAGGTAATTCCTGCTTTGAAGAAAAACGGTGTGCCGGGCGTAAAATGAATTTCCTCTACCGGATTTATTTCATTTTTCAATCTGGTCAAGGTTGCAAACTGGGTTTCATTCCACTGAACATTCAATACGTTTTCAATCCTGGAGTGAACTCTAAAGTTCCTATAGGAATAAGACATACTTAAATCTGTCACAGTATAGCCTTTAGCTTTAAGCGTATAGTCCTCATTGGCGGGCCGGTCAGAAAGATATCTTGTACTCAAAGATGCATTCCAGCTTTTTTGTTTTATCGTCAAAGATCCAACACTTGCCGCCAAAGGAGCCAATGGAATGTATTTGTTCTCTTTTTGTCCTTTATTCCTGCCAATCGAATGATTATAATCCAGATTTAAAAATAACCAATTAAAAGGCTGATATCTCAGGCTAAAATCAGCCCCTACCCTTCTTGTTTTACCGGATGGTTCTATAATGCCTTCATCACCTACGTATACAAATTCCTGCTCAAGATCCAACAACCAAACAGATGAATTGATTACTACATTGGCCCATGGCTTAACAATTACTCCCAGATCCATACCTGTAGCCGAAGGTAAGGTTTTATTTGCATCCGATTCTAAAACAACTCTGGCGTCGTTTGAATGAAATCCTATGCCTGTCTTCAGGTAATATTGAAGTGCATTTGAAGCCTGGTATACCAAATTCAATTTAGGGGAAAAATGTGTTTTTTGATTTTTAAAATTATTCGCCGTTAAGCGGTCCTGATATCTGAAACGAAATGCATCTATTCTGATGCCGGGGTTTATTAATAATTTACCCAGATCAATGTCCATTTCGCCGAAAGAGAATACATTCGTTTCGTCTATACCGCCCAGCCTATAGTTTTGCAATACTTCAATACGTGATTTTGTATGTGCGAGCTGATTTTCAATGATGTTGTCATTTCTGAATCCTGCCCCTGCTTTCCATTCCACTGATATGTTATCATAATATTTTTTCCTGTTGAATGAAGCCTGATAGCCGCTTACTGTCCTTCTTTCTTTTTGTTTGATCTGATCTCCATTCAGAGGATCATTGAGGAAAAAGGTGAAGTTTGAAAATAAATTAAAATCATAGCGACTGAAGTAGGCATTCTGGCTGAAGAATTTGCCTTCACCCAGCTTTGAATCTAATTTAATTATCAGATTTTGCCTGGCAGTATTGCCTCCTTCTGTATTATCGATGGAACCAAACCTGGAGATCAGACCCGATTCAATTGCACGGTTGGGTACCTGCCCCGAGGCATTCCATTTGCTTGAAAATTGGGAAACTAAAAGGCTTAGTTTATTTTTTTTATTTAGGTCATGCTGTACTCTACCCATTAAATTGAATCGATTAAAGTCTTGTGGTGAATCAAACCATCCGTCACTCAGGTTGTATTCCGATGCAATATAACTTTTGGTTTTGGGTGTGTTTATTAAATTAAAAAAAGCGGCTCCTCTGAGGGAATTGTATTGGCCTGCTTCCAACGTAATACCGGACCGATCAAATATGTCTTTTACCTTAAAATCCACATAAGCGGCAGTGGTAAAATTTCCTTTATCTGCATAATAAGGTCCTTTCCCAAAATTGATATTCTCTACCACTTCAGGAATGATAAAATGTAAGTCTGCATATCCCTGGCCATGAGCATGCGAAGTCATATTGACGGGCATACCTTCGAAATTTACGCTTACATCTGTACCGTGATCTATGTCAAAGCCACGCAGAAACAATTGCTCGGCTTTTCCGCCACCAGCATGCTGACCAATAAATAATCCGGGGACGGATCGCAATATTTCCTGAGATGATGAAACAGGTTTTACTTTCAGGTCAATGTTTGAAATCACACTGGTAGATTTATTGGTATGCACTACATTTACCTGGTTTAGATCGAAAGGCATGGCTTCCAACTGGATTATTGGTTCAGTCAAAAAATGACGACTAATGACCTGGAGTTTTTCTTTAAATCCGAGATACCGAATTTGCAAGCTGTCATTCGGTACAATTTTGTATTCAAACTCTCCATCCCGGTTAGTAGTAAAAACCTGATGAAGTGATTTAACCATAGCCCCTTCCAACGGGATTTGCTTATCATCAACCACCCTGATTTTTACTGTCTGAGCCATGATAGTTGAGGAAAAAAAGAAAATTAAAATAACTATATTAAATCCAAGTTTATGAGCTGCTGATTTCATATACTATATATACGCAATAAAATTACTATTGGATTCACAATTTAAGTAAAAAAGGGCTGTAAAAAGCACAGCCCTCCATCAATTAAAAACCCTAAATATCAATCCGTGATTGAATTAACTTATGTATTATATTTTTTCGATAGTTGACTTCGCCTTATGTTGATTGGCCTTGGCGAGATTTCCCATTTTTGTATAGGTATCCACCAAAAATTTATTTACTTCAATATTACCAGGTCTGATCTCAAATTCCTGCATGGCATATTTTATTGCCTGATCATAGTCTTTAAATAAATCAGCAAATACCTGGGCATAGGTGAGATCCATTTTATGTCCTGACTTTTCATCGTCTTTCAGCATGGTGAGCACTTCCTGGGCTAACATCATAGATTCGTCTTTTTTGCCTTGTTGCTCGAACAGTTTTGCTTTAGTAATATAAAAGCTCACCTCAGGCATCAATGTAATGGCTTCGTTTACTAATTTTTCAGCTTGTTCATAATTCTTTTTATCCAATTCTACTTCAGCCAGAGCGGCCATGGCAAAAGCGTAATTTGGCCTTTGGCTTAATACGGTTTGATATTCAAGTACAGCAGCTTCAGTATTTCCTGATTTTTTATACAGTTCCCCCAGGTGCAATCGGGCCCAGGCTGTTTCTTCATATCCCGGATAACCAGCTTCCACAGCCTGTTTCATTGCTTCGATAGCCCCGGTTAAATCACCGAATAGCTCCCGCAAATAGGATATACGTGAATAGGATCTGAGATCCGGTCGAATGGATACCATTTTATCAGCACTGGCCACCGCTTCTTTATAATTTCCCAGTTCTACATTGGCATCTACTAATGCACCGTATACCTGGGCATTGTATGGATTTAATTTTATCGCATCTTCTGCAAATTGTTTGGCTTTGACAAACTGATGCAGGGACATGAGTACTGAAGCACGATCCGATAGAGACCTGAATTCAATATCCTTATTTCCCTTAGCCAAGGTATAAGCGTGCTCCAATAAAGCCAGTGCGTTAGAATAATAATGGCCGTGCTCTCCAGTGATCCTGGCCTCCATCATGAATAATTCAGCAAGGTCTATATACGATTTGGCCTCGTTGGGCTTTTTTCTAATTTGATCCGTATACCGGGTATAGATATTATGAATGTTTTCCCATTCTTTACCATTTTTTAAACTCTCTTTTCTTTCGAGTAAGTTATAAGTCTTGCTGATGTCTTTTGTGGAGTCGGTATTCTTGCATGAGAAAATGATAAGACTCATCCATAGTATTAAGTTTGATATTTTTTTCATTTCAGATTTGATTAAAAAGGTTTACAAATTGATTGATTTTTAAAAAAGCCCCCCGATATTCCTATCAGGGGACCAGGAGTAAGTACAATAGTGGGGTCATTAATTATTTGGATTGCTGAGTTGGAGGCTTATAGTTTACTGATTTTTACTACCTCATATTTTCTGTTGCTTTCATCCGACACTTTGATAAAATAATGACCGGTTGATTGCCGTCCGGCATTATTCCATTCGATCAGGTGATTCCCTTCATTCAGATTGCCATGAAATATTTTATCCACTACCCTGCCCGATATATCATATGCTTCTATATGGTATTTTCCGGCCTGACCGAGTGTAATATTGATATTCAATTTTTCTGTAAATGGATTCGGATAAGAATTCACAGACAAATTAAGGTTGCCGGTATTTATTTTATTTGATCCGATACCAAGAAAAGAACCCCTCATTTCCGGTGAAGCAGAAGCAAAATTTGCCAATTCACCACCACATTGACTATCTCCTGCCCATGGGAGTGCAACGAATGGAAATACTTCTCTGAATCCAGCATCATTTTTTTCTACACCTGTAGAATAAGTCAATACGTTGAGCAATTGCTGGGTTACCGGACTACCGCCGGATACGAAATCATCATACCAAAGTCCAATTGCGGCCAGAGCAACCCCCGATACTGCCATCAGTTCTATTCGGGTTACATCATCTTCAAGCCTTCTTCCATTTGGAAAACCGTCCATGTTCGGAATCCACTCTAACTCTGCACTTTTAGTGTATTTAGGATCAGTAAGTCCGGATACGGCTGCGGCAATGATACCTAGTGAACTAAATTCAGGACTATTTCGAGGAGTCATAGGTACTGCCAAATTTATTCTCAGCATATCGCCACCATTAGGCAAAAAGTTATTGATAAAAGGTTTACCTGCAGCTAAGGGATTGCCATTTTTGCCAGTAGCTAATTGATACGGAATCACATTGGGCACACCGGTATGAAATATTGGCCACAAATCGGCTGATCTTGGCATTCCAGGGCCAGGCAATAACAAAGTACCAAATACTTTATCGTCTAATGCGGTACCGTTTAATGCAGGATTACCTTTCAGGCCATATAATCCATCTTTACCATTTCCAAAATCAAAGGCTCCGAGGCTTTTTCTCTGTATTCTAAGGTTTTTAAATGATGGAACTGCTCCTCCAAATAGACTATCATCCATATAAAGCCCCAGTTCAGGATTGTAGAAATACTCATAAAATTCTTTATCCTGATAAGGAGTAAGTGCATTCCAGCGGTCTTTTTCACCTATTGGAATGACTGCTTCATTGGTCAATGGCATTCCCAGTCTTGACACTTGCACCCAATCACCTGAGTTCGAAATCCCTTCTTTTGAAAACGTTTGAATTTTTTGCCTGCTTGCGCTGGCCCATATGCCTACTACATAATTAGGATCCAAAATAGAAGCAGGTGTTTTTGGAGCTTTCCAATTAATTACATCTGAAATAGGGATTTCAATACATATGGCACTTACATTTTTGCAGGCCAGATTATCCAGGTTTTTCCCGGATTGGCGGGGACTGTCTCCGAGATCAAAAATTCCACCCAGGTCTACGAAAAACGGATCGTCTGCATGTCCTACGAAAAACGACTCACCGGATTTTGCTCTTCTGGTAGATCTGTACACTATGTCTTTATAAGATCTGTTTAATCCTATTGGCGAGCTGATGGATCTTTCTCCGATATTCGGAGGGGTCACGGCGCCACCTGAAAATATTCGATTAAATACTTTCCCGCCATCTGTACTTTTAAATACATCATAGTACAATCTCAAATTTTGTTTTCCCAACCTGATGTTGAAAAATGTACTTGGGTCTTCGTCAACTCTGTAAAATCGAAATCGGTAGATGATATCATCAAATGGAGTCTCAGTATTATTATCTATGTGAATTTCATACCTCACATCTGTACCAAAATTATAATAGTTTGGACCTCCCTGTGGCAACTGCCCTGGCACATAGGTAGCTATAATGGTAAGTTTATTGCCCTGTGATCGGAATGCATACAGGTCGGTATTATCTGCTAACGGATCGTCCGCTATCATGGGAGCTTCTCTGTGTGAGGATGCAAATACAGCAACACTCATCATGAGAAAAGCTAAGAATAAAATATTTTTCATTTCTGTTTAGTTTATAATTTATTAATTTATTGGTTGGAATATTTCCCCATTGGATATAGTTATTGAATTATTCCTGTCCTCCCCAGGGATTCGCTACATAAGGGAAAGAATTTTTAAATAGTTTGTCATTCTTTTCTACGCCTGTGGAGTACGTTAGTACATTCACCAGGTTGGGAGTCACCGGATTTGCATCACCTGGTTTATAATCATCATACCAAAGACCTATAGCTGCTAAAGCAATACCACCCACAGCCTGTAATTCTATTCTGGTCACATCGTCTTCCAATCGCCTGCCATTCGGAAAACCATCCATATTCGGAATGGATTGTATATCCGTGGTTGTATTGTATGCTGCATCCGTAAGCCCCGCCACAGCAGCGGCTATAATACCTAGTGAACTAAATTTGGGGTCATTCCTTTGTGTTACCGGAGTAGCCATGTTTAATCTCAGCATATCCCCGCCATTAGGAAGAAAATTGTGTATAAACGGCTTCCCAGCTGCAAGTGGATTTCCGTTTTTACCGGTAGCCAGTTGATAAGGTATTACATTGGGGACACCGGTATGAAATATTGGCCATAAATCAACAGATCTGGCGCTTCCAGCTGCAGGTAATAATAATGTACCAAATACTTTATCATCTAATGCTGTGCCATTGAGTGCAGCATTTCCCTTTAGTCCGTACAATCCATCTTTACCAAAGCCAAAGTCAAAAGATCCAAGACTTTTGCGTTGAATTCTCAATGGAGAGAATGAAGGTACAGCACCCCCAAACTTTTCGTCATCCATATACAATGCCAATTCAGGATTATAGAAATATTTATAAAACTCTTTGTCCTCGTAGGGAGTGCTTGCATTCCATCGGTCTTTTGCACCGATTGGAATCACCGCTTCATTGGTCAATGGCATTCCCAGTCTTGAAACTTGCACCCAATCTCCAGAATAAGATGGAGCATCTCCATCGGTACCCAGTGTCCGTATGGATTTCCTGCTTGCACTGGCCCATACTCCAATCACAAAATTCGGATCCAAAATAGATGCAGGAGTGGCATTTACACCCGGTTTCAAAAGCATGGAGATAGGAATCTGTATGGCAATGGTATGTACATTTAACTTTCCTATTCCATCCCTGTTTTTCTTATCCTGCCTTGGAGAATTGCCCAAATCAAAAATGCCACCCAAGTCCACATAAAAAGGATCATCTACCGGGCCACAGAATACTTTTTCACCATTTGGAGTACTCATGATAGCAGATGCAACCAATTGATCATAAGTAGTGTTAAGTCCCACCGGAGAAGTAATTGATCTGGCTCCAATATTATTCGGTGGTACGATTCCATTGCTTACTATTACGGCAAAGGTTTTACCACCATCCATGGATCTGCTCATCGTATAGGTAGCTTTGATATTTTGCTTTCCTAAGCGGATATTGAAAAAAGTACTTGGGTCCTCGTTTATTCTTTTAAACTCAAATCGATAGATAATCTCGTCGCCGGGCTTTGCTGCATCATTATCTATATGGATTTCATACCTTATGTTTTCACCAAAAGTATAATAGTTTGGTCCTCCATATGGCAATTCACCGGGGATGTAATTTGCTATTATGGTAATTGTATTTGGATTGTCAGGGCTTCTAAAAGCATACAGGTCGGTATTGTCAGCCAGTGGGTCATTGGCAATCAGAGGTGCTTCCCTATGACTACTGGAGTACGAATGAATGCTCCACGCACTCAATAGTAAAATTAAAATAGACTTGAGCCATTTCGGGCTCAGCTTGATTTTGTTAGAATAGATCATATGTATATTTTTAAAATGATACCATACGTACGTGAAGGGCAGGCATTTTGGATTCAAAATGGTTGTAAAAAGAATTGCGGCATGCTTTATTTAAAAAAAGAGAAAAAAAATCAATAACATATTATGAAAAATTATAATATTTATTATCTTTGATTTACAATCATGTACATCAAAAATGCAAAGAATTAATTATCAAGCAGAATCAAAATCAAAATCTTTATATATGAAAAAGGTATCCCCCGTTATCATCCTTTTCCTAATGACAGTATCTACCGTATCCATATCTCAAAATCTCAAAGTAGCTAATGGAAACCAGGTAAAATCATCATCTACTGCTTTGATTTCAAAGCCAAACCAGGCTTTTATATCAATACATAAAGAAAAAGATAGTCCATTTGAAATCTATCAGGATCTGATTCAGGATCAAATGGTAATCAGACTTAAAAACCAATTTGATGTATTACGATTTGAAATCCGAGATAGTCAGGGCAACACAGTGAATGTAAAAGGCCAACAAGATAAAAACGAAGTGCATGCTGACCTCAAGTCCATTTCAAACGGCAGATACCAGTTGATAGTAGATAGGAATAAAGAAAAAATATTCACGGAATTTTTTCTGGATAGATGAGATCGACTTTAAAATAACATCATTTCCCCCCGGATAGTAAAGCCCTGTGATCTGCATCATGGGGCTTTTTTAAATTTAAAGGAGCTTCTCAGCCTGAAAGCAAATCAAATTTGATTTTATAAAGGTAACTTCGCCAAAAGAACAACAACCCTTTAGCCCAACAAACAAGTATGAATAGCTCACTCTTATTGATATTATAAAAATAATAAATTAACATTTTGCTAAAAAAATGCTTATCTTCGTGGGTTACAATAAGTTAACTAGTAGGCTAGGTCCCATATTAAAAAACTTTTGATTTATAGTCATTTGATTGACATGTAATTCGATCGCAAGACCGAAATAAGGGATGGTATCAAACTAAGAGACTTCTACAATGCTTTAAGTATATTTTATGAATGCTGCTGCAAATAATCCGATTTTTCACAAGTCCATATTTCAGGGCCGTCTTGAATTTGGACCTGGGAAGAATATTGAAAAAGCCTTACAGTTATATACCGTAAGGGCGGAGCAATACTATAGAAATGAAGTCATGTTTAAGCCTGAGCAGATCTTTTTAATGGATCAGGGTAATATAGACATTCCCCGCACGGTGATGCAGGCCAGCGACCGGTACTTTACCAATACATTGAATTTATTGGATTATATCGCCCAATTTGCTACAGCAGGTTCACTGGGTGCATGGCTTATTGACAATGGGAAAGTATTGCGACACAAAATGGTGGAGCCTCAAAGTGATAAAATAGCGGTACAGGAATACATCAGGGGTAGAAAGCTAGTAGGCACCAAAGGCAAAGAAAAAGAAGCAATAGAGGCATTAAATGCTGCAATTAATAAGTATGAAAGGCACAGTCAGGCCTATGAACGCCGAGGCTATGTAAACTATACTCTCAAAAACTATAAAGACGCACTGCATGATTTTAACAAAGCCATTCAGTTTGATGAAAATAATGCATTAGCCTACTACGGGCGTGCTCAGGTACATCTTCAAAATTCAGATAAAAAGAAAAGCCTGGAAGACCTATCTTTTGCCATTCAAAAATCATTGGCTTTGCAGATGGTACATTGGCAGGCAAGATATCAGAAAGGAGAATTGAACTACCAGCTAAAGCAATTTAAGGAAGCTGCCTTCGAACTAAAGTTATTCAGTGACCGTCATTTCGATGCCCAGGACCCAAACAGCTTGAAAAAAAGAGATGCTGCATTTATTTACGCCAAGATCCTGATGGAGCAGGAGCAATTTGAGGAAGCTGCCCAACGCTTTAACATCGCACTGGCCTCATTAGAAGATGATGCCAAAACCAGTTCCAAAATTACCAAAGCAGATATATTATTGCAACGCGGACTAGCCAAGAAACTGGCAGGTAAAAACGGATTTATGGCGGATTTAAAAGAGGCTGCCACCTTAGGCAACAAGGAAGCCCAAAAAATACTACAATCCAAATAAGCATATTCAGTCGTAATAAATGCTTCGAAATTTTATTACTATTTTTTTTGTCCTTTTATTTAGTATCTCGTTTGCACAGGTACCTAAAAAAGCAACTAAGGCACTTACTGCCGGCCAATCTGAACTCTTGAAAAATAATCTGGATAAAGCAATTCAATATTTTAATAAAGCCATAGCCGCCTATCCTGACTTCAAAGAAGCCTATCTATCCCTTTATACTGTTTACCTTCAAAAAAATGATGGTCCGAAAGCATTGAATGCTCTTGAACATGCCACCAAATTAGCGTCAAAGGACAAAGCAAACTTACTTTATAATACAGCCAGGCTGTCATTGGAGATAGGTGAATATCAAAAATGCTTAACCTATACAGATCAATACCTGAATTTAAATTCAAAAGACGAGGCTACTCGTAAAATGGCTACCCTGTTCAAAATCAAATCGGAATATTCATTGGCAAACCATTCGCTGTCAGTACCTCATTCAACTATATTACTTCCAAAAGAGATAAATACCCTGTCACCCGAATACCTCCCATCCCTCGATGCTTCGCTTGAAAACCTGGTTTTTACCAGGCGAACCCATGGCAATGAAGATCTATACATTGCAAAAAAGGAAGCCAACGACTCACTGTGGCACACCGCTATTTCCTGGCCTTTGAATACACCACAAAATGAAGGAGCCCATACTATCAGCGCTGATGGGAAAGCCATTGTTTTTACAAGATGCAATATGACTGATGGATTGGGTGGCTGTGATTTGTATATAAGCGAATACAAAAACAACCGTTGGACAAAACCACGTAATATGGGCACTGCAATTAATACCACCGGGTGGGAAAGCCAGCCCAGCCTGTCACCGGATGGAAGAGAATTGTATTTTACTTCTACCCGGGAAGGTGGTTTTGGTGCATCAGATATATGGAAATCAGTAAAGAAAAATAATACCTGGACCAAACCAATAAACCTGGGAAAAAGCATTAATACAGAATGGGACGAGTCGTCACCCTGTATACATGCGGATAAAAAGACCCTGTATTTCAGGTCGACAGGATGGCCAGGTTATGGATCATTTGATTTATATTTATCCAGATTGAATCAAGCTAATGAGTGGAGTATTCCTGTAAACCTTGGATACCCAATCAATGATTACAAGGACCAGGGAGCTATGGTGGTCGCCATTGATGGACATACAGCCTACTACAGTGATCAAATTATAAGCCTGAGTAATCAATTAATTGAAAGCAATATTGTCCAATTTTCACTCCCAAAAGAGAAATCGGCTCAAGCTTGTATTTTCATCAAAGGGACTGTAAAAGACAAAATGAGAAACAGTGGCATACCCAATGCTTTACTGTATTTTGAATCAACTGATGGCTATACCCGTAAAGATTCGATACTTTCCGACCCTGAAGGAGCTTTTTTACTGGTATTGCCATCTGACAGATCATACCAAATCTACGTGACTGCCATGGGCTATACCTTTTATTCCGATCGGCTCCCGGCACATGGTTCTTCGATTATTAATTATGATGTAAATCTGTCAAAATGGATGGCAGCCGATTCCAATCCATCAGAAAAACCGATTGTATTAAAAAATGTATTATTCAAGACCGGCTCTTCGATACTGGAAGAAGAATCTTTCATTGAATTAAATGAGATCGCAAAATATTTAATCAACCACCCTGACATCAGTGCTGAGATACTGGGCCACACCGATAATGCCGGGAATCAAGATATCAACAGAGTACTATCCGTCGACAGGGCAAAAGCTGTAGTTCAATATTTAGTACAGCAAGGGGTAAAAAGCAAAAAGTTGACTTACGAAGGATATGGCGATAGCATACCCATAGCATCAAATGAAACAGCGGAAGGCCGGGCACTCAACCGAAGAGTAGAAATAAATTTAAGAGCAGAATAAATAAGATATTAATGAGTAAATCTAAAATTGAATACATTGAAAATGTAACGATCGTGGATATGGGCGATCAAGGCCAGGGAGTTGGAAAAGACACAGTAGGAAAAGTATATATGATTCAGGATGCAGTACCCGGCGATGAAATGAATATTGAAGTAAAAAAACATCGCAACAGGGTATCGTATGCAAAGCCAATACAAATTATAAAAAGTTCATCCTGGAGGCAAACCCCATTTTGCGATCATTTTGGATCTTGTGGTGGTTGTAAATGGCAGCACATGACTTATACCGGTCAGCTGGAGTATAAACAAAAAAATGTATACGATGCACTCACCCGCATAGCAGGACTAACTGAATTAAATATCAGGAAAATAAAAGGGGTGGAAAGCGACACTTATTATCGAAATAAACTGGATTTTAGTTTTGGCAATAGCCGATGGCTACTACCTGAAGAGTTGTCAGCAGGTGAATTCCCGCACCGAAATGCTGTTGGATTTCATAGACCAGGTTCTTTTGAAAAAATCGTGGATATCCATCATTGTTATTTACAGCCAGATCCCAGCAACCAGTTACGAAATACTATACGCGACTACGCCATTAAACATCATCTCAGTTTTTATAATGTAAAAAATCATACCGGTCTGTTGCGCAATATGATCGTACGCAGTGCTTTGGATGGCACTACTATGCTGATACTTGTACTTGGCGAAAACAATGAAGATCAGATAAAGGAATTAAACGAATATATCTTACATGCTTTTCCAAAACTAATTTTATACAATGTAATAAACCTGAAGCACAACGATACCATATTTGATCAGGAATTACTATTAATCAACGGTGTAGGCTATCTCACAGAGGTATTGGGAGATCTTAAATGCAGAATTGGTCCAAAATCGTTTTTCCAAACCAATACAAAACAAGCCCATGTATTATATAATTATGTAGTCGAATTTGCCGATCTTAAAGGAACAGAGCTAGTATACGATTTATACTCTGGCACCGGGACCATCGGGCTATACCTGGCCCCGCTTGCAAAAAAAGTCATCGGCATAGAAGAGATCAAAGAAGCTGTCGAAGATGCAGAGTTAAATGCAAGAATGAATGGCATTACGAATGCGGAGTTTTATGCAGGGGATGTAAAAAAATTATTAGCCCAGGGATTTGCTGATAAGCATGGTAAACCCGATTTGGTTATTTTAGACCCTCCCCGATCCGGTCTGCATCCCGATAATATTCCCATGCTTATTGATACCGATGCTCCACGAATAATCTATGTTTCATGCAATCCGGCTACACAAGCCAGGGATCTAAAATTATTGGCCACTAATTACAAACATATTGTAAGCCAACCGGTGGATATGTTTCCACACACTGCACATATAGAGAATGTAACTTTGTTGCACAGAATTTAAATCATATCAAATGCAGATAGGAGCAGAAAAATTTTTACTTCTACAGGAAGAATTAAAAGTCTATAAAAAAGCGATGAATCAAGCATTGGACATTATTCAGGCAAAGGGCGTAACTGAATATCCGATATTTATTGCACATCAGGATACTTTCGAGGTGGGTATACCCATCATAAAACGCTATGAGGTTAAAGGCAACTGGAATATCAATGTGTCTTCCCTGGAAGAATTTGTGCAAAAGAAATTAATATTAAAATCAAAACTGGCAGCTTTTAAAAAATCTTATAAATCGATAGAAGATTATATCTGTTTTTTTGTGCTAAGTGAATTGGGTGCCCAATTTGTGTATATGCCCAGGGGATGAAGCAATTGAAAAAAATGAATTCGCAATCTCTCTCAGAACTTGCCTATGTTTTTTAATTATCGTCACCTATCCATTTATCACTTCCTTCTTCAAGTTTGTGATAACGTGAATGTGCCCAATTGTAAAATTCTGCCCAGGATGTCAAACTGATATCAGTCCCTTCAATTTTGACGATCACACCGGATTCTATGAGTCGCCGGATCTTTCTTAATTCTTGTACTAAATCGGCCAGACCTGTATGCCGGCGCCCTAAGATTCCATGATCTTCGTGGGCCTCATATAATGCATCAAATCTGGTAAGCATTTCAGCAGTAATCGTTTCTTTTTTCAAATTCATTTTTTTATTTATTGTATCAAACTAAATTCAGTATCTATATGAATCACATAATTTATCAAAATTACAACATATTCATTGTATTGAGTCCTAACCCCCTTTTCCAGCCGGTTTATATATAAACGGATACCAGTGTACTGAAATAAATGTTTTATGCACAGAATCAAAAATGTGTTTAATAGGATATTTCAGCAATTTAAGGACTGAAAGAAAGCTAACTGTTATTTTAGGTGAGAGAAACAAAGTTCACATTCTTTAGATTCTTAAGAAACTATTTTGAATGACTTCATGAATACGCTGGACGACCCTCTGTGGGTTGGATAAATCGTATAGTTGATACTTTATTACTATTTAATCCTTTAGGGCTTTTTAGCCATAAAAGGGACTGGATCTAAAGTCCACCTATTTCAAGAAATGTTTAAAGTCTGAAGGCCATTATATGGAAATGAGTTCGTAGAAAAATTTGTTAAAAAGGCTGGAAACAGAATAGTTTATTAAAATTAATATTTCGGCATCTCAAAATAAGATTTAGACAGAAAGCCCGATCTTATTATCCATCCATAAAATCGTCTTATTTTTACCAAAATCTTAGCGCATACCATATGAAAGGAATTATTCTGGCAGGCGGTCTTGGAACCAGACTCTATCCGCTTACCTTGGCAGTGAGTAAACAGCTGATGCCTGTGTACGACAAGCCTATGATATATTATCCATTGTCCATTTTGATGATGGCTAACATCAGGGATATACTTATTATATCTACGCGTGAAGATCTACCCAATTTTGAAAAGTTACTGAAAGACGGGTCGGAAATAGGGTGCCATTTTTCATATAAAGTACAGGAAGTGCCAAATGGCCTTGCCCAGGCATTTGTATTGGGAGCAGACTTTATAGGTAATGATGACGCCTCACTTATATTGGGTGATAATATCTTTTATGGTGCAGGACTAGGTAGTATACTTAAAAGCTGTGAACATCCCACTGGAGGAACCATTTTTGCATACCAGGTTACCGACCCTGAGCGATATGGAGTGGTGGAATTCGATGATGACTTCCGGGCTATTTCTATTGAAGAAAAACCAGCGAAACCCAAAAGCAATTTTGCTGTACCGGGGTTGTATTTTTATGATAATAGCGTCATCGAAGTGGCTAAAAATTTAAAACCCAGTTCAAGGGGCGAATATGAAATTACTGATGTAAACAAATACTATCTGGAAAGAGGGAATCTTTTTGTAAAACCCATGGGGAGGGGATTTGCCTGGCTTGACACCGGAACACATCAGTCTCTGATGCAGGCTGGTCAGTTTATACAGGTGATTGAGGAAAGGCAGGGACTCAAAATTGGTTGTATAGAAGAAGTGGCATATCAAATGGGATTTATTGGGAAAGAACAACTTGAATTCCTTGGTAACAAGTATATTAAAAGCGGATACGGTGAATACTTGCTCCGCTTACTCAAGGTATAGGCAGGAATCATTTATCTTTGAGATTGAATGAGACCGGAAGAGGAAAAAGATTTAATGGACCAGGAAGATGAACAGACGCAATCTGTAATCAAATCTTTTAAAAGTTCAAGAATATGGTTACCTATTTTCCTTGGTTTGGGTGTGGTACTATTTTTATTATTTAGAAACTTTGATACTAAGGCATTAAAATCCATTACCTGGACTGTCCATTCTTTTGCATGGTTACTGTTGGCTGTAATTATATTATTAATCAGACATCTGGCCTATACGCTACGGCTTTGGTATCTTGCGGATGGTACAATTGGGTTTTGGAAATGTGCCAAACTTATAGTTATTTGGGAATTTAGCTCAGCTGTATCCCCTTCCTCTTTAGGAGGATCAGCTGTATCTGTATTTGTACTGTCCCATGAAAAACTGGGGGCTCCGCGTACGCTCACCGTAATTATCTATACTGTAGTATTGGATAGTTTGTTTTTCGTATTATCTGTACCCCTGCTGATGTTAATTTACGGAACCAACATTATTTACCCATCCTATCAAACCTTAAAGGATATCGGTGAAATCGGATATTCCTTATTCTTTTTTTATTTCTTGATCCTGGTGTATGGATTGTTTTTTGCTTATGGCTTATTTTACAGTCCGATTCAATTTAAACGCATACTTAATTTTTTTACCCAATTTCCTTTATTAAAAAGATGGAACAAATCAGCAGTGAAATTGGGCGATGACATGATCGTTTCTGCTAATACCATTGCCAATAAGGATTTTAAATTTCACTTAAAATCTTTTGTTCTCACTTCCATTGCCTGGGGAGGCCGTTTTTTACTGGTTAATTGTATTATAATTGCCTTGATCGATTCCATTCCCTATTCCCTTTGGGATCAGCTTAAAATATACGGCAGGCAGGTGGTCATGTTTATTTTTATGATGTTCAGTCCTTCGCCGGGAGCGGCTGGGTTTGCAGAATTTTTCTTTGGAAATTACATTGGGGACTATGTACCGAAAAGTGCAGCACTGATTATAGCCCTGATATGGAGATTGCTCACTTATTATGCCTATTTAATCGCAGGAGTCTTAATCATTCCGACCTGGTTGACAGGCGTCATTAAAAGGAGGCGTCAGGAAAGAGAAAATAAAGACCATACGATCAAATAGGGCCCTCTACTTACCGATTACTTGATACCTTTGCAGGGTGAGTAAATTTTTGCAAAACATACTATATTTTTTTATTGGCATTTCAATCTTTTACCTGGGCAAATATTTTTACATGAAACCCGGTATCAAAGCAGCTCAGCCTTGTCCAAATATTGAAGCCACCCTTTCTACCGGAGAATCATTTAATTTAAAAGAATACCACGGTAAATATATATTGATCGATTTCTGGGGGTCATGGTGCGGACCATGCAGAAAAGAATCGCCGGCATTAAAAGAATTTTATTCTGCCTGGAATAATACAAAATTTAAGGATGCTGATGGTCTTGAAATCATAAGTATAGGTATCGAGGACAGTAAGGAAAACTGGGCAGCTGCGAAGGAAAAAGATCAACTGCTATGGCCCTTACACATACTCGAATTGGATAAATTTAATTCTTCCCTGGTAAAAAAATTCGGGGTAAAAGAGATCCCTACCAAAATCCTGGTCGGACCAGATAAAATGATACTTGGAGTAAATCAGACTTTTGACTCTATGAGTAGTTTGCTCTTAAAACGGAAAGCTTAGCCTGACATTTTGGCCTAATCCTTACCTTTGGTCTCATTATTGCAATGCCCTGTCAGTAAAATTAATCATAAATGATAACAGAAGAATCAAGCATAAATGATAAAAAATCTTCAGAACCTGAAGAAATGACAGAAAATCAAGTAGATACACCTGTTGAAGTAATAAATGAAGAGAATAATTCTGACACGAAAAGCAGCTCCTCTAAGGATCAGGAAATTCAAGATCTTAAAGATAAATACTTAAGACTACTTGCAGAATTTGAAAACTTCAAGAAAAGGACAGCTCGCGAACGCATAGACAATGCCAAATATGCAAGCCAGGAACTTATGACGGCATTATTAACTGTAATGGATGATTTTGAAAGGGAAATAAAAGCAGGGGTAGCCACCGAAGGAAGCAAACTGATATATAATAAAATGTTACAGATCCTTAAACAAAAAGGATTACAGGAAATGATAAGCACAGGTGAATCGTTTGATGCAGCCTTACACGAAGCGATCACAGAAATCGAAGGAGGGGATGAGTTAAAGAATAAAGTGATTGACACTGTCGAAAAAGGATACTATTTAAACGAAAAAATAATTCGATACGCGAAAGTCGTAGTCGGCAAATAATATAGGTAATTAATATATATACTACATGGCCAAAAGAGATTATTACGAGGTATTGGAGGTAGACAAGTCAGCTGATGATGGTACTATTAAAAAATCGTATCGAAAGATTGCAATGAAATACCATCCGGACCGAAATCCCGGTGATAAGGCAGCTGAAGACAAGTTTAAGGAAGCAGCTGAGGCCTATGGCGTATTAAGTGATCCCGATAAAAAAGCAAAATATGATCGATTCGGTCACGCCGGGGTAGATGGCAATATGGGCGGGTTTCAAGGCGGAAGCATGGAAGACATACTTCGCAATTTCGGAGGTATGTTTGAAGATAGCCCTTTCGAATCATTTTTTGGAGGTGGTGGAAGCCGAGGTGAATCAGGTCAACGAGGTTCCAGCCTTCGAATTAGTCTTACCCTGGATCTGAACGAAATCGCTACAGGGGTCAACAAAAAAATATCAGTAAAAAAACAAATCAGTTGTAATACCTGTGGCGGTTCGGGAGCTAAGGATCGAAGCAGTAAAAAAACCTGTACAGGATGCGGAGGAAGTGGATATGTTCGGCAAGTCAGAAATACTTTCTTAGGACAAATGCAAACCACCACTACCTGTCCGACCTGCCAGGGTGCCGGAACTATGATAACCAGCTATTGTAACTCATGTAAAGGTGATGGGCGAATGATGGGCGAGGAGACCATCGATATTGATATCCCGGCAGGAGTCGAGGATGGTATGCAACTTTCAGTCAGAGGGAAAGGAAATGCAGGACCAAAGGGAGGGCCATCCGGTGATTTACTTATACAGATAAAAGAAAAACCACATGATCATCTTAGAAGAGAAGGAGCTAATTTGATATATGAAATGTACCTCAACTTTGCTGATGCCTCCTTAGGCTCTTCAATTGAAGTGCCCACACTCGATGGTAAAGCCAATATTAAAATACCAGCCGGTACCCAGGCAGGAAAAGTATTCAGGTTAAAAGACAAAGGCTTACCCTCAGTACAATCTTATCAAAAAGGAGATCTGTTGGTACAAGTAAATATCTGGACTCCCAAATCCGTAAATGAAGAAGAAAAAGCCTTATTAGAAAAACTCAGGCATATGCCCAATTTCCAACCCAATCCGGGGAAAGGAGAAAAAGGATTCTTTGAGAAAATGAAAGGCTTTTTTTCATGAGCAATTCAATACCGATAAAAACTTTAAATACAATTTGGTATTGCATAGCTCTTGCTTGTGGCATGATACCCATTGCTTCCTGTGATCCGCCGAATTATATTTTTGAAAACAATGCATCCTTTACTGCTGAAAAGCCAATGATCTATACGGACTCACTGGTATATAATTTTAAAATAAAAGATACCAATCGATATTATAATCTTTTATTGGAGATAGATCACGATAAAAAATACCAATGGGAAAACTTGTATGTAAAAATAGATACTAAATTCCCAGATCAAATAAATAAAACGCAAGAGTTAAGTATCCTATTGGCGGATGAATCCGGTGAATGGTACTCTGACTGTCGTGGTAAAACCTGCACTTTTTACCTCACTTTACAAGAGCAAGCTATATTTCCTCAAAAAGGAGACTACCAAATCAAAATTGTACCCTGGATGAGGCAGGATACTATTAAAGATATTTATCGAGTAGGATTTAAGGTAGAGCGTGACGGCAGGAGATAAAAAAGTGGTGCGTGAGACTCATCCGATGTAGCACCAACTATTTGGAAAAGGTACTATACTGTCTAAACCGGTTTGCTCACATCAAATATAAAATCAGGATACTAATTTTGAAGTATTGTACTTATGGACTGGGGAATATAATTTTCTACAAATGATGGAGCCAATTTGACCTTCGCATTGGGGTTCCATTTTATTCCCACTATATTGTCCCATGTAGGATTGTCCCACCAACTTCGATCACCCGGACTATCCCCCATAAAAATAGATTTACAGCACAGCCTTGGAGACAAGAATAGAATTGCTTTTTGAAGTCTGTTTTAACTACCATTTTTCCTTGGAGAACCCGATTTGTCGTTTGACAGCCCAAAAAGGGCTTTTTGGATACTATTAATCATATCAACACTTTCCCATCCATTTCTTTGGGTATCTCTAAACCCATAAGTGTAAGAATAGTAGGAGCCACATCACCCAGCTTACCCTGTTTTACTTGAACATCCCTGTCACCGATATAAATCACGGGCACCGGATTTTTGGTATGTGCGGTATTGGGGCTCCCATCCGGATTGATCATGCAGTCAGCATTACCATGATCAGCCAACACAATAAATTCGTATCCAAGTGATTTCCCTTTGTTTACTATTTTTTGAAGGCATGCATCTACCGTTTCTGCAGCTTTGACACCGGCAGAGAAAACTCCTGTGTGTCCTACCATATCTGTATTGGCAAAATTGAGGCAAATAAAATCCTGTTGTTTATAATCCCAGTTTTTAAGCAAGGCGTCAGTGAGCTCGGGTGCTGACATTTCGGGTTGCAAATCATAGGTTGCGACTTTTGGACTTGCAACCATGATCCGATCTTCCCCTTTAAATGGAACTTCCCTGCCTCCATTAAAGAAAAAAGTGACATGTGGATATTTTTCAGTTTCGGCCATGCGCAATTGGGTCTTTCCATTATTCTCCATCACTTCACCAAGGGTATTATTTAAATTATCAGTTTTAAATAATACCTGCACATTTTTATAGGTAGCATCGTACTCGGTCATGGTCACATAATCTAAATTCAAGGGGCTCATTTGCTGATCTGGAAATTCTTTTTGGGTCAAAGCTTCGGTAATCTGCCTGGGCCGGTCGGTACGAAAATTAAAAAACAATACCGCATCGCCATTTTTGATCAACAGATCTTTATCCCGATTCAATAAATATGGTTCAATGAATTCATCGGTGATGTTTTTTGCATACGATTGGTGCAATGAGGTCACAGGATCCGATGTATATTCACCTAATCCCTGTGTCAATACATCATAGGCTTTTTTTATTCTTTCCCATCTTTTATCCCTGTCCATTGCATAATATCTTCCAATCATTGAAGTAAGGGTAGCATTAGTCCCCTCTATATGTTGTAGGAGCTTTTTTACAAACCCTGCACCTGATTTAGGATCGCAATCCCGACCATCCAGAAATGCATGTATGCTCACTTTGGGAAGATCAAATTCATGAAAAATATCACATAACCCCATGAGGTGATTAATATGAGAGTGTACTCCACCGTCTGAAACCAGGCCAATCAGATGCAGCGTATTCCGGGTGGACTTTACCCGCTCAATTAATTTTAATAAGACCGAATTGGTATATAATTCTTTTTCCCGAATCGCCTTATTTATCCTGGCAAGCTCCTGATACACTACCCTTCCAGCTCCAAGATTTAAATGTCCTACTTCAGAGTTACCCATCTGTCCGTCCGGCAATCCAACTTCTTCTCCAAAAGTAATTAAGGTATTGTGTGGGAATTCACTCATTATTTTATCAAAAAAAGGCGTATTGGCAGTGGCAATAGCATCAGCATTATAATCCGGGCCGAGGCCCCATCCGTCCAATATTATCAGTGCTACTTTATTATCTGGCATAAATTTTAAACTTCTTAGCTGCAAATTTACTCTTTAAGTAATCATCTTCCTGTAGAATCTGGGCATAATTCTTTATTTTCAATGATACTGATCGTGCTGCCTCCCGTATTTGGAAACAAATACATTTAACTATAAATTAGGTTTTCGTTTGAACATTTGCAGGCACATATACTGTTTTATACTTGACAAATTAATATACAATGAAAAGTACCATCTTCCTTTTTTTGATCATCCTCACAGGGAGAAATGAAGCCCAGACTGTGAAAACCTTTCTCGATGCCATAGTCAAATCTGAAAACGATATCTTAAATAAACATCTTTCAAATGAAGTGATTTGTAATCTTGAAGGATCAGAAATCAATGGTAAGCAAAATGTACTTATGAAGCTAACCGATTTTGTATCCATAAATGGAATCAAATCCTCCAAATTAATTCATGAGACCGTTACCAAAGGGAAAGAGTCTTTTATGGGCATTGGCAGTCTTATATCCGACAAATCAAAATACAGAGTCTACCTTACCTTTGGATCCGGAGATAACAAAGCGTTGGTGAAGGATATAAAAATTGAAAAAGACTTTTTTTAAAAGTATCCGTTGTAAGGGCTTTTTATCCCCCCTGATCAAATAGCAGGAAAGGTATCCTTGTCTCTTACACCAAGGTTAAACAGTGCAAAATCATACCGCACCGGATCTTCAGGGTCAAATGATTTCATTCGTTGAGTTAATTCTTTCACCGCTTTCCAATTCCGTTGTTTTTCATCCAATAAATTGTACTGTACTGCTATTCTATGCACATGTACATCAAGGGGCATCATCAGGTCTTTGGGAGTAATTTTTTTCCATATGCCAAAATCAACTCCTTTCTTATTGGATCGTACCATCCATCTTAAATACATACACAATCTCTTGCAGGTAGAGCCTGAAGCAGGCAATGATATGTGTTTCCTGGTACGATTAAGATGATTCAGGCTAAAAAAAATGGAATTAAAATAGTTGAGGCTGCTTTCCAGATCAGTAAAGCTATCTTCCGGTACAAATGCAGATTCAAGACTTTTGTGTGCAGTATAATGATGATGTAAAAAATGAATGAAATACAACAGATCATCGTATTGAAAAGTGCGGTGCTTAAACGTAGAAAGCGCTTGAAGATCTTTCACAGAATGGTGCAAAATAAAATCTCCCGGTGCATTGTCCATCAAATGCATCAATTCCTTTGATTTATTAATAATGGTTTTGCGCTGCCCCCAGGCAAAAATAGCCGCAAAAAATCCGCTGATTTCTACATCTACTTGTGACGAATAAGAATGGGGTACACAGATGGGATCATTTTCTATAAATGAAGGCCCCTCGTATTTTTTTACTAACGAATCGAAATATTCCTGTAGATCTTTCAATCAATACATTGAATGGATTAAAGCTTGGCTTTTACTTCGCTTATTTCATATCCTTCTATGACATCTCCAATCTTGATATCATTAAAGTTTTCAATAGAAATACCGCATTCTGTACCGCTTTTTACTTCCTTTACATCGTCTTTAAAGCGCTTTAATGCTGCAATCTTAGCGGTCTGACCAGCTTTAGAAGGATACAATACTATACCATCCCGGATGATACGGATTGGCGTATTTTTCATAATCCTGCCTTCGGTAACGAAGCATCCGGCTACAGTACCCACACCGGTCACTTTAAACACTTCCCGCACATCTACCTGGGCGATTACTTTTTCTTCTGTGGTGGGCTCCATCATACCTTCCATAGCAGACTTAATGGTATTGATGGCTTCGTATATAATAGAGAAGGTTTTTATTTCCACACCTTCTTTTTCTGCAAGTTTTCGAGCACCGGCAGTAGGTCTTACCTGGAATCCAATGATAATGGCATCGGACGCTGATGCCAGCAATACATCAGATTCAGTAATTCCTCCTACGGCCTTATGTATAACCGATACCTGTATTTTCTCTATAGATAATTTTACTAAAGAATCGGTCAATGCTTCAATAGAACCGTCCACATCTCCTTTTACTATTACTTTCAATTCCTTGAATGTACCCAGAGCCAGTCGGCGTCCGATCTCATCCAGAGAGATTCGTTTATTGGTACGTGTGGCAAGTTCTCTATTAATCTGGGATCGTTTGAGAGCTAATTCTTTGGCTATCGACTCATCCTCAAATACTTTAAATTTTTCACCGGCTTGAGGAGCACCAGCCATTCCAAGCACCAATACCGGACTGGAGGGATCAGCTACTTCTATTTTCTTACCCCATTCATTAAACATGGCCTTAACCCTTCCAAAATGCTCTCCGGCCAAAATAGCATCTCCTACATGCAACGAACCATTTTGAACCAAAAGCTTAGTAACGTATCCACGGCCTTTATCCAGCGACGCTTCTATGACTGTACCTAATGCCATCCGATTGGGATTGGCCTGCAAGTTTAATAATTCCGCTTCAAGGAGTATTTTCTCCATGAGTTTATCCACATTCAAACCAGTCTTGGCAGATATATCCTGAGATTGGATTTTTCCACCCCATTCTTCTACCAACAGGTTCATTGCGGCCAATTCTTGTTTTATTCTTTCAGGACTCGCGCCTGGCTTATCAATTTTATTTATTGCAAATACGATAGGAACATTGCCTGCCTGAGCATGTGAAATCGCTTCTTTAGTCTGTGGCATTACATTATCATCGGCTGCTACTATGATTACGGCCACATCGGTAACTTTTGTACCACGGGCACGCATGGCTGTGAATGCTTCGTGGCCAGGAGTGTCAAGAAATGTAATCTGTTTATCACCCAGCTTTACTTCGTACGCACCAATATGCTGAGTGATACCACCGGCTTCGCCTGATACTACATTGGCTGAGCGAATATAATCGAGCAGTGAAGTTTTACCATGATCTACGTGACCCATTACAGTAACAATAGGAGCACGTGGTTGTAAATCTTCCGGATTGTCTATTTCATCTTCTTCCGTATCCGTACTGTCTTCTGCAGATACAAATGCTACTTTATGTCCAAATTCTTCGGCTACCAATTCTATGATCTCAGCATCCAATCGTTGATTGATGGATACTATTACACCAAGATTCATACAGGTCATGATTACCTGCGCCGGTTTTACATTTAAAAGTGAAGCCAATTCAGACACGGTCATGAATTCAGTCACCTGCAGATCGGTTACGGTTTGTTCTATTTCCTGTTGTTCTAACTTTTCACGTATCCTGGATCTATTATCCCGGCGTATTTTTTGCCTTCGACTCTTGGTATTGGCGCCCAATCGAGCCATGGTAGCCCGTATTTGATCATCTATCTCTTTTTGTGAGATCTCCTTTGGTTCACCGGGTCTATTGCCCATTGGGGGCCTTCTGTCATATCCACCACCTTGCTGGCCAGCCGGTCGTTGTTGATTTTGATTTTGCTGACCTGGTTGCTGATTACTTGATTGGTTACCACTACCTGTTTCTATTGTTTTGCGTTTTCGCTTACGCTTCTTTCTTTCTTCAGCAGCAGCATCTACATTTTTAATGGCAGCCGCTTTTTTGGCTGCTTCTGCAGCTGCAGCTTCTTCTTCCTTCCTTTTCTTTGACTTATCGAATTTATCTGTGTCTATCTTCCCAAGAATTTTAAGGCCCTTGAGTTGAGGTGTTTCTGCTCTATGAAAATCTTCACCCGGGATTTCCTCTTCCTCTACCGGTGCAACTTCTTCGACTACGGGTATGGATACCACTTCTTCTTTGGCCTGAATGGGCTTAATTTCATCTTCTTCCTCAGTTACTTCTTCTTCTGTTTTTTTCTTCTTTTTAGGTCCAAGATCAATTTTATCTACTACTTTGATTTTAGGTAGTTCAGGCGTCTTGCGTTTGTATACTTCAGGCTCATCCTCTTTTTTGACTTCTGGCACTACTGGTACAGAAGGTGTTACTGGTTTGGGTTCAGCAACAGGGTGAGCTTGAACCGGAGCCGGGGCAGGTGGAGCAGGAGGAGCAGGTGGTGGAGTAGGGATTGATTTCTCTTCCTTCTTAGGAGCCTGAGCCATTGAGGCTTTACCTATTACTAATGCTTCTGCTTTTTCTTTTATGGCTTGTGATGCCCCAAATTCTTTTTTTAATTCTTCAAACATCTCATCAGAGATATTGGCAGTAGGCTTATTTTCAATGGTAAAGCCTTTTTTCTGTAAAAACTCCACTATAGAGCTTGTACCCACATTAAATTCTGATGCTGTTTTTACTAATCTTCTAGCCATAAATTAATTTAAAAATCACTAATTCTATTTCATAGTCAAAGTGGTTTTATACTTTTTTACCATCTTCGTTATCATTCTCTTCCATTTCGGCCGATAATATTTTTAATACATCGTCTATCGTTTCTTCTTCCAGGTCGGATCTGCGTATGAGTTCTTCCCTGCTCAGAGCTAATACTGACCGGGCTGTATCGCAACCAATACCTTTGAGTGTGTCAATGATCCATGCTTCTATCTCATCTGCAAATTCATCGAGATCCACATCGTCTATTTCCTGACCCTCTTCCGTATCCCGATACACATCGATTTCGAATCCGGTAAGTTTGGATGCAAGTTTTATATTGGAGCCGCCCTTACCAATGGCCAACGAAACCTGGTCGGGTTTGAGATATACTGCTGCTCTTTTATTTTTTTCGTCTATATCGATCTTGGTGACTTTAGCAGGGGTAAGGGATCGCTGGATGTATAAATTCAGATTATTGGTAAAATTTACTATATCTATATTTTCATTTCTCAATTCACGCACTATTCCATGAATCCTGGATCCTTTCATACCTACACAAGCACCTACGGGATCAATCCGATCATCATAAGATTCAACTGCCACTTTTGCTCTTTCTCCGGGTATACGAACGATGTTTTTAATAGTGATCAGTCCATCTTCAATTTCGGGTACTTCATGCTCCATAAGTTTTTCGAGAAATGAACTGTCTGTACGGGACATGATGATGGAAGGAAGGTTATTTTTCATGACCACATCTTTGATCACGCCTCGTACCATATCTCCTTTCCTAAAATGATCCGCTTTTATCATCTCGGATTTAGGCAATATCAATTCATTACCGGTGGTATCATCAATGACGAGGATTTCTTTAGGCAGTACCTGGTTTACCTCACCGAGTATGATTTCACCTTTTCTTTCTGAATATTTTTGGAAAACTTCATCTTTTTCCAACTCAAGAATTCTGGATACCAAAGTCTGTCTGGCTGCCGTAATGGATCTTCGACCAAAGTCTTCGAGTTCCAGTTTTACATAACACTCTTCACCCAGGTCATAATCCGGATCAATCTCTCTTGCTTCGGATGCAGAAATTTCTTTGTTGGGATCAGAAACCTCACCATCCGGCACTATCAGTCTTTTGTGCCAAAGTTCCAGGTCCCCTTTTTGAGTGTTTACGATTACATCAAAATTTTCATCGGTCCCGTATTTTTTCTTTATCAGTGTACGGAATACATCTTCCATTACACGCATTAGAGTGGGGCGGTCAATATTTTTTCCCGCTTTAAACTCAGAAAATGTCTCTACTAAATTGATCATAGATCAAAATTTTATTTTTATAAAAGTTTTAAGTATATCTTCAAATACAACGATCGTATCTATAGTCTTCTTTATTTTCTTTTTATTTTCCCTTTCAATGATTTCGGATTGCAGGGTGATCATATCTGCTTTTACATCAGCAAGTATGCCTTCCAGCTTTCGTCCATCTTTGAGATGAACTTCTACTGCCCGTCCAATATTTTTTACATATTGGCGATGCAGTTTGAGTGGTCTATCCAGCCCTGATGAAGAAACCTCGAGGGTATAGTGCTCATTTATCGTATTGGCTTCCTCCAGTTTATGGCCAAGCCAACGACTGATCTGAGAGCACATTTCGAGGTCTAATTTTTCATCACTATCCAGAAAAATTTCCAGTTTGTGATGGTGATATCGCACATCGACTATAAAGCAATATCTGAAGCTTTCTTCAGCAAATTTTTCTTTCAGCCAGGCAGTTACAGTCTCTTCGATTAACATAGGGCTTAAAATGCAGAAGGGAACTTTTTGAGTCCCCTTCAAGAATTCTAAATCAACGCGTTGCAAAGATAAGAGAAAAATTTGAAAGAATCGAGGGATTTTTAAAAATCAGGCTTGGAAGATCAAGGCTTAAGCTAAATTAAAACAAATTACAAAAAACTATAATATATCTTAACTAAAACCTAAATTTGTAGATTCATATAATAACTAACAAAATCAATCCGTTACGCTAACACTTTAACTAAATAGAGATTTATGCTTTTATTCACTTTATTATTTCAGGCGACTGTTAACTTACCCGAAACAGCAACCACTCCAACCACCGGCACGCAGGACTTATGGGATGTATTATTGCAGACCGGCTTTCTGGGAATAGCTAATGTAGCCATCAATGTGATTTTGTCCTTTATAGCAGTTTGGATTTTTATCAGCAGGTACAGATCGTTACAACGGGCCAATACCATAGATGAAAATTTCATGAATAATATCAGGAATAGTGTACAAAATGGGAATATAGATGCTGCAAAAAATTTGTGTGCCCATACCGATACTCCACAGGCCAGAATGATCGAAAAAGGACTGCAGCGGATTGGAAAACCATTGAAAGATATCGACGCAGCCATTGAAAATACCGGAAACCTGGAGCTGTTTCGTATGGAAAAAAATCTGTCTATCATGGCCAGCATAGCCGGAGCTGCTCCGATGATCGGCTTTTTTGGCACGGTAACCGGTATGATTCAGGCATTTTATAATATGGCCAGTCAGCAAAATGTAACCCCGGGAGTATTAGCAGGTGGTATTTATCAGGCATTGATCACTACAGCTGTCGGATTGGCAGTAGGGATCTTTGCTTACATAGCATATAATTTGCTGGTCTCTAATGTAGAAAAAGTATTGTACAATATGGAACGGACTACTGTTGAATTCATGGATCTTCTTCAGGAACCATCCAAGTAAAAAGCAATTTGTCATTCACAATTTACCATTTCTAAATTCCACTTCTATGGCACTTAAAAAAAGAAATAAGATCAGCGCAGAATTCAGCATGGCATCCATGACGGATATGATATTTTTATTGCTTATATTTTTTATGCTTACCTCATCCATAGTAAGCCCCAATGCATTAAATCTGAAATTGCCTTCTTCAACATCCAAGACCGTAGCTTCCCCTACCCTGTCTGTTTCAATTACTCCCGAAGGCAAATTTTATTTTAATGGCAAAGAAATGCCCTTGTCGGTTTTAGAGAAAATGGTAGCACTGGAAGTGAAAAAGGCGGGAGATCCTAAGAGTACTACGATGACCATAGTAGCGGACAAAGATGCAAAAGTAGATGCATTGGCCAATATAATGGAACTTGCAAACCAGCTCAAAATCAATGCCATTCTTGCCACAGAATCAAAATGATAACTTTTACACTACTAAATCCGTTAATATTGAAATCTTATCATGAATATTCATCTCAGCAATAAAGAAAAAAAAGACGAACAAGTAGCCAGCATAGTTACCACGGTGGTACATGTGATTTTAATTTTAATTTTATTTCTGCCATTACTAAAATTTCCTATTCCCCCTCCGGGACAAGAAGGCATATTGGTGAGTTTTGGTAATCCAGATATGGGACAAGGTGATGATAAGCCCATGACTCAAAATGAAGATCCAAAAGTCGAACCAGCTCCACCTGCCGAAACCGAGAAACCGGTTGAAGAAAAGAAAGAAGAAGTTACCAAACCCGAGCCGGAAAAACCTAAAAAAGCAGAGCCTGTAAAAACACCGGACAAAAAAGTAATCACCAGTGAAGACCCCGAAGTGGCTGCTCTAAAGAAAAAGAAAAAAGAAGAAGCCGAGAAAGCAGCCCAGGAAGAAAGAGATAGAAAAGCAGACGAAGCCAGAGTAAAAGAAGAAGCCCGCAAAAAAGCCGCAGCGGAAGAAGCAGCAAAAAAAGCCGAAGCAGATAAAGCCGCCAAAGAACAAGCCGAATTGGATGCAGCAAAAAAACAATATGGTAATGTTTTTGGCTCCGGTAAAGGAAATACTGGCAAACCAGGCAATCAAGGTGATCCTAACGGAGATCCTAATGCAGACAATTTAAAAGGAATCTCTACAGGCAGTGGAAAAATAGGCGGAGGTCTGGATGGCAGGGGTGTGAAATATGAACCTCGAATACAGGAGAATTCCCAAAAAACCGGTCGCGTGGTAGTAAATGTATGTGTTGATGGAAATGGTAATGTAATCAGCGCAAAGTATACCCAGAAAGGATCTACCACTACAGATGCAGGACTGAGACAAATTGCTGAAGAGAATGCTGGTAAGTTTAAATTCACAGCCAGCAATGTAGATCAGCAGTGTGGCACCATCACATTTGATTTTAAAGTAAAATAGAAGTACTAAACCATCTTATTTCATGACTTATAGGGAATGTTTGGAATATCTATATACCAAACTGCCTATGTTTGAACGGCAAGGCCCATCCGGGATAAAAAAGGATCTCACCAATACCCTGGCACTTTGTGAAACACTTGGAAACCCTCATACAAAATTTAAAACTATACATATCGCCGGCACCAATGGCAAAGGCTCGGTATCGCATATGCTTGCTTCGATCCTGCAAGAAGCAGGTTATAAAACAGGATTGTATATATCTCCCCATTACAAAGATTTCAGGGAACGAATACGCATCAATGGGAAATACATTTCTAAAAAATACATCACTGATTTTGTAGATAACATAATACCGGCAATTAATGAGATCAAACCATCCTTTTTTGAAATCACGGTAGCCCTCACATTTAAATATTTTGCCGATAAAAAAATTGATATTGCAGTCATCGAGACTGGTCTTGGAGGCAGGCTGGACAGTACCAATGTAATCAACCCTTTACTGAGTATCATCACCAACATCAGTTATGATCACCAGAAAATATTAGGAGATACCTTACCCCAAATTGCCAGCGAAAAAGCGGGAATTATAAAAGACAATACACCTGTCCTTATAGGTGAATATCAACCTAATGTTTATTTTGTATTTACTGCTAAAGCTAAAGAAAAAAATGCTCCCTTGCGGTTAGCGACTAAATACGGCAAGGTGATGACCCATGTCACTACGGGCAAGTATATATACAGATCATCCGCAAACCAATATATAAAGCTAGACATGCCCTATCATGGACCTTACCAGGAGAAAAATATAAATACTGTGATACAGGCTATCCAATGGATGAATGAAACTGCAGATCTTTCCATTTCTATGCCCAAGATAAAACTCGGATTGAAAAACCTGGACCAAAATGTACCCTTGATCGGGAGATTTCAAATACTCGGCAATAAACCAATGATCATTGCAGATGGTGCCCATAATTTAAGTGGATTAAAATTATTATTTGAAAGGGTAAAACAACTTTCCAAAGGAACTGTTCATGTGGTATTTGGCACAGTAAAAGACAAGGATTATCAATCGGTGATCAGGATTCTGCCAAAGGAATTTAAATATTACTTTGTTAAAGCTGAATTACCAAGGGCCCTGGACGATGATATATTACTTACCATTTCTAACACCAGAAAGTTACATGGAGAAAAATATGGAAAAGTAACAGCAGGATTCAAAGCTGCAAAATCTCATGCCAGGTCTAACGATATCGTTTTGGTTACCGGAAGCATTTTCGTGGTAGGCGAAGTGATTTGAGTTAAAACGACCAGGGGCATGTTTCTTAAACACTACTACGGGCACAGAGAAAATTAAGAACATAACCATAATAATCTGCGATGATATTTCTCTTAGCGGATATTTGTGGTCTTAATGGTTAAATGAAGACTTCCCCACCTTCCGTACAGTTTTTACAGATATCAATTTCTTTCCTTGAACGCAAAAGAGCAGATCTGAATATACTGTATTTATCCCCTTTCCAAATTTCAGCCAAGGTATTTTTCTTCAAATCGCCTAGTCTATGGGTGGCATCCTTATCAAAACAACATGGAACTACTAATCCATCCCAGGTGATTACACAAGCTTGCCACATGCGCCAGCATTGATTAAGTAATTCATTTTTGATGCTGTAAATTCCGGCGGCTTTTTCCTGGTATCTGCTGTATTTAGGGTTTAATGGGATCAGGTCATTCCCTTTCTCATAATTGTATACTTGTGCAGTTTTTAATCTGACTTCATCTACTCCTAATTCTTTGGCGAGTTTGTACACCTCAGGTATTTGATGTTCATTTGGCCTCACCACAAGGTACTGGAATATAACATGTGGGTAGGTTTGTTTTCGTGCCTTTCTCGCCAGAATCAACCGCCGTGTTCCATCGATTACCTTTTCAATACTGCCACCAATTCGATATTGTTCGTAAGTATCCTGGCTGGTACCGTCAATAGAAATGATCAATCTGCTCAGATTGGAATCCAATGTCTTTGCAATATTTTCATCAGAAAGAAAATGTCCATTTGTAGAAGTGATGGTATAAATTCCTTTTGACTCCGCATACGAGACCATATCTAAGAAATGGGGATTAATATACGGTTCACCCTGAAAATAAAATACAAGCGAATTAAGCGTCGGATGTATCTCGTCTATCGTGTTTCTAAAAAAATCTGCTTTCAAATTGCCTTCAGGTCGGGTAAAGGATCGAAGCCCGCTCGGGCATTCGGGGCATCTGAGATTACAAGCTGTGGTAGGTTCTATTGAAACAGACATGGGCTTTCCCCATACGGTCGGTTTTTTGAACCACTTACTGATGAAATAGGAAATAAATAATGCACCGGTATTGAATATTTTTTTAGTTGTAAGGTGTCTGATCATCCTTCTTACATCATTCCAATAAATTTGCATCTTAGGCCAAAGTTAATCTTATCGTTATTTTTGCAGGGTAAAATGAATAAATATCTGGTCATCGGCCTCGGCAATCCCGGCAAAGAATATCAATACACCAGGCATAATGTCGGCTTTCAACTGCTGGATCATTTTGCAGAAAAAGTAAAAGCCAGCTGGTCAGGAGATCGATTTGGATTGCGCTGTGATGTAAAAATCAAGGGCAGATCCATTACTTTCATCAAACCCGATACCTATATGAATCTCAGCGGCAAAGCCGTGCAGTACTGGATGACGAAATTAAATATCGAAGCACAGCATATTTTGGTGATCCTTGATGATTTGAACATTGGATTCGGCACACTGCGTATGCGAAAAAGTGGTTCCGATGGTGGGCATAATGGGCTAAAAAATATCCAGGAAATAATTCAAACCAATGATTATCCACGACTCAGAATCGGTATTGGCAATAATTTTCAAAAAGGCAGGCAAGTCAATTATGTTCTCGGCGAGTGGAGACCGGAAGAAAAAAAAGAGTTGAATATATTATTTGATGCTTGTGCTGAAGGAATATTGACTTTTGCGCTGGCCGGAGTGGATAAGGCAATGAATCAATTGAATGGGTTTAAAATGGGAAATGAAGAAATAAAACCTTAGAAAACCGGTAAGCAATTTTCTAAATACATATGGGAGCGAAAGTCATTTTCCTTTTAACAATTTCTGAGTCCCGGTAATACACTCTTATAAGCAATATGTCCTGCCATGCGGTCATATTACCTGATCAGTTTAGGCTTCGTCTACTCCACTTGCTTTCAGTGATATAAATCTCTATTGGCTATATATCGATTTGTTTCTTTGACTTTTTCACTCCTATCTCCATAATTACATGGTTTTTTTCCTGCTTCTCCAATACCCCACTACCATTGGCAATAATGAAATCCCAATTATCCCCAATACCACAATCTCAAAATTATTTTTTATTATAGGCAGGCCACCGAAAAAATAACCGGCTAATGTCACTACGGTGACCCAAAGCACCGCACCTGCAATACAATAGGTAATGTATCTCGAATAGGTCATACTCCCAATTCCCGCCACGAAGGGAGCAAAGGTGCGTACTATGGGGACAAACCTGGCCATGATGATGGTGCGAGGTCCGTACTTTTCATAGAAAGCATGTGTCTTATCAATATATTCCTGTTTAATAGTGAATATGCCAAATAGTTTGGCCCCGGCGCCTTTTTTGGCTAAGAATTTTCCTATAAAATAATTTACATTGTCTCCCAATAAGGCTGCTAAAATCAAAAGTGGGATGATGATAAATACCTGTAATCCATTGGCGGGATTAGCAGCCAGCGCCCCGGCAGCAAACAATAAAGAATCGCCGGGTAAAATGGGGGTCACTACCAGACCTGTTTCGCAAAACACGATCAGGAATAAGATCGCATACACCAGGGTGCCGTATTGTTGAATGAAGGTTTCCAGGTGCTGGTCAATATGCAATACAAAATCAATAATATTCATGACTCAAAGATAGGCAGGTAGAATATAATTCCCTCAAATTAGAATTAAGGTTACGAATGGAAACTTCTTACTATTTTTAGAACTTTAATGAAATGAATAATCTAACCTTATGGCAACCACAGCATTAATTATTTTTTTTATTGTACTGGCTATTATAGTAATACCACAATTCAAGAATCATCCCAAAGGATTGGCAGTATTGTTTGGTACTGAAATGTGGGAACGATTTAGCTATTATGGTGGCAGAGCTCTTCTTATCTTATACATGACTGCATCTGTAACTGGTCAAAACCCCGGATTAGAAATGTCTGTGAAAGAAGCAGGGGCCTTATATGCATTATACGTATCCGGTGTTTATTTTACCAATTTACCTGGCGGTTGGATCTCTGATCGGTTTCTGGGTGCCCGTAATTCTGTGTTTTGGGGCGGAGTAATTATTGCACTAGGCAATCTTACTTTAGGACTCACCACTGGAAAGCCATTGTTCTATTTGGGCCTGTTTCTAAATTGTATTGGCACAGGATTGCTAAAACCAAATGTGTCTACCATGGTGGGATCATTATATGAAGAAAAAGATCCAAGAAGAGATAGTGCCTATTCCATTTATTATATGGGTATCAATTTGGGTGCTTTTATATCGCCGCTGGTTGCAGGATATGTAGGACAAAGAATCGATTGGAACTGGGGATTTGTGGTCGTAGGTGTAGGGATGATATTGGGATTATTCTTATTTAAATGGGGTGGCAGATATCTCGGAAATGCCGGCATGCTTCACACAAATTCTAATGCAGCGAATGCAACACCGGTAAATAAAAATGTTTGGATTGGTACAGGCGCGATTATTATATTAATTGTGCTCATGGCATTGGGAATTATTCCTACCAATATTACCAGCCTTTCAAATCTGATGGGAATACTCTTAATTACGTTGCCTGCTATGTTTATGGCTTATCTTTATTTTGCTGGTGGGTTTAATCCCAATGAAAAGAAAAGGATCATTGCCATATTCATTTTTTATGTTGCTGCTGCCTTATTCTGGGGAGCATTTGAACAGGCAGGTAGTACATTGACATTATTTGCTGATAGGAATACAAATAATTCAGTTTTTGGTAAGGAGTTTCCATCTACCTGGTGGCAATCCATTAATTCGATGTGGATATTATTATTGTCTCCCCTATTTGCGATTCTTTGGTTAAAATTGATCAAGATTGGCAAAGAACCTTCTACACCACTCAAATTTGCCTTTGGCTTGTTATTTGCGGGACTTGGTTTTTTATTGTTAGTTCCTGCAGCCTTAAATATTGAAAGTGGCGATGAAAGAGTAGGTGTGATCTGGCTGTTGATTACTTATTTACTTCATACCATTGGAGAATTATGCCTGTCGCCTGTAGGACTTAGTGCTATGACCAAATTAGCACCTGTAAAAATAGTTGGCTCTATGATGGGTATTTGGTTTATGGGAGCAGCCTTAGGAAATTGGATAGGTGGTCAGGTAGGTGGGTTATTTGAGTCATTTCCATTAAAACAAATCTTTCTATATGTCTTCATAAGCAGTGCTGCAGCCGGTCTGATTATGTTTATACTTACACCCTGGACCAAGAGATTGATGGGTGAAGTCAAGTAAGGTATCATTTGAAATATTAAGATTTATAGTAGGACTTACAGGTATGGCTAACTCAAAAGTCAAGGGACTTAAATTATTGATCGGATTAAGAAAATGTATTGAAAAAAGCCAATGAAAATAAAATTTGATGAAACTGAAGCTCTAAAAATGCTGCAGTCTAAATGGCAGCTTGAAAGCTTTGAAGATGTAAGACAATGGGATTCTAAAGCCAGAATAATAATCATCGAAATGGATGAATTTATTGCCTCAAAAGAATCCCTGATGAATGAGACCCTTACTAAAAAACTGGAACTGGAAAAAAATATTAAATCAACACCTTTTCTGCTCAGATCTTTCCAGCTCGGGAAAATATGGGGAGCGAATAAATCCCAAAAAGAATTGGCAACGGATGAAAAAGAAATCAATAGAGTCCTTGAACTAAAACAACAATTGGGGCAATGGATAGATGCCACACCGGATACTCAACGGGAAGCCAATGATATCATCACTGAATTAAAACTGTCAAAAAAACAAATAGATATCAATAAAAAAGAATTGCAACTCCAAATCAAACAAATCAATTCAGATACTAAACAAAAATTAAATCGAATCGAAAATCGGGTACTATTTACCAGTCCCAAACTCAAAAGATTGCAGAAAATAAAAGCAGAAAAAAAACAAGACAAAGCAGTAAGTCCACTGGAAGAATCTTTGATGGATCTCGAAGCACAAGAGCTGGAAGTAGACAAATTGATACTCTGGTATGAAAAAATTAAATACAGTTAATTATGAGCGACAAAAAATTCAACAGTTATATTCCATCCACCACTATAATCCCGGAATTTACCTGGAAATCGATTTTACTTGGAACTATTTTTGGAATATTGTTTGGTGCCGCCACTGTATATCTGGCATTAAAAGCCGGGCTTACCGTATCCGCATCAATACCAATTGCTGTACTCGCTATTTCCATAGGCAGAAAACTCTTTAAAACCACTATTCTTGAGAATAATATCATTCAAACCACGGGATCTGCAGGCGAAGCCATAGCCGGCGGAGTTGCTTTTACATTACCTGCATTTTTATTCCTTTCTGCTGCAGAAAATGGCGCGACCTCATCATCGGATTATTTTAACTATTTTACTATCCTTACCCTTTCGATGGTTGGAGGTATCCTGGGTACATTGTTAATGATTCCCCTCAGGAGACCTTTGATAGTAGAAGAACACGATAAACTTCCATATCCTGAAGGTACGGCATGTGCCTCAGTATTGATCGCAGGAGAGAAAGGAGGAGACTTTGCAAAAACAGCCTATCTGGGCTTATTAGCCTCTACAGTATATGCATTATTACAAAAAGTAGTACACCTGATTGCCGAGACACCCGGATACGTAACAGATGCAAAAAATAAATATTTCCCGTCGGCCACGGTAAATGCAGATATTACTCCTGAATATCTTGGAGTAGGATATATTATTGGCCCAAAAATCGCTGGGGTACTTGTTGCGGGTGGGGTCCTGGCATGGTTAGCACTTAACCCATTATTAGTAACATTAGTGCCGGTAGAGACTATTGTAAATCAACTTATAAAACTTGGATATTTAGCCGACATTAATACTGCAGGAGGTCCGGGCGGCTGGAACCCTGATATAAAATCTTTTGATAATCCGGAAATTGCACTTTATAGGGCATTCATAAGACAAATCGGTGCCGGAGCAGTTACAGCTGGGGGCCTGATCACTTTATTAAAAACATTACCCACCATCATTTCTTCTTTCAAATCCAGTTTTAAATCATTTAATGTAGCCGAATCAAAAGACATTACACTTCGGACAGATCGTGATCTTAATATTAAAGTGGTATTGTTTGGAAGCCTGGGTTTAATAGTAGTTTTAGCCTTGCTTCCTCAAATTCCCGGCGAAAACTTATTTTCAAAGTTATTCATTGGGATTCTTATTTTATTATTTGGGATCTTATTTGTATCAGTTTCAAGCAGGATTACAGGTTTGATTGGGACCAGTTCAAATCCAATAAGCGGCATGACCATAGCAACCCTGATGGGCACAGCGCTGGTATTTATTGCCATAGGTTGGACGGGAATGAAATATGAGCCGATGGCATTGGTGGTGGGATCTATTATTTGTATAGCCGCTGCCAATGCGGGCAATACTTCCCAGGATTTAAAAACAGGATACCTGCTGGGTGCTACACCGCGATATCAGCAAATGGCTTTATTTATCGGTTCAATCGTTTCATGCTTTGTGATAGGGTTTACCATCCAATACCTCGATCAGGATGCCGAGGTCCTCAAAACCGGTGTGGCTCATGCCATTGGCTCAGACAAATATCCTGCACCACAAGGTACTTTATTGGCCACCTTGATCAAAGGCTTGCTTTCATTTAATCTCGATTGGCAATTTGTCTTGGTAGGGGCTTTCATAGCTGTCACCATAGAGCTTTGCGGAGTTAATTCTCTGTCTTTTGCTGTGGGATTGTACTTGCCTTTAAGCACCACCCTTCCCATTTTTATCGGAGGTGTAGTAAAAGGAATAGTAGATTGGAGAGGAAAGAGAGATACGATCATTTCTGATGAGGACGAAGAATTAAGCAAAGGAAAGTTATTTGCCACGGGTTTGGTAGCGGGCGGTGCTCTGGCCGGTGTCATCATTGCCATTTTCTCCGTAAAAAATTTAGAATTCCTTCAAAAATTCAGCATTGGGGACAAACTAGTATCCGGAATGGGAGCTTCGGGATATACTATTCTGGGTGCATTCTGTTTTGCCAGCCTGGCTTACTTACTTTATAGTACAGCGCGGCAAGGAAAACAGTAATTTTAATGTATTGAAAAATCAGATTAATAATACCATCTATCCGGCTAAAATATTATTGGCAGGTGAATTTACGGTCCTTCAGGGAGGAGAGGCTTTGGCTATCCCGTTAGGCAAATTTTATTCCAAATGGGTTCAGCGGGCCATACCAGACAAAAGGCTTGAAACCCTGATAAACTTTTTATCAAATGTAAAGGTCATCGATCTCTCCAGGTTTGCAGATGATGTCAAAAATGGATGGCAAATTGAATCCAGTATTCCCAATGGGTATGGGCTAGGAAGTTCCGGTGCTGTAAGTGCGGCTATATTGGACAGATATGGTGATATGCAAAATGAAGAACTGGTCAATATAAAAAATGCATTAGCAGCCATTGAAAATGCATTTCACGGTACAAGTTCTGGTTTTGATCCTCTGATCTCATATACCCGTTCGGGTTTTTTAATGGTAGATAAACACTTAAAACCAATTCAAATAGACCATGCCTTGCAAGAAAGTCTCTCTTCATTTTATTTAGTAGATTCCAATACAGAGCGCAATACCATCACACCCATAAAATGGTTTTACGAAAATCTGAAACAAGAAAAATTCCATGCGATGACATTAAAATTGAATGCCCTTAACGAAAAGTTCATTCATTCGATATTGAATCTGGAAAAGCAGGCAACACATGAATACTTAAAAATGATTTCTTCCATTCAATTGGAATATTTCAAACCATTGATAACATCCAATTTGCATGAGTATTGGAATCACGGATTAAAATCCGACGAATACTATTTCAAACTTTGCGGAAAAGGGGGCGGAGGGTTTTATATTTTATATTCCAAAATAGAGACTATAACCAATGCTATTGCATTGCCAGTAATTAGTATTTTCTGAGTTTTATTATTCACTTCGATATATGTATTTTATCAAATCAGGGTATATTTCTGACCATTTAGAAATAAAGGAAGGCTGCAATCGTTGGTTGGCCATATAGGGTATCACCACCGCATCTTCAAATCCTTTTTCTTTCATTTCTTTTCTTGCTTTAAATGCAGTTTCATAATCCGGATATCCTTTACTCATTAATTCATACCTGCCGTTTATATTATTTTTTTCAATAAAAAATGCATCGGTTTCATTAAGATAAGCTTCAAGATTTGAAGCATTTGCTCCTGAAACCGCCAGGATTTTGTAATTGAGCCCGGACTCGGTATTTCTAAAATGAAAAAAATCATTTTTTTTCATGATATCCTTTATTTCAGGGCCGGAGACAGTGCTTCTAATCGTTTTATTTATCTCCGGATCTGGTGAGAAAAAAGTAAAATATATATGTCTGTTTAAATTTCTTCCAACCGGATTATCTTTTCCATTGAGTATTTCCAAGGCACGTGGAAAAGAGGAGCCCATACCTTTAATCCATATTCTACTGGACTTGATGCCCTTATTTACCAAAATTTGTTTTATTGTTTCCGCCAAAATCATGGTTTGCAAGTGATCTTCGCGTTTATTTTTATTGCCTTCGTCGGTGAATACCTCTATAACTATATTTAATGATGTGTTTTTCTCCAGTACTTGATACATAAGATCAAAATGTTTGGTAAACAAATTTTGACTTAGTTGGTCTTCAGAGTTATATATTAAATCTAAATTTTCAATTTGAATACTATCCTTTCCAATATTCAGTTTCAACGCAGGTCCGGTAGCAGGAATGGGTCTGCTGGTATCTACCAGTGAAAACGTGATGGGATTAGATCGTTCGGTTTGGGGTATCCAGGCATTTTTGAAATAAGCAAAATAGATGTCGTAGCCCCCTATTCCCGTTTTACGATTAGAAGAAAAAATGGCACTCAACCTGTTTTTATTTAAGCGCATCGATTTTTCATCACCTGCAGAATTAATCGGTTTCCCTAAATTTTCGGGACTGGACCAAGACATGGTCTTATCGTTAAAATAAGACATGAAAAAATCAAAACCTCCCATGGTCCTGGTATTATTACTACTAAAAATAAGTGTGCGGCCATCAAAAGCAAGAAATGGACTTATTTCATCGTAACCCGTATTGATTTTATCTCCCAGGTTTTTAGGCACTGACCATTCCGAATCCCTTCTAGAAGAATAATAAAGATCGTATCCTCCCAATCCCCCGGGCCTTTTACTTGAAAACAATAAAAAAGTATCTGTAAAAAAAAATAGTTCATCGCCAGGTTGAATGAAAGGTATCTCCAGTTTGCCAGTGCGAACAGTATTGCTTTGAGACAACGTATCCGTTTTAAATATTAATTCATTTAATTTAGTTCCCGATTTAAAAAATACTACCTGACCGTTTTCATTAAAATCAATCAGTAAATCGTGGGTGTTGGTGTTTAAGTCAGGGTTTAAAGCATTGATTTCTGACCACTCCCCATTGCTCAGACTGGTGCTGTACATGTCAAAAGGCAATTCAAAATCCAGTCCTGTGTTTGAAGTTGCACCCGGATTTTCCCGGTTGGAATTAAAATAAAATTTAGAATCGGTGTTGATGCTGTATATGGGATTGATCTCGTCCCAAATGGTATTTACATCCGTACCTACTTGTTCAAGGAAAACCTGTTCGGGAACATTAGTAAAACTCTCCCCTACGCCACATCTTTTAATATCATCAATAATTATTTTTCTCAGTTTACCATCAGTAAATGATGTGTTCAAAGCCGTTTTGAAAATTTTAGCTGCGTTTTCAAAATTGCCTTTTTCCATTTCTATTTTTCCCTTTAAGAAATAGATATCACCTGTATTGTTTCCACCTAATCTTAATATGCGGTTTACTATTTGCTCTGCACTATCCAATTGATTTGATTCAAACTCAGCATGGGCACGATGGATTAAAAAATCCGTGTCTACAGCAATTACACCGGATAGATTTCTATAGATATCTTTTGCCCGGTGATATTGGTGATTGGCTAAAAATGCATTGGCTTGCTTTAATAAAAAATCAGGGGTCTGACTAAAACCGAATTTATTTTGAAGAATAATTACAAAAACAAGAATTGCGACTCTGCTATTTACCATTCCGTTATAATAAAGTGCTATGATCAAAAGTTTCCAACTGTTCCTTTATTTTTTTAAGAAACATACCTCCCAGGTAACCATCTATCACTCTATGATCATACGATAAAGAAAGCACCATCATTTGTCTAATCCCTATGGTATCTCCATCTTGTGATTCGATTACCACAGGTTTTTTTTGAATAGTACCCAGGGCCAATATCGCAAGCTGAGGCTGGTTGATGATGGGTATACCGGTAAGGCTTTCAAAAGCACCCAGGTTGGTAATGGTAAAAGTGCCTTCAGTAACTTCATCTGGTTTCAATTTGTTTTCACGGGCACGATGAACAATATCATTCACGGCAAATGCCAGGCCCTGCAGATTTAAAGTATCCGCATTTTTAAGAACAGGAACTATCAGGTTGCCGGATGGCAAGGCTGTGGCTATGCCGATATTAATATTTTTCTTTTGAAGTATTTGATATCCATTCAATGATGAATTAATGAGTGGAAATTCTTTTATTGCTCTGACGACTACCTGTACAAAAACAGGTGTATATGTAATGTTTTGATTGTATTTCTTCTGAAAGTCGGCTTTTATTCTGGTGCGCCAGTTTACTAACCGGGTAACATCAACTTCTATAAAAGAGGTAACGTGCGGTGATGTATGTTTACTCATCACCATGTGATCAGCAATTAATCTCCGCATGCGGTCCATTTCTATAATGTCGTAAGCTGAAGATTTTATTGTCGGGGTAATGGCAGCAGTGCCGGAATTGATAATTTCATTTTGGTTTGCAGGTCCTTTGGAACCTTTTTTCTTAAGATCAATATAATTAAAAAGATCATTTTTAGTCAACCTTCCATCAGCCCCTGTTCCTATTATTTGATCCAGTTCTTCTTTAGATATATTTTCTTCTTTGGCAATAGTCTTTACTAATGGTGAATAAAACCGATCAGAGCTAATAGAAATGGGAGGGGTAAAACTTATTTCTTGACTTTTATGTGGCGTAGTTTGTACTTCTGGAAGGGATTCAGTGGGCAAAAAAGGAACATTGTGTATTTCTTTAATTTCCTGTTCCGAAAGGGCCAAATCTTCTGAATTATTAACATTTGAAGTTTCTGAATCTGCATTTTCGACAGTTGCAGTATTCAAATCAGGTTCGGTATCCGTTATTTTGGCGATTACTGCATCTACCGGCACAACTGCATTTTCAAAAAAAAGAATTGAAGTAATTTTGCCAGTCACCGGAGCGGAAATTTCAGAATCCACTTTATCCGTTGCTATCTCCAATACTGCCTGATCTTTAAGTACTGTATCTCCTTCTTTCACCAACCATCGAAGTATTGTAGCTTCAGCTATGCTTTCGCCCATATGGGGCATGATCAGATCATGTATCATCAGAATGCAAAAGTAAGACTATTCAGCTATATTTATTCATCGGATAAAAACCGGTACAATGTAATCAGGGCCATATTGGATGCAGCCCGGATATTTAACAATCGATCTCTCCTAAGTTGTATTTTTTTTGTAGTTACTTTTCCCAATGCATTGGCAACTGCAATCCAAATTAGTCCAACTGGTTTCTCTGCGGTACCTCCGGCTGGACCCGCTATGCCTGATATAGAAACAGCCACATTTACATTCAAAGCAGCTATTGCTCCCAAAGCCATTTCTCTCACAGTTTGTTCACTCACGGCACCAAATTGTTCCAGTGTTGCAGAGGAAACATTCAGCTTGGTTTTTTTCAACTCATTTGAGTAGGAAATTATCCCCCCTTTGAAATATTCAGAGGATCCGGGTATGGAAGTAATTAAATGGGAAACATAC
Source organism: Saprospiraceae bacterium (assembly GCA_044227925.1). GTDB lineage: Bacteria > Bacteroidota > Bacteroidia > Chitinophagales > Saprospiraceae > JADJLQ01. Next base: position 5,085 of record JBGAVW010000016.1, on the reverse strand, counting down.
CCTCCTGTGCAGCTTTCTGCTGTACCCAATTCCCATTTTTTCCCTTTTATCAAATTTCCAATAGCAATTTCAAGTATATTTTCATTTTCACCTACAATGTAATCTTTGAGCACCACCCTGATTTCATTCAAAATTTTTTCATACTCTCTCAAATGATCTGCTGATTCACTATCTACATCTACGCGTATCCTTACTTTATATATATCGGGTAAAAAAGCAAAACCAATGTAGGTGGGAGCATTGGTTGTAATGTTTTTAATCAAATCTTCCAATACAGTTTCCCCTTCCCCTACGGTATTAAAAGTATGGCTCATTCGTTTCGGGCCCTTTTTTAACCCATTTACTAATTCTTTGACATACGGATCAAATATGGCTTTCATCTCAAAGGGTACTCCCGGCATCGATATAATGTGTTTGCCTTTCACCTCAAAATACATGCCCGGTGCAGTGCCATTTTTATTAGGAAGTATAGTGACTCCCTCAGGAAGCATACATTGTATTCGATGAGAATCGGTTGGTACACGGCCTAAAGAAGCAAATATATTGGTTAGCTTTTCAAAAGTTCCGGTGTGAAAGACACGTTTTACTTTCATCCATTCAGCCAGTGCTTCACAGGTTAAATCGTCTTTGGTCGGTCCCAATCCTCCGGTAGTAATGATGATATCTGCTTTTAGTGTACTGTGTTCCAAAGCTTCTGTTATTTCTTCTATTTCATCACCCACGGACCATTTTTCCCGTACCGGAATACCCATTTCAAGAAGGCCCTGTGCCAGCCAGGCAGCATTGGTATCCACCACCTGTCCATTCAAAATTTCATTTCCTATTGTAATTAATACGGCTTTCATTTAATAATTTATTTTAATTTGATCGATCTCATACCAATCGCCTTGCCCCAGGGACGACTGGATATTTATTTTACCATTTGCAGATACTTCAATTATTTTACCGAAAAACTCAGAACCATGAAATTCAAAACTGATCTGCTCATTTAGTCCAAATAGCCTGGCATGGTATGCTCGGAGTATGACATCATATTGATCTTCGCACAATGCAGTATACCATTTATTTAAAGATGCAATTAATAACTCTGTAAAATAAGCCTTATCCAAATTGGATTGACTTATAATTTTAAGCGAACTGGCCTGGCTTAGGTGACTGGGAAATTCGGATTGATTAATATTGACACCAATACCCAATATGGACAAAACCGGGTGCTGAGATCTCCATTGGTTATGTATAAGTATTCCTGCTACTTTTTTATTGGAAACCAGTATATCATTGGGCCATTTTATTTTTACTTCTGCCTTGACCATTGACGCTATCGATTCGTGTACTGCGATGGCAGTAAACATACTCATGAGGTTAAAATTATTTTTATCCAATGCGGGTGGAGAGTGAATGATAATACTACCTATAAAATTTTGTCCTTCCTGACTTTCCCATTTTTTGTCTAATCGACCCTTTCCATTTTCCTGTGCATGTGCCAAAATCACAGTGCCGTGATGATTTGAACGGCTTTTAAGGAGCTCCATAGCAAAATCCTGAGTAGATCCTACTTTGTCGAGTAAAATGCGACGATGACCAATTAATGTCGGAATTGATCCGATTTTCATATTTTTGTACAAATTTATTTTTTATTCATCAAATCAAAATTTCGCTTGGCTAAAGAAAAGAAAGCACCTGCTAAACAGACCACAAAGTCTTCAGCAAAAAAAACACAGAAAAAACCCCTCGAGGACCCATTAAATAAACTCATAATAGATACCATTCTGGACAAAAAAGGTCAGAATATCAGCCTTATGGATCTGCGTGATGTTTCCGGGCCTACCGACTATTTTATTATTTGCGAGGCTGACAATATTACGCTCACCAAAGCCATAGCTGACTATATCTCCAAAGAAGTCAAAGACAAATTAGGTATATATCCCAATCATATAGAAGGAAAAGAGCAGGCAAAATGGGTTTTGGTAGATTATTTCACTACGGTGGTCCATATTTTCCACAGGGAGGTACGTAAATTTTACGAAATCGAACAACTATGGAGCGATGCAAACACCGTAGAATTCAATCAGTTGTAAAAGCTTAAATATTATTTAACTTCTCATCTGAGAGGTAATGTCATCGCTTTTGTTTATTGAAATAACAGTATTTTTGAAGATCTAAATCATGGAAGACAAAAACAAGAAGAATTTTAAGAAATTCAATTTTAATATTTATTGGATTTATGGATTGATCATAGCATTCATATTGATCATGAACATGATGCTTAATCAAACCAGTCAATCTGAAATCAGCTCTGGTCAATTTTTACAAATGGTGCGCAGTGGTGATGTGGCTAAAGTGCTGGTGATCAATAAAGACAAAGCCTATGTGTATCTAAAAAAAGAAAGCATAGCCAAATATCCTGATGCCGCTAAAAACACCATTACATCGGACTATCCTAATTTTTCATTTACGGTGGGTTCAGTAGAATCATTGGAAAATCAACTGTATGAAGTGAATAAAGAACTTCCTGAGGCCAATAAAGTCTTCCTGGAGCACGAAAAGAAAACAGATTGGGTGGGACCCGTTTTAGGGTGGATTATCCCGATATTTTTATTACTTGCCATCTGGTTGTTTATAATGCGCCGTGTTGGCGGCGGTGCCGGAGGCGGCCCGGCCGGTCAAATCTTTAATATCGGAAAATCCAAAGCAACTTTATTTGACAAAGACAGTACGCCCAATGTAACTTTTGCAGATGTAGCTGGGTTAAACGAAGCCAAAGAAGAAGTAATGGAGGTGGTAGACTTCCTCAAAAATCCTAAAAAATACACTGCCCTTGGTGGTAAAATCCCTAAAGGCGTGTTATTGGTAGGGCCTCCCGGTACAGGTAAAACCTTGTTGGCCAAAGCCGTAGCCGGAGAAGCAGGTGTACCGTTTTTTTCTATCAGTGGTTCAGATTTTGTAGAAATGTTTGTGGGCGTGGGAGCATCGAGAGTAAGAGATTTATTTAAACAAGCCAGGGAAAAAGCACCTTGTATCATATTTATAGACGAAATAGATGCCATAGGAAGGGCCAGGGGCAAAAATACCTGGCAAGGCGGTAATGATGAGCGGGAAAGTACCCTCAATCAATTATTAGTGGAGATGGACGGCTTTCCAACCGATAAAGCAGTAATCCTCATGGCAGCCACCAACAGGCCCGATGTATTGGATAATGCCCTTTTAAGACCCGGTAGATTTGACAGGCAAATTGGAATAGATGCTCCGGATCTAAAAGGAAGAGAAGCAATCTTCCTGGTCCATCTAAAAAACATTAAACTTAAACACGATGTAGAACCCGCTATTTTAGCTGAAATGACTCCTGGATTTGCCGGAGCTGATATAGCAAATATATGTAATGAAGCTGCGCTGATTGCAGCTCGCAGAAATAAAGCTGCAGTAGATATGGATGATTTTAACTATGCATTGGATAGGGTAATCGGGGGACTTGAAAAGAAAAATAAAATCATATCGCCAGAAGAGCGTGAGATAATAGCTTACCATGAAGCTGGACATGCCGTTTGCGGCTGGCTTTTAGAGCACGCATCTCCACTGGTAAAAGTAACTATAGTACCACGTGGAATTGGCACTCTCGGCTATGCCCAGTACCTTCCTAAAGAAGAATACATCACTCGCACAGAAGCTTTAAATGATCGCATGTGTATGACCTTTGGAGGTAGAGCTGCAGAAACCATTGTTTTTGGCAAAGTTTCTACAGGAGCACAAAGTGACCTTGATCAGGCAACGAAGATGGCTTATTCCATGGTAACCGTATTTGGTATGAATGATAAAGTAGGAAACGTATCCTTTTATGGCATGAGTCAGGATGCATTTCAAAAGCCATACTCTGAAGATACTGCCCGTATGATTGATAGCGAAGTACGCAAAATGGTAGAAAATCAGTTTGACAGGGCTAAAGATCTTTTAATTGAACATAGAGATAAACTGGATATCCTGGCTAAAACACTGCTGGAAAAAGAAGTATTGGTTAAATCAGATGTGGAAAAATTAATTGGTTCCAGACCATTTCCGGAGAAACCACTTCATGTACAGCCAAGTACCATTTTGTAAAATACCACCACAGGATACCACGTACCGATACGGTGCTATTGTCTTTATACAACACATCGGTAGTGCATTGAATTACCTGATGAATAAAAAAAGGAAAAAAGATAAGCCGGAGGTGTGAAATATTCTTCGCCAATTCGCTACATTACAATTTGTGATGATATAACAGGTAATGTAAACAAGAAACTATACAGCCAACGAATTGGAGGCAAACCACGTTTGAAGGAATAGAAGCTTTAATTCATATCATGATATATCGTATTTCATTACTTCTCCTTTTTTTAGCATTCATTTCCTGTGAAAAACAACTTGACCCACCAGATACTATTGCCCAGCAGATAAAAAAAGTCATTGAGCACAGGAAGGTCACTCGCGTGATACCTGCAGCAAGCTATTCAGAATATTTCAATTTTGCTTATGATCCAGGTAATACCTATGGTGATCTCTTCTCAATTGAAAAAGATTTTATTTCTTTGGGCGCGGTTTCGTGGAATCTCAATTTATTGAAAAGCTATCGAATAGATGTAATAAACTCCACCGTGGTAATGGGGTTATTTTTTTAACCATCTGACTGAATATTTTACCTAATCCTACTCCAGCATATTCCTGCTTACGTTGTCATCCAATCGGAGTCATTAAGCAATCAGGAAACCTTTTACTAATTTGATGAATGGCAATAAGGCACTCATTTGGTTTCCACATTTAAAACCATAGATTACCGATTTTACAAAATCAAGAAAATATTTTTTTGATCTTATGCATTAGGCCTTTCTCCGGAATACTACTTTGTTTCTGTACATTCTCCTCCTGTGGCGCGGGTTTCATTTCTAAAAGTATAGTTGAAAATCTGTGATAGAGGATGTGGTCAAGTAGGGCTATAGCAGATCTGCGAACAGAATCTATAAATCCTGGCTCCGCTTTACTATTTCGCAAAACGCATTCCTGCAAGGTGATGCCATTCGAATTTTCCAGAAATAGAGGTTTTAACGTGTCCTT
>JBGAVW010000015.1:0-86105 GCA_044227925.1 Saprospiraceae bacterium | reverse complement strand
GACTGTACAATGAAGTAATGAACCTTCTTAATTCTGAAGCTGGTTTAAGCCAATTAATTGGCTCCAAAATTTGCCTACCAATTATCAAATAGTCAAGGGATTGTATTTGCTCTGGTGCAATATATCCCCTACCAATTAAATAGCCTTTTACTTGCTCATAGCCATTCCTATACTTGCTTAAGTTTATGTTATTATATGGTACATCGGCACAAACAAATGCTCTGTTTATTTTAAAAAAGTTACAGAGTATAACTACGCTGGATTCATATTCCTCTATTGTCTGAATATATCCTAATTCTAAAGCCTTATCCAATTTTTCTTTAATGTTATCATATGCCGTCCAGTTTTCTTCATAATTATTATTGAGATATTTTAATTCCTTATTTACATTTTCAACATACAAATCAAAGGCATACTGGAAGGATGGGATGGTTTTAACTAAACCTAGTATTATATATCGGATATCAATAAATTCTGTTTTCGTTTTACCCTTATTATTGATAAAATAACGAGATATATTATCTATTTCATTTTCGTCTAATGTAGGCTTGTAAAAATCAGGTTTTCCCGATGCCAGTATATTGGGATAATTTTGACTATAAAAAAATACAATTCTATGAAGCTGATCTAAAATGGAGTCCAAACCAGGTATTTGTCCCATATTTAAAGGCTTAGTTCAATTTACTCCATTTATCAGCAGCCTCATCCATCTGTTTATTCTTTACTCGGGCATAGTATTCAGTCATACCTAATTCATTGATTTAAGCCCTAAAGTTACTTCTTGAAATGTTTTCTTGCTATATCTATGGCATTTTTTGTTTTGTCGCCGTGCTCATAATTTAAAAGCACCTGTAGACTTTGGCCAGTAATTTTGGATACTTCGAATGCCGTCATACCATAATGATTCAAAGCATTGGTGATAAAGCTAAATCTCGCAGTATGGTTGGTTACCAATTCCCATATTTGCTTTACAGAATGTACCATTTTGCCACCTATGGATTCTTGTACTGGCACTTCCCTGGTTAGACCTACTCGTTTACATAGTTCTTTAAGCTGTTCATTGGATTTTTGTGAACTTTTTGATATAGGAATCTGATAATCATATTTATTTAGCAAAATCTTAAACTCTGGAAAAACAGGAATTACCACCTCATTATCCTTTGTCTTTGTATCGCCTTTTGTAATAAAGAGCCTTAATAACTCTACATTGTCTTGCATAAAGATATTCTCCTTTCTAATTTTCACATAATCCGAGAATCTATACCCCCCTCCAAATGCACTCATTAGAAACAAATCCTTTACCTCTATTAGATGATCTGGTAAATCATTAAACCGAAGCAATATATTTAATTCTTCAAATGTCAAAGGGTGTCTGGAGGTTTTTACCCTGTGACCAGCAAAGCTTTTTTCAAAGGGTATTGTATTATCATGATATTTTACCTTTTTCCCCTCCGCATTAGTGTATGTTCTCTCATAAGAGCGTCTCATAAAATAGGTGAGTATGTTGATGTTTTTTTCGAGACTATTTTGAGAGTGAGCTCTGGGAGGTTTGTAGCACCATACTTCAAAATCCTTTCTAAATTTCCAATCAATATCCTCGTATGCCATCTCTTTTAAGTCATTGTCTTTACAATATGATTTCAGAAGGTTTAGAAAAGTAAGATACTTTTTCCAGGTTATTTTGGCATTGGGTTTAGACTTTTCTGCCTTAATATAGTCTTCTATGAACTCAAAAAAGGAAGGGTATAATTTAATACTTTGGTCTACCCTAATAGATAAGAATCCATCTAATAAACTTTTGAATTTGGAGTGGTCAATGGATGGATTTGCTGTTACTATTTCTTTTGCTTTCTGCGCAATTTGATCCAAATTGTCATTAATTTCCTGCCAATCCCTAAGTTCCGTGGATTCCTTTACTCTCCCTCTTTTCTTATCCCAATATTTGATATTGACACTCAACCCAGTGCTGTACTTTAATCGCGGTAGAGTTGAAGAATAATTAAAGTATAAGTATATCAATCTTATCTTTTGATCCTGGACAGATTTAATATTAAAATGTGGTCGTGAAATCCTCTTACGCTTGAAACATAGAATCATAAAATGGGGTACTTTTAGGGTACTTTTAAGACGAACAAATATAAACAAAAGCATCAAAATGCGAAAATGACACATCTGTATTTAATTAATTATTAACGTTTTATGGTTTATGTTTGTTTATTGAAGTTCACTGTTCAAGTCTCTCTCACGCTACTTTTTCTTTTTTTTAATTACGTATACATACTTCCATATAGTTTAAGTATTTATCCTCAATAAAACTGGTATCCATGCCAGTTAACTGATTTTTAAATAAATTATATTAAAAAAAGAGGATCTAATTGATTCATGCTCTCCACTGAAATTCCTATACCTTAGCCTGGTACGTACTTTTATTTAGAATAATATGGCAAATAGTTTTATCAGTAATCAATTGATCCCCTCAGGAGAAGAAGTAAATGGCAATGACATACGCGAAGGCATCTTTAATTTAATTAAAAAAGATCATCCCAATTTTAATTACGATGTCCAGATCAGTCTAGCCGAGCTCAATAGGTACAGAAGACACTACCTTACTCAATTGGTGGCGCAAGAAAAAGGGGAATTAGCCATAATAGATCAGGATGTAATGAATGCCATCAAAAACAATGCTATCCTTTCAGAAAATTTATCGGAAGAAAAAGAAACTGATCTCACCATGGGTCAAAAAATGGCGGATAAAATAGCTGCATTCGGAGGGAGCTGGCACTTCATCATTACTTTTTTTACTTTCATTTTACTGTGGATTTTCTTTAATCTTTGGATATTAAAATCAAAAACCTTTGATCCATTTCCATTTATATTACTCAATCTTATTCTTTCTTGCCTCGCCGCTATCCAGGCACCGATAATCATGATGAGTCAAAACAGGCAGGAAGAAAAAGACAGAAAAAGAGCAGAGCATGATTACAAAATCAACCTCAAAGCAGAGCTTGAAATAAAATTGCTCAGCGAAAAAATAGACCACTTATTGGTTCATCAAAATAAAAAACTTTTAGAGATTCAGGAAATACAAGCCGACTACCTGGAAGATTTATTGAAGATTGCACAAAAGTAGCTTGCATATTACTATAGCATTTGTGTTTTTCACTACTTTAACACAAAAAGTTCAGGACCTATTTTTTTGATGGTAAATTTGAATTAACTCACCATGGATATCTGTTTGTAACACTTCATTCAAAAGATGTGCAAACCTGACAGGGTCGGATTTATGGTGTATTTGAATTTATAAATAGTTAGTCCTTTGGGGACTTATAGCATTGAATGGGCTTCCTAATCCGAAGGATTCAAATGGTTCTAAAAAATCATCAAAGATCGTCTCGGACCCTTTGGGATCGTATATTTTACTATAATTTTCGTTTTTATCAATAAAAAATTGCCCTAATGAAGCTATTATAATAAGTTATACGGTTGGAAAAAGTATTATTTTGGCACCTAAAAATAAGATAGTAGACTACTATTTTCACTTATACTTAGGATAGTAAACTATTATTATATTCACTAACTCATTTATGATATGAAGATGATGTGTCGTTTTAATAAAATATTTCTTAGCCTATTTCTTTGGCTAGCAATGGGTGTACTTTTCGCTCAGCAGAACAACCATCTGCTACCATCTGATGCGATTATAAAAGAAAGATTACAAAAAGAAATGGCAAGACTCTCCCTTTTATCGGGAGGAATGCTTGGAGTATCGGCTTTACATATTGAATCCGGGGTCATCATCAATCAAAATGAACAGGAATTATTTCCTATGGCCAGCAGTTATAAAGTACCGATCGCGATTCAATTACTTACTAAGGTGGATAGTGGTATTTATTCACTTGATCAGTTGATTACAATTCAAAAGTCTGATCTGCATCCGGGAAGTGGTATGATTGCAGACCGGTTTAATTGGCCAAACTCAAAAGAACCAGGGATAGCACTATCCATACGAAGCCTGATGGAATTAATGTTACTCATAAGTGACAATAGTGCTACTGACATTTGCCTTCGCTTGGCCGGTGGGCCTTCTTCCGTGAATGCTTGCATGAAACGCCTGGGAATTCAAGGACTTCGGGTAGACAGACCTACTTCGTATTTGATAGCTGATTTTCTAGGCATTTCTATGAACAAACATGCGGCGTGGTCACCAGCGTTGTTTGATAGCCTGGCAAAAAAAATAAAGCCGGAAGATGAAGCTTTTTATTCAAAAAAATTTGATAGCACTAAGATGGATGTCTGTACACCTTCAGCCATGACCATGCTTTTGACAAAACTATTTAAAGAACCCATACTAAAATCAGAATCAAAGGTTTTATTACTTGATATAATGAAGCGGTGCGAAAGCGGCCTGGCACGATTGAAAGGAGTATTGCCACCGGGAACAGAAGTTATGCATAAAACCGGCACCATTGGAATGACTACAAATGATGTAGGGATCATACTATTGCCTGACACTTTCGGGCATATTGCTATTTCCGTATTTGTAAAATCCTCAGAAAGACCCATTCCTGAGCGTGAAAGAGCCATTGCAGAAGTTACACGTGCTATTTACGATTACTTTATTTTGCATCACTAAGCAAGATTAATCTTTTCTAAAATATATTTTGTAAATTCCCCTCATGGTATTCCCAATTGGAGATGATCAGGTAAAAGGAGGCAACAAGCCGATGTTTGCCTACCTTTTTATCGCATTCAACGTATTGATATTTATTTTTCAGGTAATGCTTCCACCTGATCAATTAGAACCATTTGTAATAAAATATGGATCAATTCCTTCTGAAATCGTACAGGGTCAGGATCTGTTTACTTTATTTACCTCCATGTTTTTGCACGGTGGCTGGATGCATTTAATTGGAAATATGCTCTTTCTATGGGTATTTGCGGATAATATCGAAGCTGTAATAGGCAATTTTAACTTTGTGTTATTTTATTTATTAGGAGGCCTTGCAGCTGCAGTAGCGCATGTACTTTCAGGACCTGGAAGTCAAGTACCTGCCGTAGGGGCAAGTGGAGCGATTTCTGCAGTATTGGGAGCATACCTGGTAATGTTTCCTGCTTCCAAAATAAAAGTATTGGTATTGTATTTTTTCAGATCATTCTATATGCCGGCCGTATTCTTCCTGGGCATTTGGATTATACAGCAATTGATTAGTGGTTTCTTTTCCCTTGGGTCAGCTGCATCACAGGCGCAACAAAGCGGGGTGGCCTGGTGGGCACATATCGGAGGATTTGCCTTTGGGGTAGTTGCTGGACTGGTGGCAAGAAGAATGATCGAGAATAAATCGACTCCCATGGGCAATTCTGATCGGGAATTCGTTTAGTCAATAATGTGGTGTATATCGAAAAAATCCTTGATATTTACAGGAGGTATGTCCGTAAAGTATTTTATTTTGTTTTGTTTTTCACTACTGCTCTTTACCTGCATTATTGCACCAGAATATTCCGATATCCCAGCCATCACATTCGAAGGAATTAATAAAAATACTATAGATCAGGGAAGAGTAAAAGATGATACATTGCAAATTCAAATAGGTTTTACTGATGGTGATGGTGATATTGGTGATCCGGCAAACAAAGCGAATATATTTCTATTAGATGATCGTGATGGAAAATTAATTACCTATTCTATGCCAGTAATTCCACAAAAAGGGGTAGCAAACGGAGTAAAAGGAACCATTACTATTTTTCATACTACCTTATTCAATGTGTGTTGCTATTACTCCAATGCTGATCCATGTACGATACCTTCTGTAGCTACAAAAGATACCGTTACCTACAAAGTGTATATTGAGGATAGAAATGGAAATAAAAGCAACCAGGTCAGTTTACCACCCCTTGTGATTAACTGTAAATAAGCTTAACTTGGCTTGTCCGCATGAATTAAAAATTCAATTTATATATTACCTGCCTCTATATCGTAAATTGCAATCATGTTTCCATTAGCCGAAAGAATGCGACCAAAAACGTTAGATGACTACATTGGCCAATCTCACCTAATGGCAGATGGTTCTGTATTTAGAAAACTAATCGAATCTGGAAATATTCACTCCATGATTTTTTGGGGGCCTCCCGGTACAGGAAAAACTACACTAGCCAGATTGATAGCTACCCAGCATCAACGACCTTTTTTTCAATTGAGTGCAATTGAATCAGGGGTAAAAGAGGTACGTGAGACCATCGAGAAAGCTCAGCGAACACGATTTTTTGACCAACCCAATCCTATATTATTTATCGATGAAATTCATCGATTTTCAAAAGCGCAGCAGGATTCATTATTACATGCTGTAGAAAAAGGGGTCATCACCTTGATAGGCGCTACTACGGAAAACCCTTCTTTTGAGGTCATATCAGCTTTACTTTCCAGGTGCCAGGTATACGTACTTAAATCATTACATGGGGAAGATTTACTCAGAATGGCCGAAATGGCGTGCACTAAAGATGAGTATTTAAAGACTAAAAAATGGGTAATTACCGAAACGGCTGCATTGATCCAATTATCTGGCGGTGATGGAAGGAAATTGTATAACATACTTGAAATACTATATTCTGCATCGCAGGAAAATGAAATCATCATCACAAATGAATACGTGACTGCATCTGTGCAACAGAACCTGGCCAGGTACGATAAGGATGGTGAACAACATTACGATATCATTTCTGCAATGATAAAATCAATTCGCGGCAGTGATCCTCAGGCAACTATATATTGGATAGCAAGAATGTTGCATGCCGGTGAAGACATAGAATTTATTGCGCGAAGATTAATCATTTCTGCAGCAGAAGATATCGGCCTGGCCAATCCAAATGCTTTATTAATAGCTAATGCCTGTTTCCAGGCTATACACACTATAGGTATGCCCGAAGCCCGAATTATATTATCTGATACAGCCATCTATCTCGCTACCTCTCCAAAAAGCAATTCAGCTTATCTGGCTATTGACAATGCATTGGAAATCGTAAGGAATGATCCCGATGCCCCGGTACCATTACATTTGCGCAACGCCCCTACCCGACTCATGAAAAATATGGATTATGGGAAAAATTATAAATACTCTCATGATTTTGAAAACCATTTTACACCACAAGAATACCTCCCAGAACATCTTTCCGGTACAACCATCTACCACCCACAAACCAATCCCACAGAAGACAAAATTAAAGAACGCTTACTCTTTTGGTGGAAAAATAAATATCAAATAAATGAATAAACTAGTTACACTGCTTTTACTGTCTGTATTTTGCATACAGTGTACTCCAAAAGTATATCAAATGACTGAAGTATATAATCCGGTAATAGCTCACAGGGGTGCCTGGAAAGCCAAAGGAATACCGGAAAACTCCATTGCTGCACTTAAAAATGCGATTCGTTTGAAATGTCAGGGATCCGAATTCGATGTGAGGATGACTAAAGATGAAGTTCTGATTATAAATCACGACGAACATCATCACTCACTGGATATCGAAAAAACAAACTATGCTGATCTGATAAAATACCCGCTAACCAATGGCGAAAAACTACCTACTCTGAAAGAATACCTGAAAGCCGGTAAAAATAAATTTACTTCCATGATAGTCGAAATAAAACCATCCCCTCAAGGTGCAAGTCATGGTCGGTATATCGCCCAAAAAGTGTATGACGAAGTAAAAGAACAAAAATTACTGGGCAAATCCACATTTATAAGTTTCGATATTGAAATACTTAAAAAGATATTAGAGATCGACCGAAATTTATCTACCCAATATCTGAATGGAGATAAAAGCCCGGCTGAAATAAAATCAATCGGGATCACAGGCATTGATTACCACTATTCTGTATTTAAAACTCAACATCCGGATTGGATAGAAGAAGCAAAAAAAATAAACCTGGACTTAAATGTTTGGACTGTTAATGATCCAGCTGATCTGGAATTTTTTATTGCGAAAAAATTTAATCAGATTACGACCAATGAGCCGGAGTTGTTAAATGAATTATTGAAAACGAAAAAATAAATATTTCCTTTGACACACTATCCTCGAATTCAGGAATACATGCTGCGCAAATTAGATACCTAAGCATAATAAAGCGTGGAAAGACTTACTTAAAATGAATAAAAGCAAATTTCAAATATGCAGTATTTGAAATAAACCATTTCGATGTAACACAGGTGCAAGCCGGCTATTTTTATTACCCCAGCAAAGCCGCAATTTTTAATCCGGCTGTTTCAGTCCGCAATCGATACTCACCAAGTGACACAGAAACAAATCCTTTATCCATTGCATAGGATAGTTCCTCATCCGTAAAATCGCCTTCAGGCCCAACCATCACAGTAACATTGGAATGTAAAGAATTTGATTTCAGAATATCTTGTATTGGTTTACCACTACTGTGTGCAATATATTTTTGATCTGCATTAGTTGATGACAACAAATCTTTAATCGAACAAGGTTCAGTAATGGATGGCAGAAGAGCCCGACCGGATTGTTTCATTGCAGCCAAAATAATTTTCTTCATTCGTTCGACATTCAATTGTCTTCGCTCCGATTGAAAGGTAATAAGAGGTATGAATGACAGTACCCCTAATTCGGTGGCTTTTTCGATAAACCATTCATACCGGTCAATATTTTTGGTTGGACTAAGTGCAATTGTAAGTTGCAATGAAGGGCGGGGAACAATAACTTTTTCAATTACTTTTCCTGTAATCCCTTTTTTTTCAATAGTATTTACTTCTGCTGTATATTTTATACCCTTACCGTTTACTATGGCTATTTTTTCCTTCGGCTTTATTCGAAGTACATGCGCATGCTGGGCCTCCTCTCCATCGAGGATAAATCGGTCTTCAAATAAAACTTCAGAATAGAAAAAATGCATTGCCTCTTAAAATGGAGGTAAAGATAACACCCTGAGTTTTGATTTAGCTTACTTAAAATATTTGCGGAAAAACTCGAATGCATTTCCATAGAATACCCGGTGCACTGCTTCGGCAGCAGAAATGGCGTTTGCAGCAACCTTAAATTTAGTCTCCGGATTGGTGAGGAAATTAAATGCATGTCTTTCAATATACTGAATCAAATCATCAAAATCTTCTGAAGTCCAAAAATAATTTATAGGATCTATAATCCCATCATTATCAGAACCAAGGGCTATGCAATCCCAGGCAAATAAATTATGAGCATCTAATAACTGTACTATATGTTGAATATTATTCCATAGTAATTTGGATCCATAATGTCTTTTTTCATTTGTACCATTGCCTTTTTTTAGTGATTTGATGAAACTTTTGGATCCAATTCGTCTTTCATCTAATTGCAAGCCTATGATTCCTCCGCTTGTTGCCAATTCAATTAATTCAATATCATAAAAATTTATATCAGCGGCATACATATTTTTTGCAGTAGCTTCCAATCCCGGATGGTATACTGGATTTTCCTTACTGGCCAAGCCATTACACGCCCCATGGCTGATGATTAACGGCAATTCTTTTGCTGCATATTCTGCAGGGTAATTTGCCTTTAAAAACCGATAATACTCTATACGGGATTTATAACTCATATGTTTTATATCTATGTAAATTCGTTTGCCATTGGTTTTATCCAGCAATGCACTGACTACTTTCCATCCTAGTGAATTAAATGGTGTATCCATCATAAACTCCTGGTGTGTCAGCACATCCTGTACAAAATCCTTCAGGCTCTCTGCATGTCCGCACAATCCATTATAAAAATGATGGCCAAAAGTGACAAAAAAAGGTGAATGGGGCCATGATTTTACTTTTTGCACATTACCCAATACCTCTGCCTCATGGCTGGATAGATTGGCCGGATCGATGTGATCGTACCTGTTAAAAAAATGATGAGCCCCTTCAAATGTGATGATTACAAAAATGGTTTGTACGGATTTATCTGATTCCGCTTCCGAAATTCTATTCTCCAGGTCTGTATAATTTTTTACTATTATATACTTCCTTTTAATTTCACCTTTAAATACTATTTCTTCACCATCCAATTGTCGGTAATAATCATACTCTTTTTCGAGTTCACTGAAATAATCAAGGTTGTTTTGTAAATGTTTGATCCTTTCCCTACCAAGGCCGCTGATAAAATTAGAAGCAAATTTTGTAAACTCCCCGATGCCAAAAAATCGAAAATCGATAAGTCCGTTTTCCACCCGGTACATTGATGCACACACTATCTGTACATTGCCGTAAGCCATTGAGCTGAAATCCGCTTGGGCAAAACGAGTCATACCCAGCAATTTTTGCAAAAACAAATCTGTACCCTGTGGCGGATCATAGTGCCAAATAGACCCTCGTTTACTTTTATCTTTTTGATTTATACCAGCTGCAGAAGAGGAGTAACTCCGCCCCAATGGTTTTAACGCAGGATGGCAATGTAAGTCGATGATATGGCTCATACTTGAAGGATTTTGAATTAGCAAAAAGTACTACTAAGTATGTAATGGGAATAAAATAAGTTACCCCCCCTGAGCTATATTTTATAAGATTTTTTTTTCAACTGGTCAAACCAGTGAAGCCAATGATTTTAATATAGTGTTCACCTGATCAGATTTTGCCTCCGGTGACAAAAGTTGGTATTGGGTAAAGGCTTCCTGAGCACTTTTGAGATCTTCAGTTTCCAAAAGAGTAAGACCAAGATTAAAATAGCCATCAGCAAAATCAGGGGCTATTCTGTTTACCAACCGATAATGAAATACTGCCAGGTGATGATTGCCAACAGCAAAATATACATTAGCCAGATTAAAATGGGTCTCTACATGTCTGGGATCTTCGGCAAGGGCTTTTGTAAAATAATCAACTGCTTCGACCATATTTTCTTTGTGTGCGGCCAATACTCCCAGATTGCAATAGGAATGTGCTGTATTTTCATTTTTTTCAATTGCCCGCAGGTAGAATCGCTCAGCTCCCGGATCGTCTTTCAGATCCAACTTCAGAGCTAAATCAAATGAGTTATCAAATATGGGTAATAATGTTGTTTCTTCTGGCCCTGTAGATTCAAAAAGATTCATCTGACCAGTGGGTGTGGATTTTTCATCGACACGCACAAAATCCAATGGTTTAAACCTTCTATTCTGATATGGAATTACTTTACCCATTGACTCTGTAAATTTACAGATAAGAGCCAAGATTCACATTACAATTATATATAATTTGAACAAATAAATAAAAAGAAACTTTTCTATTTACAACCCATATCCAATTTTGATTGTGTATCATTATTTGGGAAACACAATCCAGACATTGTCTTTGAGGGCATATATCTTTCCAAATTAGGATCAAATAAACCATCGGATAAAAATGCGGTAACCAAATCAATTTCTTCACTAGTAAGGTTAAGAGGCTTGAAGAATTCAGAAATTTGTGACTGTGGTACATCTGGATTTTCCGGCACAGCACGGTTAAAATACTCTACCACTGATCTCAAGGATTGTTTACTTGCACCATGGAAGTAAAACCCTACATCTTTCAAATTATAAAGTTGAGGCACTTTATATTTGTGCATATCTTCTGCCCTTTTAGTAAAGCCTCCTCGACCAAAATTCCTGGCATCACTGGCATCGGTACGAAATACTTCATATCCCGATTGAAATAGATTTTTTACTCCTACAGCCTGAAATTCCATGGCATTAAATGATGGGCTTTTATGGCAATTTACACAGCCTGCTTTTCCAAAAAACAAGATTGCTCCTTTCTTTTGCTCAGCATTCATTGCCTGTAAGTCTCCCTTTAGCCATTTTTGAAAAGGAGCCTGATTGGTAAATATAGTGCGGAAATATGCTGCTATAGCCAATGCTCCGGTTTCCCTGGTGTATCGGTTCTCAGCTTTGTATTCTGGAAATGCAGCATCAAATAATGGGGTATAACCCAATTTATCCATCAATGGCTTATTTATAACCTGTCGGTGCACTATCAAAGCACGCTGATTATTGGCTTCCAGACCTTCAAATCCTTTGTGGTTAATATTTATCAATGTATCCTGATTCCAGACTGATTCAGTACCCACATTTACACCATATGATCCAAACGTTCCTGCCCATAATGCATTAGTAACATAAGCCAAATTAATAGTTGGGAGAGGTCTTGCACCCTGGGCATCGACTTCAGAACCTTGATATAAAGAATTTTTCTTTCTCGCTTCCCCAAATTTTCCAAAACCCACTGCACCATCGGCAATCCCCTGAAAGCGACCAGCTGTAAATCCTCTGTTGGGTACATGGCAGCTACTGCATGAATATGCCTGTAAGGATACATCATATTTGGCTTCCATGCCTAAACCGGTTTCAAAAAATAGCAGATTCCCTAATCTTACTTTAGCCTCATTTATTGAATTCTTTTTATCCTGGTTAGGCAAATGATGCAAATCAATGCTTTCAGGCATCACGAAATAATCCTTAGAGGCAGTAGGACTATGAGCTTTGATCAAAAGGGTAAGAGAATCATCTAATTCTTCGCTTGTAATTACCGGGGTATGATCGCATGCATAAATTATAAGAAAAGAAAAGGCAAAAAGTAGAATCTTTTTCATAAAATTCATTTTTAAATTTCCTGATATAAGTTTCTGTAAAAATAGAAAACGGAATTCAAAAATCAAAGCTTTTCCAAATGATTATGATAAGAATTTACTCCAGAGGTCAAATAAAAAAATAATATATGTTAATTCTCAAATATTATGCAGATTTCTTCTTTTTGGCATTTGCTTCTTTTTCCTCAGATTCGCCGGTAGCTTTTACCATAGGTTTGATTTCGGCTTTAGCCTGATTTATACTTTCCTTCAGTGCGGTCATAATGTCTACGATTGGTGCTTCCTCTTCCTTTACGGAAACTATCTCTTTTCCTGCAATTTTAGCCTGGATGATTTCCTGCAGGGATTCAAAATACCTGTCTTTTAATTCCAAATCAGAAAAAGACTTGGTCATAGTTTCTACCAGCACATTGGCCAATTTTAACTGTGCCGCATCCACCTCTCCTTTTGTATCTATCTGTGGTACAGATTCGATATTTCTCAGTTCATGAGGATATCGAAGCATATACATCATCAGACCTGATCCACTTGGAGCTATGAGTACTATTTCTTCTTTCTCCCTTAGGACTACCCTGCCAACAGCCAGTCTATTCGTCTGGTCCAGGCATGTTTTTAAAAGCCCATATGCTTTAGTAGCTACCTCACCATCCGGGCCGGCAAAGTAAGGAGTATCGAATAATGCCGGGTGCACTTCATCCTTACTCACAAACGCCTCTATATCAACGATTTTAGTACTTTTTAGTTTTACTTTTTCCAGATCTGAGCTTTCCATTATCACATATTGGTCAGGTGCATATTCATATCCTTTAACTATATCTTCTGATTTTACACTTTCCCCACATGATTTACACTTTTTATCATAGCCGATAGGACTATTGTCTTTTTTATGCAATTGCCTGAAGCTGACGGATTGACTGGACTCTATGGCATTATAAAGCCGTACAGGAATAGTGACTAATGAAAAACGGATATGACCTTTCCAAATGGATCGCATGACTGGATTTTTTTTAATTAACTATGTAAATGGACAAAAACTAAGCCAAATTATATGCTTACCACGGTATAAAATACCACGGGCTTAATAAAGCATATGCCAAAACAACATTAAAATTGAAATATCGTGCTCTACCCTTTTGTTCGTTTTATCAATTAATCACCGATCAAAAACATATAGACAAGCCAGGTGTTCTTTTCCTTTTTCAAAAACAATCTATAATCAGAAGGAGAATATAGAAAGTCCCGGTGTACATTTCCTTTTATTTTTTTATCCAGTGTGTTTATCAGCAGCCATTCATTATTTTCTTTATCCGGAATAGAAAAATCCCGGGTCACTACATTATACGATAACTTGCCTGTGACTTTTGCAGTCAACGAAGGGGCCTCTCTGACATTTACATTTTTCCCTGTTACTATAAACAAATTATATGCATCCTCCACTTCACCCAAATCAACTTCATAGGCATAGGGAAACACAAACATATTTTTTGGGTCTTCTTTAATAAACACACCTCCCAAATCAATTAATCTTTTTAAGATGGGCCACAACTTAGATTGATTTTGTATGCTGCTCCATTCTTCTTTAAATGCATCTTTTCCATTATTCCCATCAAATCCGATTTGGATTTCGGGATGTATGTAGGTTAATAATGCATTGAAATCTTTGGTATTAATAATTCTTTTCAAATTCAATACCATTGATGCCAGGCTGGAATCTTTGCCAGATTCGTCCCTGGGAAGCACAGTAGAGGGCTGAGAAATGGAGTAATTGCAGGCCAGCAATAATACAACCGTCATTCTGATTCCGAAGTTTTTTATCATAATATTGAAACGGATTAGTTTTTGGAAATACTACCTTTTAGGAGAGGATAAGTAAAATTTAAATAATTTTATCATACATTTTAATCTCAGAAAAGAATCCAATTTTTTAGCGTCTCTATTGGTAAATCTATTTTTATCATTCCAAATCCTCCCTCCATTGCACCCATACGGGTTCTCTCAGCGTATCATTAGGGGTAATGCTGGCAAATTGTATTTCACACCATTTGATGGGTTTTAGCCAGGTAGTAGATTTTTCTTCTTCCATTTTAAGATCGAGTGCTTTGTTGTCTACTTTTAATGGAGTAAGAATTTTGGTGAATTCCTTCATCATTATATCATCAAAACCTGTTCCTACCCTGCCTCTGTAAATAACGGTACCATCATCTTCTTTGGATACTAATTGCAATGAGCCGAAATAAGGCTCTCTGTCGCCCTTACCTGCAGTCATTCCTACGATGATGCATTCCATTGTATTTCTAAATTTGATCTTAACCCAATCCGTGGATCTTTTGCCGGGAGTGTAAATGCTGTCTTTCCTCTTGGCCATAATACCCTCCAGCCCCATTCGTTCGGCAGCAGCATAGAGACTTTCCCCATCTTCAAATACATCACTGGATCGAAATGCATTTTTTGATTTGATCAGATCTTTGAGCCAGGCTTGCCTGCGCTGTATGGGTTCTTTAATCAAAGCACGGCCATCGAGATAGATCACATCGAAAAGATAGCAGTGTACGGGTTTTGATTTGCGCACGACATCGATAGCAAATGATCCGGCATGCAATCGGGAGATCACATCTGTAAATACAGGTACGCCTTTGGCATTGAGGCATACGATCTCCGCATCGAATATAGCCACACTACAATTAAGATGCTCTCTACTATTTATAAGTTCAGGAAACTGTTTAGTGATATCCCTTCCTGATCTAGACAGAATTTTAATCGAATCCTCCGTTATATAAATAGTTACGCGGATACCATCCCATTTTACTTCATAAAAATAGTCCTCCGGCCGCGTAGGCAATGTCCTATTTGCAATGGCCAGCATAGGAGACATAGTATAGTTCCTGTCCCATTGAGATCTGTCGACTCTTTCCAGTAACCATTCTTTTTCTTTGGTATTGTGCATTCTGAATTCGCCCTCGAGCTCGGGACTATACAATCGAAAATAAAATCCATCTTTCTTTTGTTTGCTTATTTCAAATCTGCCTTTTGCAAAAATCCACATGGGGCCACCGCCATATTCTCCTTTTGGGATCACCCCTTCAAAATTGAGATATTGTATTGGGTGGGGCTCGGTTTCTATAGCCATTCGTTTAATACCACTTATGTCAGGCATTCCTCTAGGCACAGCCCAACATCGAAGTACACCATCAACCTGCAATCGTAGATCGTAATGAAGCCTGGAAGCATGATGGCGGTGAATTACAAATGAATCAGGCGAAGTATATTCATTTATTTCTTCGCCTTTAGGCTCGGATGTTTTTTCGAAATCCCTTTTTTGCTGATACGATTCGAGTTGCTCAGGGCTTTTGTGTTTGTGTCCTTCCGGGTTTTGGTTTTTTTTTTCAGTCCATTTTCTGTGGCTGTGAATCAAGACAGCTTTGCTATAAAAGCCATCCCATGGGTCACCGTACTGAGCGATATAGGTCGGCACATTTGCTATTGTAAAGGACTTGCCACTTTCAGTATTTTTTAATTCATCCCATGGAATGGGCATGGATACCGGAGCCGTAGGCTTACCTCTTAACGAATAAGGTGAGATGATGGTCTGCGATGCATGATTGCGTTGAATATCTATGAATAATTTATCAGTGCGCTTGTTTTTGCGAATATTTAATGTACAGGTATCGGTATGAGCGGCTACAAACTCCTCCGTAAGTTTTCTCAATACCTCCAATACTTCATCGTAATTGTTCTTAGCATCAATAGGAGTAAACAGGTGTAACCCTTTATTTCCTGAAGTTTTAACAAAAGGATGATATCCATACAACACTAAAAACTCCTTCAAAGAAAAGGCTATCGCTTTAGTAGTTTCCCACCATCCTTCCTCCGGTGGGTCCAGATCAAAAACCATAACATCGGGTTTGTCAAAATGGGGTCGTTTACAATTAGCCATGTGTATCTCTAGTCCGGCCAGGTTAGCAATCCATACCAAAGTAGCTTCTTCATCAGCGATAATATAATCTTTCTCTTCTTTACCAAGTATCACACTGTCTACCCATTCGGGTGCGAAATCGGGTTTGTTTTTTTGGTAAAATATTTCTCCTTCGATCCCATCGGGATATCGGATCAAACTCAATGGCCTTCCGCGAATATATTTGAGCATGGTTGGCGCTATGGAATAATAATACTTGATTACCTCTGCTTTTAATATTCCCTCTTTTTTATAAATACTCTTTTCGAGATTACTCAGTTTGAGTACCCGTTTACCGATTTGAGTATTTTGAAAACTGGACTTGGCCATTGGATTTATTTGATATTACTAAAATTCAGCTGATGACCTTGATGGTCCCGATTTTTGCAATAAACTTCATTTTTAATTCTTGCCCATTAAGATGAAACATATAAGATTTTTATCCATCATTATTTTCACTTCTATAGATATATACATCTTAGGTACTCCCCCCTTATCCTGTACAGCTTGTTTCAAATTTATCTTCATATTGCAAAATAATGGAATTAATTCAGAACTAATTCAAATCAATCCTTCAAGCTGCTGCAAAGCCTCAGCTAATAATTTATCATTATCTATATTCCATTGCTTCAAATCAAATCGTTTTGCCATATCGGATTTTGATCTTACATCTTCCCAGCTTTCCATTTCCAGATTCCAAATCACCGCATAATTTTTTTCAACCAATCTTCGTGCCAGATACTCTTGTTCAGTCTGACCCGGGGTGGGTACCAAAATTAATTTTTTATTGGAAAAGGCCAGATCCATCAGGCTTGAATAACCGCCGCGTGAGATAATGTACTCTGCAGTTTCTATTTGATTCGATAGTTCGTTGGGCTCTAAATAGGAAATATATCTTCCACCTGTTTCAAGTTTATTTACAACTCCTCCTATGAGAGTCACCAGCTCTTCCGGTAAATTTAGATCCAGTTTTTGCTGAAAATCGGACCTGGCCGGTTCCGGGCCGGATATGACAGCCAATATTTTGCCGGGAATTTCACTAATGTTATTATGGATTTTTAACCTGGAGATCCAACCAATGTGCTTTATATTTTTATGGCTTGATATGTTTATGAGCTCACCACCCAAACTATTTATTCCTTTTATATCGGGTATCCAGATTTCATGAAATTTTTTATATATCCTGTTTAGCATTGGTTTAATTATCATTGAACCATAATACCATGGAATAAAGGGATTGGGCTGATTGATAATGAATATGGATTTTATTTTACTGGAATACATCAAAGGGCGTGAATCGGAAATAATCACATCGTAGGAATTTTCTTTGAAGATTTGATGCAGCATCTTTCTATCCTTTTGCATCCAATCAATGATCTTAATCGATTGCCATAACAAACCCGGAAAAAAGTATTTTGAATACAGGATATTCAAGGGTGCTAATGCTTTGCATTCCATGCCTGGAAATTCCCTTTTTAAGACTACCAGGGCATCGCCATCACTGGCAATAGTAACGATATGTCCAAGGTCGGATAATTTTTTAATAATCGGCGCACATCGGGTAGCATGACCCAAGCCCCAATTAAGAGGGCAGATTAATATGTTTAATTTCTTATCCAAGAAGGATGAAAGGTATTTAATTTCAAATAAGAAATTACGAAAACAAAATAGGCAGGAAGGGCCTATGCGCTCAAACGGATTTCATCTTCATTGCCATCCAGCAATTTATAACTAGATAAGGCCAGGTTTTCATTGGATTTTATCTTTATCCATTTTTTATACTTCCACCACATTTGCATTTGTCGATTCCAAAAGCCATGTCTGAAATAAGACACCACAAAGGGATGTGCTTCGAGTGTAAGTTTTACATCAGATCGATTATTCATAATGAATTCAATATCGCGTTCTATTTCATCCGCAACCAATATACTTGGCCTGGCCTGGCCTGTGCCACCACAGGTAGGACAGGTTTCATTGGTATTGATCAGCACGGCAGGCTTTACTCGTTCACGGGTAATCTGCATCAACCCAAATTTACTAAGAGGCAATATACTATGCTGGGCACGGTCAGTAGACATAAATTCTTTCATCATTTTATACAGATGATTTTTATGTTCCTGACTTTTCATGTCAATAAAATCTATTGTAATCAAGCCGCCGATATCCCGCAATCGTACCTGACGGGCAATTTCCATAGCAGCTTCAATATTTACAGATAATGCTGCAGATTGCTGATCGCTTTTCTGCATTTTAGGTCCGCTATTCACATCTATTACATGCATAGCCTCTGTATGCTCTATCACTATATAAGCACCGCTGCTCATAGTGGCGGTCTTTCCGAAAGAAGATTTGATCTGCCGGGAGATTCCAAATTGATCCATAATGGACTTATCACCCTTGTAGTGCTGTACTATTTTTGCTTGTTCAGGGGCAATACTTTGGAGTAAATTCCTTGCATTCTGATAAAGCTCCTTGTCGTTGATTACGATTTTATTAAAGGAGGAATTGAGCAGGTCTCTGAGCATCGAAGATGTCTTATCCAGTTCGCTCAGTAATTTAATTGGCCCCCTGGCCTTGTGCAACTGACGATGAATCGCTTCCCACTTTTCAGTGAGCTCAGTAATCTCTTCGTGTAAATCAGCGACTTTTTTGCCTTCCGATGCGGTGCGCACAATCACTCCGAAATTTTTTGGCTTGATTGACTCTACTAATATCTGAAGTCTTTTCCGCTCCTCATTATCTTCAATTTTTTTTGATACGGCCACCTGATCAGTAAATGGAGTGAGCACCATAAATCTTCCGGGAATGGTGATTTCACCAGATAATCTGGGGCCTTTGGTAGAAATGGGTTCTTTGAGTATCTGAACCAATATCGGCTGCTTTTTAGCCAATACCTGGTTTATTTTGCCATTTTTGTTTATTTCGGGTTCTATATTGAAGCCATCCAGGAGATGTGTATTCAATTTACCAAGGATCGATTTTTCAGTAAAACTTAGAAAAGAACTGAGCCCGGGTCCCAAATCCGTATAATGTAAAAAGGCGTCTTTAGGATGTCCAATATCAATAAATGCTGCATTGAGCCCTGGCATTAGTTTGGTGACATAGCCTAAAAATACATCGCCTACTTGAAAATTATCATTGGACTGCTGGTGATGTAACTCGACGAGCTTTCCATTTTCAAGTAGTGCGATCTCCACATCCCGTGGAGTAGAATTGATAATTAGTTCACGCTCCATAATACACGTTGATTATGGTTGCGCAGCTCAGCCCATTTAAAAAATTGATTTGAGATATACCTCAAATACAAAGGAGCGAATAATTTTTCTTAATAACTATAATGTGGTAAAAATGAGGAGATGAAACCTCATTTATAGACCAAACGGCGCAACCGTGAAACTACTATCTCAGTTTCTTTTTATGTCTGTTTTTGCGCAGTCTTTTCTTTCTCTTATGTGTGGCCATTTTGTGGCGCTTTCTTTTTTTACCGCAAGGCATGTTTTAAATTGTTTGAATTTTTAAATATTAATAATTTATATCATTTAAGGACTATTCGTCCTTGCATTTTTCACTATATGACTTAAAAGCAACTGAATTATTTTCTTTTTCTGCAATCTGGGCCAGTAAACAATAAGCCCTGGTATAGTCCGGGGCTACTTTCACCAGGTGACTTAACCTCTCTTTGGCCCTATCAAGTTGATTGGTTTCGATGGCCAGCCTGGCTAAATGAAACAAAACTGCCGGTTCATCCGGATATTGTTCATTTAACTTCCTTAAGGCCAAAATGCCTTCCATTGGGCCATTTTCAGGAAACTCCACTGCCAACAAAGCCTGGTTTAGTTTGCTCACCACATTATTCGAGTCCAGTGCTACTGCCTGTTCGAATCCATGCCGTGCTTTTGACAACCAGTCTTTCTGCTCTGATTCAGTACCTACCCCTTGTTTGATGGCTAGTACAAAATTGGTTGCTGCCAGGGTCCAGGCATCCGGTGTAGCCACTAATTCAGCTACTTTGCGGGCATACTCTGCCGCTAAACCCGTTTTGCCCTGAGCATACCAAAATCCAGAAATCTTCTTCAATGAAGCAATTTTTACTGAATCTACAGTAGAACTTTCATATTGTTTCATAAATAATGCAATCTGGCTTCTGCTGTCATCACTTAATGAATCAATGAAAGTAATCGCCTTTTGCTCAAAATCATTTTCAATATTTTTTGAAACCGCTGACTTTTCAGGGTTTCTTATTTCCGGAGAAATTTTACTAAAACCAAAATAGAGAAGAACAAATGCAAGTATAGATAATACGATGGCCTTTTGAGGACCTGAAAATCTGTTTAGCATTATTCTTCTTCTTCACCACCTTCCGGCAGTTGAGTTACTTTGTTTTTAACCTGTTCTACAAAAACCTTTGCAGGTTTGAATGAAGGTATAAAATGTTCCGGAATTTCGATTGCCACGTTTTTCTTAATGTGCCTCCCTATTTTCTTAGCTCTTCTCTTGATGATAAAAGAGCCAAATCCTCTGATATAGACATTTTCGCCTTCAGACAAAGTGCCTTTCACTTCTTTGAAAAACATTTCCAAGCTAACCAATACATCAACCTTTGGTACGCCAGTTTTTTCAGAAATCATGGCTACAAGATCAGCTTTTCTCATTAGTCACTGGTTTTTAATAGATTATAAAATAAATATACTTGCTTAATTTTAGCAGGGTGCAAATTTGAGGTTTTCTGCTGACATGTGGAAATTTTTTATAAAATATTTATTTTCTGTTAGTTAGCTCCTATATTATATGCTTAATTACATAAATCGCATTTTTGCGGCTTTCAGCTGAGATTTTTCCTATTTTTAACCTTCATTATAAAATTACATATATATAAGTGCGTCAGAGTTTTTTTTGTATCGATGCCCACACTTGTGGCAATCCTGTTCGATTGGTGGCCGGAGGTGGCCCAAATTTGAAAGGCAACACTATGTCTGAAAAAAGGCAACATTTTTTAAAAGAATACGACTGGATCAGGCAAGGACTCATGTTCGAACCAAGAGGACATGACATGATGAGTGGGAGCATACTTTATCCCCCGTCAGACCCCGCGAATGATGTCGCAGTACTATTTATTGAGACCAGCGGTTGCCTTCCCATGTGTGGACATGGCACCATTGGCACGATCACAGCTGCTGTGGAGCATGGTTTGATACATCCTCAGACCCCCGGCAAAATACGAATGGAAGCTCCCGCCGGACTCGTGTTGATAGAATACGATCAGGTTGGATCTAAGGTTAAATCAGTAAAGCTCACCAATGTGGCTTCGTTTCTGGAAGCAGTAGACTTGGAGATCGAATCAAACACTTTGGGTAAGATTAAGTTTGATATGGCCTATGGAGGAAATTTTTACGCCATCATAGAAAGACAGGAAAATTATTCGGATATAAACGATTATTCTGCAAGCCAGCTCATCCAGTGGAGCCTTGAAATTAGAAAAAAAATCAATGAAAAATATGTGTTTAGCCATCCCGTAGACGCCACTATTTCAACATGCAGTCATATTATGTGGACCGGGGTACCGAGAGATAAGGACTCCAGCGCAAGAAACGCTGTTTTCTATGGAGATAAAGCAATTGACCGTTCACCTTGTGGTACAGGGACATCGGCCCGAATGGCACAACTGGCAGCCAAAGGATTACTGCATAAAGGGGATCGGTTTGTACATGAGAGCATTATTCATTCAAAATTTGTAGGCCGGGTAGAAGATCAAATGGAATACCACGGCAAAAAAGCCATCATACCCAGTATTGAAGGTTGGGCAAAGGTAACCGGATACAACACTATTTTTATAGATGACGATGATCCTTACTGGCAGGGCTTCCAGGTAATTTGATTAAGAGGCAGGTTTTATTAACTCTAAGAAGTCTGGACTCAGGATGGGTAATCCAAAGTGAAAGGTTTATACTCAATGTTTTGTTACTACTTTATTTTTACTTGAATCTTAGCCATATCTTTGCACTTTAATTTATCTAAAAGTGCATATAGGAATCATAGGTGGAGGATTGATCGGCATTTTTTCGGCATATTTTTTAAATCGTTCCGGGTTCAAAATCACGATTTTCGATGAAGAGGGAGAAATCCCTTCGGCATCGTACGGGAACGCCGGCATGATTTGTCCGAGCCATTTTATTCCGATGGCTTCACCAGGCATAATAAAGCAAAGCATAAAGTGGATGTTTGATTCCAGGAGCCCACTATTATTCAGACCTTATGCAGAGTGGGATTTTTTAAAATGGTGCCTGTCTTTTTATTTCAACTCAAGTAAGCAAAATGTAAATGACAATACAGGATTGATGTCCGGATTGCTGGAGTGGTCAAAAAAAATATACCTGGAATTAGAAGCAAAAGAAATCATCCCTACCATCCAAAGAAAAGGAATCATAATGTATACTAATACCAGGCATGGCCTGGAAGAGGAGATACATCTCACAAAAAAAGCCAATCGATTAGGATTAGAAACTACGGTATTGACCAATAAAGATATAGCTGACCTCAATCCAGGAGTTGAATTTAATGGAATTGGTGGAGTACACTATACCGGGGATATGCATACTGACCCTACCCTGCTTATGGATACGATGAAGTCATACCTAAAGGATGCTGGTGTTCGATTTATCAATGAAAAAGCAGAAAGGTTTTCCTCTGATAAAGACAAAATAAAATGGATTAAAACGAAAAACAACGATTTTGAAGTAGACGGTATGGTCATTTGCACGGGCATTGCCAGTACAGAAATAGCCGGCCTGTTTGGAGAAAACCTGTTTATTCAGGGAGGCAAAGGGTATAATGTGACTATTGCCAACGCTGCTCCCCAATTAGTCACCCCGATGATACTAGTGGAAGGCCGTGTAGCGCTTACCCCGATGGGAAGCTCCGTCCGCATCGGGGGCACCATGGAGATAGGAAAACCAAACAGTACAGTCAACAAAATCCGTTTAGATGGCATACTAACCAATACTGAAAAATACCTTCCTGACTATAAAAAATCAGACCTGGAAAAAATCAAACCCTGGTATGGATATCGCCCCATATCAACGAATGGAATGCCTGTGATCAAAAGACTCGATCTCTACAAAAATGTGTTTATCAATACAGGACATGGTATGCTGGGACTATCGCTAGCTCCAGCTTCAGGTAAAATATTAAATCAAATAGTAACCACTACAATTTAGCTCTTTCCCTTAATTGGAAAATGAATAAAGACGATTTTAAACAAGTGCAACCATTGATACCTGAACAACCGGGTATTTATAAATTTATGGATGCCAAGGGTGAAATCATCTATGTAGGTAAAGCAAAAAACCTGTTAAAGCGAACTACTTCCTATTTTACGGATTCCAAAGGGCATAGCTTCAAAACGGTAACTATGGTAAAACATGCAGCCCGGCTTGAATACCTGGTAGTAGAAACTGAACACGATGCATTATTACTCGAAAGTACTCTGATCAAAAAAAACCAGCCCCGCTATAATGTTAATCTGAAAGATGGAAAATCGTATACTTTCATATGTATTCGAAAAGAGCGGTTTCCTAAAGTGTATTTTACCCGCAGAATATACCGGGATGGATCTGAATATTTTGGACCTTATACTTCCAAATACAAAGCCGAGATCATACTGGAATTCATCAAATCCATATTCCCATTGAGAAATTGCACACTCAATTTGAGCCAGGAAAATATAGAAGCCAAAAAATTTAAAGTTTGCCTTGAATACCACATCAAAAATTGCCTTGGGCCATGTGAAGCATTTGAAACTGAAAAAGAGTACAATGGTCGCATAAAACAAATTAAAAACATACTGAACGGCAATTTTGGGGAAGCCAAATCGTACCTGAAAGAACAAATGGCGATCAGTGCAGAGGCCCTGGATTTTGAAACAGCTCAAACACATAAAATACGACTCGATGCATTTGAAGATTACCAGTCCAAGTCTATGGTTGTACACCCGAGTATTGGTGATGTGGATGTATTCAGTATTGAAATCGATGCAAAAGAAGCAACTGTAAATTATATGCGCATCATCAAAGGGGCTTTGATCAATTCGCATACATTTGAACTGGAGAAAAACCTCGATGAAGAACCCGAATTATTATTGGCCTATGCTATATTGCAATGCAGGGAGACTTTCAGTAGTATAGCCACAGAAATCATAGTACCGTATGCTGTAAATCTGGACGATCACCACATCAAGATTACAGTGCCTCAAATAGGAGATAAGAAAAAACTGCTGGAACTATCCCAAAAAAATCTTAGGTACTATATCCTGCAAAAGAAAAGTGATTTGGTGACCAATACAAAAAAACCATTGGCCACTCAGCGTATTCTTTCTACATTAAGAATGGATCTTCGAATGGATAAAGATCCGGTGCATATGGAATGTTTTGACAATAGTAATATCCAGGGTACCCATCCTGTATCATCCTGTGTAGTATTTAAAAATGCGAAACCATCCAAAAACGATTACAGGCATTATAATGTAAAATCAGTGGAAGGGCCTAATGATTTTGCTTCTATGTCGGAAGTCGTATACAGGCGGTACAAAAGATTACTGGCAGAAGAAAAGCCCTTGCCCGACCTGGTGATCATCGATGGTGGTAAAGGGCAGCTTACCGCAGCAATGGAAAGCCTGCAAAAATTAGGATTGGTTGGTAAAATGAAAGTGGTCGGGATCGCCAAAAGGCTAGAAGAAATCTATTTCCCAAATGATCCTTTACCTCTGTATATTGATAAAAAATCCGAATCCTTAAAAGTAATTCAACGCATACGAAATGAAGCACATCGCTTCGCTATACGGTTTCACAGGGATCAACGGTCACGCGGTTTCCTCACCACCGGGCTTACCGATATTCCCGGTATTGCCAAAAAATCAGCAGAAAACCTGTTGAAACATTTTGGATCATTGGCAAAAGTACAAGATGCCAGTATAGAAGAACTAAAGCCGGTCGTAGGTCAGAAAAAAGCTGAAGTCATTTTCAACTATTTCAGACCTGTAGATGAAGAAGAATAGATTTTAGAGTAATACATGTCCGTTATACTGATCATGCAACCATCCCAACGTATAGTTGTCATTAAATTAAAATGAAAAAACTCCTGATTCTCTGTCTCAGTCTTGGTGTGCTCCATGCATTTGCTCAACAAGTAAAACAACCAATAGAAATCGTATTGCTTGGTACTTTTCACTTTGATAATCCCGGACTCGATGTAGCCCAGTTTAAAAATGCAGATGTGCTTTCACCAAAGCGGCAGACTGAAATATTGGAAGTAGTAGAAAAACTAAAAAAATACAACCCCGATAAAATATTTATCGAGTCCACACCGGAAAGACAATACCGCACGGATTCCCTCATCGACCAATATAAAAAAGGAGCATATAGTCTGAAGGCTAATGAAATCCATCAACTTGGATATCGCCTGGCCAAAGACCTTAATTTACCCACTTTATACGGGGTCGATTATCGTGATGCTGATTTTCCTTTCGACAGCCTCATGAAGTCAGCTGCCGCCGCCGGCCAAATGAACCTGATTCAATTTGTGCAACAGGCCATTGATTCTGTGCAAAAACATTTTAATTCGTCTCTGGATAAGATGACTATAGGCCAACTGCTTTTAGATGCCAATTCAGCAAAATCAAATTGGCAACAACTGGAGTTTTATTTTAAAGTATTGCCGGCTGGTAAACCAGGGAATCACGTTGGATCTTATCTTGTAAGTGAATGGTGGCGTCGCAACATGATCATCTATGAAAATATTTTAAAATCACTTACAGGCAAAGAGAAAAGAATATTGGTACTCTTTGGTCAGGGGCACACCGCTATTCTTCAAGAAATGATTAAATACAATCCGGATTTAAAATTGATCTCACCCCTGGAAATATTGAAATAATACAATAGGCCTGCAAAAATATCAGTTTATCTATCCACGTATTTCATATTATCCTCATTATATCTCGGGCCCGTATTTGGAAATGCTTTTATCAGGTTTTCTATTTCCAATCTATCATCTTCATTAATACGAATATCAACTGCAGCGGCATTTTCTATCAAATATTTTCTTTTTTTAGTTCCAGGAATGGGTATGATATGGTCCCCCTGTGACAATACCCATGCCAGAGCCAGCTGTGCCGGGGTACACCCTTTTGCATTGGCAATGGCGGCAAATCCATGGGCCAGTTTGCTATTGTTTTCTATATAGACTGATTCCTGGTACCGTGGCAGTTTTTTTCTAAAATCAGAATCCTGTATTTCATTTAAGTTTACGGTATCGGTCAGCAATCCCCTTCCTAACGGACTGAAAGGTACAAATGCAATTTTTAGCTCTTTGCACAATGGTATTATTTCACTTTCCACTTCACGGGTCATGATAGAGTATTCACTTTGGACTGCACTCACCGGGTGTATAGAGTGTGCTTTGCGAATAGTATTAGCCGAAACTTCTGACAATCCAAGATATCGCACTTTCCCTTGGTGTACTAATTCCGCCATAGCGCCGAACATCTCTTCTACAGGCACATTGGGATCTAAGCGATGTGCATAATATAAATCAATGACATCCGTCTGTAATCTTTTGAGGCTGGCCTCTACAGCCAATCTCATGTATGCAGGTGTACAATCAACCCCACTAAAGCTTCCTGCTACAAAAGGTTTAAAACCAAATTTAGTGGCCAGAAATATTTTATCTCTGTTGGGCTTCAATATTTTCGATACGAGTATTTCATTTTGGCCATTGGCATAGATATCTGCCGTATCCCAAAAATTGATTCCCAGCTCTATGGATTTTTCTAATGTGGCAAAAGATTCTCCATCATCGGGCACGCCATATCCATGATTCATGCCCATGCAACCAAGACCTATAGATGAAAGTTGGATATCGGTATTGGCAAAGGATCTGTATTTCATACTTTAAAATTGGACTTTGATCTGATCTGCAAAGATATCTTGCCAGACAAACAACTTTTCAATTTTACTTTAGTTCAGTTGACGAAAATATTTTTATTACAGACCGGCTTACGCTTCGCTTTTAAGTGCTACAGTAGGACTAATTTTCCACGAAATACATATCGACCAGGCCTTTATTCTTTGCTGGCAGCTTACCCCGATAAGTACACTTAAATTTATCTTTTACTTTTTCGTAAGCCTCACCGGAAATATTGATTTTGCCGCGTTCACCGGATTGTTCGAGCCGGGCAGCCATATTTACAGTATCTCCCCATATATCGTAAGCAAATTTCTTACTTCCAATTACACCTGCTGCTACCGGACCCATATGTATACCTATACGTACATCCATGCGAGCCTGTCCTATCATCTCTCTTTCGATATTCCAGGTATCGAGCCAGGATTGAATTTCTTTAGAAGCATGTATCATCTCAATGATTTGAGAACCTTTACCTGCTTCCGGTAATCCTCCAGCAAACATATAACAGTCCCCTATGGTCTTTATTTTCTCCAGATCATACTTGGCAATGATTTCATCAAATGCCCTGAAACAGGTATTTAATTCACCAATCAGTTTTTGAGGATCGGTGACTCCGGCGATGGTAGTAAATCCAACAAAATCTGCAAAACAAACGGTGACTTCTTCAAAATGGTTTGCTTTAGTAAATCCATTCGTTTTTAATTCATCAGCTACAGAGGCTGGTAAAATATTGAGTAATAAATTATCTGACCTTTCTTTCTCGTGTTCGATCACCTTGTTTTTCTCGGCTAATAGTTTCGCGTTTTGTTTGCTCTTTAAAAAAGCAAGCAGGCTGGTGCCAAACAATCCCAATAAGGCGATGGTAGTAGCGATATAAAATCGTTTTTTATTCTTATTCTCGCTGATCATCAGATCCTGCATTTTCAATTGCTGGGTTTTGATGGTATCTGCTGCCCGCATTTCATAGATCACCCGCTCCTGCACTTGTTTTTCCAGATCAGCTCTCA
Organism: Saprospiraceae bacterium; assembly: GCA_044227925.1. Lineage (GTDB taxonomy): Bacteria > Bacteroidota > Bacteroidia > Chitinophagales > Saprospiraceae > JADJLQ01. The sequence continues at coordinate 57,617 of JBGAVW010000015.1, read as the reverse complement.
TTTGCTCCATAGTCATATTCTCTATTTCTGCTTTTTTCTTTGCCAGTTCCGATTGGACTAGTTTACTTTCCCGTTTGAGTTTTGCCTGTTCACTCTCCAGAGTAGAATGAATATTTTTTTGTTCTTCCAAAACCTGGTTCATTTTCGCTTTATCTGCTTCGAGCTGAGCTTTCTCGTTTTCCAATCGTTCTTTTTCTTTTTCAATGGCGAGAATATCGTCTTTCAGGTTATCAGCTTTTTGATCCAACTGTTCGAGGGTCTGGCCTTTTTTGATCCTGTTGATATTATAGTCAATATCGGCCACTTCTTTTTTATTGCCACGAGCTACTGCCAAAGCCCTCAACTGATTAAAATTGTCTAGGATGAGTTCCTGGTTTTTATTGGGCAATTTTATTAAATATTCATTGCTTTTTTCAAATTTGGAATCCGCTTTTTTATTCAGCCCCATTAATGCTTTGCCTTGCCTGTTTAAAGCCATTGCCTGGAGCTCCAGGTTCTTTAATTTTTTAGCTGATTTTTCGGCTTCCTCTGCCAGCTCCAATGATCGTTGAAAATTACCTCTGGTCCTTAAAGTATCTGCTACTTTGATTAGTTTAAGGATTTGATCATCTGTATAAGAAATACCTTGCCCATCTGCAAAAGCGGTGCCCGACATGAGTAGAGCCACTAATACTAATCCAATATGTTTAAAATCCCTTATCATCTTTAGGTCTACTTTTGGGATGGCTAAGTTAATGAATTAATCTTTACCATCTATTTTAAAAAAATGCATTGATACAATAGCAAATTTAATATCCCGGTATTTAAGATAAACTACCCTATAGTGTAATCAAAGAGAGAAACATACCCTCTCTGCATAGATTATTTATAATTTTTAACTTTAGTGGGTACCATGATGCCCGACCAATGTAAAAATTGGGACCCCACAGGCAAAACGGTTAAACATCAATACGCCCGGGCAATGATTACCCTACCCTCCGACTTTTCCCCGGTCACCATACATTTACCTTCTTCTTTGACCTGATCCAAAGGAATACATCGAATGGTCGCCTTGGTTTCTTCTTTTATCCTGGCTTCGGTCTCAGGAGTGCCATCCCAATGACAATGAAAAAAACCGCCCTCTTCAATTCGTTCTTTAAATTCATCGTAACTATCTACATTATGCGAATTATCCTCCCGAAATTTTTTCGCTTTATTGAACAAATCGTCCTGCATCTGTATTAATAGATCCGCCACAAATTCAGTTACTCCATCCAGCACCACCATGGTTTTGGCTTTAGTATCTCTGCGGGCTATTTCCACTTGATTTTGATCCAGGTCCCGCTGTCCAATTCCGATGCGTACCGGAACTCCTTTCATTTCATGTTCTGCAAACTTAAATCCGGGCCTGTTTCTTTCATCTAAATCATAGACTACAGATATCCCCCTGGCTTTAAACGCATTTATCAGTTTATACACTGCATCATTAATGGTTGGAGTTGGTTTTGGAATAGGTACTATGGCCACCTGGGTGGGTGCCATACGGGGAGGTAATATCAAACCGTCATCATCCGAATGCGTCATAATCAATCCCCCCACGAGTCGTGTACTGACACCCCAGCTTGTAGCCCATACATATTCATTTTGATTTTTTTCTGTGAGATAGGTCACATCAAATGCTTTCGCAAAATTTTGACCAAGAAAATGAGAAGTCCCGGCTTGCAGGGCTTTTTTGTCCTGCATCATTGCCTCTATGGTATAGGTTTCTACAGCGCCTGCAAATCGTTCACTAGCTGTTTTTCGGCCTTTGATCACAGGTACAGCCATATAATCTTCCACAAACCGGGTATACAATTCATGGATACTGGCAGTCTCTTCGATGGCTTCTGTATCGGTAGCATGAGCTGTGTGGCCCTCCTGCCATAGAAATTCAGTGGTACGCAGGAAGGGCCTGGTGCGCATTTCCCACCGGACTACATTAGCCCATTGATTGATGAGTATAGGCAGATCGCGATAACTTTGTATCCAGTCTTTATACGTGTTCCAGATGATGGTTTCACTGGTGGGTCGTACTATGAGCTCTTCTTCCAGTTTGGCTTCAGGATCTACGATCACACCTTTTCCATTGGGATCATTTTTTAATCTGTGGTGGGTCACTACAGCACATTCCTTTGCAAAACCCTCTACATGCTGGGCTTCTTTACTCAAAAAACTTTTAGGAATAAAAAGAGGAAAATAGGCATTTACATGCCCGGTTTCTTTAAACATTTTGTCCAGCTGGGCTTGTATTTTTTCCCAGATGGCATATCCTCTAGGTTTAATTACCATGCATCCCCGTACAGCACTATTGTCAGCCAAATCTGCTTTTTTTACGATGTCGAGATACCATTGTGCATAGTTTTCTGATCTTGGTGTGATTTCCTTAGCCATAAATAATTATTCTTGTAAAGTAACTTTTGATTATTTTGTTCGTCGATATGATAATTGAGTTATTTGAAATATTGTGATGCCAGCAGATTTTAACGTAAAGATGCTTTAATCTTAATGGTATTTAACACAAAATCTGGGACAAAATTAATACTTTGCATGTTGAAATTCGTAAGCGTGCTTCAAATTGCTCAAATAAAAATCTTAAAACAAAAGCAAATGAAATTCAGCTCTAAATCTTTGATCATCCTGATGGTCAGTTTTGCGTGGACCTTACAAGCTCAGTATGATGATGTTTATTACAATGGTAATTCCTCATCTGTACGCAAAAAGAGCAGGACGGTAAGTAATTCTAATTACGGCGACGATGATCTGTCGTATTACAATTCCAACCGTTCTGATAATGAGTATTATGATGAATACAGCACACAGCACGATAGCTATGATGCAGATAATTATGACTATTACAACGAGGATTATGCCTATACTAATCGAATCAGAAGATTTAGCAGACCTCTCATAGGTAGAAGCTTTTATGATCCATATTATTTAGATCCCTGGTATTTCGACCCATATTATTATACTTCCGGATTTGGATTTTCCACTCCCTGGGTAAGTTTCGGCTTTTACTCTTATAATGATTACTGGAGATGGAACAGGTGGAACAGGTGGAACAGATTCCGATACTTCGACCCCTGGACTTATAGCTACAATCCATTTGGCTACTCGGGTTTTGGATTTAATAATTGGGCATTTAACTCCTGGTGTCCTACCAGCTGGTACAGCAACAGGTACTATTACAATACCAATTATTGGGGCAATTCGTATAATAACGTATATCAACCAAAGTATTATACTGATAATAATGTACATTTTGGTCCTCGTACCTATGGTGCTACTACTACCAGTGACCGGGGTCCTTCAAGATCTTCTGGTAGAATATTTTCTGATCCGGGCACACCAGGTTATAATCCCAATGCAAATCCCGGCGGTTTGCGCAGGACCTCTCCAAGGGAAACGGAGGTAACTACAGTAAGAGAAAGAAATACTCCTCTAAGTCGCCAGCCTCAGGGTGATATAAGCAACGATAACACATCTGGCGCCAATAGCAGAATGAGCCCAAGAAATAACGACAATAATGTGGTAAGGGAAAGAAACCAGTCTACTGAGAGAGTGCGTACTTTCAGGGACTATGACAATGGGACTAATAATAGTGGTGCAACCTCACCAAGATCTAATGATAATGGCAGCAGACCATCACCCAGAATAAATGATAATAGCACTCGCTCACGCAATTTTGAGCCTTCCAGCCCAAGATCATTTGAGCGAAATGAAGGTTATGATAACGACAGAAGTATTCGATCAAACCGATCAACTGAATCACCCCGATTTGAAGCACCAAGGCAACAAAGCCCGAGGTTTGAAGCGCCCAGACAACAAAGTCCGAGATTTGAATCTCCAAGACATGAATCACCGCGATTTGAATCCCCAAGGTCTGAAAGCCCCAGGTTTGATTCACCGAGGAGCAGTGGAAACTCAAACTTCGGAGGTGGAAGTCCAAGTTCGAGCCCCTCTAGCCCTTCACCACGATCCAGTCCCCGAGACAATCAGTAATCACTACCAGAATACAGGAAATAAACAGAAATGGGTGGCGACACCCATTTTTTATACCCATATCAATAAAAATTAACATATCTAAATTAATATAATATGAAAACAATAGGTTTCATAGCATGTTTTTTTGCAACTTTTGCCATGGTTAATGGTCAGGCAGTGAGTGATGCTTTGCGATATTCATACCTCAATACCAATGGTTCCGCCAGGTCAGCAGGGGTAGCAGGCAGTATGGGGGCCATTGGTGGTGATTTTGGTGCACTATCCGGCAATATAGCAGGTTTGGGCGGCTACCGTTTTTCTGAAATCGCTTTTAGCCCTACACTCTATTTTAATCAAACCAACAGCAACCTTCGCAATACAGGTAGTCTTACAGATAATAAATACGGTACTTCAATAGACCATCTAGGCATTGTAATCGTACGAAATGGATATGAAGGAGCCAGGTGGAAACATGTAAACTATGCTATCGGATATAACAGGTTAGCCGATTTCAACAAAAGCTTTTATTTTGATGGAGCTACCACAGGTTCGATCACCGATCACTGGAGGGAAAAGGCATTAAGGCTTAAAAGCGATCAGCTGGACGACTTCGGTGCCGGACTGGCATATGAAGCTGGAGCCATTTACGACAGCAATGGTGACAATGTATACGAAAGTGATTTTATTGATTTTCCAAATAAATCCGTAGCGAAAACGCAAACTGTAAATTACCGGGGCAGCCTCAATGAGCTTACATTTGGCCTCGCGGGAAATTATAAAGACCAACTCATGATCGGAGCCGCAGTGGGTATACCCATGATCAGTTATATTGAAGAAAAAAGTTATGCCGAATCCGATCCTGGTAATCAAAATCCCGTATTCGAAGGCCTGGGATATACCGAATATCTCAAAACTCAGGGCAATGGAATAAATTTAAAATTTGGGGCTATATTAAAATTACACAATCTGTTCAGACTGGGAGCGTCATTCCAGACCCCTACCCTCCTCGAGCAAAGCGATACGTATGAAACCTCAGTATCCTACAGCTATCTCGATAAAGGAAAGCTAAATACATTTAATAAAAAATCACCTCAACTGGGTGAGTATACCTACAATCTGATCACTCCGGCACGAGCCAGTCTAAGTTTTGGCTCTGTAATAGGCCGTACCGGGTTTGTATCCGCTTCAGTAGAATATATAAACTATGGGGCCTCACAATTTGACTTCGTGGATGCCAATGGAAATAGTGACGATATCGCTTACCAAAATGAGCTGAACAAAGAAATCGATAAACAATACCAATCTACACTTAATTACAACCTGGGTGCAGAAATAGCTATAGATGATCTGCGATTACGTGGTGGTGTAAAACTTTTAGGTTCACCCTATGCCAATGATAATGATCTCACCCGGATTTATTCTGCAGGGCTCGGCTACCGATCAGGCAAGTTTTTTATGGACATCGCCCTACAGCATACCCGCTATGACGATGGCTATCTTCCCTATACTTCATCCTCCAATGATTTGCAATTGGTAAATAACAAGTACCAGCTGAATAGAATGGTGGTGACGGTGGGGTATAAGATTGCAAGGTAGTGGAAGAATAATTTTAAGAATAAAGAATGGTACAACATTGCAACGTTTCAATCAAACAGGGCATCCTCCAATTCGATATGGAGTAAATTGAAATGCGGTCACTGTACTCCGCTACGCTACCCTCCCAAATTTTTCTAGTTTAGAAACATTCCTTTAATCCTTCCGATTGACTATTACTGAATTAGAAAAAAGTGAAATGAGAAAATTACAGCAGTATAATTAGGAATGATTGACTCCAATTGATTACAGTTGATTTTGCAATATTTATATCTATTTGATCAATACTTCCTGGTCAGAAAAACCATCTGGAAAAAATCATACACACAGGCTACAAAATTCATGTGTATGTTGCTATGATAGTTGATGATGTAAGTCCAATTCAGCCCGTTGGATTCAAAAGAAAGTTTCGAATCTTCACTTTCACTCAAGCATAATGGACTAAATCTCAGGGGCTTAAATTTCTTCTGGTCTAGTATCTGTCTACTAAGCTTTTTATGTACTGTATGTTATCCTATCACTTCTAACAAGATCGATTTGTTTCTATGTAATATTTTATTTGTAGTTGGACAGATTTAAAAAAATGCAGTTATTTGCCCAACTATAATTTGACAAAAAAGCGAACGACAAATTCGATTAGACAAGATTGTGGTATATGCATTTTAGTTTACATTAGTATTTCATTTTAACGTTTGTCATAAATTTCAGTGAAAGTTTTGCAAGTCCGCAACAAGCCTAGATCCTGACCATTGAAATAAAACCCTATGAGCCATCGTGCGACCAGCACAATGACAAGTATTGACCAAGCTTTTGGTTTGCGATTAACTGTGCCTTAACAACGATTGCTATTTTTTAACATCTGAAATGTGTGAATCATGCAAATCATTTGATAAATTTTGCAATACATACCCTTATAAAAAGGTACACTTTTGTATCCTACAAAATTCAAATAAAATGAAATATATGAAGACAACAATCTATCAAGCAATATTAACTATTGCTGTAATCGTTAGTATATCATCATGTATAAACAGCGATTCCAAAGACACAAAATCTGTTGCAGTAGAACTCAACAAAGCAAAATTCGGCAAAATTAGCAGCGAAAATGACGCAGTGTTTCTGGTCAACGCTGCAGAAATAAATATGAAAGGGATTAATTTAGGAAAATTAGCCCAACAAAAAGGCACAATGAATCACTTAAAAGAATTAGGCAAAATGATGAATGAAGAACACACCAAATCATTGGCTGATCTAACAGAAATGGCAAAAACTAAAAACATATCCCTTCCTACATCGCAAACAGAAAACGGACTAGAGATTTACAAAAAACTAAGTGAAAAATCTGTTATAAACTTTGATAAAGCATATTCCGATATAATAGTGGACGAACATAAATCAGCTATTGAACTTTTTGAAAAAGCATCTATTGATTGTACTGACCCAGACATCAAAGCATGGGCAGCAGCTTCTCTTCCTACTTTAAAAATACATCTTGACCATTCATTGATGTGCCAAAAAGAATGTGAGAAAATGTAATTTACCTTTATACAAAAAAAATAAAATGAACAACTGAATATTTTAAGTAAATCGATGCCATTAATAAAATCAAAGCCATAATAACGGACAAAAATGAGCAAGTCTTTTTCACATCCAGGAAAGAGCTGCTATTTAGTTATAAATGGTGAAGCAGAAATATTTAGACAAATCGAATATTGAAGAACTATGTACACCTGTTACTGATATTTGATTTAAATAAGTATTATCCACAACCTCTTATTATCGGGATACGGACGGCAATAGAATGATTAATTTAATAAATAAAGTAGCATCAAAGGTTACAGGAACAAATTTTATCTCAGGCCAAAAATGTAGAATAACTTTTTAAACAAATCCACTTAAAATAAAATCCAATATGAGTTTTATAAAATCAAAATCATCAACGGGTAATAACCTCGTAAATATTTTTTATCAGGAGTATGGAATAGGTAAGCCCGTAATATTTATTCATGGATGGCCTCTTAATCACGAGATGTGGGAATATCAGTTAACAGAACTTCCAAAACACAATCTTCGTTGTATCGCATACGACCGCAGAGGTTTTGGCAGATCAGACAGACCTTGGGGGAGTTACGATTACAAAACACTTGCCGATGATTTGAATGAATTAATTACTCAATTGAATTTATCAAAAGTAACGCTTGTTGGGTTTTCCATGGGCGGTGGAGAAATTGCAAGCTATATTGGAAAATATGGAACTGATAAAATTGAGAGAGTTGCTTTTATAAGCTCTGTAACACCATTCAGGCTAAAAACAGAAGACAATCCTGATGGAACCGATAAGCAAACTTTTGATGATACTGTTCATAAAATTGAAGAAGATCGTCCTGCATTTCTTAAAGAGTTTGGTAAAAAATTCTACGGAGTTGAAGAAAATAAGCAAGCCGTTAGTGAAGCTATATTAGAGTGGAATCAGCTGTTATGCTTAATGAGTTCGGCTAAGGCAACGGTAGATTGTGTACGCTCATTCTCAGAAACAGACTTCCGGGAGGATATTAAAAAAATCATGGTTCCTGTTTTAATTATTCATGGTGATGCTGACAAAACTGTTCCAATTAAAGCATCAGGAGACAAAACAGCGGCAATACTTCCACATGCCAAATACATTGTTTATAAAAATGCTCCACATGGTTTATTCATAACCGAAAAAGAAAAACTAAATGCCGACTTATTGAATTTCATTTCAGGAGAGCATTCAATTTATCAATCCTCAGAAAAAGATAACAATTAAATACACAATGCCTCAAATCGCTATCATATCATCAAGTGTAAGAAGAGAACGAAAAAGCCATAATGTAGCTTTGTATTTCAAAACTTATTTAGAAGAAAATAATTTATCTACTGTCGAAATATTAGATTTAAAAGAATTCAATTTTCCCATTTTTGAAGACACCATAAAGACATTTCAAAACCCTACCAAACAAGTTTTATATTTTGCTGCTAAAATAAAACACGCAGATGGAATTATAATTGTTACGCCCGAATATAATGGTGGATATCCTGCCAGTTTAAAAAATGTTATCGACCTTTTGTATGATGAATGGCATGGTAAACCAATTTGCATAAGCACAGTTTCATCAGGTATTTTTGGTGGTTCACAAGCATTGGTTTCCTTGCAATTCAGTTTATGGAAAATAGGAGCTTGGACAGTTACCAATATGTTTCCCGTTCCCAATGTCGCTAAATCTTTTGATAATAAAGGCAATGCCTTGGACAAAACGGCAACTGATAAATTAGCGAAAGTTTTCTTGGCCGAATTATTTGAAAGTATAGAAGCAAATATATTAACTCATTCTGCTTAATTTTATATTCTATCAACTTATTAGATAAAACAAAACAACCCAACAATCAAACTCAATGACTATTTATTATTCGCTCCACCACATTTTATAAATCCTTCTGATTCTTATACCACTTATTCCAGGTATATTGACTGGCATCTTAATGAAACAGATGAAATAAAGAACATCAGTATTTCGCATATATTAGCCACCAGTATAAAGGGATTGACCCCAGCCAATCTAGTGGTAGGAGAAATGACTAATCCGTAATGCTGGTGAAGTATTTCACCAAAAAATATTAAGTGCTGGATTTGATTCCAAGTTATAAGTGCAGGTAAATACCGGACCCCTCACTGGTCAGTCGTGTGGAGGAGATGAAAAAGCCAAACCCGGCAATGGAATTTGGAGTGGCATAATTGCACAGGATTTTATCAGACAGGAAGTAGCCAAAAAGACTAATACAAATGCAAAACAGAGTATTAGAACAGTCAGGCTGAAGTATTGTCTTTTATCTACAAAACAACGCTAATTATCAAATCAAAAGTTATGCAGAGTTAATAATAGACTCATACTTCCTCAAACTCTTAGACAATTGGTAGACATTCCAAAAAAAATTATGACAAGATTCAGCTGATAAACCTATTTATTACAAATTTTGTAACCGATGTTGAGAACAATAAAACTAAGTTCTTAAATAATGTACTAAATTATATATATGGAATTACAAAGAATGCCTAGGTGGGAACTCCTGGAGTTAGAATAATTGACAATAAACAATATTTCGCCAATATCTAAGATGGAATATTGGGCGGGTTACCCAAAAAAATGACTATAGAAAAAATTCAAGTCATAAATTAATTGCTTTGGTAAAACTTGGTGTAGAAAGCACTAAAAATCTTTTTATTTATTATAATTTGTAACTATCGGTCATAGAAATCAAATGGAAATTTTTTAATAATCTTGCAGTTGTTGAATCGTATAAAAAATAAAATAATATGGCTACAATAGGAACATTAAGGACATGTAAAAAAGGCCATCGGTTTTACAAAAACAGCGACTGTCCGACCTGTCCAACTTGCGAAGAGGAACGGAAACCCAAAGACAGTTTTTTATCACTACTTGTTGCACCTGCAAGGCGAGCATTAGAAAGAGAAAAGATAAAGAGTTTGGAAGACTTAGCAAAATGGAGGGAAGAAGAAATTCTTAATTTGCACGGCATTGGACCAAGTACGATACCTAAATTAAAAAAGGCACTTGGTGAATACGGCCTTTCATTTAAATCATAGACTAGCATACTGCACATAATTACAAACTATGTTAATCTTGAGAACAGATTATTACAATAAGATTATTAAATCCTAAAATATTGGCGAACATTAAACACCGAACCTTTAACAAGGTATTCATGATAGGCGGGCTGAAGTGCAAAACTCAATAGAAAATATTTTTATCCTACCTTCGCCATTTTCATTTATTGAAAATTAATTAAATTAGCCAAAAAAATGTCTTTGGGCTAATAAAATGTAAAAATTGAACATTTTTCCTTGATTTTCTATTCACCATACAAACCTCCGAACTGGTGGCGGTAGGCCTCAGAACAGAACAAGCAATATTTATATGACTAGATTAAATTCTCTACCGACGATAGGATTCAAGACATCCGAATCATTTGAAACTTGGCTTGAAAAAAATCACGACAGCTCAAATGGGCTTTGGCTTAAAATATTTAAGAAAGACTCTGGGATAAAAACCATCAGTTATGCGGAAGCACTTGACTTAGCTCTTTGTTATGGGTGGATTGATGGACAAAAAAATGCATATGATGAACAATCCTATTTGCAAAAGTTTTGTCCCAGAAGAGAAAAAAGTGTTTGGTCTAAAATTAATATTGGCAACATTGAAAGATTAATCAATGCTGGAAGAATGAGACCCGCAGGATTAAAAGCCGTCGAAAAAGCTAAAGCAGATGGTAGATGGGAAAAGGCATACGATTCCTCAAGTAAAATGACCATACCAGAAGACTTTATAAAAGAACTTAATAAAAACAAAAAGGCCGCCGAGTTTTTTAAAGGTCTCAATAAATCAAACCTTTTCATTATTGGATTTCGACTTCAAACAGCAAAAAAACAAGAGACACGAGAAAAACGTAAAAAGGAAATTATTGCTAAGTTGGAGAAAGGTGAGAAATTTCAATAATTAGTTAAGCTCAATGACGATCTTTAATTGAAAAATATTCAGCTGCTAACTAGCTTTTAGTCAACGGGTATGTGTATAAATGTGAAGCAGGGGCAGATATTCCAGCTTAAATTTAATGAATAACAGATAGTATTAAAAGGCCTTATAACCATAGAATGTATCGGTATGAGAAATGAAATCTATAAACCATTAAAGATATATAGGGTAAAGGTCCGGGAAATTCTTTATTACAAAGAGCTTGGAGACATTATAAGATATTGGTCCATTGCTGACGAACGCGGAAGGCTCGAGTTTGCTAATATGGAGGACTAAAAACACATGGAGAAAATAGAAACCTAAACAATGTAATGAGAACATATCCACATAGCCACAAATAAAAAGTTTATGCCAGCTACGATGTGCCTTGTACATATACGCTTTAGTTTTATTAATTTTGCTCAATCACAAGGGACACGAACGCGCTTCGAAAGCCGCAGCCTTCATAAGCACCTTCGGTTTGTATGAATTTTTTTAGGAAACGATATCTACTTCACTATATGCCACTAAACTCATGTTATATTTTAATTGTGTATTCAATACTTCTGAGTACATGCACTAATCATAACAGCGAGAAACTCAAAGTTGTTGAAGTGTATGACGAACCAAAGCATATAGTAGTATATCAAAAAAATGATGTCAAGATTTTAGACGAACAGTTAATGCCCCATGACACGACGCTTTTTCACATACATAAAAATCCTATATTTTATGTTTCTTTTGGCTGGCAAAAAGATGCAGGACAACTTTTGAATGGAGAATGGAGTGAATACGAACCTGAATGGCCGCTTGGTGAAATATACTGCGACACTTCCTATGCATCAAAACCAATAATACACAGGTCGACAAATGGTGGGAACTCGAAATCCCGTTTAATTGGAATACTAAATATGGGTAGTGGAAAAGATTCTTCTTGTAATTCTGATGAGTATGAAATTTGTAATAAATGGTTTCGTTCAAATAGAATAGTGCTTAATGAAGGAGATACAATTACATCTTCAAAACCTGATTTCCCATTTGTATTTGTTTTTGTTAATAAAGCCAAATATATATTAATAGAGAATGACCAAATTGCATTCAGTGAAAAAGACTGGGCCTATTTAGAAAATCAGTATATGCTTATTAATAAAAGTAAATCTAAGCTAGAAGTCATAAAAGTAGAAGTGCTCAATTAATAAATTTATTTAAAATTAAGATTTCCAAAAGCAAAAACTGTCGCACAATATTGATACTTATGCAAGTTGGGCATGACCAGAAAACATTAGCCAATTACCAACCCAACCTGCAGTTCAATTTGGAAAACAACATTCAACTTTAGTTATTAAATGTAACTTGATAATTTCAATCAGCAGCATTTATCGGAAGACAATTCAAAAAGTAGCTCTTCGCAAATACCCAAAATCGAGGTGAATAATAATTTTTTATTGACAGTATGATGAATACATTTATTGTATATCCATTTGTTTACTGAGATCATATCAGCTGGATTTTACGATTTCTAATTATTAAAATCATAACTAAGTAATCCCTGGTACAATATGAGCGAATCAAACAAAATCGGTTTTCCGAAATGATGTCAGCTTACTGTGGATATGCTTTTACAAATTAGTGATCTCTACTCCAGTACTGGTCAGTTGTGCCATCCCGCAAATGTCATTATCTTCATCATCCGTATTCAATCGTCTGCGGCTATGTACTGCACATTATATATACTGCCACATCGTAGCTAAGGTCGTCACATACTTTACCATCCGATCATTATTCATGACAGACATTCAAGAACTAATTTCAGATATTGCTCACAGGCCATTTCCAATACCAGGTGAACAATGGGCATATTACCAGGAATGGAATAATGCCCTTTTCCTTCACTGGGCAATACCTTTGGAAATCGTACGAAAATGTGTTCCTGACAAATTAAACATCGATACATATGACGGTACATGTTATGTATCACTGGTTGCTTTTTCAATGGAGAAAATCAGACCCAGGTATTTACCTTCTATTCAGTTCATTTCAGACTTTGCAGAGATCAATATAAGAACCTATATCAACATGGATGGGCGAAAAGGTGTTTATTTTTTAAATATAGAATCAGAAAAATCATTATCTGCTTTTGTGGCAAGGATAGTATCGGGACTTCCTTACGAAAAAGCCAATATCAATCGGACGGGTCAAAAATTTATATCTACTAATGTTAAAAAGAATTTCCGGCTTGACGCAGAATTTGAAATTCAAAGCACCATTGAGCACAAAACAGCATTAGACCAGTGGCTGACAGAACGATATTCTTTGTACCTTGACATAGGTCATGAGTTTTACCGTTACGACATTCATCATAAAGAATGGGAATTAAAAAAAATAAGACTAAACAAATTGAATTTAAAATACCAAATTGGGGATATTAAATTGACAGAACAACCCAATTTGTCACATTATTCAAATGGAGTAAAAGTAATAGCCTGGAAAAGGCAAAAAATATAATGTAAACCAGGTTACACCAGCGATAAGCCTAAACCTAGGCTAAGGTTTACAGTGTTGCTCTATTAAGGGTTTGGTGGTAAGCTGAATTGTTGAACGATAATATATTAACTTTATAGTGTCACGCAGCGCCAAACCTCAAACCATGACCTTCAACTATATTGATATAGCAAACGTAATCACGACAAACAATAATATGACCGCTGTGTCACTTAAACCAATTGCAAGACAAATCCATCCGGTTACAATTGAAAATGCAATATCTAATCCAAAATAATTATGAATAAAAACAATCTATTGGAAGAATTAGTAAACCATGTGGTAAAATCAACTCAACAAATTATTTTGATTGATCCTGAAACACCAATATGGACAATTGGTGGAAGCGGCTGTTTAATTAATTACAAAGAAAGACTATTCTTAGTCTTCATATTACAGGTTAATGATAGGGTCGGAAAACAAGCGGCATTGGATACTGGTACCGGTAATGAAGATGAAATGAATAATTTTATATTGCCCGCTTTGCATTGTATAGATCATAAAGATATTGACAGGAATGGGATAATCGAGCCATTTTTACAAAAATTACAATCCCTTGATATTTGTTATACTGAAATCAAAGGTTCAGTTGAGATTAGACAAAAACTAACGCAGTTTGAGGAAATAGTGGTACAGCCCGACTCGAAAAGCATAGTCTATTCCAATCTTGAATATGAGCCGACTTCCAGCGAAGAGTATTGCTTTCTTGGAAGAAAAAAGAATAAATCTGAAGGGGACAGATTAAAACATGCAGATAAACTGGTATCCGGTATCAAATACGATCGTAAAATCGGATCATATGAACGATTTACAGCTGACAACGAAATGGAAAGCGACCTGGATTATCAGGGGACCATAGGCGCTCCTATATTTTCCGAAACAGGAGAGCCTGTCGCCCTTGTTGTACATGAATATTCAGAGGGAAACCAAATACTAGGATTTTCAATAAGAGACCTCAAAAATCATCTTGACAAATACATTGAATTAAATCCTATACATAATGAGTGGAGGACAAGAGGTGTTTCAGATACAGCATTGCATAGTACGGAAAATAATCATCAAAGTACAGCAAATAGTATACATAATATCAATCCAAAATACATTACCTATTCTGTACTATACGGAACCAATAGAAAATATGAAGTAGTACAGGACAAAATCAAATTTAAGAATACCAGGAATACTAATTTACATTTAGGGAATTGTGATATCAGTATTCCATTATCCCATAAAAAAGGGGATTTAGAAAGACCCGGTTGGTTCAGCAGTTTATTTTTTGATGAAAGTCCCGAAAAACACTTCACTCTTTTAAATATCGAATTAGCTGATAAAATTAAATTTACCAATATGCTGCAAGAGAAAATAGGTAAATCAGATCAAAAAGATATTTTATTATTTATACATGGTTTTAATGTAAATTTTCAGGAAGCCATGCTGCGGACTGCACAACTTGGCTATGACCTGAATTTCAAAGGAGCAGTAACGGCATTCTCATGGCCATCAGCTGGCTCTGTAAGCGGATACCTGGCAGACACAGACACTGCCAGACTTTCGTCAAATTATTTGTGTGATTTCATCAAAATTTTACTTTGCTCTGGTGGAGTTCAGAAATTACATATTATAGCTCACAGCATGGGCAATGTAGTATTGACTACTGCATTAGTTCAATTGAAAAATGAAGGCGTATTTCCAAATGCAATAATAAATCAGATTATACTTGCAGCTCCAGACCTAGACAAAGACATTTTTATAAACCAGGTAATGCCTTATATAAATAGAAATTTTGGTCTTACCCTTTACGCTTCCGATAAAGACAAGGCACTTATCTCTTCAAAAAAAATCAGAAAAGGCTTTACCCGGCTTGGCGAAGGTGGTGATAATGTTGTCGTTCTGGACGGACTGGATACAGTGGATGCGTCAAGGGTAGACACAAGTTTGCTTGGTCATGGTTATTTCGCTGATACACAACCGCTATTAAATGACATTCATATGACCCTCTCCGGGTTACCCCCGTCCCGAAGAATACTTGACTCAAAAATCAAAGTTGTGGAAGGAGCGACAAAATCGTATTGGCTAATTTAGGATACTTTAGTTGAACTAATTAAAAAAAAGAATTTCAGGGGTAGGTATATTCCGGGCCGCCTAAGCAAACTAAAAATAAAAATACATGGACAAATCAATAAAAGAAATAGTGTGGAATCAATTCGGAGCAAGTATAGACATGCTAATAAATGCAATTTCCCATTGCCCGGATGACTATTATATAACCAATAAACGATTTTATTATATAGCTTTTCACAGTTCCATTTTTTTAGACTACTATTCGACAATCCCACCAAAAGACTTTTCTCCACTACTTTCTTTTACATATACTGAGCCGGGAGAAAGGCCTAAAGAGGCGGTTGATGATTTGATGCCTGACAAAATATATAGTAAGCAAGAAATGGTAAATTATCTTAAACAAAGCCGGGAAAAGTGCAAGACAATGATTTATACTCTAACGGATGAAAAATTAAGTGAACGGTTCAAAGAAGGAGAGGAGCCAAATGATATGGACTACCCTATCCTGGAAATTCTGCTTTATAATATGCGACACACCCAACATCATGCTGCACAGTTAAATATGATGATACGACAAGATACTGACCAACACATGGAATGGTCATTCAGAGCCGGTGACATAAACATTGAAAAATAACCCTACTGACTTCAGATTTACGATTCTAACTCCAACTACGGATCCTAGAAATATACATTTTTACATTTTTAAAAATTCGTGACCCGGTTTGTCCCCATTACACCAGTGGGTTTCAATAAAAGGGAAATAAAAAAATTGCAAATAAATTTGCGCAACTCACAGGTTGCGTATATATTTGCAACCTGCGAGTTGCGTATATTAATAAGTAAAAAATGAAACAGGATCTTTTTCAAGCCATTTCAGACCCCACCCGCCGGGCTATTTTAACTTTACTTGCTATGCAAGCCTTAACTCCCAATACACTGGCGGAAAAATTTGATATGAGCCGTCAAGCTGTATCAAAACACATCAAAGTACTGCAGGAATGTGAATTGATCAAACCTGCACAATCGGGCAGAGAAATATATTATCACTTTAATCCAAAAAAAATACAAGAGCTAGACGACTGGTTGTCCAAATTAATGAACATCTGGAAAGCTCGTTTCAATCAGCTTGACCATGTATTATCAACATTAAAAAAAATGAAAAAATGAAAAATAATTTGCTATTTGATTTTACCGTTGACAAAGCAGCGAAAACGGTCTTTATCACAAGAGAATTTGCCGCTGAACCTTCATTGGTATGGGACGCATTTACCAAAGCAGAAATTCTGGACCAATGGTGGGCCCCAAAACCTTTCGAATCAAAAACAAAAGTAATGAACTTTGAGGTAGGTGGCCGAAGGTTTTATGCCATGGTCAGCCCTGAAGGACATGAGATGTGGCAGCTACAACAGTATACTTCCATCACTCCTAAAACCAATTTCAAATTTTTTAGTGTGTTTGCTGATAAAGATGAAAACCCTCATTTACCGGGTTCAAACTGGGATTTGAATTTCAGTGAAGAAGACCATAAAACCATAGTCCGTATTTCCATTTACAACGAATCACTTGAAAGAATGGAAAAAATGATTGAAATGGGCTTCAAAGAAGGCTTCACCATGACCTTAACCGAATTAGGAAATTTATTACCGACATTAAATAAATAAAACCATGCAAAAGAATAAATTTAAATTTTTGACTACATTGGTAATAGCCAGTCTGATGAGTTGCGGAGATTCTCCGCAGAATTCAGACCAAAACAAAAACATGAAAACAATATCCGATCAAAATTTAACAAAAAAAACAGATATGATTACTCAAAAAATAACGCCTTGTCTTTGGGTAGATAAAGATGCTAAGGCTGTGGTGGATTATTACCTTTCTATTTTTAAAGACGGTAAAATGAAAGATTATCGCCAATATAAGAATCCACCTCAGGAAAATGTGCCAGATGGCCAGGCAGGCTTTGAAACAGCGGTTATGGAAATTGGGGATATTGAATTCAGTATCCTGGCTGCAGGACCTTACTTCAAGTTTAATGAATCTGTTTCGTTTGTTGTTAATTGCAAAGACCAGGCAGAAGTGGATTATTATTGGAATGCTTTGACTTCAAACGGAGGAGAAGAAGGAGCTTGCGGGTGGTGTAAAGACAAATACGGTTTATCATGGCAGGTGGTTCCTGTTGAATATTTTGACCTTATTAACAGCGAGGACCCTAAAGTCAGAGAAAAGGCCATGATCAATACATTTAAACAGAAAAAGTTGATATTAGCAGAACTCAAATGAAGCAATTAATCATTGCCAGAGTAGAATGTCAGGTAAGATTGGTTATTAAAAATTTGAATCATTTAATTTCTATTCTTTCAAAGTCCTGCCAAATATATTCGCCCAGGTATCAAAACCGGGTTTTGATTTTAATTGGATATCCACTAAACCCAGGTACGCAAAATTACTAATATTGGGATCCACGAAAGAGGGTAAGCTGGTCAAATCGATGTCAGTAAAAGTTAGTTGAAAGACAGCAGTAGCCTGTGCTTTATCTAATAGTTGACTTTGACGGTTTAGGTATGATTGCTGCAATTTAACATTGCTTGAAATCATTTTTTGCCCGGGCCCGTTAAAACTTTGTGAAGGCCAGCCCCCTTCAGTAACAAATACCGGTATTGATTTACCTTCTTTTAGCCGGGTGTAATAATCAAGTGGTATGTCTTCGGGTTTAGAAAAATCAAAATAAGGGTAAGAAGATAATCCCAATTCTTCAATAAAAGGAAAATCGATAAAATCCTGTTCAATACCTACATAGGTGCCATTTCCCAGCAATCGCCCCCAGGCATAGTCGACCTGAATGCTGATACTCAACTTTACGGATGGATTTTTTTTACGCAATTCTATAGCTGCTTCATTGGCTGCTTTTTTCACTCCATTATATATATCCACTGAGGAAGCAGCCCGTATTAAATTCGTTTCCAATGCCAGGCCTACATGATCAGGCTTGAGAATACTATCCATCACTATCACAAATCTGCGATAATTATTTTGCACTTCTGCTTGAGCTATACTCTTACCACGGGTTACCAATTCGCGGGCATCACTTGCCCTGTTCAGTCCATTTTGTGGATCAATATAGACCCACAATTTCAGGTTTTTACTTCGGTAAAAATCGACCAGCGCTTTATAATTATTAATTACGTATTTTTCAATGGGTTTGCCCGAATATATACTATCCCAGGGAACTTCTGTAGTGATGATAGCAGCATCAGCTTTAGGTGTCCATATTTGCAAAGATTGGAGAAACAGGTTGATATCATCAAACCGAGGCGCCGAGTTTTGGAAACCCATACGATAGGATCGCGAAACAGAAGGAAATACAGGGTTTTCTTTTTTGCAGGCTATGCTTACCGTGCATAAAACAATCAGCATGATGAAAAATCGAAATTCCATTTAGGTCATTTTTTACTAATCCGTTGAAAATAGGAACAAGACAAAATCGTTATTCCATTTTCTAACGAAAATGGGATGAGTATTGTTACTATTCTTAAAATTAGTGTTGATTATAGTAGGTAGACTTTTGTCCGAATGGTACAGAAAGGATTCGGTTGATTCAACCAGGGATACTCTCCCCTTTTTGTAATTGGCTGTTGAAAAGGAAATTTCCGATTACAACTGGTGCGGTGACCTTGTTCTAACCTCAGTTAACATTCATTGCAAATATGTAATTTTGAAATCCAATAATTTAAACTATAAATTTATGCACTCCTCTCAATTCATTCGATTGAAACCTTGTTCTTTTAAATACAGTTTTATGAAAAATTCAATTGGCAGCTTGTTACTTTTAATTGGTATACTGGCATACGGGCAGACAGATAGCACTGATGAAATTGTGGTGAAAATGATGAAAGAGCAAAAAATTGCCGGCCTTTCCCTGGCAGTTATTAAAAATGGCAAAACGGTAATAAATAAGGGCTATGGATTAGCCAATGTAGAACACCAGGTCCCTGTTACGCCTGAAACGGTCATCCGCCTGGGTTCAGTCAGTAAACAGTTTTTTACCACGGCCATTCTTAAATTAAAAGAGGAAGGAAAACTAAGCATAGAAGATTCAGTTCATACTTTTTTTCCCGATGCTCCTGAAACCTGGAGGCCCATTCAGATAAAACATTTAATGTCACACAGTTCAGGCTTAAAAAGAGAAAGCCCAGCCTATAATAATTATAAAATGATTAGTGATCTCGAAATTATTAAGGCAGCATATCCGTTGCCTCTGGATTTTAAAACCGGAGAAAAATACCAGTACTGTAACCTGGCCTATTATATGCTGGCACAAATTATAACTCAGGTAAGTGGTATGCCCTGGCAGGATTTTATAAAGGAAAAGATTTTCGTACCAGCCGGCATGAAAAACACCGGTATGACAGACTTTTATCTGATCATTCCCAATCGAGCCAGTGGCTATATGCACAAAAATGGGGTACTTGTAAATGCCGACGCCATGTATGCAGTAAGGCCAAGCGGAGGTTTTCTTTCAACCAGTACCGATATGATATTATGGGATAAAATACTAAGGGAAAAAAAGAGTATACTGAAAAAGGAAGATTGGGAGTTACTTTGGGGACCATTTATAAAAACTTCCGACAAAGAAGAATCTAAAGCATATTATGGGTTTGGCTGGATCATAGACGAACGAAACGGGCATAAAGTAATTGAGCATGGGGGTGCCAATATTGGCTTTCGATCTTATTATTCCCGTTTTGTGAATGACGATTTGTCCATTATAATATTAACCAATACAGATGAGGCAAATCCAGCACTCATTGTAAGAGATTTGTCAGAATATTATTTTAGAAACAAATAGATTTTATACAATGACAACTAAATCAAATGAATTAAAAAACGGCGATCAATGTGTCGTAGTTGGAGGAACACATAAAGGCAAATCAGACATAGTGCAGGATACCAAGGCTGACCGATAATTAAATTATATTTAAAGATATACACATTACCCATTTGAAATAATTTTTGGAATAGTCATTTCTTTACTAATCAATACTGAATTTTCAGAAAAACGAATTATTGTGGTTCGTTTTTAATATGCATGCTTATATTTATTAATGCTATTACCTGGTTTATTATGTTTGTACTTTTTAAAATTAATAAGCTAAATTATGAAATACAGTGAAGATAAAAACCCGCTTTACCAGGTTACAGTAGGCCTATTTATAATTTACTTTCTTGTATTGATTTGGGTTTTGATATTCAAATTAGGTGTGGAATTTTCGTATATGTCAAACAGGAATGTCAATCTAATACCCTTCAGTGAATTTTTCACTTCTGGTGGAAAAGTTGACCCCGGTGGCCTCATTATGAATATCATTATCTTCATACCATTTGGCATTTATGCTGGAAGTATATTTAAATCGAGGCCTTTTGGTAAACAGATTATCCTCTTTTTTTGTACTAGTTTATTATTTGAAGTAATTCAATATCTGATGAGAATCGGGGCTTTCGACATTACCGATACCATCACCAATACTACAGGTGGCATCACTGGAATGCTGATATATAAAGCAATTGAAAAAATATCAGGAAATAAAATCCGGGCTCAACAGATCACTGTTGGCATTGCATTTTCAGGCACCCTGGTAATGATTTTATTATTGGTATTATTAAAACTGAATATATTGCCCATACAATATCGATAGAAATTTATAAGTAACTATGTCATCAGAAATCATCATCACCTCCGCCGATTGCGAAATTCTCAGCACCCGAGTCTTTAATTTTAAAAAAGAACTGTTATATCGTGCCTGGTCTGAGCCTGATCATTTAAAAAATTGGTGGGGTCCGGCTGGTTTTACCAATACATTCTTAGAATTTGATTTTCGTGTTGGCGGAAGATGGAAATTTATAATGCATGGCCCGGAAAAAGGAAACTATCCAAATGAATGTGAATTTATAAAAATAGAGCCCCTCTCCCTGATTGCCTGGAAGAGATATTCAAAACCACTATTCCAGGTGGTAGCTGCGTTTGAAGAAGTATCCGGTGCTCAGACTAAGCTTATATTTAGAATGTTATTTAATACTGCTGACGAGTGCAATAAATTAAAACCGTTTGTAATAGAAAAAAATGAAGAAAATTTTGACAGACTGCAGGTGGAACTGGAAAAAATGACTAAAAAAATCAATTCTACCCTTTAGGACATATCCCATACCATCGGTAAAAAAAATTATATTTTAAGATCGGCCGTAATCAAATGAATTAACTTATCTACATTAGTATTCCTGATACTATATTTGAGATATTCTTTTTCAAAATGGCTATACGATTATTCAGTTTCCTTTTTTTTATTTTCTTCTGCCTTTCAACAACTGCCAAAGCCCAGGTTGCAAATACTTCAGTAAAATCTGTTATAAAATATAATAATGATAAAACCAGCATCCAAATAGATGAAAATGGAGTCTTAGTTATACATGTATCCACCCTCGATCTTGAAAAATTCAAAACCAAAAGATTTGTAAGCTATAGCGACTTCGGTGCTCTTGGCAATGGTAAATCAGATGATATAGACGCCATTGCAGCCACACATGAATTTGCTAATCAATATAACCTGGCTGTGCATGCCGATGATCTGGCCAGTTACTATATAAGTGGTAAAGATCGAACGGCATACATTCAGACCAATACTGATTTTGGATCAGCCGACTTTATTATTGACGACACTGAAGTACAAAACAGGAATTCACCGGTTTTCGAAATTAGCTCTGCACAATTGCCTTTTAAATTAACGGGAATTACTACTCTCAGGAAGAATCAGAAAAAAATCAATCTAAACACCACTACTGATTGTATCATCACGGTGAGCGATAGTTTGGTAAAACACTATATCCGATATGGACCAAATCAGGATAAGGGTGCATCGAAGATCGATATTTTCAAGGTTGATAAAAATGGTAATGTGGACTTAAATACTCCCATCATCTGGGAATTCAGCAGGATCACAGATATTATGGCTTTGCCTTTGGATAAAAATGAGCTCACGGTTACCGGCGGACGATTTAATACTATTGCAAATAAGGCTGAATCAAGATACAACTATTTCGCCCGCAATATCAGCATAAAGAGATCCAATGTAGTAATTGATGGATTGATACATCGGATTACAGGTGAAGGAGACCATGGTGCTCCATATGGTGGTTTCATTAATATCAGTAACTGTGCACACATTAGTATTAAAAACTGTATCCTTACCGGGCATAAGACTTACAGCACTATTGGCTCTGCCGGTGTTTCGGTTACTATGGGCACCTATGATATTTCCATCAATAGGGCCCTGAATGTTTCGTTTATCAATTGCAGTCAAACCAATGACATCCACGATAGAACGTACTGGGGTATAATGGGATCTAACTATTGTAAAAACTTGTTACTTGACCATTGTAGTTTTTCCAGGTTTGATGCCCACAAGGGTGTTGCCAATGCCACTATCCGGAATTCCGTACTTGGACACATGGGAATCAATGCCATTGGGACCGGATTATTTAAAATCGAAAATACCCGCATATTCGGCAGGAGCCTCGTAAATCTGCGCTCCGATTACGGCAGCACATGGCAGGGAGAATTTATAATACGAAATTGCATTTTTGTACCTGAAAATGGAAAATTTACTAATGTGGTACTCATCAATGGATCCTATTCAGGTCAGCATGATTTTGGCTATACTTGCTATATGCCGTCGAAAATAGTCTTGCAGAACCTGACCATCGACGACTCCAATCCCCCTGCTGAATACACGGGTCCTGCCATTTTCGCTAATTTTAATCCCCTCGTGACGAATGAGATGTATACAGAGATGTACCCCTACAGTAAAACCAAAGAGGTAATACTCAGAAATGTAAAGACGACGAGTGGAAAAAAAATAAGGATTAGCAATAACCCGATTCTGTTTAAGGATACAAAAATTACAGGCTTAAAATAAACTAATTTAACCTAAAATATGCATAAATCCTTAACCAATTCAACTCTTCATTTTACAATCATTAAACATATCATAGACACTGGTTTTGCTCCAACTATTGAGGATCTCATTCAAATATTCGATACCGATAAAGAATCAGTAATGAAAGGCTTATATGCTCTTCAGGAGTATCACGGAGTGGTATTGCATCCTCACTCCCCAAAAGTATGGGCAATACATCCCTTTTCATTAGCTCCGACTAATTTTTATGTAAAATCAGGTAAAGGTGAGTGGTGGGGCAATTGTGCCTGGTGTTCACTGGGAATAGCAGCATTAGTACGCAGTGATGTTCGGATAATTACACGGATAGGTGCTGAAACAAAACAAATTGAAATCAATATTATCAACGGTAAAATAAACGAAAAGGACCTTTATATTCACTTTCCAATTCCCATGAAAGATGCCTGGGAAAATGTGACCTATACCTGTAGTACTATGCTGATTTTTGAAAATGAAACACAGGTCGATACCTGGTCTAAAAAACATAATATTCCGAAAGGGGACATTCAGCCAATAGAAAAGATTTGGGAGTTTTCTAAAAAATGGTATGAAAATCATCTACACCCTGAATGGAAAAAATGGACTGTACAAGAAGCAAAACAAATTTTTGCAGAATATGGTCTGACAGATAAAATTTGGAATCTGGGTGATTCAAAGGAAAGATTTTGATTGTTCATTTATTCATACATCGGGCAAGAATCCCGTATATCAGTTGACGCCATTATAAAAAGTATTGATACCCCTTTATTCTAGTCATTTAAGAATTGCAAATCTATGTTTAAAATTATTAGCTGTAACTTTAGTCAAAAGAGTTCACCAGGTATTAATCCATTACAAAAGTTTTAAATGAAAATCTTACTCACCGGGGTGACCGGATACATAGCTCAAAGACTACTTCCCGTTTTACTGGAAAAAGGAAATGAAGTAGTCTGCTGTGTTAGAGACACCAACAGGTTCAATAGAAAAAATTACCAAACTTCAAAGCTTTCCGTTATTGAAGTGGACTTTTTAAATCTGGACAGCCTGGGTAGCATCCCGAAAGATATTGATGTAGCTTATTATCTTATACATTCCATGTCAACCCAAAGTGGAGATTTTCAAGATATGGAAGAAGTCTGTGCCACTAATTTTAAAAACCGAATTGAACAAACCAATGCACAACAAGTAATTTACCTGAGCGGTATCAGCAATACAGATACGTTATCAAAACATCTGACATCCCGAAAGAATGTAGAAACAATATTGTCAGGTGGAGGCTTTGCCCTTACTACTTTAAAAGCCGGCATAATTGTAGGCTCTGGAAGTGCATCTTTTGAAATCATTCGTGACCTGGTGGAGAAACTTCCTGTAATGATTGCTCCGCGTTGGCTCAATACCAAATGTCAGCCCATCGCGGTCCGCAATGTAATAGAATATTTAATGGGTGTAATTGGTAGAAAAGAAACATACCATCACAGTTTTGACATTGGGGGGCCAGATGTGTTGACATATAAAGAAATGCTTTTACGATTTGCCAAAATAAGAGGTTTAAAAAGGCGAATCTTTATCGTACCCGTAATGACACCTAAAATATCCTCGTACTGGCTCTATTTTGTCACTGCCACCTCATATGCCCTTGCTAAAAATTTAGTAAACAGCATGAAAATTGAAGTGATTTGTAAACCGAATGACCTAGCCGGGTTGCTGCATATAGACCCAATCCATTACGATACCGCCATTAAACTTGCCTTTGACAAAATTGAACAAAACCAGGTAATTTCTAGTTGGAAAGATGCACAAACAAGCAATTTGTTGAGCAAAGGCATTTCGAAATATATTGAAGTACCTGCACACGGTTGTTTTAGGGATATGCGGACCCGAAAACTAAAAGACAGTAATGCCACTCTCGATAGGATATGGTCTATTGGCGGTAAAACGGGGTGGTACTATGCCAATTGGCTCTGGGAAATCAGGGGGATTTTAGATCAAATAACTGGTGGTGTCGGTATGCGAAGAGGCAGAAAAAGCCATACTGAAATTGCTCCCGGTGAAGCATTGGACTTCTGGAGAGTGTTGTATGCAGACAAACAAGAAAAAAGATTGCTATTGTATGCGGAAATGAAACTGCCGGGTGAGGCATGGCTCGAATTTAAAATTGATGCCAATGATGTCCTCACACAAACTGCCACTTTCCGACCACTTGGCTTATTTGGCAGATTGTATTGGTATTCAGTTTTACCGCTCCATGGATTACTATTTAATGGAATGCTAAATAAACTTTCAGATTCCCAATCATAGATATCCCTTGAATATTGTTTTTATTTTATCTGAAACCCTGTCGGAATAGTTACATCTTTTTTAACCACTACTATACCGCTTGATACCACATACAATTCGGTCTCCTGATTTTTAAGATGAGGACCGCCCTTTATGATTACATTATTTCCTATCCTGCAATTTTTATCCAGTATCACATTTTCGATATAGCAGTTTTCACCAATGCCCATCATGGTATCCCCTTCCACTATTTCCTGTAAGGTTTGATAAACATCATTTCCCATCATATATGTATTTATTACCGTACTTCCTGGTCCGATTCTTGACCGGATGCCAATGACAGAGCGGGTAATTTTGGTAGCATGAATAATACAGCCTTCTGCTATAATGGAATCTTTAATCAATGTGCCTGATATTTTAGATGGAGGCAGGGTCCGCGCACGGGTATAAATCCTGTTTCTATTATCAAACAAATTAAAATCAGGTATGGCATCGGTCAGTCCCAGGTTGGCTTCAAAATAAGAACGGATATTTCCTATATCGGTCCAATAACCTTCAAACTGATAGCTGAGTACTTTGTGTTTACCGATGGACTGGGGTATGATTTCCTTGCCAAAGTCAATGGTCTTGGGATCATTCATCAATTCGATCAATAAATCCCGGTCAAACACATAGATACCCATTGAAGCCAGGTACAATCTTCCGGTTGACCTCATATAGTCACTTACTTCCGATTTCCATTTTAAGATCTCTACCGCATTGGGTTTTTCAATAAAGCTGGTGATCATACTTTCACTATCCGTCTTCATGATTCCAAATTCAGTACCTTCTTCCGCTTTCACCGGTAGTGTCGCAATGGTAATCCTGGCTTTACTTTCAATATGCTTTTCGATCAGGTGATTAAAATCCATTTGGTACAGTTGATCACCCGACAGGATCAATACATACTTAAATTCATGACTTAGAAAGTGATGCATACTTTGGCGGACAGCATCGGCTGTACCCTGAAACCAATCTTTATTGGAGATGGTTTGTTCGGCTGCAAGCAAATCAACGAATGCATTGCTAAACAAACTAAAATTATATGTATTCTTAATGTGCCGGTTGAGTGATGCTGAATTAAACTGGGTCAAAACAAACATCCGGGTGATATTTGAATTGATGCAATTGGACAGCGGAATGTCTACCAACCTGTATTTACCTGCAATAGGAACTGCAGGTTTAGATCTTTTTTCGGTCAATGGGTATAAACGCGATCCCTGGCCTCCGCCCAAAATGATCGCTACTACATCATCTTTTATCATGATTCAAGATTTTATTATACAATTCTTCTGTTTGTTTTGCTATTGCCTTCCAATCAAAATATTTTTCCACGCGTTTTCTACCGTTCGACCCCATCCTATTCCTCAATTCTTCATTGTCCATCAAGGTATTGATCCCGGCTGCCAGGTCCCTTGCAAATTGGTCAGGATCAGATGCCTCAAACGGGGCGGTTTTATCTTGTAACAGTGGAATGAGTATTCCTGTTTCGTTGGTTACTACTTCCTTTATTCCGCCAACGCTACTGGCTACCACCGCCGTATTGCATGCCATGGCCTCAATATTGATGATTCCAAATGGTTCATAGATTGATGGGCAACAAAAAACTGCAGCATGCGAATATAATTGTATTACATCCTTTTTGCTAACCATTTCGGCTATCCAGATCACATTCTTTCTGGTTTTTTGAACCTGCTCTACCCTCTCTTTCATTTCACGGCCAATCTCCTCTGTATCTGGAGCTCCGGCGCACAACACTATTTGAGTATCCGGTTGGATGTATTTGATTGCATTAACCAGGTGAATGATACCTTTCTGCCGGGTGATCCGACCAACAAATAGTACATAGGGCTGGGATTTATCTACTCCATATTTTTCCAGGGCTGAAGTATCACTGGTGACATTGTACTCATCCAGGTCTATACCATTGTAAATTACTGATACTTTATTTTCGTCTACATTAAAATATTGTAATACATCTTGTTTTGTCTCTTCTGACACAGCAATTACAGCATCTGCCATTTCAATTGCCGTCTTTTCGATCCACGATGATGCATCGTATCCCCTTCCCAATTGTTCTCTCTTCCATGGTCTAAGAGGTTCCAGAGAATGCGTGGTAAGTACCAATGGAGTTCCATAACATAGCTTGGCAAGAATACCCGCAAACTGTGCATACCAGGTATGACAGTGTACTAAGTCAGCATCGACGACACCCCCATTCATTTGAAGACAGGTATTTATCGTAGTAAAAATCGGCACAAGCTCTGGCTTGGTTTGAGCTAATGTATGCAAATCCGATTTAAACCCATTTACCTGCAATGCGGTATCCACTATTTGCTGATCTCCAAAACAACGCACTTCAACATCCATTAAGCTGGAAAGTTCTTTGGCCA
The DNA here is from genome assembly GCA_044227925.1 of Saprospiraceae bacterium. GTDB lineage: Bacteria > Bacteroidota > Bacteroidia > Chitinophagales > Saprospiraceae > JADJLQ01. The sequence continues at coordinate 29,174 of JBGAVW010000015.1, read as the reverse complement.
GGTATTCCACATGCACGCCAGCCCCTCCATACACATAAGGGGGGTATTCCCGTGTAAAAAAAAGTACTTTCATGATTTACTGCTCTGAATTTAGTATCGACCGTCAAATAAATATATAAATGTAATACTGCTTTTTTATGTATTCAAACAAATATTAAATCAAATGGCTATTATCGAATAAAAAAAAACATTACTTTGATTACGAAAAATGATAAAACTGCTTGGTATCCCGTTTGATGGTAATTCCTCATTTTTAAAAGGCCCTGCACTGGCCCCGGCACGAATCAGGCTGATGGACACCGAGGGCTCAGCAAATCCTTTCAGTGAAAATGGAATTGAAATAAAAAAAGGTCGAAATTATTTGGATATGGGGGATCTTTTATTTGGAGATTCTAATCCTGAAAATGCATTCCATACCATAAAAAACAGCATTATCAATGAGTTAGGACCTGATCATAAAATTATTTCTCTAGGCGGGGATCATTCTATCTCCTATCCCATCATCGATGCATATACTTCCATTTACCAGGAATTACATGTACTGCACCTCGATGCTCATGGTGATTTGTACGAAAATTTTGACAATAACCCCTACTCCCATGCTTCCCCATTTGCTCGGTTAATGGAAAAAAATAAACTCCAATCGCTCACACAGGTAGGGATCAGGACATTGAACAGACACCAGCGGGAACAGGCAGCTAAATACAATGTACAAATCATTGAAATGAAAGATTTTAATTATGATTTTATAGCTACTCTAAAATCTCCATTGTATATTTCATTGGATTTGGATGTACTCGACCCGGCTTTTGCTCCCGGGGTCTCCCATCACGAACCGGGCGGTATGACCACCAGAGAATTAATTAAAATCATCCAAGACATTCCTGTTCCTATTGCAGGGGCTGATATAGTCGAATATAATCCCATGCGCGATATACATGATACGACAGCCATGGTTGCCTATAAATTAATAAAGGAATTGGTAAGTGTGATGGTCTGAAAAACAGATTTGAAATAAAATTACTTCTCTTCTAAAAAGATTTCAGCAAGCATACATCGCACACTGCCACCACCATATTTTTCAATAGTAGGTATAGCGGAATGGATAATCCGGGCTTGCTTTTGTAACTTGGTCTTCTGTTCGCTGGTCAATGAAAGAAATGCTGTTGATGACATTACCCAATACAGGTCTCCGGCTGAATTCCTGAGCTGCAACATATTGCCGGCAAAATTCAATACTTGTGACCAGGTGATTTCGATCAATGTTTTTCCTGATGAATGAATTGAATCAATTACTGCCTTTTTTTCCGCATCATTCTGAATACATTCAGTACACAGGATGGCTTCCTGTTTACCCACAGCCATAATCACATTGGTATGATATACCGGATTAGAATCCTCGTCAGCAGCAGTAAAGACTACTTTAGCATATTTTCTCAGTAATGCAAACCGGTCTAATAATGATGGATCTGTACGCGGACTCAGGCAAGCATACAGGATTTGATTTTCCCTATCCAAAACCATACTACCTGTACCTTCCAGGATTAATCCCTCCTCTTCAAATCCTTCAAATGAATAACGTTGTTTTACCTTATATTTTTTTTCGACCCATGAGATGATATCCTCTCTACGCTCCGCTCTGCGATTAGTTGTATACATGGGGTACGTAATCAGAACACCATCACTGTGAGTGGTAATCCAATTATTAGGAAATACCGCATCCGGTTTTACAGGATAAGGAGTGTCTTCAACCTGCATTACTGTAATTCCATGATCCCTCAATGCATCAACCAATATATCAAACTCGGCCAAAGCATGTTTTTGAATTTCTGCTTTGGATAAAGTGTCGTCGTTTTTCTGAAATGAATTTGAAACGGCCGTCTGATCATTAAACCCAAAGCAGGCCGGTCTCACCATCATTACGGTATCGGTACATTGTGCCTCTTTATTCATTATCTTAGATTTCGGGCTTCATATTTTAATTGTTGAGCAAGATCCTTACCAAGGTACCGGTCTATCCATCTGTGAATGATGACCAACAAAGGTATCATTACAAACACCATAGATAATTTATAAATATAGTTTACTAGTCCTATGGCCAATACGGTGCCTAATTTCCAGTTTGCCCCTACATAAAAAGCAATAAACAATACCACAAAGCTATCAATGAATTGGGATACTAAGGTTGACCCTGTAGCCCGGTACAGAAATTTTCCATCTCCGGTATAATCTTTTATTTTATGAAAAACAATGACATCTATTAATTGACCTATTAAAAATGCAACCAATGATCCTATAATGATCCACAAACCCTGTCCAAATACCAGGTTAAATGCATAGTTGTAATCACTTACTTTTGACTTTACCAGTTCTTGCTTTTCCAGAGGCCATCCCGATTGAATATGAGAGGTAGGCCAAAAATCAGCAGGAGTAGTCCGGGTAGTGATAAAGACCATAATAAATGCATACGCAATCAATGCAGCCGCTAAAAAAGTCAAAAAACGAACCCCCTTTCTTCCAAAATACTCATTAATCAAATCGGTCATCACAAACACAAATGGCCACAAAATCACTCCGGCTGACATATTAAATGAAAGCCCATCATTCCCAAAAAAATGGAGTTTGACAGGATTTAATCCCAGGGTACGCTCAAGGGAAAATATTTTTACACCAATAAATTCTGCTGTGACTGCATTAGCTATAAAAAATCCACCTAAAACCAGGAATAATCTGTAGGCTTTGTTGGAAATAAATGATTGCATATTTACAAATGTACGCAAGGAACAGCTAATTATTCAAAACCGCATTTTCTAATCCAATTGCCCTGCAGGACAAATCCGGATGTACTTCGTCCTTTGGCTTTTGCCCCTACCCCTTCTTTTGCCCATACACACTGCCAGTGCCCTTTACTCTATGTTCATTACCCATTATCACTTACCACCTTGCCTATGTCGAAATATTATATTATTTTTGTCGAAATATTCGGTAATACTATGTTTGGAGATAATTTAAAATATTTACGTGAGGTAAAAAAAATTTCTCAACAGCAAGCTGCTGATGATTTAGGATTGCCTCGTACCACATTAGGTGATTATGAACGAAATCATACTGAACCCAATATCAATACATTGATAAAAATTGCAAAATATTTTAATGTAGGACTGGATGATTTATTGAGACATCAGTTAGACGAATTGCAGCCACGGTCCTTGGATCGTGACTTTAAAGTATTGGCTGTTACAGTTGATTTGGGAAATAGACAGAATATAGAATTGGTGGATGTCAAAGCAGCCGCCGGCTATTTAGAATCCTTTCAGGATCCACAGTATGTAAAAAAATTACCAAAACTCTCACTACCGAAATTACATCAAGGTACTTATCGTGCATTTGAAATATATGGGGACTCCATGTTACCCCTTGAAAGCGGTACTATCATCATCGGTCAATATGTGGAAAAATTAAACGATATAAAAAATGACAATACCTACATTGTCATCCACAAAGATGAAGGTGTTGTATACAAAAGGGTAAGAATACATAAGGAAAAAAGAGAATTACAATTGATCTCAGACAATGGTTATTATGAACCTTATACTCTGCCCTTTAGCCAGGTTGCTGAATTATGGCAATACAAAGCGCACATTGGGTTCCAGGATATGAAACAAAGTGTTGAAACTTATGTCGATGATCGCATTAATGATATCCAGCAAAAAGTAAAAGAAATACATAAAAAAATAGTAAAAGCCTGATAGAATACCAGTTTCTTTGTGCAATGAATTGCAGAGTTTTATTCAAGGTATCCAACATTTTCCTCTTTTTTTTAATATGCATTAATTTAAGCCAGGCTCAGGTAAAAAAGAAAAGCCAACCAAAACCAAAAGTATCCAAGCCAGCACCGACTACTTTGGTCAAATGCAGCCGCACTACCGATTCTATTGAGTTAATCAAGATTTATACTTCATTGGATGGCCCCAATTGGTTTACAACCTGGAAGTTAAATGAACCCATTTCCAAATGGTATGGAGTCAGTGTATCAAAAACCGGGTGCGTTACCGAAGTGGTCATGAGCAATAATAATCTAAAAGGGATTATTCCTTCCATTACCATGTCCAACCTGGTTCAATTAATGCTTGATGACAAAAAAATCTCTGGTAAATTACCCCCTTTAGCCAGCCTGCCCAATCTAAAGGCACTGATTATAAAATCTGAGGAACTTACCGGAGACCTATCCACTCTGGAGCGCTATATTGAATTGGAATATCTTGATATTTCTTCGCCATACATTGGTGGGACTATACCCGGTTTTGATAAAAATCCCAATCTGCAAGAGCTCTTTCTCGATGGGGATTTTACAGGCATTATTCCAAATTTTCAAAAAACAAAAAACTTAATCACTATAGATATTTCAGCTCCCAAGCTTACAGGCAGCATCCCCACATTTGACAAGACCCCACTATTACAAAAAATCAGAATTTCAGGCACACAGGTTGAAGGTAAAATTCCTTCAATGGAACTTTTTACCGCCCTTAGATACATTGATCTTTCCGAAAATAAATTGTCGGGATCTATTCCGGATTTCTCAAAACAACCTAAGCTGGAATATTTAAATCTATCTTCCAATAATTTTACCGGATCCATCCCAAATTTAAAACAGCCCAACCTGGAAGAAATTATTTTGAATAATAATCAATTAACGGGTGGATTACCTGAGTTTAGCTTTTCCAGGTTAAGGACTTTATGGTTGCATCAAAATCAGCTGACCGGTTCCATTCCGAATTTTAAATCTTGCATCAAGCTTAACTCCATTGATTTAAGTTTTAATCAGTTAAATGGAGTCATTCCCAATTTCTCCGGCACGCCAGCTGTAGAAAATCTCCTGCTGCATAACAATATGCTTACCGGCACCCTGCCCGATTTTACATCCATACCCAACCTGGTGGTTTTAAAATTAAGTGATAATAAACTAACCGGAAAGATTACGGATTTTACCAAATTGCCCAAGTTACAATTATTGGACTTGCGTAATAATCAATTTAAAGGCAAAGCCCCTAAATTTAAAAAATGCAGCCAATTGCATGATCTTAAGGTGTAATAAAATCAATTACATCTTTATAAAGCTCAATACTTCCAATCCTGTTTTGGTCCGGCAGATTAATTTATATACGCCAGCTGTCAGGTGCCCAATATAATAACCTTGTTCTTTCAACTTTATAGAATTTGGTATAACTGCACCACTTAAAGTATGAATTTGAATATCTTGTATTTCATCCGGCCTTGAATTCATCAGGGTAATATAGTCTGTTGCTATAGTCGGATATAATTTATATCGTTTTGCATTGGCACGGATATCTATTGATTTAATCTCAGAATATAAAATTTCACCACTTACTAAAAGGGACTTAATTCTGTAGTAATTAACACCCTGATTTGGATGCAAATCCACAAATCGCAAGGATGCATTTTCGTTAGTTTCACTACAACTAACTTTATAAATATCGGAGAATAGTATACCCGTGCCACTACGCTGAATATATTGGTATTCACATGGCTCATTGTTTTTAATTGACCAGTTAATTTTTACATCATCCGATATCGTTTTTTCTAATACCAGAAATTGGTATTGCAAAGGCAAAGCACGGCTTTTAACCCCACACAGGGTGATTGCATCCATATTCCATACTTCTTTGTTTTGATTGTTTTTCATAATTATCATGACCCGCACCATTACAGTGGAATAAGGAATACGAATAATCGCAGCCGATGCAGTGTTTGAAGTATCCGCGGTACCTGAAGGCACAGAATACCTGGTAAATGAATCAGCCTGTACCTGGATTATTGAATCCGCATCAAATCCCCAGGTATTATTATTATTTCCTGTAATTAATAAAGTGGGTTTTGATCCGAAAGCAATGTCGTTAAGCGAGATGAAAACCAATATGGAATCGTTTTCATCCACTCCCTGGCCCGGATTGATACCAGTGGCTGAAAATCTAAACTTCAGCTGCAAAGAATCATATCCCGCCGTATGGATTGGGGCCAATAATAAAGTGTCAGCTCTATCATTTACCTGCCATGATCTCAAACCATCGTAAATGCGGGCCTGCGCTGGATTATCTTCAACACCCGAAATCGTATCACCTGCCAATATCTGCGCTGTATCATTAGTTGTTAATGGTCCAATCCCAGTACCCATCCATTCGTTGGCAGAGCCTTCAAATCCGGTATAGGCGATTGTGGATGTAGGTAAGACCACGATCATGCCTTTCATAGCGACAGAAGCATGAATACTGCATATAAAATATTTCTCACCTGATGAGCTCATTGCCATTTTACCTCCACCAAAAGGGATTGTAAATCCACTCACTTTAGGAATAACAAGATTCGCTAACCAATTTAGTTTATCCACTTCTATAGCATTGTGTGCCCCGGATATTTGGAAGTCAAGGGTATCGCCCACCTGGGCAATGGTGACCTGGGGTAAAAAATTATTTCCCAGATTAGAAATGATGAAGGTACGTGCACTTAGCTGTAGCAGCCAACATACAGAAAGAAAGATTAAGGTAGTTTTTTTCATAATGTAATTTATTAATGAGGTTAAATCATATGATTAATAACAGTTTACAGGGTATCCAAGTACATGATTTAAGTTAATTAACAATGATTCCTGTACTAAACGGTACGCATAGAATAAAGAAAGGTTAGTAAATAAGTACCAGACAAGGCCTAAATAAAACTCATTAACACAACATATATATCTGAATATCAGGTCTTTAAACCCTATTGTAAAAAATATTTCAATTTTTTAAATATGAAAAAATAATCCTGTAATTTGTGCAAGAATTAATTTTAAATCAACTGAAATCATGATCAATAAAGTAACATTAATAGGAAATCTGGGCAGAGATCCTGAGATAAGACACCTGGAAGGAGGTACGGCAGTGACTAAATTCTCTCTGGCTACAAATGAAAATTACAGAGATAAAAATGGAGAATGGAAAACAGAAACAGAATGGCACGATATAGTCGCATGGAGACAGCTGGCTGAAAAAGTAGCTAAAGACCTGAAAAAAGGTAGTCTTGTATTTATAGAAGGTAAAATCACGCATAGAAAATGGCAGGATAAAGAAGGACACGATAGATATTCCACCGAAATTGTAGCCAATACCATCAGATCATTGGAGCGCAGAGAAAATACCAGCGGGCGAAATTTTAATGATAATTTTCCCGGCACCGAGTCTGCTCCTGTAAACAGAAACGAATATACTCCCCCTCCATTACCATCAAATGGTGAAGGTGACGATCTGCCTTTTTAAAGAATAGTTGCATGAAGGAAATTATCAGAAAATTGATTTTCTCAGTTTTCATTTTGTTTATATTAAATGCATGTAAGAACGAGTCTAGTGTTCCAAAACCCCATGCCTATCCCCGTATTCAATTTCCCAAAGGAATGAATAGATTAGTTTCTGAAACTTACTGCCCTTTGGAATTTGAGTTCCCAACTTATGGATTAATCCAAAAAGAGCGTAATTTTTTTGATGAAAAAGCTGCTGATTCCTGTTGGTTTACTATACAGGTTCCGGAATTAAATTCTTCTATTCATTGTAGTTACGGACCCATAACAAAAAACAACAGTTTTGATAATTACATCGAAGATTCGTATAAAATATTGAATAAACATAATATAAAAGCAGAATTCCGGACAGATATTCCACTTCGCACTAAAACGGGTACAGGTATGGCATTTGAGATAGATGGACCTGTTGCCACTCCATACCAATTTTACCTTACTGATAGTACAAACCACTTTTTCAGGGCGGCCTTGTACTTCAATGCAAAAGTAAATCCAGACTCTACTAAGCCTGTATTTGACTTTCTAAAAAAAGACATTGAACATATGCAATCGACTTTGGTCTGGAAAAAATAAAATGAAATCTGTAGAACTGGATTTGCCAAGCCCCCTTCAACAGATACCAGGTATATTCCGGTTTCAATGTTTTATGAAAAGGGACGACCTCATTCATATGGACATATCGGGAAATAAATACCGGAAATTAAAATATATAATACAGGATGCCATAGACAATCATAAAAAGGGTATCATCACCTTCGGCGGACCTTTTAGCAATCATATCTATGCTACTGCTGCATATGCTCATTTAATTGGATTGCCATCCGTGGGCATTATTCGCGGCGAATTGGATTCAGACAACCCTACTATTCATTATGCAATGGAAAGAGGTATGACAACACATTTCATCAGCAGAAATGATTATAAAAACAAAAAATCCGATACCATATTAAGTATCATTTCTGCTTATCCCGATTACATGGTAATTCCGGAAGGCGGATATCATACTCTGGCTTTAAAAGGGATAATTGAAATTATTGAAGAATTAGATTTTACTCCGGATTACATCACATGTTCAATTGGTACCGGGACTACTGCGGCAGGATTACTTAGTGCTATTATGGCGAAAGGATGGTCTACAAAATTGCTTGCCTTTGCGCCAATGAAAAACAAATCCCTGAGAAGTCAGATTCTGGACCTGGCTGGGGTAACAGATTCCAGTCATCTCATTCTGATTGAAGACTATCATAGAGGGGGCTATGCAAAATTAGACCCTGCCTTATTACAATTTCATGAACATTTTCAATCAAAAACAGGCATCACCCTGGATCCAATCTATACCTTAAAGATGATGTTTGGATTAGATGATATGAGCAAGTCTGATTATTTCAATGATAGCGATACAATAGTCGTTTATCATTCGGGAGGATTGCAAGGCTGGAACGGATTTCGATATTTAGAGAAAATGTAAACCAACCCCCAGGTAGTTGAACTCACACTTTTAAAAATCAAATTGAATTTTTACAACTTTTGGATTTCGATATATTTTCTAATTATTACCACATCTTCATTATTTTTGAGCAAATGAAAAAAATAAAAAAATCTTCCGCCTTTTTACTGGTACTGGCACTGATAAGTTTAATACAACTGGGGTGTAATTCAAATGCTCCTACAAAGTCCAAGCCTGACCTGGTTTCCATTACCCAGGATGCTGCTTCGGCGATGAAAATGGCCAATGATATCAAATCCCAATCCGTAATTAAACTTGCCCCGGGTTTACAGATCAATCTTTGGGCTACCGATTCATTAGCCCCAGACCCTGTTGCTATGGATATAGATGCGAATAATGCAATTTATCTCACCCGAACCAATCGGCAGAAAAATTCGGAATTTGATATCCGGGGGTACCCTCATTGGATGACCCCATCTATTGCACTTAAGACAGTGGAAGATCGCCGTGCTTTTTTACACAAAACATTTGCCACAGAAAAATCAGAAGAAAATAAATGGCTTGAGGATTTGAATAAAGATAGTATTCATGACTGGCATGATCTGGCTGTAGAAAAAGAAGAAGTTTGGAAAATAGAGGATATGGACGGTGATGGATTAGCTGATAAATCTACCCGGGTAATTAATGATTTTAATGATGAAATTACTGATATTCTTGCCGGTATTTTAGTAAGGGATCACGATATGTTTCTCACTGTGGGTCCGGATGTTTGGCATATGGAAGATACCGATGGTGATGGCATCATGGACAAAAAGACCTCCATCTCACATGGCTATTCGGTTCATATTGGATTCAGCGGTCATAATCTATCCGGCATCGTCCAGGGTCCCGATGGTAAATTATATTGGAATATCGGGGATATTGGTGCGACCATAACAGATAAAGCAGGCACTACATACCACCATCCCAATGAAGGTTTGATACTGAGAAGCAATCCTGACGGATCTGATTTTGAAGTCTTTGCCAAAGGGCTTCGCAATACCCATGAGTTTGTATTTGATGAATATGGCAACCTGATTTCTTCTGACAACGATGGAGATCACAGAGGTGAAAGTGAAAGATTGGTACACGTAGTGGAAGGCTCTGATGCAGGTTGGAGATCGAACTGGCAATATGGTAAATATACTGACCCAAAAAACAATAAATATCATGTATGGATGAATGAAAAATTATCAGTACCAAGATGGCAAGGTCAGGCTGCTTATATCATACCGCCTATACAGAATTTTCATAATGGCCCGACCGGCATGGTATACAATCCAGGTACTGCTCTCGGTAAGGATTGGCTGAATAAATTTTTTCTGGTTGAATTTGTTGGTAATCCATCATCTTCACACATCTGGGCGTTTGATCTAAAACCCAAGGGCGCCTCCTTCGAGCTAAAGACAGATCTTGATATGGTCAGTGGAATATTGCCTACAGGCATCCGGTTTGGTACAGATGGAGCCTTGTATGCAGCAGACTGGGTAAATGGATGGAGTACTAAAAATTACGGTCGCGTATGGAAAATTGATGTCGCTCCAGATAAAAATGATCTCAGGGCTGAAAGAGAAAAAACAGCATCCTTATTTAAAGAAAAATTCGAAAAACTTAGCGAATCACAATTGAGTGACCTGCTGAAATACACCGATATGCGCATCCGCCTTAAAGCACAGTACGAGCTTGCCAAAAGAGGCAATAAATCAGAATCTATTTTCACTCAATCCATTGCACAACGTGAAAATCAATTGGCAAGGATACATGGCATTTGGGGCCTTGGTCAGCTGATAAGCCATGGAGGGAAACAATCGGCCGAACTGATAAAACTATTACGGGACCAGGACGAAGAAATCATAGCCCAATCTATTAAAGTGCTTGGCGATAATAAGGTAAAAGAAGCCGGGCCAGAGATAGTCAAGCACATTCATTCAACAAATCCTCGAATCCAGTTTTTTACTTGCCAGGCATTGGGCAGAATAAAATACGAACCCTCTTTTGATCCTCTCTTGAAAGTAATAGAGGCCAACAGAGATAGCGACTTATATATCCGACATGCAGCCAATCTTGCCTTATCACGTATAAGCACCCCTGAAAAGATAGCCTCTTTATCTGGTAATCCATCCAGGTCTGTAAAGATTGCTGCAGTGCTGGCTCTTAGAAGATTAAAATCACCTTTAATCAAAGCATTTCTCAATGATACTGATGAATATATCGTCACCGAAGCAGCCAGAGCAATCAACGATGATGAATCCATACCAGAAGCATTACCTGAATTAGCGGCTATACTAAATCAATCAAAGTTTATGTCCGAGCCATTAATCCGACGGGCCATTAACGCCTGTCTGAGAGTGGGAACCAACAAAGAATTGGAATACCTGGTAACATTTGCTCAAAATACTAGCGTACCTGAAGTATTAAAAGCTGAAGCCATGGCGACCATTGGTACCTGGGCAGACCCTTCTGTTTTAGATCGTGTAGACGGACGATACCGTGGCGAATTCAAAAGAAATAGTGAGGAAGTAAAACAAAAGATAAATGATAAACTACCGGTATTCCTGATGACTAAAAATCCGGAATTATTGATTTCTACAGCTGGCCTTTTGGCTGCACTTAATATTCAAAATTACAATAATGAGCTTACTTCCATTTTTACCAAGAACGATAGTGCTGATGTAAGAGTAGCTGCTTTACAGGCAATGAATACCCTGAAGCATCCTTCATTAAATCAAATGATTTCACTTGGAATTAAAGACAAAAGTCGTAAAGTGCGATCAGCTGCCTTGGGACTGGTAGATAAAACCGAAATGACCGAAGTCGAACTCAATCAGTTAATAAAGACTTTATTGGCTACCGGTACCACTCAGGAACAACAAGGATTCATCTCTGTCTTAGGCAAAATGCCAATAGAAAAAACCGAAACTATATTATCTGGCTTATTAGATGACATGAAATCCAATAAAATCCCTTCAGCCATTAATTTGGATATTATAGAAACTGTGGAAAAAACAAAAAACGAAAAATTGCTTGCCAAGCTGAAAACATCTCAGGTATATTCAAAGCCTATGGATGAATACGCATCCGCTTTGGAAGGTGGTAATTTCAGGAACGGCTGGCGCTTTTTTAATGAAAATACCACAGCCCAATGTATCAAATGTCATACTGTGCGCGGCGCTGGCAGTAATGTAGGACCTGACCTGAGTAAAATCGGTGCTACACTTACCAGGGCACAGATATTGGAATCAATAGTTGACCCCAGTGCCCGCCTTGCACCTGGCTATGGAATGGTATCACTTACTTTGAAAGATGGTTCTGAAGTACATGGTAAGCTCGAAAAAGAGTCAGCAAAAGAATTACTTATTACTACTGCTGACGCAGAACCATTAAAAATTCCGACTGACCGTATTCAATCCCGCAAAAACATACCATCCAGTATGCCCAAGATGACAGAGAAAATGACGAAAAGAGATATGCGAGATGTAGTGGAGTTTCTGGCCAATTTGAAATAAGCTTTTCTTACAATCTTTATTTCTGTTAAAGCCATGGGTATGGGTAATGATTACAATGCAGACAAATTCTGTATAGTCCAAATATTCCTGCGTAAATGAATATCATCACAGATTGGCAGTTTAGTAGTGGATTATTACTTTGCATCCTCTCTCACCAATTCTCCCTGAATGGCAACGTTTTTACCCGGGGATAGTAGTTTGTTTTCAACTTTTTATTGTATCAAGCCTCTTCTATTGACTCCAGTGATCTACTTCTTAAAATGCCTGAAAGTTTCATCATATTCACCAAAAAACATAAATTTATAAACAGGCGAAGTGGGTGGTCTGTGGAAAAGATGATATAATTTTACATCCTTAGTATCACAAAGTTAAAAGGAATTATTTAGCTTTGAATGGAAGAATATACAATACATATGACAACTAGTAAATCAAAAGCCAAACCCAAACCGGTAAAAGGCAAAAGCGATGTAAAACAAATGAAAAATTTCTTTACCATAGTTGGGATCATCGCGGTAATCCTTTTCTTTCTCATTTATATGCTATTTCAAAGCACATGAAGCTAAGTCTTGATGTAGCAGTACCTTCATCACAGGCTTGGGTAGATACGGTGCTTCATGATTTTAATACATTTTTACAAGATCATGCTGATTGTGAGCGAAAAGCCAGTGCTATGGCTATGGGCATGGTTGCCAAGTATCCCGATCGCAGTGAAATAATCTCTGATCTGATTGAAACGGCCATAGAAGAATTGGATCATTTTAACCAGGTATATTCCATTATGAAACACCGCGGTATTCCCTTGCCCGCTTCTATGCAGGAAGATCCCTATATCAAAGCCCTCATGGGACTAATGAAAACACCTGTATTGCAACGATTCATGGACAGATTATTAGTTGGTTCACTGGTGGAAATGCGAGGAGCCGAAAGATTTAAAATGATTGAAGAAAACCTGTCCGATCCGGAGTTAAAAAAATTCTATAAAATGCTTTGGACCTCAGAGGCAAAACATGGAAATATTTACGTTAAAATGGCCTTGAACTATTTTGAAAAGGATCAGGTATATGAAAGACTTAGCTGGTGGGTAAAAAAAGAAGGAGAAATCATAGAACACCTGCCCCTGCGGGCGGCTTTGCATTGATTTGATTTATTTATTTCAAAAAATCGATTTATTAAAAGACAGATTAGGCTCTTTTTTAAAAAAATAAAAAGGGGAGCAACCATCGCTACACCCCTTTTTTATAATTTTATTTTACAGGAAGATTAGTTCTTATTTATACAATTCAAATCTTCAAATGCTTCTTTCAATCTCTTCTTGAAATTTTCCTCACCGCTTCTAAGCCATTTTCTGGGATCGTAACTGCTTTTATTGGGTTTGTCAGCTCCTTCCGGATTACCTAACTGTGCCTGGAGATAATCTTTCTTTTTGTCATAATAATTTTTAATCCCTTCCCAGAATGCCCATTGCATATCGGTATCGATATTCATTTTTATAGCCCCATAGCTTATGGCTTCCCTGATGTCTTCACGCGAGCAGCCAGATCCACCATGGAATACAAAATTTACAGGCTGGTCAGACGAAGTTTTATATTGGTCTTTAATATAGTTTTGTGAGTTTTTAAGTATGATGGGCTTGAGTGAAACGTTACCGGGAGCATACACACCATGTACATTTCCAAATGCCGCAGCAATGGTAAATGTATTAGCAATCTTTGAAAGTTCTTCGTAGGCTTGTGCTACATGCTCCGGTTGGGTATACAATTTATCATTGTCTACTCCACTATTATCCACCCCATCCTCTTCCCCACCGGTCACTCCCAGCTCTATTTCAATACCTGTACCTATCCGGGCCATTCTTTTAAAATACTTTTTAGAAATCGATATATTTTCGTGGATTGGTTCCTCACTGAGATCCAGCATATGGCTGCTAAACAGAGGGATCCCCCTGGTTTTAAAAAATTTTTCTCCCACTTCAAGCAAACCATCAATCCAGGGTAATAAATTCTTAGCACAATGATCTGTATGAATGACCACGGGCACACCATAGGCTTTGGCCATGAGGTGTATGTGCATGGCGCCGGAGACGGCACCTAATATCGAAGCCTGTTGCACATCATTTTTCAACCCTTTGCCTGCCACAAAAGAGGCACCACCATTAGAAAACTGAATGATAACCGGACTATTTACTTCTTTGGCTGTTTCCAATACAGCATTGATAGTATTGGTCCCGATCACGTTTACAGCAGGTATTGCAAAATTATCTGCATTTGCGTAGTCGTATAAATCTTTAAGGGCTGCTCCGTGGATAACGCCGGGTTTCAGTTTTGTATTAATCATAAAATAGTATTGAAAAATGAATTTTAATTTGTTGCTTTATTCGTTTAAATCACACCAAGGGCGCTCAGGTATCTTTCTGCATCAAGTGCAGCCATACATCCGGTCCCTGCTGCAGTTACAGCCTGCCTGTATATTTTGTCCTGGGCATCACCACTGGCAAACACACCTGCTATATTCGTTTTCGAAGACCCCGGGTCGGTAATTAAATAACCACTCTCATCCATTGTAATCCACCCTTTAAAAATATCCGTATTGGGTTTGTGACCAATGGCAACAAAAAGGCCTGTCACTTCCAATGTGGATATTTCTCCGGATAAATTATTTTTTAAAGTCAATGATTGCACTCCCTTGTCTCCTCCATTTATTTCTACCGTTTCCGTATTCCACAACACTTCTAAATTGGGAGTATTTAATACCCTCTCTTGCATGATTTTAGAGGCCCTCAATTCATCCCGCCTCACTATGAGAGTTACTTTTTTACAAAGCTTGGAAAGATATATTGCCTCTTCTGTAGCAGTATCACCACCTCCCACTACGGCCACTTCTTTTCCTCTGAAAAAAAAGCCATCGCACACGGCACAGGCACTTACACCCCTGTTCATATAGGTCTTTTCCGATGGTAATCCCAACCATTTGGCGCTGGCACCGGTGGCTATAATTACCGCATCAGCTTCAATTTCCAATTCTGCCTCAGATATTAATTTATGTTTAGGTCCTGTGAAATCTACTTTTTCGATCCTCTCGTACCGAAGTATGGTACCAAAGCGTTCGGCTTGTTTTCTTAGATCTTCCATCAGTTCTGGACCTAAAATGCCCTGTGGATAGCCAGGAAAATTTTCAACTTCTGAGGTTAAAGTCAATTGGCCTCCGGGTTCGGTACCGGTATACATGAGGGGTTGCATGCCGGCACGTGCTGCATAAATTGCAGCGGTATAGCCTGCAGGGCCAGATCCTATAATCACACAATGATGTTTTTCCATAAAGAGGCGCAAATTTAAAGGATTTCAAGATGTTTTTAAGAGAATTACAAATAATAGAGTGAACGACCATTTTTCGTCTGTAAAAAACATATGTTGAACGATTTTTTTTTGAATTACTGATAAAATGTGGTTAGTTCGTACTATGAATCACCTTATAGACTGGTATTCTAAAGGATTTTGGCTTGCAGCCTTTTCACTGATCTTCTGGCACTATGTCAGAGAGAAGGAAGGATGGGCTAAGCTGGCTCAGCTTGGCCTCGTATTGGGTATAACCATTTATTCTATTTCCTTTTCATTTGTGCAGGTTACGGCCACCTCAAAAATTTTATTGCTGACCAAAGACTTATTACTTCTTGGTTTTACTTCTTTGCTATTTCAGTCCATACGCAAATACAAACGCTTGTATTGGCTGGCTGTCATCCTCCTTTACGCCTTGTCCAGGTTATTTATCAGTCAATGGCATAAAAATGAATTTGCTACAAATAAAGATGTCATAAACACAGAAGACGAATGGGAGTTATTAGTGACTTTGGACGGAAAAAATGGCTTGGAGAGCCTAAAGACTTTTGTAGAAAAAAATGATTTGATATTGAAACCCGCTTTTGTACTGAAAGATAAAACAGGTACTTTGCTGGACGACTATTATTCTATAGAGATACCTGAAGATCAGGAAAAAAACACCATTGACATTAAAGCTCAACTCAGCGCACTCAAACACGTTTCATGGATTGAAGATAATGAGACGATTACGGTGGAGCCGGATATACCATCGCATGAAATCAACAGAAATTTTAAACCGATGGTAAATGACCCCTACGTAAATAAACAATGGGCCGTAGAAATATTAGGATGGAATCGGGTCTTGGAATTACACCAAAAAGGCCTGCTGAAACCTAAAAGGAAATCAAAAATATTTATTCTCGACACTGGGGTAGATGGAAATCACGAAGACCTTAAAGCGTCTTATGTATCCCTTGAGAAAAACTATGATATAGATGAAAAAGGGCACGGATCCCATGTGGCTGGAATTGCTGCTGCATTATCCAACAATGGCAAGGGAATTAGCTCTGTTTTTCCAAATGGCGAATTTGCCTCTGTCACCAGCATTAAAGTACTGGGCAGATTTGGAGCCGGTACACAGCGGGACATTATAAACGGAATGCTAAAAGCGGTGGATAATGGTGCTACTGTAATCAATATGTCTTTGGGTGGCCGCAGCCTGGATTCAAGGCAAAATGCATATAATGATGCTGTATCCTATGCGAATAAGAAAGGCTGCATAGTAGTAGTAGCTGCGGGAAATGACAACGCTGATGCCAGAAACTATGCTCCTGCCAATGCTCAAGGTGTCATCACTGTATCGGCCATAGATACTTCATTAAACAAAGCTTCTTTTTCTAATTCAGTTGAGTTTATTCAATATCGAATTGCAGCTCCCGGGGCAGATATTTTCAGCACTATTCCAGGTAATCAATATGCTCCTTTCAACGGAACCAGTATGGCTTCGCCTTATGTAACAGGATTGGTGGCCCTGATAAAAAGTGTCAATCCTGACTTGAATACCGAAGAAGTATTCAATTTAATACATAGTACTGGTTTAGAGAGCTCCAATACCCGCATTACCGGCAAGGTGATAAACGCAGGAAATGTGGTTGAGAAATTAGTGGAGTAATAAATTATCTGGTCACTGTTCGGCTGCCTTTTGGTCTAAAGCCATTTTTATCCATCGCACCATTTTCGACACATCGTTAATACCAAAAACATGAAATTGTGCCTGAGCATAATAAGGCATACGCTCAGCGAGTTTATCAACGATAAAATTTTTCAATCCGGCATCATCAAATCCCTTTATAAGAGGTCGGTGATCCAGCTCGGATCGCAATCTATCCACTAAAGTATCCACAGGGCAATCAATAAATATGGTCTGGCCATGACTATTCATCCATTCCATATTATCATAAAAACAAGGAGCTCCCCCACCTGTCGCTATCAAAGTGTTACTTACCAGGGCCAATGAATGTAAAGTTTCCTTTTCTTTCTCTCTGAAACCATGCTCCCCGTATTTCCCGAAAATCTCAGTTATAGGCATGCCGCTTTGATTTTCTATTACTTTATCCAAATCCATAAAATCATAGCCAATATCATGTGCCAGGGCCTTGCCTAAAGTAGACTTGCCACTGCCCATAAAGCCGATCAGGAAAATCCTGGATTCCATTTCTCGTGCAATATATTATTTTTGTATTTTAAATTATCTAAATAAATATTATAAAATGCTATTTACCATGTATTTACAAGCTTCCGGTGCCGGAGGAAATATCTTTAATCTGCTTTTATTCCCGCTCTTATTGGTTATCATGTATTTCTTTTTTATAAGACCACAGCAAAAAAGACAGAAAGATCAAGTCAAATTCCAAACAGAAGTAAAAAAAGGGGATGAAGTAGTCACGATGAGTGGTATCATAGGACGGGTAAACAAAATCGAAGGAGACATCATTTCTTTACAAATTGATACCAAATCATATGTAAACATCGTCAAAAGTGCAATATCCAAGGACATGACGGAATCCTATCGAAAAGGCACACCTGCAAAAATGGAGTGACAGGCTTAGTCTGTAATAAAAGCAATTATACTTATTTAAAATAAGGCATCCGCGAGGGCTCCTTATTTTATAAAACAAAAAAGGGAATCGTTTCCGGTTCCCTTTTCTATTTTATGATATTAAAAGCAAACTTTACTTCATTCCCTGTTATACCGGTGCTTCGTTCTTCACCAGCAGCTGAAAACCATTTCCATGTATATTCACTATCTCCAGGTTTGGATCATCTTTCAGGTATTTCCTGAGTTTAGTGACAAACACATCCATACTTCTGGCGGTAAAATAATTGTCTTCACCCCATATTTTAGTCAACGCCTCAGACCTGGCCAATACATCATTTTTATACATACAAAACATTCTAAGTAAATGGGCTTCCTTGGGAGAAAGCTTATCCTTCTTATTCGTTTCACTATGCACTAATAACCTCAGTGGGTAATTAAAATGATATTTGCCAATGGTAAATTCTTTGATCTCTTCCCTGGGATCAGCTGCTTTTTTGCTTCTCTTTAGGATGGCTTGTATGCGATACAACAATTCTTCTGAATTGAAAGGCTTGGAGATATAATCATCGGCGCCTGTCTTAAATCCTTCTAATATATCCTGCTTCAAGGTTTTTGCTGTGAGGAATACGATAGGTATTTCTGCGTCTTTTTGTCTCACCTCTTTAGCTAGCGTGAATCCATCCTTTTTGGGCATCATCACATCAAAAATACAAAGGTCAAAAGTACCTCTTTTAAAGGCTTCATATCCTTCTGCACCGTCAGTAGCTAATGTAACATCAAAATCGTGCATTTCAAGATAAGATCTTAAAACATCACCAAAGTTTTGATCGTCTTCTACTAATAAGATTTTATTGTTCGTTTTTACCATAGGGGAATGAATTTAATTATACAATGTTAACGCCTAAAACCAGAAATAAATTTTAACAAAAAGTGAAATTTTAACAATTTTTGGATCTGGCCAAGATATTATTTTACTTAATATTTTATAATCTATTGACTTAAAATAAGTTAAGTTAAAAAATGAGGATGAAAAAAAAATTCCAAATGAAAAGTAAACAGAATAAGACTATGAACTTTTATTCTGCCTTTTAGGAAAAAACAGAGTAAATGTACTGCCTTTACCTAATGTGCTTCTTACCCCTATATTTCCATGATGTGCGTCGACCATCACTTTCACATAGGAAAGGCCCAATCCAAATCCCTTGACATCATGAACATTACCGGTGGATACACGATAAAATTTTTCAAAAATGAATTTTTGATTTTCACGGCTGATCCCTATGCCATTGTCCTGGATGCTGATTTCAATCCCATTATTGA
Source organism: Saprospiraceae bacterium (assembly GCA_044227925.1). Taxonomy (GTDB): domain Bacteria; phylum Bacteroidota; class Bacteroidia; order Chitinophagales; family Saprospiraceae; genus JADJLQ01. The sequence continues at coordinate 9,598 of JBGAVW010000015.1, read as the reverse complement.
TATTTCGGGTACTCACCTTTATTTCAGGTATGTCCGGGGTATATTTATTTGCATTGTCCAGTAAATTATACAGGATATTGGATATGTGAGTGAGGTCACCCTGCATCATTGGATCTTCAGCATTCAAGGCCAGGTCCAGCATGCCCTTTTTACCTTTGATTTGAAGATTTACATGCTCTGAAATACTCTGCAACAGCTCATGTATATTGATATCTGTTAATTTTAACTGAAGATCCTTTTTCTCCAGCTGAGCCATTTGTAAAACTTTTTCCACCTGTCCCAGCATCCTCTTATTTTCCTGACTTATAATTTTTGTAAATCGTTGTACTTTGTCCGGATTCGTTATAATGCTTGGATTATTTATTGAATCAGAGGCCAGGGAAATAGTGGCAATGGGTGTCTTAAACTCATGCGTCATATTATTAATAAAATCATTCTTCATGTCAGAGATTTTCTTCTGCTTCTGAATGATGTAAATCGTATAAGCAAAACAGGCTAAAATCAAAATGGTAAATAACAAGGATCCCACGGCATATGGAATCAAATCTGACCAAATGATTTGATTCCGGTTAGGGAGGTATAAAAATAATTTACCTGACCCAATGTCGTTTGGGAATAAATCGGTCTTGTACCCTGCCAGGAATAATCCTCCACTCATTTTACTTTTCGAACGGGAGGATGAAAGTGAGGGCACGGTAAACTTGTTGTCTATGACGACAAAACCTGAATCCCGATCAGAGTACACGCCATAATGATAATTATATCCTGCTCCCAGCTTATTGACTGCTTTTTTAAGTAATGAATCAATAAAAAATGCCCCTTTCTTATGCCCAAGCCGTATTTCGATGGGCTGGTTGATTACAGATTGTATTTCGTATTCTTTCCTGGGCAGATTAGCCAGTTCTTCCAGGTATTTATTTTCCCTTTTATCTATTTCATCCACCACGGTGACCAAAGCTTCATTGACTTCCCTGTCAAACTGGATTTCCTGTTCGCGCAGGGTAAGTCTAATCCAGTACATTTGTAAAATTATACTACCTATGAGCGCTATTCCCATAGAAATAATTATAATCCAAATGGTGCGTTTATTCATTTAATAATAAAGAGAAACAAAAATAACCTCAAAATATTTTATTTGAGTGCTAATCTTATGGTAATACCACCACGTGCCGTAGTAATGGGATATGATTCTGATACAGCAGGGATAGTACGTGAATAATTAAAGAAAGCTCTCAATGTAACCCGGTCATTCACTTCATACTCAGCAGTATTGTCGAAACGTAAAGTTTCTGCGCCTCTGGTCGTGACCTTTTGGAGCTGGTCTAAAACATGCTGATCAGTAAAGTCATTTCTATATGAGAGGTCAAATTTAATGTTGAGGTCATTTCCTTTCTTTACTGCATTTTTTTTCCTGCCTCTTGATCCAGTAGCCGCAGGTGCTGTGGCATCCGGTGTTGTAGGCGCTTTGGTCCTGGTGGTAGTTTTCTTTCCAAAAGGCATCACTACATTTTTTATGCGCCAGCCAAAACCCATGGTCAACTCTTTGGAATTTTGCTCTATAAGTTGATAATCAATCATAGTAAATGAAAGGCCTCGCTCAACCGAATAGTCAAGATTTAAGCTAAGATCACCTGTGGTTTTAATATCAATTCCGATTAAAGGCCTGAATGCTTCGCTGATCACTACGCTCGGTATTTCAATTCTTGAATAATAATCCCTTGTAATGGCTTTTTTTCTGTACACAGAATCAGGACTATAAAATATATCTGTATTAAATTGATTGATGGTCATTTTGGACTGATATGAATGCCGTATGCTTCCTGCACTCAATACATTCTTTAAAAATGGCAGCTTATGTAATCCAGTGTAATTCAATTGCCAGTTTGGCCGCGGTAAGGTTTTGAATATATCTGTCCTTGTTTTGAGCGGATCCAATCCCGTATAGGTGGCAATAAAAGCAGGTAAAATCACATTCTGGTTCTTTTTCCCCAATCCTTCTGTATACTCAGGATATTTTTCATGCTCTCCGGCATTCGGTTTGTTTGGTAATAAATGAGAAAATACTTCCCGTTGCCGTTCAAATTGATTGTATAACGAGTCGGGGTTAGAGCCAAATAAGGTTTTAATGCCCAGATAACTTATGTCAAAACTACCTATCTCGGTAGGAGCCAGATGCTGGAATCCTCTTCCCGAACCATCGTCTTTAAAAAACTCCAAATAATTACTTGTAAAATTTTTATCTAAGGAAACTTCAATATTAAAATCTCTAAATGGCTCTACGGTAAGACGCGCACTCACTGTCTGTGTATAATTTTTTGACACTTGTTGATTCAATCTGATGTCATTCGATATCAAATCTTTTCTTGCCAATCCATCAAGGAAATCAGCATCGGGATCAATACCCAGTATATAAGCCCACCCGGGGTTGATAAATCCCTGAGTCATTCCCAGATATCTGGGTACACCTTTAAACCCTGGAACAATGGAGGCCAGGTTTTCAGAATAAGTAAATTGGCCTTTTCGTAAACTCATAAGCGGCCGGATCAATGCCCTTTCCATCCATCCGGGCTGTCGGTCTTTTTTTTCTTTTTTATTTTTAGCTTCAGATCCACCAGTGGCTGCGGGAGGCGTGGTCCCATCAGCATTTCTGCTTCTGGTTGGCCGACCAGTAGGCCTTCCAGATGGTGTGGAAGAGTTAGGTGAAGGTGGCTCATTAATTTTTTTCAGGTAAGACCATTTATCATAAAGCCCTTCAAAGTTGAGGTTTGCATTGATAGACCTGGACTGGCTGTTCTGCATTACATTATGCAAAAAATCAACCACATTTTGCGAACCAGCAACCCAACCGTATGTACCATTTGCCTGTGCAGTAACCTGTACCCAATCCAATATTGGCATGACGCGTGTAGGTAAAGTATAGTTTGCTGTATAGGTGTGCATATAATTCTTGGGGCGCCCTAAGGATTTGATACCATCCCAGATTTTCTTTTTATTTAATTCAGGATCATAATTGGGATCCAGTCTGCCTATACTATCCATTATGGGCAACTCATCTATGGCCGAATTGGTAGAGGCATTAAATGAAAACTTGAGTGATTGGGACAAATCCCAATTGAGGTTGTATTTTCTATCCCAATAAAATAATCTCGTAATGGACTGGCCAAATTCAGGAGTGGAAAACCTGAAATTACGGGTATTGTACCGGCGATCCAGTCCTGTAGAAAAAGAAAACGAACTCGGTATAGGATTAAAATTAAACTGTGATAAGAACTTAATGTGCTTATCGTTTTTAATTAATTTTTTAAATGGTGATATGTATTTGGTTTGTCTGGCATAGTTGTAATTAAAACCGCCTTTATAAATGTCTTCTTCATCTTTTTCTATAATGGGATCGTGGTTGCTGATTTGTGAGTAGGAATAATTAAAATCAAAATTGGAAATATCCCATGGCATGGGTGTGGCCTGGGCATTGGAGCGTTCTTTTTTTACCCCTGTGAAGGTAACTGACTTTATAGACTCATAATCCTGTGCCTGATTTCGAATGCTGTCACGTTCGGCACTGGTTCTGGCTTCTAAAAGCTTATCTTTTAATTTAATATCCAAATCATATGGATCAAATTTGGGTGCATTAGCCAATATACTGACTTGGGTGTACATAGGTATTTTGATGCCCCATTTATTTGGTAAAAACTTACCCAGTTGCAGATTAGAGTTTAAGTCAATTTGTTTGAGGTCTTCCTGTGCCCGGGATTGTGCTCTTTGATCCAGCGCCCCCCAGCCAATACTATTGTAATTACTACTGATAGAAAGGTCACCTAAATCGGCAAGCTGCATGTCCAACCTTGCTGTGGCCCCATACCCGCCCTGCTCATTAATTCCATTTAGACGCAATTCATTAAACCATACATCGACTTCATGCTCAAGGTTATCTCTTTTAGGAAACCGGACTCCGAGCATCACTTGCTTTACCTTACCTAAGGTTGGATTTCCGAGAATGATCATTTTACGATCGGGATGTTCCGGATCATTTATGGCATATTCCAGGTCAAAAGGGGCCCCTACTTTATTTCTTTCCTTTTTAAGTTCTACCAGGGATAATAATGATATATCCATTTCGTTCTCCACTTTCCATATTTCAGCTGATGGCTTGTCCGGGGTTACTCTGTCTACTTTACTGATGGCAGTGGGTATCTGGTACTCATAATAGTTATTTGTAAAGTCAGAGCCAATGCGGATAAATGTGACCAGATCTTCTTTCTTAAGGTCTTCTCTGCTGTCAGCGTGCACATACATGCGCATACGTTCATACTGTCGCATATCCATACGTATTGTCTTGTACACCGCTACGGCACAGCCGCCATCGAGTTTTTTGACGGATAGGGATATGGCTTGTTCATTTTGTAACAGGTTGGGATATGGGCCTATGGCATTTTCACGCTGTATACCTGCGGGAATCACATATGGAATAGGTATTCGCTTGCTGTTTTCTTCGATATTAACATCATTGATATCGAAAGATAAATCCCGGTCTACTTTATCTCCAACACAAAGCGGAAGTGTATATCTGCGCCATTGGTTACGCACCAGGTCTATCGCATTAAACCTGAAGTTTACAGATTGATCAAAATCGGTAACAAACAATCGGATAAACCGGATATTTCTAAATCCCCGGATGCTACCCACAATACTATCCGGATTCGCAATTGGTATTTTTACCCGATACCATATCCTACCGTTAGCGCCCCTGATGGTGTCGGTTACGTATTTATTCAAGGCCATTCCACCTTTGCCATCCGGTACGATGGGTACGTGATACTGGTAATATGCATCACTTTGATCAAAAGCATTATCATCATTTAAATCTTCTGACTCCGGGTACTGGGTGTAGTTGCGTAGATTATTATCCGTCTGATTGGTAAAACTGGTATTGCCTTCCGGATTATTGTATTTTTTATATCGCTCCACTACAGAGGCATTATCAGGAAATGAAGGGTCATTAAAAAATTTATAATCATCGTTTGCCGGATCTTGTCTGATGGTGTCCAGTACCAATGCATTCAATCTCTGCGTCTGCAAGGTTTGCAGATAGGAAGAAAAGAAAAGCCGTTCACTTTCATTATTCAATCCGTCGTATCCTACATCTTGCTGTTTTAAGATTTCCGGGTCATTATTATGGGATCGGGTAATCACCTGTACCAATGGTACCCTACCCCAAGCCGTTGAATCATACCGTGTTTTATTCTGAGTGGTAGGCAGTCCGTTTTCAAAAAACATTTGTCCGTCCCGGAACACATCTTCAGAAATATCACCCAGATTTATATACATATTGCCACCCGTTGTAATCGGGCTGCCATCTGCTTTTTTATCAAAAGGATTGAGCATAAAAAATTCCACCGTTTCAATATTAGAAGCTTCAAAGTCCGTATTGTACAATCCTCTTTGAATACCTGCCCACCTGGATCTTGGATTTCTCAATTTACCATTCTGTGGATTTAAACCGGAAGAAAATGTAGTTCCATCCGGGACATCAAAATTGTATGGTCCTCTTTCCGTTGGGTCAAAATGCATGCTAAAAGTATACAATTCGTTATTTATACCCGGCTGTATGGTTCTGGATGGAAATAACTCTACAATTGGTACTACCGCCGAATAATTATCAGAGTTGCGGTTTCCGTTTACGGATCGATCTGTCCTATACCAGGCAATTTTAGCCCGATTTAAGCTGGAAGAGACTGTATTGGATAGACTTGGGTCTGCTTCTCTGAATTTACTTCCCAGTGGTATAGATGAAAAGTGCCATAAATTCACCTGGTTACTCAAATCCTGGTTGGAAGTAGTCCCTTCGAAATCATCTATATAGGCTACACCACCTTTGTCCTTTCCCTGATTTATAGCTCTTGAATGGCCCGGCCTGAGCAATGCTGCTTCTCCTATAAATGATATTTTTGATTCCTCTTTGGTTTGAAGTAATGGCAACTTATCTAAAAATTTAGTGATCCAGGGGGCCTTATTATTGTATACCAGGTCGAGACCATAAATGCCATTATTGATTGGGTCCTCACCTATATTTACTTTTTGGGTATACGGTCTTTCAAATAACCTCATCACAGTACCACCCAGGCTTAGGTTTTTATTAAAATTATATTCACCCCGTAGACCAAACATTGTACGGTTTGTATTAAAACCAAAAAGAGATTGATCTTCATATTCGATTTTTACTGGTACACCTGAGGTCAGGATGGATTGGTCCGTTACCCGCACTTGTCCGGTTTGATGATCTATTTCGTATTGATCAGATCGCAATAAAGCACCTCCTGCAGTCACCCTGACTGATCCTTCAGGAATATTAAATGAATTGAGGGATACCTGGCCTCCGCCACCCGATGATTTGTATTCACCACGTAATATATATCGGTTTGCCTGAGGGAAATTCAGAGCTGCTGTCTTTGTTGAATCATATAATTCAGTGAAAGCATATTTTTTACGCAAATCCGGATCAGATATTTTTTTTCCGAGGCTGGATCCAAAAGGTTCCAATAGTGGTATCATGATTCGCCCTTGGGTAGGGTCTATAGTGAGGCCGGAAACAAAATCAAAAGAGCCATCAGGAAAAGGGTCTCTCTGTTTATTGAGTTTATCCAGGTTACTTAGATTTAGTAGTGGGATTGATCTCAATTCGGTCTCTGGTAAAAATCGTTTTACTCCCGCACCGGGATCATCGAATAAAATATCGAGTTTAAAATCCTCTTCTGCCAGGCCCGAGGTACGCAAAGAATAAAAATTCTTCATCATCAGATCCCACATAGCGAGATCTACTCTATTCGACCTTGGTTTTAGCAGCTTAGTGACGATGACTGAAAGCGAATCAGGCGCTACCTCCTGGGTAAACTCTCCCACTTTGTATGCTTTACCATTAAAAGTATATTTAAACGAAATAGCTACTATATCATTTGGTCGGATTATTCTTCTAAAAGATATATATCCCAGGTCGGGATGCACTGTATACTCTCTTTGATCCAACAGCTGGCCTTTAAATACTTCAAAATCACGACCTATGGCAAAATTGAATGGCGGCCGCTGCAAACCAGATACCACCAGGTTGGTTTGTCGCAGGGCAGGATTGGCATTGTATTCAGCATAGATTTTATTGGTCTGATTGGTGGGCAGTTTTTCATTGTATTGTGGATCGATTAGAGGTGTTTGGCCCATAGTCCAGGCATTGGGATCTACCCCATTAAACCGATCAAATTCACCCAGGTCAGAAAATGCAACCACCTGCCTTAAATTATTGATTTCCCTCGGATTAGGACTTACCCATACCTGAACTGAGTTCATATCTATTTTGGCAAGGGTATTTATGTAAGGCAGTCGGGCCATAGCTCTTTCAAAAATGTTTCTGAAATAATGTCCGAATAAATAATGTTGATTGTCTTCGTATTCGTCGCACTGAATTTCAAAATCCTGTATTTGGGCTCCGCCTTTGAGCTCCACTCTTTGCTGTTGGGTCCTGGTTTGAGATGCGATACCTGTTAATCGTAATTTTCCAAATTGAGTTTCTGCTTTTACACCGAAAAGATTTTGAGCCCCTTGTATGAGTGATGTACGCAATGGTAAACTCACATTTCCTGCATCTATCTTTTTAAGGATTTCATCTTCACTGAATTTATCACTGTTGTAATTCAGTTTCATAGCATTGTCAAAATCAAAGGTGGCCTGGGTATTGTATTTCATATCCAGGTTTAACTTTTCACCCACTTTACCCTGCATTGCCATTTGAATATTCATTGGAAAATCAGGCTGTAAAGTTTTCTGCTGCCTTAACGTGTAAGAAGGGTTTTGAACATTTTGATACGTAAAACTTGGGGAGATTTCAACAAATCCAGTAGGTTTTATATCCACTGTATTTCCACCAAATAGCCTGTCGATGAGGGATTGTTTTACATCCACTTTATCTACCGGATCTTTCCCGGCTCCACGGGTACCATCGCTGTTTCCTGAGAGCTGACTGAAGTATTTGTCCTGTAATTCTTTGTTCTTGTATTTTGAATATTCCTCAAAAGTCATAGGAGTACTATTGATGATATCATCACCTATTTTTTCAATTAATACATATCTATTGCTTTCAGGATCATATTGAACCTCCTTGGTAATAGAAGCTGGATCTTTAAGTTTAATCGGATCGGTTTTATCACCTGGCAGCCTTATCTTCTGGGAAGCAGGAATTGTATCAGGCCCAAGAGTTAAAAATTCCTTAATGTTGTTCAGATCTCTGCTGGAGGTATTGGCAATGGATGTTTCAGAATTCCAAATCAGTATTAAGTATATAACGCACTGAGTTAATGACTTCATTACTTTTTCAACTAGTCTGCTTTTTGACTTCTTTTTTATTGGTTCAAAAAAATTCAATAATAATTTTCTAAAAATAGCCCACAAAACTACAAATAACTTTCTAATTTAAAAACAGTTACACATTATTTTTATAATTAATATGAATTTTAAATTTTAAATTGAAAGTTGTTTTAAGGCAAGTTTTATCAGCTCTTCAACATTTTGGTAGGATTGTTTTTGGATCAAGTTTGCTATCACTTGCTGACTCTTTTGCCGTTGAAATCCAAGAGCAATCAAAGCTGATAACGCTTCAGATTGTAAAGTATTGTGAGATGGGGTATTTGTAGTAGTTATGGCTTTGTTATCGCTCAGTTTTCCTATCTTATCTTTGAGGTCCAGTATTATTCTTTTAGCAGTTTTTTCACCTATTCCTTTGATGGCTTTAAATGTGAGATCGTCTTCCCGTAATATGGCATTTTGAATGGCATCAGGAGTGATGGCTGATAAAATAAGCTGGGCCGTTCCAGTCCCTACCCCATTTACCGATATCAATTGCTGGAAAAGCAATTTTTCGTCAAGCTGGGCAAAACCATATAATACATGAGCATCTTCCTTTATTGCCAGGTGGGTATATAATATTACCTCTTGCAACTTTTCAATCTGGCTGTAGGTATAAAGACTTATATGTACATGGTACCCTACTCCCCCACAGTCCACTACAGCTATTGTAGGATGTATAGCTGCTAATTTCCCTTTTAGGTAATAATACATATGAAATATTTATATATTTGAATTTTTCGGCTGCAAAAATGCAAAATTCTGAGATAGCATGGCCAACTTTATCACTTATTTATAATTGCTTCGCAAATCTGAAATAAAAAATCAATTAAATTGATGGTCGTGGATAAGCTCCCCATCAAATCTAATCCCCGACCCATCAGGTAAAACCTTTTAACTTAAAGACACTTTCAGAACCTGATAATCTGAATTAAATTTTGAATTTATGTTCACCCATTTAGCCCATTTTATCATTACATCTTGCTTACGTTTCTATTTAAATATCCAGGTTGGAAATCACTTTCAAACTTACTTTCCGCGAATGAATAATTGGGCCAGATCAATCTATTTCTATGATCATGAAGTCACGCGTGTGTCGTTCGGCACATTTTATTACCCGCTCTCCTTCGCCATTTTGCTGCTGTTGTTTTGGGAACGCAATGTGATGATTCTGTCCATTGCCTTCGCGCTGATGGCCTTTGGCGATGCCGCC
>JBGAVW010000014.1:0-86298 GCA_044227925.1 Saprospiraceae bacterium | reverse complement strand
GTAATGAAAAAGAAATGGGATTCACGGTAAATAAAAGTATTGCTGTGTTAAATAGTTGTGGTCAGTTCATCGCGGTTTTATTTTGTTTACTCAGAGTTCCTTTTAGTTCCTGCACTATTTTATTATCTAATTTAGCAATTAATAGCAATTCAATTGTCTGATCATTATTAAATTGAATATAAGCTTGTTCGGAATATTTTTTACCATTTTGAATACTTTTATGTTCCACTTCAATTCGGTTTACATTGATCCATTTGATGATATGGTCATGTGTCGTTCCTATATTATCGACCGAAAACCAATGAATTAATTTTTCATAAGGATCATAACCAATTAAATTGATTCCTTGAAAATAACCTAATTCAGCATGTTGAAAATTTTCCTCCATTTGCAGTCCCGTTCCATCAAGTATAGATTTAAAATGGAATGAATATTTAATTTGGTATGATTTGTTGAGTAATATCATAGTGCATGGTCCGGTCCATAGGCCCTCAAGTTTTAGCATGGTCTTCCAGCTTTCCGGGAAATCGGTCCCATTTTGGGCTGAAAGTGGATAATGAATGCCAAGAGCCAGAAAAAGGAGTAGACAGTTGATTGTTTTCATGATTTTTGATTTTATTACAGGAGCTCCGAATTGGCCAAAAAGTTCGGTTTAAATTCAATTTTATTTTTTATACCGGGAAAGGATATCCAAAATGTATCATTTTACCGGGTTTAAACTACCCTTGATAGAAGTTCCGATTTGTATATTTGCATGCATTAGTACCTCCGATTATGAAATATAAAATCATTTTAATTTACTTTCTCCTGTTTGTAAAACTGGGTATATCTCAAAACGGCAAGATTAGTCCGGAAAATGCATTATCCGGTTATATGCAAAATGGGGACAAAACATATGCCTGGGAAATAAAAGATTCTATATCATCAGGAAAAACAAAATTGTACCAATTGCTTCTGAATTCACAGCAATGGCATGGTATTACATGGCGGCATCAACTCACCATTTTAGTTCCCGGAAATGTAATGTATCAAAATGCTTTATTATTTATTACAGGCGGATCTAATAAAGATGGCCAACCCAATTGGGCAAAAACAGATGGACTCTGGTCACCTTTGGCTGAAATGGCAGAAAAAAATAAAGCCATAGTGGCTATTTTAAGGCAGGTACCCAACCAACCCTTGTTTAATGACCTGGTTGAAGATGCTTTGATCTCCCACACCTTGCACCAATATAAAAAAGATGGGGATCACAGTTGGCCATTGCTGTTTCCGATGGTTAAATCTGCTGTACGTGCTATGGATGCTGTACAGGAATTTTCTGCACAAAAGCTTTTCATATCTATCAAGGACTTTACCATCACTGGAGCATCAAAACGAGGTTGGACCACCTGGCTTAGCGCAGCTATTGACGATCCGCGGGTGAAAGCCATCGCACCAATGGTGATAGATATGCTCAATATGCCGGCCACGCTCAACTACCAATATCAAACCTATGGTGAGTATAGTTCCGAAATAGAAGATTATGTAAAGCTTGGGATTCCCCAGGCGGCCAGTTCGCCGGAAGGCCAAAAAATAAATACCATGATAGATCCTTATTCTTACCGCGGTAAGCTTAAAATACCTAAAATATTATTTATTGGCACCAATGACCCCTACTGGACAGTAGACGCTACCAAACATTACTGGGATGAAATACCAGGTCAGAATATGATTCATTATGTACCTAATGCAGGGCATAATTTAGGTGGTGGAAAACAAGCGTTGGAGACACTTGACGCTTTTTGGGGACTTGGCAACAGCGACCAAACATTTCCGGTTTGCAATTGGAAAGTGTCAGACACGGATAAAGGAGTACAAATGATTGTTAGTGCGTTGCCTAATGATTTGATGGAAGTCACCCTTTGGGAGACTACCTCTGCTGACAAGGATTTTCGCAATAACCTATGGCTTAGCAAAAGGTTAAAATACGATGATGCCAGCCAAATAAAAATAATCAAACCATATCCCAAAAATGGTCACCAGGCGTTCTACATTGATCTCAAATACAAAGCCCCCAATGGTGGCACTTATTCAGTTTGCAGCAGAATTTATGTGAGCGATCATAATAAATTGTGGTAAGCCAATCAATCAATATTCCTACATTTGCACCCGCAATATGTATTTTCTCGGATTTGATCTAGGCAGCTCTTTTATCAAAGCAGCATTGGTTGATGCTGAAACTCAAAAAACCATAGGGCTGGCTACAGTACCAGATCATGAGATGGGCATGAAAGCCTTACATCCGGGATGGGCTGAACAAGATCCCAATCAATGGTGGTCAAACATCAAATTGCTCACCCAAAAGATAATCTCCAAATCAGGCATTGATGGCAAAGAAATCAAGGCAATAGGCATCAGCTACCAAATGCATGGATTGGTATTAGTGGACAAAGATGGCACTGTACTCAGACCTTCTATTATCTGGTGTGACAGCCGGGCTGTATCTATTGGGGACAAGGCATTTGAGACTCTCGGACACGACTATTGTATAGACCATTTGCTCAATAGTCCAGGTAATTTTACCGCATCAAAGCTTAGATGGGTTATTGAAAACGAGCCCGCTATAACTGAAAAAATTCAGTCTTTTATGTTGCCTGGTGATTTTATAAATTTTAGGTTGACAGGGGAGATTAATACCAGCATTTCTTCGTTGAGTGAGGGAATGTTTTGGGATTTTAAAGCCAATGCAATCTCTCAAAAATTACTCGATCATTATAAAATTTCGGCTGCCTGGACTCCTCAGATATTACCCACATTTTCAAGACAAGGGGAATTGAAAAGTGATATAGCCAGAGAGCTTGGATTAAAAGCAGGTACACCGGTTTGTTACCGGGCCGGCGATCAGCCAAATAATGCTTTTTCGCTAAATGTAAATAAACCGGGTGAAATAGCCACCACTGCGGGTACCAGTGGCGTAGTATATGGAATTCAAGATAATCTTAGTACTGATGTACACTCACGAGTGAATGCTTTTGCGCATGTCAATCATAGTCATACACTTCCTCACATTGGAACTTTGCTGTGCGTAAATGGAACCGGTATAGCCAATTCATGGATAAAAAAATTTGCCAGTATAGCCGGAGAGGCTTCCTATGAACAAATGAATGCACTGGCATACAACGTAAACTCCTCTGAGGGATTGAAGTTTTTGCCTTTTGGTAATGGAACAGAAAGAATGCTGGGAAATAAATTGGTTCAAAGTCATTTATCAGGACTCGATTTTAACAGACATAATGCTGGTCATCTCATCAGAGCCGTCCAGGAAGGCATTGTATTTGCACTTAACTATGGTACTGAAATAATGAAAGCCAATGGATTAAAACCCAATACCATTAAAGCCGGCAAAGCCAATATGTTTTTGAGTCCGTTATTTAGGCAAATGTTTAGCAGTCTGCTCAATGTTCCGCTGGAGTTTTACGATACCGATGGGGCCACTGGCGCAGCCAGAGGTGCGGGCATAGGATCCGGGCATTATTCATTCGAAAATGCTTTTACTCATTTACATAAAATTGAAGAAATAATTCCTGATCAGAAAGAACACCAAATATTAGCTGAGAAATACCAAGAATGGAATACTTATTTGGATTTTATTTTGAGCAGTATTAAATAAAGCCATGAAAAATATTTTAGTTTTTACCATTGTCGTTTTCAGTATTTACTCTTGTAAAAAGGAGTCCTTTACCAATGGCACTCTGACACCGGGCAGCAATACTGAGTCGACAGCAATGAAGATATGGCGTGATAACAGGATGGCAATGATGGTTCATTTCGGTCTGTACTCTCATTTTGGAGGGATCTACAATGGACAAAATATTACCAAAGGATATAGTGAACAGATTATGGCTCATGCACCCATTCCCGCTGCAGAATACAGGGCTGCAGCTTCTTCATTCAATCCGACCAATTGGAATAGCGATAGTATAGTAGACCTTGCTAAAAGGGGAGGTTTTAAATCGGTTGTGATTACTGCCAAACATCATGATGGGTTTTGCCTGTTTGATTCAAAATATTCCGATTTTACTATTACCCAGTCCACACCTTATAAAAAAGACATTATCAAAGATCTGGCCGCTGCATGTCAGCGTGGTGGAATTCGATTTGGTGTGTATTTTTCTCTTATTGACTGGAATGCAAAAGAAGGTGCCACCATCATTTCAGATCACAATGCAGATCCCATAGCCCCAGCTCTACACCAAAATAATTTAAATCAGATCAAAGAGCTGCTTTCAAATTATGGCGACATATCAGAAATATGGTTTGATATGGGTAGTCTTACACAGGAACAAAGTAAAGAAATAAGGAAGCAGGTAAAAGACATTCAACCCGATTGTATGATTGGTGGAAGATTGGGCAATGGCCAGGGTGATTTTAATGTTTTGGCTGATAATGAACTTCCAGATGAATTTAAAATAGAACAACCCTGGCAAACCGTGAATTCAATTTTTACAGATACATGGGGTTACAGAGCATGGCAAAAAAATGGGGATGTCGATGAAAAAGCTAAAGAACATCTATCCAGAATCGTGAATACGATAATCAAAGGAGGAAATTACACATTGAACATTGGTCCCAAAGGCGACGGATCAATTGTAGAATTTGAAAAAAAGGTAATTGAAAAAGTGGGCCTCTGGATTAATAGCGAAAACAGTGATGTGGTATTTGGAACACGACCATTCCCGGCCGGGTTAAAAGGCTGGGGTGGGTTGGTCATTAAAGCTCCCAATATATACATGATTGTTACCAGCACCCCTGATGAGGGCAGGTTATTATTATATGGCGTTCAAAATCAACTTACTGATGCCACTAAAATTACGGCACCATATGAAAGTCTGACTGCAACTATATCTGGCGCTACAGTTACCTTTGATCTGGGCATCATACCCTTGACCTTTGACCCGGCGACCGTAATTAAAATTGGATACGAAGGGGATCTTAAATTGACACCGGCCCGACAAATTTATCAATCCAATGCTGGAAAATTTGAACTTACTGCTTTAAATGCCAACATCAGTTATGGAATGGATGGTGCCAACTACTATACTACAGTGCCAAGCGTAACCAAATATTCGTGGGATATCGCTGCCCCTAAAGAAATCGACTACGAAACAGTAATATTTTATAGTCAGCAGGAAAAAAATAAAATAGTAAAACTATCCATTAATGGTCACGAAGAAAGGTTGGACCTGAGTAAGTATAAAACATTTAGTCAGGTTCAAAATGAAAATAAAGGCATACCCAGTGCAGTGTATTACCAGGGTCCGTATCGTGGATTGAGCATGACTTCACATAAAGGGCCTTTAAATTGGGCCGTACCTGGTGAGCAATGGGGGCCGGATAAAAAATTGTGGACTGAAATTCCCAATTCCAATGCCGGCAAAATGGTCACTTTTCAACTTGATAGTGGATCAGCATGTTATTACCTGATAAATATACTTGGTTCTATGCCTGTTCATCAGATTGTGGCTGTCGGCGCAGATGATGCATTTATGGCTTATTTTAATGGTAAGCTAATGTATTCGTCAGGGTATACTCAACCCGACCCTAATGTGGTCTTTTTAGACCTCCCCATTCAAAATGAGAGTAATACTCTGATCTTAAAACATTTTAATACAGGTGGCCCTTTTAAAACCTTTTTCACATCTCTTATAGATCAGATCAGATTTGAAAAACCAGTGGTATACTCCACCTTACTTCCAAAACAAACTAACCATATAGAGTTGAGTCTCGCCGATCCTGCATATCCAAATGAAAACCTCGGCACTCCAAACATTAAAATAATTATACAAGAAAAGAAAAAAAGCAATTGATTATGGCTACAAAAATTACACTAGGCAATCAGGAGTACTTTAAGGGAATACCTAAAATTTCTTTCGAAGGTACGGGATCAGTAAATCCAATGGCATTTAAGCATTATGATCCAAAGAAAATAGTGCGCGGTAAATCAATGGAAGATCACCTCAAATTTGCAGTGGCATACTGGCATAGCTTCTGTAATGGCGGGGCCGATCCATTTGGATCAGCGACAAGGCCAATGCCCTGGAATCATGCAGCAGATCCAATAGAAAGAGCTAAGCATAAAATGGATGCTGCATTTGAATTCATTACCAAACTAGGTGCAAAATATTATTGCTTTCACGATATTGATCTTATAGATGAAGGTGATTCCATCGCCGAATATGAAAAAAGAATGCAGATCATCGTAGAGTATGCAAAACAAAAGCAAGCAGAATCTGGTGTAAAACTGTTATGGGGTACTGCCAATTTATTCTCTCATCCCCGATATATGAATGGTGCTTCTACCAATCCTGACTTTCATGTGATGACTTATGCTGCCACTCAGGTTAAAAATGCATTAGATGCTACTATAGCACTGGAAGGGGAAAACTATGTGTTCTGGGGAGGCCGCGAAGGATATTTATCTTTATTAAATACCGACATGAACCGTGAAAAAGAACACCTGGCTCGTTTTCTTCAGATCAGCAGAGATTACGCAAGGGAACACGGATTTAAAGGAAACTTTTTTATTGAGCCTAAACCCATGGAGCCGACCAAGCACCAATATGATTTTGATTGTGAGACGGTAATTGGATTCCTCAGGGCTTATGGTTTGGACAAAGACTTTAAAATTAATGTAGAAGTAAATCACGCTACCTTATCCGGCCATACTTTTGAACATGAATTACAGGTTGCTGCTGATGCAGGAATGCTGGGTAGTATTGACGCTAACCGCGGAGATAATCAAAATGGCTGGGATACAGATCAATTTACCATTAATCTGTATGAGACGGTGGAAGCCATGTTAGTAATTTTAAGGGCTGGTGGACTCCAGGGTGGTGGAGTGAATTTTGATGCCAAAATCAGGAGAAATAGCACCGACCTTGAAGATCTGTTTATCGCTCATATACATGGAATGGATATTTTTGCGAGAGCTTTAGTCATTGCCGACAAACTTTTATCTGAATCTCCTATCGAAAATTGGAGAAAAACAAGATATGAGTCGTTTGATTCCGGAAAAGGAAAAGATTTTGAAAGTGGTAAACTAAGTCTCACTGACCTTAGGGCACTTGCACTGGAACTTGGTGAGCCTCATCAGAAATCAGGTAAGCAGGAGATGTACGAACAATTAATTAATCTATATATATAATACACAATTATGCAATTCACAGGGAAATTAGTTCAGGTAATGCCTGCTCAGACAGGGCAAGGTAAAAATGGAGAATGGAGAAAGCAGGAAATAGTGTTGGAGACAGAAGGCCAATACCCTAAAAAAGTATGTGTTTCTGTATGGGGAGATAAAATGTCTCACCTCACCTTGACTCCTGGTGAAATGCTTACTATTGACTTTGATATCGAAAGCCGTGAATACAATGGAAAATGGTATACAGATGTTAAAGCCTGGAAAGTAACCACCGCTACCGCCGCTGACCGGGCACAGTCAGCATCTCAGCCACAGGGCCAATCTTTTAATCAAGGAGGTAGCTACCCTCAGAGTTATAGTAAACAGTCCCGTAATACGGATTCTTTTCCTTCCTCACCACCTCCTGGTTCAGACAGTTTTGAAGACGATTTACCTTTCTAAAAAAGATTAAATTTTGATTTTAGGTTTTATTATGAACTAGCTACTTTGTAATTCTGATAAAAGCTATATATTTGCGACTCTTTTAACGAAAAGTAGACTCCGTAGCTCAGCTGGTAGAGCAATACACTTTTAATGTATGGGCCCTGGGTTCAAGTCCCAGCGGAGTCACAAAGTAAATTAGTAAAGGCGGCTATTTGGCCGCCTTTTTTTTTCCAATCTTCTTCTTTTTTTAAAAAGCCAACCTGTTTAAACTTATTGCGTTTAGCTTGTTTTTTAGTGCCAGATGATCCAACATATTAAGTAATCTGTCCGAAATAAAATTTCAAGGTGGAATGCAATTTCAAGCGTCTTAATTCCAAAATATTTTATCATTAACTTCTTTAAACAGTTAAAAAATGATCGGAAGTCACTTGAAAAGTTAAAAAAATTAACATTTCGATCCTATCATATTATTTAATAGTATTATTTGTAATTATCATTATATCAATAATATATGAAATTTTTATTTATACTTCACTGATTAATAAATAATTATCATTAAAAAATATCATTTTTTTCTTTGTGGCTTACTTTTTGTTTTATAGATTTATGCTTCATTTTGTAACCTCATTATATTGTTTATGAAACAGTTATACCCATTACGTATCAGTATCACTTTAAGAAGATTACTATTTTTGACTTTATTTATTATCAGTGGCCAACAAGCGCTTGTTGCTCAATATTGTCCTCTGGTTTGTAATGATAAAGTTAATGTTTCAATGCCTGCAGAGGTCTGCAATCGAACGTTGGAGCCTAGGGATTTCCTTAACAACAGCAATAATTGTGACCCGAGCTTGTATGAAGTAATTCTCACTCATCCATTTGGTACAACTAATGCTTATCCAAATTATGTTGACCGATCTCATTTGGGTTATACATTTGTTTATTCGGTAAAAGACCCGGCTTCCGGAAATAGCTGTTGGGGTTATGTGACTATTGAAGATAAAAGCGGTCCTCCGGTACCATGTAAAAATGCAACCATCAGTTGCTTTCAGGTAAATGAAATAAACAAGGTGACTAATGAAACAGAAGATGCCTGCAGTGGATCTGCAAGTAAAGTTACGCTTACAACCACCTGGGCCGATTACGGATGTGACAGTGCCACTGTATTGGGTAGGGTATACAGACATATTGTAGCTACTGATGCATGGGGAAATGCCAGCCATTGCGACGATACACTTACTATCCGCAAAGATGTGCTGGATTCTGTATGTTGCCCATCCATGGTGACTTTGCCTTGCCGATTATACGCCTTGAATGGGGCAAAGTTGTTGGGCTCACTGAAAAGCACGACATCTATCCCTTTTTTACAAGTCTTTAATTCGAAGAATTATGACTTGTATCAATTTTCCAATAATAAAAACAGTCCGTTTTATCCTACTCCTGAATTATTATTGAATATACAAGGTCATGGCGATCCGTTGGTAGAATTTGGTGTGACGGATGGTCGGATTTCAGGTACTAAACTTTTATTGGATAATGTAGTGGTGCCCAATGCTTTTTTCCAGGGCGGTATCAATCCTAATAGTTTTGCTATTCATAAAGATAGCCTGGTAGTGCCGGCGATTAAAGACAGTGCATTGGATCTAAATAAGACGAATACCTTTATCAAAATAAATGACGATTTGGATGAAATTAATATTTTCACAGAACCCAATCCAAACTATTGCAAGCCATCATCAGAGAAGACGCTGATGTATAAATATTTGGGTGGATTGTGTAAGTTGGTAGTGAATTATAACGACGAAATTCTTCCAATTTGTGGTAATGGATTCAAAATCCGTCGTGAATGGCGCATAACCGACTGGTGTACCGGACAAGAAAAAATATGTGTACAATATATTGTAGTAGAAGACAAAGATGCACCTAATGTAGTGATTAGTGGGGCACCAAATGCACCGGGTCCGATTTCATCAGTAGTAACCGGATTAAAAGATACGGTATATTACCTCAGAACAGTAAAGCCACATGACTGTAATGCTCAGTTTACTATAAACAAAATGAATACATGGGATTGTAACGAGGTTACTCAATCTTATCAATTTATTTACAAAGATCCTGCACATCCAGGTAAAGTAATAGCATTAAATGAAACCGTAGGCCCACAAGGTAAAGCCATAAGTTTACCCGTAGGTATTCATATTGGTCGCATGAATTTCAGAGATGCCTGCTGGAATACCTGCAATTTCCCCATTCTTGCCTTGGTACAGGATATTACGCCACCCAATCCTGTATGTGATGAATTCACTCAGGTCACTTTAGATCCATCCACCTGTTGGGCAAGGGTGTATGCAAAAGACCTGGACAATGGCAGCCGGGATAATTGTTGCGAAAATTTGCATTTTGCCATAGCGGATATGGATTCAGTAGAATACTACAGAAAACAATACACAGACCACATTATCAAAGTATGTGGATGGGATGACTATTATAAACGAAAAACAATTCATGATTTTGTAGTAAATGAGTTTTTAAGTGTATGGTTATTTAAGGATTATATCGATCTTACAGAATGTGGAGAACGACAGGTAGTACTTCGTGTATTTGATAATTGCAAAACGTACCGGTACGATCCGCACATTACCAAATTAAGCGAACATAAATGGTATACATTACAGATGTATGGTTTGATACCCCCTTTCGTAAATATAGGCCAATTTACACCTGAAGTGATCAACCAAATTGAAAGTGTGTATAATTTATCTGCTAAACAAGCGTTGGATACTTTTAAAAGCAGTATAAAAGATAGAGAAGATTGTGAAGAATTAGTGACCTACAAAGTTCTTTCTGTAATTACTGTGGCAGTAAAACAATATTTACCTTCTTTATTGCCATTAAACCCTTCTAATCCTAATCTTCAGATTATCATTGATTTTATTGATGATGGCCTGGAAAGTTTGTGTATTCCAGAGTTTAAAATCAAAGTTAATTTTGATGATTTAGATCAATTCTTGGATGACCTGGGAGACGATGATTTTGATGCAGCGACAGCTTCCAGTGGTTTTGTGCCGTTTTTGGCTTCTTTATGCAATTCAATTTACAATGACTGCATGATCAATATACTATTGGATGATAAAACCTTACCGGTATGCGAAGCTCCAAAAGATATTTATTGGTATTGTGACAATGCTGGTGGCGGAGGAAGGGATAAAAAATATGAATATGCATGGAAAACGTGCCTTGATTTTAGCTATACCAATAATAGTGGAGATAATTTTACAGATTTCACTTGTGTAGATGGCACTAATGCTCCTTATAATCAAATTGAGTGCGTTAAAGAAAACAACAGTGCTGATGATATATTGGACCCTACCGGCAGGGAATTTGGATACTATGGATGTGCTTCTGTTTCAGGACATGAAGAAGAACATGGTGCTCCACAAAACCCGTGCGACCTTAATGATTATTCCTTAATCAAGAAAAAAATGGAAGGTTGGAATGTATCAAATGATGTTCAGATAGATGAAGATCTTGCTCAGGTGTACAAGGGGTTCTCCACTTGGGTGCCTGTTTATTGCCACTCCTGGTTGTGCGTGGATAAATGGGACGCAGCTGGAAAGATAGATGCCAAATCGGCATTCTGGAGTCCTGAACTTCACAATTTGGGAAGTACCGGTCCTATAGCAAAAGCAGCCCAGGCAGGCAAGGAGAAATTCATTGTTTGGGATAATTGCTGGATAGACACCAATTACACTGTTGCGGATAATCAATATGTGGATCAGTGCGGAAATGGATGGTTGCAAAGAACCTGGACATTTAAAGATAAATGTACCGGTACAATCACCTGTTCTCAGAAAATATATACTTATCACAGGTCGGATTTTGAGGTTATGTTCCCACAAGACCTTGTTTTAAATTGTGATGCAAACGGAGGTACCAGCCCGGATGCGACCGGCAGACCAATGATATGGGATGATGAATGTGAATTAGTAGGGGTAACCTATGATGATGTTCGTTTTGATATCATACCTGATGCATGTTATAAAATCGTACGTACCTGGAAATTGATTGACTGGTGTAAGTATGATCCCAATGCACAATACAAATATCCTGATGTGATCTGGGATGACAGAAGTGTGGCCAGTGCAGACAGACCATGTGTTTTCACTAAATTGAAAGACAATGGCGATGGTTATATGACTTATACCCAAATCATTAAAATAGTGGATACAGCAGCTCCAACCACAGTAAAATGTAAAGACACTACAGTGTGTATCAACACTGGATACGGCGGAGCCGGTGCGGAGACTGATCCAATGTGTACAGTGCCAAGCTATAACAGCGAACCATTTGCAGCTACTGACAATTGTACTCCTGCAAATCTGATTGAATTCAGGTGGGAATTGGATGTAAATAATGATGGATCTGTAAATGTGAAGAGTGCAGCCAAGCGTACCAACTTCAAATCAACAGAAGTACCTGGCGGTTTGATAGTCGGAGTGCATAAACTCTATGTAATATCTGAAGACAATTGTGGACAGGAGGATACAGCTTCCTGTTTGATTACAGTAAAAGATTGTAAAAAACCAACCCCATATTGCTTTAATGGAATAGCTACTGTAGTTATGCCTACGACTCAATCTGTGGTGGTTTGGGCAAAAGACTTAGATGCAGGATCATATGATAATTGTACCAAAAAAGCAGATCTGACATTTACATTTGGCAGCAATGGGCAAGCTTCTGATACCTTCTCTTGCGCAGATATAGTAAACGGAATAGAACAACAAATTACTGTCGATATCTGGGTAGAAGATGGTACAAAAAATAAAGATTATTGCCGCACGTATATATTGATTCAGGATGGAAGTGGCAATGCATGTACGGATAAAGCTGCAGTAGCAGGTACTATTGCAGGAAAAGTAGTTACGGAAACCACGGATCCGGTAGAAAATGTATTGTTTGAAGTTAAATCGAACAATGCGGTTTTACCTGCTTATCAAACGGATGCTAAAGGATCCTATGCCTTTACCAATCTGGATATGAAGAAGGATTATAGTATTATTCCAAAAAGAGATGACGACCCATCCAATGGCATCAGTACAATAGATTTGGTTTTATTGCAAAAACACATCCAGGGTATAGAACCATTGAACAGCGCCTACAAAGTGATAGCAGCGGATGTGGACAGAAGCAATGATGTATCCGCAGTAGACTTAGTGGAACTGAGAAAATTGATATTGACTATTTACGACAAACTTCCAAACAATACATCATGGAGGTTTGTGCCAAAATCATATATTTTCAATAATATCACTACTCCATGGGGTTTCCCGGAGAAACTGGATATCAATAGTTTGTCAAAAGACGAATTGAACAGAGATTTCGTGGGAGTGAAAGTAGGAGATGTGAATGCAACAGCAGTAGCACATAGCCTTTTAGGAGCAGAAGCGAGATCAGGTGGTCAGACTTTGAAATTCACTACAATGGAAAGAGAATTGAAAGCAGGAGAAGAGGCAGTAATCGAATTCACATCAGAAAACTTCAAAGGAATCGAAGGCTACCAGTTCTCATTAGCAATGAAAGGCCTGGACCTGAAATCAGTACAAAGTGGTATATTGAAAGTATCTGAAAGCAATTTCGGCCTTACTAAATTAGGTCAGGGCTATGTAACTACTTCATGGAATGAAAGCAAAGGCATCACAGCAGGCGCAAACGATGTATTGTTCTCTATCAAAGTAAAAGCCACTAAAGCCACTACATTGAGTGAGGCATTAGTAATCAACTCTAAGTATACAAGAGCAGAAGCGTATAACAACAGCGAAGCGCTTAATGTAGCCTTAGAAGTAGGTAACAAAAAATCAGCTGCAGGCTATGCATTGTATCAAAATACACCAAACCCATTCAAAGCTACAACAGTGATCGGTTATGAACTTGCAAAATCAGGTGCAGTAACGATGAGAATCACAGATGTAACTGGTAAATTGGTAAGAATGTACAACCAGGATGGAGTAAAAGGATACAATCAATTCAAAGTAAACAGAAGCGATATCAGTGGAGCTGGTGTATTGTATTACACTATTGAAACTAAAGACTTCTCTGCTACTAAGAAAATGATCGTAGTTGAGTAATCAACTTGTATAAAAGAATAGACTGAAACTTTAATCCCCCCTCTGAACGAGGGGGGAAGGTTTCAGAAAAAAGACAAACTACTAGTAAAAGAAATCGACTCAAAATTTTTTAACCGAAAAACAAAAAGAAATAGCAAATAAATTGCATTTCAATGAATGAGTAGGTGAGAATGTTAGAGAATAAGATTCGGAAATTCGTCTTGAGAAAAGGGCTTCTACCAGGAAGCCCTTTTTTATTTTATACATGGGTTCAATATTTGGTCATTCTTGCCTGCTTTATATATATACTGGTAAGGGCCATAAAAATCCCAATTACTCATGATGAAGCGGGTACAATTTTGAATTTTTCTACCCAATCTGTATGGGATATTATTTCATATAAAGATCCCATTCCAAATAATCACTTATTAAATACCTTATTAATAAAATTCAGTACAGGACTCTTTGGGATGAATGAGATTTCCTGCAGGCTGCCCAATTTGGTTGGAGGGTTACTTTATCTTCTCGGTTCATTTAGATTGAGCTTTTTACTATTCAGAACTCCTGTATTGAGGCTGAGCTTTCTTATATTGATGATTGCAAATCCTTTTGTTATTGAGTTTTTTGCTTTAGCTCGCGGCTATGGCCTTTCGGTCGGGTTTATGCTGGTTTCAATTTATTTTCTATTACAGAGAAAGGAAAAGAACCTATACACTTCATTACTCTTAGCGGCAATAGCAGTCTATACCAATCTCACTCAGCTAAATTATTTAGCACCTTTGATAATCTTAGTTATATATCTTGCCATTAAACAGCATTTTTTTAAAAGCAATTTTATTTTAATTACTGCAGGAATCCTGTTATTGCTGGGAGTAATGTTGGCCGTACCAGTGTACAAAATGGTAAAAACGGACCAGTTCATTTACTGGGGGAATACTGGCTTTTGGAATGAAACATTTTTGCCCTTATTAAAATCATCCATACAAGGAGAAGGCTATTTTTCGCAATGGACGGTCCAGATTTTTATTGCGTTGATTTGTTTCTCCGTTTTTTTTACAATAATCAAATCTTGGCATGGTTGGAGTAGTAAGAAAGATAATTTTTCAGATGCGCTACTATTAAACTGTATTTTTTTTGGAGCCTTACTGTATAATATAATGCAGCATTATCTATTTAATATCCCATTCTTAAATGCCCGTACTTCTATTTTTTTCTATCCTTTATTTGTTTTGGCTTTGTCTTCTTCCATAGCAGAAGTAGGCACGATATATTATAAAAAACCGTTATATGTATTCTATATTTTGACTGCAAGTTTTGGCCTGGTGCACATAAGCCGTACCTACAATTTGCATTCCGCTTTCGAATGGTGGTATGATGGGGATAATAAAAAGGTAATCAATCGATTAATCGATTCTGATGTTTCAAAACCCATTAGGCTAAAATGCAATTGGATATTTCAGCCCTCCCTTACATTTTACACTAAGGGAATGAACCAAAAGCTTATTATGCCTCCGCCTTATGTAAAAACAATAGATACATCAGAATTGGCCGATTACTATTATATCACCAGCGACGATTTGAACGATTGGTTTAGAAAAAATTATAATATTGACACTTCATTTGCATGGAATACACGCTATTTGATGAAGAAAAAATGATGGGGTATGGATAATTCCCATATATTTGCAGTCCAATACCGCGGGATGGAGCAGTTGGTAGCTCGTCGGGCTCATAACCCGAAGGTCGTAGGTTCAAGTCCTGCTCCCGCTACAAAGAAAAAGGTTGTATTTATTACAGCCTTTTTTATTTTATCAACTCGGTAACATCTTACAGTATATATATTCCGTATTTTTGATAATATGAAATCATTACTTATCATGGCAGTGGTCTTTGCGGTCCGATCTTGTCCTGATGAAATAAAGTCAAAATCAATTAACGAAATTTCAAATATGGATTCTCAACAAAACCTCGCTATAGCCACTTTTGGAGGTGGTTGCTTCTGGTGTACCGAAGCCATGTTCCTTGAGCTGGAAGGTGTAATTAAAGTCGAGTCCGGATACTCCGGTGGCCATGTAGATAACCCTAGCTACAAAGAAGTATGTACAGGCACTACGGGCCATGCCGAAGTAATTCAAATTACATTTGATCCTCAAAAAATCAGTCTTGATCAAATTTTGCTGGTACACATGACTACGCATGACCCGACCACACTAAACAGGCAAGGCAATGATGTAGGTACACAGTACCGTAGCGTTATTTTCTATCGAAATGAGGAGGAAAAAAAAATAGCTGAGTATGCAGTGAATGTGGTGGCTCCAAGTATCTGGCCCGGTAAGACCATTACGACGGAAGTGGTTCCTTTTAAGCAGTTTTATAAAGCAGAAGATTATCATCAAAATTATCTGGCTGATAATCCCAATCAACCTTACTGTGTATATGTAGTCAATCCTAAGGTGGAGAAATTCAGGAAATTATTTAAAGATAAATTAAAGAAACATGAATGATGGCTTTAATACACTTTCAAAAGAGGAAGAATATGTAATAGTTCACAAAGGGACAGAAAGGCCATTTACCGGCGAATACGACAATCACTTTGCAGAGGGTAAGTATATTTGCAGACGGTGTAATGCACCTTTGTATGAGTCAAAGGATAAATTTCACAGTGGTTGTGGCTGGCCTAGTTTTGATGATGAAATTCCAGGAGCAATTAGAAAAGAAAAAGATGCAGACGGCCGAAGGATTGAAATTCTGTGTAATTCCTGTGGAGGCCACCTTGGGCACGTATTTCATGGTGAAAGGCTGACTGCTAAAAACACCAGGCATTGTGTTAATTCTTTAAGTATGAAGTTTATACCCCGGGTTATCAGTTGAGGTTGTAAGCAATAATTTTTTTGCCTATCTGTAGCGGCTTGCGTAAATTAGTTATATTTAGCTTTCAGTTAAACTATAATTATTTTATGAAGAGACTAGTACCACTATTGTTGTTGATATTGATTTGTATCACAGGATACGCACAGGAAACCTTCCCTATTAATGATATTCAATTTAAAAAATCTGGCAAATACGCCCTTATAAATGCAACAATATATAAGGATGCTGTTTCATCACCTGTATCCGGTGGCACCATTCTAATAGTGGATGGAAAAATCAATGCTGTGGGTCAAAACGTTAGCATTCCCGGAGATGCATTGGTTAAAGATTGCAAAGGAAAAATGATTTATCCATCATTTATTGATATTTATTCTGATTATGGAATGCCTGCACTACCGGCCAATCAAAGTCGTGGATTTGGGGGACCAAGTCAAATGACATCAAATGCAAAAAATGCAGCTGGTTGGAATGCAGCTATCAAAGCGGAACAAAATGCTTTTCAGGTTTTTCAGGTAAACGAAAACAAAGCTAAAGATTACAGATCCAATGGCTTTGGCCTGATGAATGTCCATGTAATGGATGGGATAGTGAGGGGTACGGGCTCTGTCGTTTCACTAGCCCACAAATCAAACAATCTCGCTTTACTGAAAGATAAATCTTCTGCTCATTTTTCTTTCAATAAAGGAAGTTCAACCCAGGATTACCCGGGATCATTGATGGGGGTTATATCGCTGATAAGACAGACATTTTTGGACGGAAATTGGTATAAAAACAAACCTGAATCGGAAGGCACTAATCTATCTCTCGCAGCATTCAATGAAATTCAAAACTACCCATTGATTATCGAAGGAGGTGATAAGTGGCAAGACCTCAGAGCTTATAAACTGGGAAAAGAATTTGGTAAGAATTTTATCATTCTGGCTGGTACAAACGAATACCAAAGAGTAAATGAAATAAAAAATACCGGAGCCAAATTTATAGTACCATTGAATTTTCCAAATGCCCAGGATGTGGAAGATCCCAACGATGCCAGGTTTGTAGCTCTTGCTGATTTAAAACATTGGGAGATGGCTCCAACGAATGCGGGTGCTTTGGAGAAGGCAGGAATTCAGTTTGCTCTTACTCAGTACGGACTCAGAGATGCTTCCACATTTGTTTCAAATCTATCAAAAGCAATTCAAAATGGATTATCGGAAACCTATGCACTCAAAGCCCTTACTACCATACCGGCTCAATTATTGGGCATCCAGGACAGATTCGGGTCTATTGAAAATGGAAAATATGCCAATTTAATAATAACCAATGGTCCATTATTTAAAGAAAAAACCATCATACTCGAAAACTGGATACAAGGTGAACAATATGTGTTAAAAGCAGAAGCACTAAAGAATTACAATGGTGACTATACACTGACCGTCAATAATATGTCCTATCCATTGACTATTTCGGGTGAAGCACCGGGTACTGCTGTGAAGATTATGGCTATGGCTGATACCATAAAAACATCCATGAAGTATACCGATAAATTGATATCATTTAATTTTTCTTTTATTAAAGACAGTAGTAAACAAAATAGATTGAGTGGAGTGGAAGTTGGGGAAGGATGGGCCGGAACCGGCACTCTTGCCAATGGGGACTGGGCCCGATGGTCTATAACAAAATTAAAATCCAATGATATCTTAAACACCGATAGAAAAGCAAATCCGGCTAAATCCAATGAAATAGGAAATGTATTATACCCATTTCAAGGATATGGCTTTCAAAATCAACCCACCCCACAAGATATATTGATCAAAAACGGCACCATTTGGACCAGTGAAAAAGAGGGGATTATCCAAAATGGAGACATTTTAATTCAGAATGGTAAAATCACTAAGGTAGGTAAAAACATTTCTGCTCCAAATGTCTTGCAAATAAATGCTCAGGGGAAACACGTAACACCTGGCATAATTGATGAACACAGTCATATAGCAGGCACGGGGGGAATAAATGAATGTACCCAGTCCGTAACCGCTGAAGTTAGAATGGCTGATATATTGAATCCCGATGATATTAATATATACCGGCAATTAAGTGGCGGTGTTACTACTTCTCATTTGCTGCATGGAAGTTGTAATACGATTGGTGGTCAGACCCAACTCATCAAATTGAGATGGGGTAAAAATGCGGAAGAGTTGAAATTCGAAGGCTGGCCCGGATTTATAAAATTTGCTTTGGGTGAAAATGTAAAAAGAGCAAGCAGCACCCAAAATAACAGGTTTCCGGATACCCGAATGGGGGTTGAACAAGTGCTGGAAGATGCTTTTGCACGGGCTAAAGCGTACATCGCAAATACAGATCCGAATAAAAGAATAGATTTGGAGTTGGAGGCAATAGCTGAAATATTGAATAATAAAAGACATATTACCTGTCATTCTTATGTCGCCAGTGAAATTCTAGCTTTACTCAATATTGCTCAAAAGTATAATTTTAAAGTCAACACGTTTACTCATATCCTTGAAGGCTACAAAGTTGCTGATCAAATGAAAAAACAAGGATCAGCTGCCGCAGGATTTTCCGATTGGTGGGCATACAAAGCAGAAGTACAGGATGCGATTCCGCAAAACGATTACATCATGCATAAAGTAGGAGTATTATCTGCCATAAACAGTGATGATGCTGAAATGGCAAGACGGCTCAACCAGGAAGCTGCTAAGAGTATTAAATATGCAGGTATGGGTGAAGAAGAAGCTTTAAAATCCGTAACCATTAATCCTGCTACAATGTTGCACGTTGGCGATAGGACCGGAAGTATAAAACAGGGAAAAGATGCGGATATCGTGATTTGGTCGGACCATCCTCTGAGTATCTATACTAAAGCTGAAAAAACGATAGTAGATGGAATAATTTATTTTGATCGTGAAAAAGACAGTGCACAACAAAAATGGATTGCGCAGGAAAAAAACAGGTTAGTAAATAAAAGTATTGGAGCAAAAAGAAGCGGTGCTAAAACAGATGCTTCCACCCCTTCTTTTAATGAAGAAGAACATTGTGAACAAGATCATCCTCATGCTTCAAATCTCTGGCAAAGACTGGAGCAACGAATGAATTTAAATGAAAAAGAGTAATAAAAGTTAAACTACCACAAATCATGAAGTATATGTATATCTTACTAAACATATTTATTTTCCAATTTGGATACAATCAGGAAAATATTTATCCAGCAAAAGAAAATAAAGGCTCCATTGCCATTACCGGCGCAACCATACATGTTGGAAACGGAACTGTAATTGAAAATGGAACGGTAATCATCACCGATTCCAAGATCAGGTCTGTGGGCACAAACATTCCCATACCAGCTGGCGCTAAGACTATTGCAGTAAGTGGAAAACATATTTATCCGGGTATGATAGCTATGAATACCAATCTGGGTTTGGCTGGTATTTCATCTATAAGAGCGGAAAGTGATCATACAGAAATTGGAGACATGAATCCAAGTGTAAAATCCATCTCGGCCTATGATGCTCAAAGCAATGTAATACCCACAGTACGAAGCAATGGAGTGTTATTGGCACATGTAGTACCCAGAGGGGGAACCATCAGCGGGACCAGCAGTATAGTACAACTTGATGCATGGGATTGGAGAGATGCAGGATATAAAGTGAATAATGGTATACATCTTAATATGCCGGCATTAATCAACAGACCCAGGGGCTTTGCGGCTTTTTTCAATCCCAATCCAAATAATGCAAATGATGTAATCAAAACCTCACTGGCAAAATTAGAAGAAATAAGGGTTTTTCTAAGAGAAGCTAAAAACTATGCGATGCAATCTAATCCTACATTGAACCTAAAATACGATGCAGTGAAAGGGTTGTTTAACAAATCTCAAAAATTATTCATTCATGCTGACCTGGTAAAAGAAATCATCATGGCTATTGACATCAAGAAGGAATTTGATCTTGATATTGTGATTGTGGGTGCAGCCGATAGCTGGTTGATAGCTGATTTATTAAAAGAGCAGAATGTGCCTGTCATTCTGAGTGAACCACATAGCTTGCCGGCGGTAGCTGATGATGCAGTAGATCAGCCTTATAAAACCGGCGCCCAATTGGCCAATGCTGGAGTATTATTTTCCTTTGCAATTGAAAATGATCATTGGCAGCAGCGATGTATTCCTTTTCAAGCAGGTACCATGGCGGCTTATGGGCTATCAAAAGAGAATGCATTGAAGGCGATTACCCTGGATGCAGCCAAAATACTTGGGATAGATTCAATGACCGGGAGTATAGAAGCAGGCAAAGACGCCAACCTGGTAGTGAGTGAAGGAGATATTTTGGATATGAAAACATCCAAAGTAAGCCATGCATTTATACAAGGTCGTCAGATTAGTCTTGATAATAAACATAACCAGTTATTTGAAAAGTATAAAATGAAATACGGTATAAAGTGATGTACCATGCAAGGTAGAAGTCTCTGTGATGCAGATGAATTTCAGTTTGTAAAAAGTATTTATACCTTATTGTGGTATGTTTCCATTGAAGCGATTTCTTCCGGGACTTTTATGGTCAATAACTTTTCATCGATCCAGGATCTGCATTGGTTTAAAAGAGTAAGAGAGTCATTAGACTGAAAGGGTTTATTTGGAAAATAGATGTCGACACGAGTTTCCCATTTTCCAAATTGCCTGACAAAATGCTGAATTAGTGATTCTGAGGGTATCCAAAAATCAGAAGCAGGATCATGATATACCATGGCAATTGGTATAATAGGAATATTCAATTCTGCTGCCACATCGAAAGCCCCCTTACGAAATTCTTTGGTCGTCTGACCTACATTGGTGGTGCCTTCAGGGCAGAGAAAAATATTGAGATTAGACAATAAGGCCTTCCTAATGGCCTCTTTTACATTTGATCTGCTTTCTTTGTTGTCTCTTTTTACAAATAATATACCTGTTTCTTTTGCCGCTAATCCAATCAAAGGATATCTTTCAATTTCTGCTTTACCTATTGGATAAAAATAGAAATAGTGAAGGGCCAGCAATGGATCTGAAAAGCATCTGTGATTAGAGACATACACTGCAGGTGTGATCTCTGCAATTTTACCATGTGTGGTTATTTTAAATCCCAGTATTTTGCTAAGGACCCTTACACAGGACCTCCTCATTCTAAATGCCCGTTGGATACTTCTGCCTAGAAAAATGGAACTCAGCAGGTAACCAGACAGAAATAAGAAAATAGTAACCACTAGCAGAATAATTCTCAGCCAGGCAATTACATATTTCATTATTTTTAATATAGCTTGAATAGCAGATTATACAAGCATCCGTACGGGTTCTTCGAGCAATGATTTTAAAGTTTGTAAAAACTGGGCTGCGCTGGCGCCATCGACCACCCTGTGGTCACTGGAGAGAGTAACCTTCATAATATTTCCAATTTCTATTTTGCCATCTCTTACTACAGGAGTTTCTGTAATCCCTCCGACAGCCAGTATGCAGGAATCGGGTGGGTTAATGATAGCAGTAAACTCATCTACCCCAAACATTCCCAGGTTGGAAATGGTAAACGTATTTCCTTGCATTTCATCAGGTTGCAGTTTCTTTTCTTTTGCTCTATTGGCAAGATAAGCGACCTCGGCATTGATCTGTGTCAATGTTTTGATATCTGCATGCCGGATCACAGGTACAAGCAAGCCTTCTGCCACCGCGACAGCCACGCCAATATGGATTTGATTGTTTTGTCGGATAGCATCACCGGCCCAGGATGAATTTACTACAGGATGTTTGCGAAGTGCCATAGCACACGCTTTTACTACCAGATCATTAAATGAAAGTTTTGAGGGAGCAACTGCATTCATGGCTGCCCTTGCTGAAACTGCCTTGGTCATATCAATTGCCATAGTGACATAAAAATGTGGAGCAGTAAACATGCTTTCACTCAATCTTCTGGCAATGGTTTTGCGCATTTGACTGAGCGGTTTATCCTCATATGTGGAGGCGGTACCTGATGAAATTACTGTATTCTGAGCTGGAGCAACAGTAGGTTTTGCAGGGGAAGGTGGCACAGTGGTTGCCGGTTGGCTACCTTTACTTTGAATTGCAATTTCTATATCTCTTTTAACTATTCTTCCCTGGTCCCCGGTACCGGTAAGGGATTTTAAATCAATACCTCCTTCTTTAGCAATTGCTTTAGCAAGAGGCGAGGCTTTGATATGGCCTTCTTCCTTGGGAATTTCGGTAGCTATTTCAGGTACGGTAATGGTGGAAACGGAAGAAGTATTTGGGCTGCTATTTGAAGATGAACTTTCAGATTTGCCTCCTGCACTTTCCAATGCGGCTTTGTAGTCCTCTCCTTTTTTCCCAATCACAGCTAAAATGGCATTTACAGCAATGGTGCCTTTTTCAACACCTATGAAAAGCAAATTTCCATCGTAAAAACTTTCAAGGTCCATAGTAGCTTTATCGGTCTCTACCTCGGCCAGTACATCGCCTACTTTTATGTCATCACCTACTTTTTTGTGCCATACCAGGATATTTCCTTCTTCCATGGTATCGCTCATGCGGGGCATTCTGATTATTTCAGCCATATAGAATATTTAAAATTTCAGGCAAAGATATGAATAAGTCAGTAAGTATGAAGTCTGAAAGTCACCTAAACTTCTGCTTAGGTACTTCCTACTTCTTCCCTATCTTTGCTTTTATGCAGTTTTCCTCCAAACTTTTAGAAGAGGCTATGTTGGCTTTCAATACCTTGCCCGGGGTGGGCAAAAAATCAGCTTTACGTATGGCCCTTCATGTGCTAAAAAAAGATGGAGAATATGCAAAACGGCTTGCAAATGCGATTACTAATGCAAGAGAAAAAATTAAATATTGTAGTCTTTGTTATAATTATGCAGATACAGAAATATGCGACATATGCAGTGATTCAAGGAGGGATAGGCAAACCATTTGTGTAGTGGAGGGCACACGTGATATCATGGCCATAGAAGAAACCAGCCAGTATAAGGGGGTATATCATGTATTGGGAGGTGTATTGTCACCTATTGATGGCATAGGTCCTGCAGAACTAAATATCGGTGCATTCCTGGAGAGGGTTTCAAAACATCCGGTACATGAAATAATATTTGCCATCAATCCAACCATTGAAGGTGAAACCACCATATATTACCTCACTAAACAAATGCAGGCACTTTCGATTCCGATCTCAGTAATCGCAAGAGGCGTATCCTTTGGAAGTGAATTGGAATATGCGGATGAAGTGACCTTGGGAAGATCTATCCTGGCTCGCACCCCATATCAAATAAAGGCTGTAAATTGAGCAGATGGACCTTTCTGTGGTCATACTTAGCTATAATGTAAAATATTTGCTCGATGCGTGTATACAATCCGTACTTCATGCTACCCGGTCTATTTCAACAGAAATCATAGTAGTGGATAATGCCAGTACAGATGAATCGGTAGCTTTAGTTTGTGAAAAATATCCTGATATAAGGATTATTGAAAACGAAATAAACCTGGGCTTTTCTAAGGCTAATAATATAGGCGTACGTGCCTCTAAAGGGAATTACATATTAATACTTAATCCGGATACAGTAGTAAACGAATCTGCTATTATTGGAGCACTGCGCCACCTTCAAAATCAGGCTGAAACTGGAATAGTAGGAGTAAGGATGCACGATGCACGGGGGCAATATCTTCCGGAATCAAAACGTGGATTTCCAGACTTAGTATCTTCCTTTTTTAAAATCACAGGCATCTACCGGTTTTTTCCAAAAAGTGATTTTTTTAATCATTATTATTTAGGATCAAAAGATAAAACTCAACTATGCAATGTTGAAGTGCTGACAGGTGCTTTTATGATGATGCCCAAATCACTGTATGAGGAAGTTGGAGGGTTTGATGAAAGCTATTTTATGTACGGCGAAGATATAGACCTGTCTAATAAAATAAAGAAGAGTGGTAAAAATTTGGTGTACCTGGGTAATGAGCAGATCATACATCTCAAAGGTCGAAGCGCGAGATTCGATTCCTATCAGCATGTCAAAAATTTTTATCAGGCGATGTCGATTTTTGTCAATAAAAATTATTCAAACAGGATAGCGAGATGGATTATTCATTTGGCCATAGCGGCCGCAGGTGGGATTTCTTTTATCAATCGAAAGCTAATTTCACATATCATCCCGTTGATTGATTTTGTTTTTATCTTATCCACTATTGCCATAGTAAAATATTTTTGGGGATATTATTGGTTTGCAGACCGGCATTATTTCGATCACCAGATATTTTATGCTAATGCAGCAGGATATATTTTGATTTGGATGCTAAGCTTGTTTTTTTGCAATACCTATCATCCGCTGCAATTACGGGACGCAGAAAATACCCTGAAAGCAACCAATATAGGGACTCTTGCCATATTGATTATATATAGTTTGTTACCAGAGCAATTGCGTTCATCGCGGTCCGTGATTTTATTTTCTGCTTTGTTACTTACCTTATTATTGCCACTTTATAGAAAGTGGATCTCTACCACTCCCACCGCCCGACGGGCATTGTTTTTTGGCACTAATGCACAAGAAAAAGTATATCGTGACCTGTTTCATTCGTTGAATTACAGTAACCAGTTTTCTTATTTTTCAAATGCGCCGGCTGAACTGAATAGGTTAGCTGTAAAATGCAAAGAAGAAAATATATCCACCATAGTATTAGATCCATCTCAGTATTCCACAGCTGATTTATTACAAGTCTATGGGGCTATTCCCAATAAAACGGATGTAATGTATTTGCAATCAATAAATAATCTAACCACCATTTCAGATGGTAATCTTGCTTTAGCTTCTACACAGAATAAAGTACTCAAGTGGATGGCGAATGTGATGCTATCCCTATTTTTATTTTCGTTTGGTTGGTGGCATAGACAAGTGCGGGAAAATTATGTAGATGTACTTACCGGTAAAAAATATTGGGTTGGTTACGAGTCGCCTATGCAGGAAAATCTTCCTTTTAGAAAAATTGGAGTATGGACACTCAAAGATGATTTCAAAGCATCTGTTTCTTCGGGTAATTTTAATTTTGAATATGCCAGGGATTATTCTGTACTGAAAGACATGAGGATGGTTTTAAACCAATTGTTTTAAGACTATCAAAAATAGGTTTAGCATTAGTGGACCTTATTAGTCTATAAAAAAGGATTTTTACAGGTCGTGTCAAATATCTTTTTTAATTACTACATTAAAATATAAAATATATGAATAGATCCGACCCAGGCAGGGTTGTAAGTTTATTCATTAAGTCATTAAAAATAAATGTTTCTTTGGAGGCCAAAGCATGTGAATTTTGTTCCTCACACTTTTTGATTTCTGGATATTTTAAGAATCGAAGATTAAATAACAACCCATACGACCCCGTTGGGGTCGGGATGATATTTTTGTGATCTGGTTAGAATCTAATGAATCCTTCGGATTCTGCAATCTGGCCGTGTCATGGGTTAGACTTACTCCTATTTTGCATAAATAAAAGTCATGATCTTTATTTTGCATGCGCTTCTCAAAATAAGTTTTAGCCCATTCTTCTTCTTACCCCAACCCCCTTTCATCTTTTTACTAACTTTGCCTTCAGCATGACATCAAACTGGTTTTTAGACAAAGCGAATGAATACCTTTCTGAAACGATACGGATTAGAAGGCATTTGCACCAGCACCCTGAACTTTCATTCGAAGAGCATCAAACCGCTGCATTTATAGAACAGACCCTGCAAAGCTATGGCTTACAAACAGTAAGAATAGGAACTACGGGGGTAATAGCTCTTATTGAAGGTAAAAACGATAATGGGAAGACTCTTGCGCTGCGTGCAGACATTGATGCCTTGCCCATCGTAGAATCTACTGATAGATCCTACAGATCTGTGCAAAATGGGATCATGCACGCCTGCGGGCACGATGTGCACACTGCTTCACTCATCAGCGTAGCCAGGATTTTACATGAAACCAAAGATCGATGGAATGGAAAAGTAAAATGTATATTCCAACCTGCTGAAGAAAAATTTCCCGGTGGTGCCTCGGTATTGATAAAAGAAGGGGTACTACAAAATCCTGCACCTGAAGTAATAGTAGGACAACATGTATTCCCGGAGTTGGAAGCAGGTAAGTTGGGGTTCAAACCGGGGCCTTTCATGGCATCAGCTGATGAAATGTATATTACTGTACAAGGCAAAGGTGGTCACGGTGCTATGCCCCATACCACCCGTGACACAATACTTATTGCATCTCATATTATAGTGGCATTACAGCAGGTTGTAAGCAGAAATAACAATCCACTCACTCCATCAGTCCTCACTATAGGCAAAATACAATCTGTCGGTGGAGCCACGAATATCATTCCCAATGAAGTTAATATTGAAGGCACTTTTCGCACTTTTGATGAAGTATGGCGTAAGGAAGCCAAACAATTGATAAAAAACATCTGTCATGGTGTAGCCAATGCCATGGGCGGAAATGCAGTGGTAGATATAAAAGATGGCTATCCTGTGCTGGTCAATGATCAGAAAATCACCGCCCAAATGAAAGACTGGGCTATCGAACTTTTAGGAAAAGATAAGGTAATTGATCTGCCCATGCGTACTACAGCAGAAGATTTTGCTTACTACTCACAGGTCATGCCTGCATGTTTTTATAGGTTGGGTACTGCCAAGCCGGGTCATGAAGGAGAAAAAAGAGTGCATACACCTGACTTTGATATAGATGAGAATGCTTTGGTGACAGGGGTAGCATTTATGTGTTTTGCGTCAATTAATTATTGTGGAGGACTTTTAAATTAGATTATTGATATTCCCTTCATAGATCTTCACAGCAGACTTTTGTAATATGCATCGACTTAATTGTGAAGATATTAAATTGGATTTTATGTCAAGGTAATGGATATTGAAATGGTTGGAAAAAGCTATAGTTTTCATTTTATGATTATTTATAAGTCCCGGGATTAAAAGACTTTTGGGAGAATTTGAAAAAATAAATACACATTTTAATTAATATAATATATTAAACAAATATATATCAGGTGTATATGTATTACAAATAACTATAATGTATATTGTGCCATAAATTATTTATCTATATGGCAAAAATTTTGATCGCTGATGATGAGCGAAGTATCAGGCGTACGTTGAAAGAGATATTGGAGTTTGAAAAATTTACAGTTGACGAAGCAGGTGATGGCCTGGAGTGCCTCAGTAAAATAAAACAAAGCGACTATGATGTAGTATTGCTGGATATAAAAATGCCGAACCTGGATGGCTTAGAAGCACTGGAGCGCATACAACAGCTCAATTCGGATATTCCGGTAATTATGATCAGCGGTCATGCAAATATAGACACAGCAGTCGAAGCTGTAAAAAAAGGGGCATTTGATTTTATCAGTAAACCACCGGATCTTAATAGAATGCTGATCACCATCCGAAATGCAATGGATAAGTCATGCCTGATTACGGAGAAAAAAGTATTGCAAAATAAAATCACACGGAGCCGTATACAACAAATGGTCGGGGAGTCACCTGCCATAGCTAAAGTGAAAGACACCATAGAGCGTGTCGGACCCACAGAAGCAAGAGTTCTGATTACCGGTGAGAATGGCACAGGAAAAGAGCTGGTAGCACGCTGGCTGCATGAAAAAAGTGTACGCAAGGATGCACCAATCATCGAAGTAAACTGTGCGGCCATACCATCAGAATTAATTGAAAGCGAATTATTTGGTCATGAAAAGGGATCATTTACCTCAGCCATTAAGCAGAGGCTTGGAAAATTTGAATTAGCGCATGGAGGTACTTTGTTTCTGGATGAGATAGGTGACATGAGCCTTTCTGCACAAGCCAAAGTATTGCGTGCTTTGCAAGAGAACCGAATCACGAGGGTAGGGGGTGATAAAGAAATAAAAGTGGATGTGCGGGTGGTGGCAGCTACCAATAAGGACCTGCGTAAAGAAATTGACGCTGGTCGTTTCAGGGAAGATTTGTACCATAGATTGGCCGTGATCATTGTGGATGTTCCCTCACTCAATCAGCGTGAAGAGGATATACCCGCATTGGTGGACTATTTTAATCAAATCATTTGCCAGGATTACGGAGTACCGGCAAAGACCTTTACTTCACAAGCATTGAAGACCATGCAGAAAATGCGTTGGAGTGGAAATATTCGTGAACTAAGGAATGTGGTAGAGCGCTTGATTATTCTCAGCCCGGGCAAAATCACGGAAAAAGAAGTGACAGCATATGTGATCCCATCTGCCACGCAAAACCATAATAAGTATAAAGAAATATTTGATAAGTTTGAAGATGTACGGGATCTTAAAGTGTATATCGAAAAAGAATACGAACAATATAAAGCGGAATTAGTTTAATCAGTAAACGCAATCAGACATGCATACCAGAGTGCCGAGAGAGATGAAAAAATGGACCGAGCTAAAAGGAGAAAACTCCTGGACGCTTTTCAAAGTAATAGCCGAAATGGTAGACGGATTCGAAGTGTTGAACAGAGTAGGTCCATGTATATCCATATTTGGATCAGCACGTACCAAACCCGGAGAATTGTATTATGAAAAAGCTTCGGAAATAGGTAAAAGATTAACAGATGAAGGATATGGGGTGATCACCGGAGGTGGCCCTGGAATAATGGAAGCAGGCAATAAAGGAGCATTTGATGCCAAAGGAGTAAGCGTAGGTCTCAGTATAGATCTTCCATTTGAACAGAGTTATAATAAATATATAGATTTCGATAAACTTCTAAAGCACCGGTATTTCTTTGTGCGAAAAGTAATGTTTGTAAAGTACGCGCAGGGATTTGTGGTAATGCCCGGCGGATTCGGAACTATGGATGAATTTTTTGAAGTGCTTACTTTAGTACAGACCAAAAAAATAAGTCGGGTACCCATTATTTTGTTTGGTGTGGACTATTGGTCCGGTCTGCGAGATTGGTTGATTAAAACCATGGATCAGGAATATCATTATATCAATCCCAATGATATGGACTTGTTTCATATCACCGACGACATTGAATCAGTGATATATCATATTAATACTTTTTACGGCGCCAGGGATGATAGGTATAAACCTAACTATGAATTATAGAAATTTTATCCTGGGGTTGATATCGAAGCAGACATAACAGAAGAGTGATGAAGAAAGAATACATTATTATCAAAGATTAAATAATTATCCGCCTTCCAAATTTTAATCTCTTCATCCAATAATCTGATTTTTGTAATTCTAATTGACTAACCCCTATACTACTGGCAGAGTGAATGATGGTAATCTTACCTCGATGCACTTTAGACACCAGTGCCACATGGTCTACACGTTTCGATCCAAAGAATAATAAATCTCCTGGCTCTATACTTTCGAGTTTTATCACATGGCCGAGATGAGCCTGGTCAGATGCCTTACGAGGAAGTGTAATATTGATGGTATTAAAAACATGTGAAGTAAACCCGGAACAATCAAAAGATACCGGACCTGAACTACCGGACCGATAGGGTCTGCCGATTAATTTACCGGCAAGGGATTTTATTTTATCTATTTTTTTATTTCGAGCCTCTGCATACGCTTTGTCATCTTTGAGGTTTCTATCGGAGATGATATGGCGACTTTGATTGCATGCCACAAACAACAGAAGTGATAGAATCAAACACGTAGAAATGCGTACAAAAGCCAGGATCATTCAAAAGCAAAAATAGAAGTACTGTATTATAGATTGTTATAATATGATGTTAACCAATCAGAAGAAAGGGTTAAAGCCGACTTTTATTTTAACTCATAGCAGCCAATATCCGGATTTTTTAAATCTCTTTTAACATTTAAAATATCTATTTGCACCCGATCTATATACCTGGCTTTATTGTTGATTATGGCATTGGTATCCAGCCTGAAATCGAATTTGGTCTCGTTAAGGAAAATGGTATCTTTTGCAGCAGCTCGGATACTACTGGAATTTTTAATAAAAAAATCAGGATATTCTTTGACTTTTAAAAGGTCTTCAGCTTTAATATAGCTATTGATAAAGCTTGTTTTGAAGTAGGTGGAATCACTTCGATTGGCATCCAGGAGGGTAATTTCATCCTTTCCATTTCCTGTGATGATGGTATTGGTAACCGTCGCATTAATAGGGAAGACCGATTTCAGTTTCCTTTCTTCATCGCGTACTATGAAATTGTTGAGTGACAATGCTTCAGCTTCATTTTCGTAGTTGGCCAGCGTGCAATAGTCTACTCTGTACCCTCCGCCGTAGGCGAATTGAATACTGTGCGAACCATTGGAGTGGATAAGACAATTTTCCACCTGAACTCTGGCATGTACACCCAAAATACCCGCACCTGCAGTATTGTATATAATACTATTCTTGATAGTAATGTCGCTTGCACTATCAGCGTACACGCCGACTATGGCTGATTTTATTTCAGCATAACTGATTCTATTGGCCTGGCTACCCGGACCTATCCTTATGCCTGCCCAGGCACCCCATTCCTCTTTCAATTCTGTTTCTAATCTATCGCTTGTTATCAATACTTTTCTCTCCGCTGTGCCTTCTATCAATAATCTTCCATTTTGTAATACATATATGATTCCGTCGTTGTAACGCGAACCATTTGACCTGGCCAGACCTCCATGTACATATATCCTTGCTCCAGGAGGTATTCGTAAAGTACAGCTATCTATGAATAATACACCGTAGATGACATATGGTTTAGGATCAGACCAGGTCTCTTCCTGCAACTGACAGGATAACAAAGCCAATGATCCATTGGCATATCTATTTGGAATATAATTGGCATTTTGCCCCCAGGCTTCCAGGGTAACTTTCTGCATATTACCATTTGTTACAAAATCGACCTGGTCCGTTACTACAAACGGACTTACAGAAAGGGGTTGATTTGGATTTACAGTAACTTCTACAAAGGCATAAATACTGTCTTTTGCCCC
Organism: Saprospiraceae bacterium; assembly: GCA_044227925.1. Classification (GTDB taxonomy): domain Bacteria; phylum Bacteroidota; class Bacteroidia; order Chitinophagales; family Saprospiraceae; genus JADJLQ01. The sequence goes on along the minus strand of JBGAVW010000014.1, from coordinate 54,784 downwards.
AATTTCAATTTCTTCTAATTCAAGTGATTTGGCAGGAAATCCATCAACATTCAACCTGAATATAGAACCGGATGAGGATTTAATTTTAATTTTCGAAATTTTAATAGGCAGAGCAGCATCATTAAATATCTTAAATGATCGGGTAGCCGATCCAATCGTGGTAAATACAGTATCGAACCGGAGTGTATCTGTGGAAAATCTCAACTTTACATCCGATGATGAAGTATATTGTTCCTTATAACAACCAAATGAATATATCCCTAACGATATTAAAATAAACAGGAGAAGTCTGGAATTACCTATACGTGCCGGGGGCAAATGCATGATGCAAAAGTAGTTTTTATTAGCCATAGGATAGTCGTTTTCAGTATACTAAAGCTTACTTTAGCATTTATTTATGAAAATAATAGATGTGATCATCCCAGCTTATAACGAAGAGAATGCTATTGGAAAGGTGATCACCGAAATTCCCCAAAATTGGGTGCGGAATATTATAGTCTGTAATAATAATAGCAAGGATAATACCGAAGCTACGGCCCGATCTAAAGGTGCGATTGTAGTAAATGAAAAAAATCCTGGTTATGGATATGCCTGTTTGAAAGGAATGGAGTATATAAGCCATTTAAATCAGAAGCCGGACATCGTGGTTTTTTTAGATGGTGATCACAGTGATTACCCGGAAAAGTTGCCTGATTTAGTAAATCCAATTTTAAGTGACCACTGTGACATGGTGATTGGATCCAGGGCTTTGGGTAATAAAGAAAAGGGTTCTATGACCTTTCCTCAGCGGTTTGGCAATTGGCTGGCCACTCATCTTATTCGCATTATATATAAATTTCATTTTACTGACCTGGGGCCATTCAGGGCAATCCAATACGAAAAACTGCTGGCATTGGACATGCAGGATAAGACTTTTGGATGGACAGTAGAAATGCAGATAAAAGCAGCAAAAAATAAACTAAGATGCACAGAAGTCGCAGTAGACTATCGTAAAAGAATAGGGGTTTCTAAAGTAAGTGGCACGATAAAAGGTACTATCTTAGCAGGGTACAAGATCATTTGGACAATAATAAAATTGATCTAGCGTGGAGGCATTGGCTTATTTTTTTGTATTGGTATATTTAGCAGCACTTTTATTTATTACATTATATGCTTTGTTTGAGTTTCAATTGCTGTTTAGTTATTTGAAAAAGTACAGGAAATTAAAATCGTTTAAACCGGCTAAAGAGACCGAATGGCCATATGTAACTATTCAATTACCCCTATTTAATGAATTGTATGTAGTAGAGCGATTGATAGATGATATCTGCAAAATTGATTACCCGGCAGATCGGCTCGAAATACAGGTGCTGGATGATAGCACTGACGAGTCCATTCAAATTGCAAAGAACAAAGTTGAATATTACGCTTCCCAGGGAATAAATATAAAGTACATACATCGGACCAACCGGGTTGGGTACAAGGCTGGGGCCCTGAAAGAAGGCCTTGAAACCGCTAAAGGAGAATTTATCACCATATTTGATGCTGACTTTTTACCACAACCTGATTTTCTTAAAAATTGTATTCCTTATTTTCAAAATCCAAAAATTGGTGTAGTACAGACGAGGTGGGGGCATATAAATGAAGATTATTCTTTGCTCACCATGTTGCAGGCATTCCAATTAAATGTACATTTCACAATAGAGCAGACGGGAAGGCAATCATCCAATCACTTTCTGCAATTCAATGGTACTGCCGGAACATGGCGCAAGGCAACTATAGTGGATGCCGGCGGTTGGCACAGTGATACCCTTACAGAAGATCTTGATTTGTCCTTCAGGGCACAGCTAAAAGGATGGCAAATATATTATATCCAGGATATTATATCTCCGGCTGAATTACCTGCGGAAATGAATGGTCTTAAATCACAACAAGCGAGGTGGATGAAGGGCGGAGCTGAAGTAGCCAGAAAATTGATCCCGGTAATCAAAAATTCTCACCTTAGTTTTTGGCAAAAAGCGCATGCCATTATGTTATTATTGGGTAGTTCTTTGTTTTTATTTGTATTGTTACTGGCCATTGTGAGCGTGCCGATTTCCTTCCTGGTTTCCAGGTTGGGGATCAATTCAAAGATATTTGCTTTTGGCCTGTTGGGTACCCTTACTGTGCTAGTAGTACATTTTGTGGCCAATGTGGGCATTGCCTGGAAAGAAAAATCTTTACCCATTTCTATTATTCGATTCCTGGCCTTGTTTCCACTTTTTCTTATTTTTTCAATGGGCCTTTCACTTCATAATAGTGTTGCCGTAATCGAAGGATGGAGGGGCAAAAAAAGTGCCTTTGTCCGTACTCCAAAATTTAATATTAAAACCATCAGGGATAGCTTGAGTCATCATAAATATCTAACGCATACGGTATCATGGAAGACCTGGGTCGAGGGATTACTGGCAGCTTATTTTACGTACGCTGTATATTATGGTGTTCATACTAAAAATACCCATTTTCTATTCTTTCATGTAGCGCTTGCCATTGGTTTTTTTTCCATTTTTATTTATACTTTAAAGCACCTGAGTCTAAAGGATTAATTACTTTAACCGCATAATGATAAATGAAACGGATACCAACAAAATATAATCCACACCAATGGGAGAAAGCATGAATTCAAGTTGTATGAATATGGTTTTTATTAAAAATAGAGCAGTGCGAATACACTGATTTATTTTGAGAAAATGGTTTTATCAACCCACAGCTTAAAAAGGTTAATATGGCAAGTATCAGGCAATGGAATCAATCCACTACATATTTCCTGGTATATGCAATTTCGATACTGTGCTTATCTTTTTTGGCTTATCAGCATGATTTTTATTCAATAATTTCATTTTATTTAATAGGTTTTGCTTCATATTTCTTAATAGGGATTGACAATACATCACCTCTTAAATGGATTAGGGTCAACGTATGGCTAAAAATAATATTGGTATTTGCCTTTCCTCTGGCCTCAGATGATATTTTCAGATTTTATTGGGATGGAATGGTAAGTACCCAGGGTATGTCTCCTTATAAATCTTTGCCCTCTGAATTAATTAATAACCATAGTATGTACGTGGACTCCAGTGTCTATCAAAAACTAAATTCAAAATCATACTATTCTGTGTATCCTCCTATACTGCAATGGGTATTTAGTTTATGTTATGTATTGAGTTTTAAATCAGTTTATATTTTTTCTGTGATCTGGAAAGTGATTTTGCTTTTGGCTGATGCAGGTAGCATTTATTTGCTTAAAAAATTACAATTTTCATCAAAAATGATCTATTGGTTTGTTTTTAACCCATTGATCATGTATGAAGTTTTTGCAAATGGACATCCAGAAGGACTTTTATTGTTTTTCCTTATTGGGTTGATTTGGACACTGAAAGAGAATAAAATAAATCTGAGTTTTATAAGCCTTTCCCTTGCATCGGGAATAAAAATATTTCCACTTGTATTTTTCCCTTTATTGGTGAAAAAAATGAGATTTGGCCAGGCTATAAAATATTCAGCCCTCGCTGCTTTTTTCTTACTTGTTTTTTTTCTTCCTATATATCCTTATTTCGATCATTTTCTGGAATCGATCAGGCTGTATTTTAAAAAATTTGAATTTAATGGCAGCGTGTTTGAAATATGGAAGGGAATAGACTATCTGCGTTTTGGATTTGACAATATTGATCATATAACTATCTATTTATCATCCTTTTTTCTATTGGTACTGATACTATTATCGGCAAAATATTTTACAGCAAAAAATGGAGATTTAATGAAAACGATGTTTTGGATATGGATGTTTTATTTATTGTTTTCAACTACTGTGCATCCCTGGTATGTCTTGCCTGTCTTTTTAATTAGTTTGCTGAGATCTAATCTGATAGGTTTTGTATGGTCGCTGCTGGTAATACTGAGTTATTCTGCTTATAATGACATGACGAATGAATACAAATATGTTTTTTTAAGTATAGAATATGTGCTATTATTATTAACTATGATCTTTGAAATGAATAATTGGTCGGGTCGGCTTAAAAAAATGATTTTTTCATGATGGTACGATATAGTGTGTCCTCATGGATGCTTCCAGCCGGTACCTATTTCCCGGTGAGGCGATTCTAATACTCGTTTGGTTTTTTAATGGTGAAGATAAAAGTCAGGGAGTTGCATAGAATAGGGCAGATGTGTTTTTGCAAAGTTTGGATTATAGAAATATGCTATTTTTAAATTTATAATAACATCTGATAGAAAGGATAGGTACCTTATAAAGGGGTTATGATAAATTAACATATGGAGCAATTGATAGAATGTGTGCCCAATTTCAGTGAGGGCAGAAATATGGATATTATAAATCAAATTACTGCAGAGATAATAAGAATCGAAGGAGTAAGATTGTTGAATGTGGACCCTGGGAAAGCTGCCAATCGCACTGTGGTCACTTTTGTGGGACCACCTGAAAGGGTGGTAGAGGCAGCATTCAGGGCAATAAAAAGAGCAGGAGAATTAATTGATATGACTAAACATAAGGGGGAGCATCCGCGCATAGGAGCCACCGATGTATGCCCATTTATTCCACTATCCAACATTAGTTTAGAAGAAACTGCAATGTATGCTATACATCTGGCCAGGCGGGTAGGGTCAGCGTTACAAATTCCGGTTTATTTATATGAGGCGGCTCAATCAAAAGAATACAGGAAAAATTTATCTGTGATTCGAGAGAGTGAATACGAAGGTTTTTTTAAAAAAATTACTCAACCGTTATGGGCACCTGATTTTGGACCAGCTGCTTTTGACTCAAAGAGAGGCGCTACAGTAATTGGTGCAAGAAATTTTTTAATTGCCTATAATGTAAATCTCGATACCACCTCTGTCCGGGAGGCAAATGCTATTGCTTTTGATGTGCGTGAATCAGGGAGGGTAAAAAAAGTAGATGGTATAGTCGTTAAAGATAAAAACGGAAATCCAGTGGTCATTCCGGGTAGTTTAAAACATGTAAAAGCAATCGGCTGGTTTATCGAAGAATATGGTATCGCTCAGGTGTCTATGAACCTTACCAATATAATTAAAACGCCTATGCATATTGCATTTGAGGAAGTATGTAAAAAAGCAGCAGCAAGAGGTATCAAAGTTACCGGAAGTGAATTAGTGGGGTTAGTGCCTTTACAGGCTATGCTGGATGCCGGTAAATATTTTCTAAAAAAACAAAATAGATCCGCTGAAGTGGCAGACAATGAGTTAATACGAATTGCTGTCAAGTCTATGGGATTGGACGAGCTTACTCAATTTATTCCCAATGAACGGATAATTGAATATAAACTAATTTAATGGCATAACCATTTCATCGATCCTGTATTGTAATGAAGCCATACTTAAATTTTGAAGATTGGCCTCAACGGATAACCAATTTGCCAAGGGATTACTGATTGGTCAAAACAATATGCACTACTCCTCAAGATAATCCAAATCCTTATCGTGCGTTTCCGCGATGGTCGTGATTGAATAAAACGCAATTACAAAAACAACTACACTGACTATCCCGGCTGATGCTGTAGCTGTCAATCCGAATTTTTTGATGAACTGGTATGCCATTGTGTCTAATATCGTGGTGCCCCGTACCATATTTGGAATTGTGGTGGCGGCAGTTGCCCTTAGGTTGGTGCCAAACTGCTCAGCGCCAATGGTGACAAACATGGCCCAATAACCTCCACCTAAGCCCATGATCAGACAAATCATATACATGCCAAATGCCGTATGAACGAATCCGGCAATGTAAACCAATGAAAATACAAACTGAAAAATCAAAAAATACAAAACAGCCTTTTTTCGGGACTGTAAATATTGACTTATAATACCATTAGCAAATCCGCCAATAGCCAAACCGATATACATCCACATGATGGACAGACCAGGAATGACGGGCTCTTGTATATTCAGGGCTTTACCGATTTCATTACTGAAGGTTGCCAGTACTCCAATCACAAACCAACTGGGTATACCAAGGCCTATACATTTGAGGTATTTAATAAAGCGTGCTTTATTTGCGAATAATTGGAAAAAATTTCCTTTGGAGATATGGTGTGCGGACTTGATGTTTTTGAAAAAGGAAGACTCGAATACACCAACCCTGAGTAATAATAATGCAATGCCCATGCCACCACCTACAAAATAAGCTGTGCGCCAATCGAATGATTCAACAGTAAGATATCCAAAAGCTGCTCCTAATACTCCTACTCCGGCCACCAGGCTGGTACCTAAGGCACGCATATGATTTGGAATGCTTTCAGAAACAAGAGTTATGCCTGCTCCCAATTCACCGGCTAATCCTACTCCGGCAATAAACCTCAATACCATATACGTATTGGCGTCCTGAACAAATCCGCAGGCAATATTGGCCAGGGAATAGGTAATGATAGACCCGAATAAGACAGAGAGCCTGCCTTTTTTATCACCTAAGACTCCCCAGAGTACCCCGCCTACCAGCATACCTGCCATCTGCCAATTGAGGATAGAGGTACCAATGACAGAAACTTCCTGCTCACTGAGACCAAGGGCTTTGAGACTGGGTATACGCACAATACCGAATAATAATAAATCATAGATATCAACAAAATATCCAAGTGCTGCAACAATTACGGGTAAACTAAAAAGGTGTTTTAGATCAGCTGTACTAATTTTCATATTCGAGGCTCAATATAAGAAATGTACCATGTACCATGTACCATTTACCATGTAGCAAGTAAAGCATACCATCTGCATGCCCCCTTAGTTTTAACAGTAGGGAGTGAATCGAGCAAAAACAAAGCTTTAAACTGTGTACGTAGTAAATGGTACATGGTACATTGTACATTAAACATGGCAAGAGGTACGTTGTACCTATATTTCACCTACATTTGGGTCGTGTCTGTATTTGCTTATTTATTTTTGGGCCTTGTAATCCTGGTGTTGCCCATACTGAGTTTTCAATCAAAAGAAATATTAGATGAAAGTATAGACATACCACCTAAAAGGGATATGTATATCCAATCCATCATTATGTTATCGATCATGGGGGTGCTGGCAGGATTGGTTAGTTGGAAAGAAGGCCTGGATATTTCATTGGTGGGCACTTTCAGTTTCAAAATACTTATAGCTGCATTATTATTTTATGCGTTAAGTATAATCGTAAACCTTATTCAGATAAAATACGCTGACGAAAAATCGGAGGAGGATTTTATAATGCCAGTAAACCGGTCAGAATATGGTTTGTGGTTATTGCTTTGTTTTACAGCTGCCTGGTCAGAAGAATTTACTTATAGGGCAGTGCTGCCGGGTTTACTGGATAAAGCCGGATTATTGCCATTTTTATCGATCGTAATGTCCGCCCTTTGTTTTTCATTTTCACATTATACCCAGGGATGGTGGGCTATTCCTATTACTTTTCTATTTGCACTCGGATTTCAATATCTGTTTAAATTTAGTGGTTCACTCATAGTCCCTGTGGTAGTTCACTTTATTTATAACTTGAGTATAGAATGGATCAAGAGGAAAATGGAGAAAAAGGCCGGGTGAAGTATTATTTCATTGGTTATTCTGCTCTTTTTTTATATCCTGATCAGCAACAGCAGCTCCTACAACAGGGTTTGCCATATTCGTGATCCTCACAAAATCTTCTACAGATAACTCCTCTGGTCTTTTATCAAAAAAACTATCTTGTAATTTTTCAGCTGATAAAAATGGTTTCAAAGAATTGCGTATCATTTTCCTTTTTTGTAAAAAACAGGCTTTCATTATTTTTTTGAATTCAACCTCATCACAATCCAATTTTAATTTTTCTTTACGGGTGAATCGGAGCACTCCGGATTTTACTTTGGGTGGCGGATTGAAATTGCCTTCTTTTACAGTAAATAAATATTCGACATCATAATAAGCCTGAGTGAGCACACTGATCACACCGTATTCTCTGCTGCCAGGAGCATGAGCTATTCGCTCGGCCATTTCTTTTTGAAACATGCCTACCATGCCTGGTATGATGTCTCTATGATCGATCATTTTGATCACAATCTGAGACGAAATATTATAAGGAAAGTTTCCAATGATATATATAGGATTGCCTTGACTTAATTTTTGAAGATCCAGGCGCAAATAATCCTGAGCAAGGATATGGGCTTCGTTAAATTTATTATCGTGTTTTAGGATTTCAACCATATCTTCATCAGCCTCTACCAGGTACAGATTTTGGTAATGTCCTACCAGATATTTGGTAAGCATGCCTTTACCGGGACCGACTTCAAGCAAAGAATTAATTTGCCCAAATGGTTTCATGGCATCAGCAATTTTTTCTGCTATGGATTCACTGGTGAGGAAATGCTGGCCATAGGATTTTTTAGCATATGTCATTCCACAATGATACTGAATCTTAGAGAGATAATTTCCCTATCTTCGCACAGTATAGAAATAAGAACTCGAATGACTGAAACAAATCTGATCAAGATAGGCATCACTATAGGAGACATCAATGGCATAGGCCCTGAGATCATAATAAAGACACTAAGAAACCCAAAAATTACCGATTTCTGCATACCCATCATATACGGAGCTGGCAAAATAATATCGTATTATAAAAACATAGTGAAAGCGGAAGAGTTTGTTTATCATCCGGCAAGAAGTAATGAGAAACTCGCTCCAGGTAAAGTGTATTGCGTAAACAGCTGGCAGGAAAATGTTACTGTCAATACCGGTAAGATAAGTGAAATAGGAGGAAAATATGCCTTGATGGCCTTGGACCATGCTATTCAGGATATACAATCAGGTTGGTTGGATGGTTTAGTGACCGCACCCATCCACAAACAAGCAATGCAAATGGCAGGGTTTACCTATACAGGCCATACAGATTACCTGGCAGATAAACTGCAGGTTAAGGATTATATGATGATGATGGTCGGAGAATCGATGCGCGTAGGCCTCGTAACTACCCATATTGCATTAAATGAAGTTGCATCAAAAATTACCACACAAAGGATTAAAGCAGCTGTACAAACTTTTAACACCTCTCTTCAAAAAGATTTTGGAAAAGACAAGCCGGTGATCGCCGTCTTAGGCCTCAATCCGCATGCAAGTGATGGAGGTGTAATGGGCTCAGAAGAAGAAAAAATAATTTTGCCCGCTTTGCAAGAATTAAAGAACCAGGGATATCTGGTTTATGGTCCTTATGCTGCCGATGGTTTTTTTGGTGCAAGTCAATATAAAAAATTTGATGGGATACTCGCTATGTATCACGATCAGGGATTGATACCATTTAAAGCACTTGAGTTTGAAACGGGTGTGAATTTTACTGCAGGATTACCTGTAGTACGTACATCTCCGGATCATGGGACGGCATTTGACATTGCAGGTAAAAGTATTGCTGATGAATCTTCATTCAGATCGGCATTGTTTGGAGCAATTGATATCGCTCGTCAGCGGAAAAAATACCAGGATGACAGGGCAAACCCCTTAAGTAGGCATCAAAAGCTGTCAGAAGAGAAGATAGAAGGATAATAAATAAAATGTAATTGTCAGATTAAAGGTAATGTATTGATTTACCTCTTTCACCCTGTCAAGAATCACTGGTCAATCCCAATCAGATCAGTAAAGTCTAATTGATCAATAATTACGCGACATTAATCTACCGTAGTTTCTTTATTTGTACTTTTTGAAATCAAGGCTGTATTCACTGCCGGAAGATCGTAGACCGAGGCACTAAATGTGTCGTATCGGTACAGTTGAAAATCTTCTATTGTTTTTATTAATTTCAATGCATAGGTTTTATCCGTAGCATACCCGCATGATTTTAAACCATGAGCCCAGGCTTTGTAATCTATAATATCCAGGCCAAATAATACATCATATTTCCCCGAATTTTTAAGGAAGTCAGAATGATCTTTGAATGATGATTCTATATCTCCATACGCTCTGAAGCAGGATTCGATCAACTTGCCTTTTGAATCAAAATCGTCATCTTTATGATAGTATTGCATGCCTGTCCAGTACGACTTGCATTTAATGCCGAAATGATTATTGCTATTGGTTGCCAGTGTACTTCTGCCAAGATTTGACTCAAGCATTGCTTGTGCGAGTTTAATGCTTGCCGGAATGCCCGACCGGTGCATTTCATCCACCGCTAACGGAGCGAAGCGATCGATGTAACTGTAAGCAATAATTTTTTCATCTAATGCAACCCCGAAAGAAGATAGTAATAACCATATTCCCAGGAAACCAACCAAAATACTCTTCATCAGCGCAGCTTAGGCAAAAACCATGCCATCGAACCTGTTATTTTTTACGACGGATTGCGGTCTTTGCTGCGGCGATAATATTGGAGTTGCCCAGTCCGTATTTTGCTAATAATTCATCTGGTTTTCCACTTTCCCCGAATGAATCTTGTACGGCTACAAACTCTTGTGGCACAGGCATTTGTCGGCTTAATACTGCGGCAATGGCTTCACCTAGCCCACCGTAAATTTGGTGTTCTTCAGCAGTAACCACACATTTCGTTTTGCTTATACTATCCAATATGGTTTCGGTATCCAATGGCTTGATGGTATGTATGTTGATCACATCACAGGTAATTCCTTCTGTCGCCAATTGCCTTGCAGCTTCTACACATGTCCACACCAGGTGGCCTGTAGCGATCAATGATATATCAGATCCTTCATTCAATATCTGTGCTTTGCCGATTTCAAATGGAAGGTTTTCAGTGAAAATCGGCCAGGCCGGTCTGCCAAATCTCAAATAAACAGGTCCAAATCTTTCGGCAATAGCCATAGTAGCTAATTTGGTTTGATGTGCATCGCAAGGCACGATTACGGACATGCCAGGCAACATTCTCATCATGCCAATATCTTCCAATATTTGGTGAGTGGCCCCGTCTTCGCCCAGGGTAAGCCCGGCATGAGAAGCGCATATTTTTACATTTTTATTTGAATAGGCTATAGATTGCCTGATTTGGTCATATACCCTGCCGGTAGAGAAATTAGCAAATGTGCCCGTATACGGAATTTTGCCTGTAGTAGCCATACCCGCCGCTATACCCATCATATTTGCCTCTGCGATTCCGACTTGAAAAAAACGGTTCGAGAATTCTTTTTTAAAATCATCCATTTTCAAAGAACCAAGCAGGTCAGCTGTAAGCCCGACTACATTTTCATTAGTTCTGCCTGCTTCCAGTAAGCCAAGGCCAAAGCCATCCCGGGTTGCTTTTTTACCATTTACTACTAAATTATTGATGCTAGTCATTTTTTTTACTGTTAATGTGATTTGTAATTAGGATCAAACTCAAAGTCACCCAATGTTTCAGGTAATTGAGCTAACGCATTTTTACACTGCTCTTCATTTGGTGCTACCCCATGCCATTTATGCGATCCCATCATAAAATCTACTCCATATCCCATTTTTGTCTTCATGAGTATGACGATTGGTTTTCCTTTTCCAAGATGAGATTTTGCATCTTGTATGGTGAGTGATATGGATTCTATATCGTTTCCATCATCACAAATAAGTACATCCCAGCCAAAAGCCGTCCATTTAGCTTCAAGATCACCCAAGGACATCACAGCATCAGTAGGGCCATCTATTTGCTGGCCGTTCCAATCTACGGTGACTATTATATTATCCACCTTATGGTGTGCGCCACTCATGATGGCTTCCCAGTTTTGCCCTTCATCCAGTTCACCATCACCTGTAAGCACATAGATGATGCCCATATCTTTATCCAGTTTTTTTGCTAATGCCGCACCAATGCCTACAGATAATCCCTGGCCCAATGAACCTGATGCTATGCGTACCCCGGGTAACCCTTCATGGGTGGTGGGATGACCTTGTAGCCTGGTATTGAGTTTTCTAAAGCTGGTTAGTTCGGCAACAGGGAAAAAACCGGTCCTGGCCAATACACTATACCATACGGGAGATATGTGACCATTGGACAAGAAAAATAAATCTTCTCCTTTCCCTTCCATAGTAAAGGGAAGTTTATAATTAAGATGGTTTCCATATAAGGCGACGAGAAAATCGGTACAACCAAGTGAACCACCTGGATGACCACTTTGACAATAATACACCATACGAACAATATCCCGTCTGACCTGAGAAGCCAGTTCTTTGAGCGATCCAATATCTTTTTTCATAAAATGACTGCAAAGAAAAACAATTCTAAGTGTAAGGCAAAACTATCTGAATAATCTTATTACCGGACTTTGTAATGTCTAAATATAATGTATTCAGGGATGTTCAGCCAATAGACCGGTTTTTATCATCAAATAACCAGTTGAGGGACAGTATCAGTACAAAGATGGTGAGGCCAGGAAAAAGAGAAAGCCACCATCCGGGAAAGTATTGCCTGCCCTCATTTAACAGGCTACCCCAACTCACTAGTTCCAATTTTAACCCAAGGCCAATGAAAGACAAAGAAGCTTCGAGTAAAATGGCCGTGCTCAAAGAGAATAAAGCAGTTACCAACAACGGGCCTTTGATATTAGGCCAAATGTGACGAGTTAGGATTCTAAACCAATGGACCCCGATATTTTCGGCGGACTGAGTAAAATTTAAATTACTTACGCGTAGGGTTTCGGCTCTGCTGATCTGGGCAAAGATCGGCCATCTGATAACAGCAATCAGTATTACTATTGAAAAAATACCAGGTCTGGCAATCCAAATCGATAAGACCATCAACAATAATAATTTTGGAAATGACTCAAAAATCTCTATGCATCTCATCATCATATTATCTAGCGGGAAAGTCACCGTATTTAAATTAAATTTACCGTATTTGAATATTGCTATCCATGTTGCAACCAATGTACAGATGAGAAAAAAAGTACTGATCCAAAATTGAAAACCTGAGAATGCAAATGCGGTGGTATATAATTCAAAAAAGAAGAGGATCATTGCAATGAAAAAAGCAACTGATTGTATATAATTAAACCGGAGTTTATGATTTTGAAAGTACCCCATCATCATACCCGATACTACTCCCGGTATAAATGAAAATAAAGTGGCAAAGATACCGATGATAAAGGCATATCGTGTACCGTGTATTAATCCGGCCAAAACATCTTTTCCTAATGCATCAGTACCTAAAATATGAATTCCGGTAGCCGATTTGGTCCATGGGCCGGCATATCCATTGCTCGATGGATCCAGTGAATGGGCATGAAAAGGAATCCATGGCATGATCCTCGATGTACACTCCGTGTAGTCAGATGCGGTGGTATGATTGGATAGGCCCATTTTTTCTAAATAACTTTTTCCAATCGGGAAAACGGATCGGCCATTGCATACACAATAGAATGGTTTGTCATTGGCTATAAAATCTGCACCAATACCTATAAATACATATACTGCAATGATGCAGAGGCAAATTTTTTGCAACAGGGTAAATGATAAAATAGAATCCTTTATGTTCATCTTGGATTGATTTTTACTCTATGATCAAAAATAAAAATCAATACATCCGAAATAAGCTTTCCCAATATAGTTAGTAATGCGGTAAGAAGTAATATGGAAAATACCACCGGCCAATCCTGCAGTACTATTGATTGATAAGTAAGTCTGCCCATTCCAGGGATATTAAATACTATTTCTATTAATACGGTACCACTGATCAATGCAGGAATTTCCATTCCCAACAAAGCTACCAAAGGCAATAAAGAATTTTTTCGGATTTCTGACCGGAGAATCATTTTATCAGATTTGCCTTCAGCCCATGATAAAAATGAATACGGCTTTTTATATTCTTCCCTGATCTTTCGGGTGACCAGCCTGGAAAGGTAAGCGAGCGAGGGTAATACAATACAAATGACCGGCAATATCAACGACGAAAAATATATGGAAAGGGTTTTTAAAAATGAATCACCGGATTGGATGTCAATAAAACCAGGTGTGGGAAAAATGTGAAATGACGAAGAAACCGTAGAAGAAGCAAAAACATAAATCAATAACATGCCCAGAAAAAATACAGGAAGGCTATCAAAAAAAAACAATGAAGCATCAATGGTTTTGGAGAGAAATTGATTTTTAATTAAAAATATTTTTTCCCCGATAAAATATCCCAGTATGAAAATCAAAATCAGGCTGATAAAACTCAAAGTAAAGGTCCAGTTTAATGCTTCCCTAATTTTAGTCCATACTGGTTTGTTGTCCACTTTTGAATTACCACTATTACCTGAAATAAACTTTTTAATCCATACATGATATTGATTATGAAATCCGTGAAATCTAAAGCTGGGGATAAAAACTTTCCATTGACTCTGAGTTTTTACTAATTCGTTTAATTTCATTTTCCAGTTTCGATATTCATTTGTATTTTTTATAGAATCGCTGATCAGGGGATCCAGAACAGAAAGGTCTGAAACATTGGAGGTTTGATTCAACAGCGTGGCAAAGTCAGGATTGATTTCAGCCATGCTGCCGGAAATCTGAATTTCAGACTGCAAATAATCTTTGATTTTATCCCATTCATATCCTTGGTATAAAAAACTTTTTATTCTGTTCCTTTGCTCTGTACGGGATAAGAAAAAGAAGGTATCGGGAAATACCATAGGAACCAGGGAACAGTAAAATAAGGGGCTCAATGAATTGGCTTCCGGTCGACTTTTAATTACCGTATTTCTGTATTCAGAATCCCTTAGGTCAAATCTGGAAGTCACACGATGCATCAAAAAAAAGCATATCACACTGATAATAAACAGCTCAGGTATAATGATTAATAATCTTTTTAAAATAAACCTGAGCACTGGTAATTAAATTTTTATTTTAATGAGTTTATTAGCCGGTAGTATGATTTCCTTGATGTTGGTTCCATATTTTATTTTTCTGGTTTGGGTATGGCCGGATTTCATGGTGAGGGAGTATAGTTTATTTTCTTTCCATTCCACATTTACTTCGATATTGCCCCTTGCTTTTAGCCCGGTAATTTTTCCGTTTTTCCATACTGAGGGTAATGCAGGCAAAATATGAATGTAATCCAAATGACTTTGCAAAATCATTTCTGCTATACCAGCTGTACCTCCAAAGTTACCATCAATTTGAAATGGGGGATGAGCATCAAATAAATTAGGATAGGTACCTCCGCCGCCCATTACGATCTCACTCTTGTCTGCAGGATAATAAGATAATAGTTTTTGAATAGCATCATATGCTTTGTCTGCATTTAACAGCCTGGCCCACATGGAGATTTTCCAGGATATTGACCATCCTGTACCATTATTGGTCCGTCGGAGCAATGATTTTTTAGCTGCTTCGAATAATTCTATGTTTTCCGGAGTGATGGTTTTGCCGGGATAAACACCAAATAAATGAGATAAATGCCTATGTGTAATTTCAGCATCATCCCAATCATGGTACCATTCCTGTAAAACCCCATCTTTTTTGCTGATCTGGTATGGGTATATATTTTTTAAAGCGTTCGTTAAGGAGTCTCTGAATGGCTTATCCATATTTAACTGGATGGAGGATTCCACGACATCCATGAAAAGCTCACGTATCATGCTTAGATCGGAAGTACTTCCATATAAAGTAGAAGCTTTAAATCCATTCTTAGTGATATATACATTTTCAGGTGAGGTCGATGGAGCAGTTACCAAAAAACCTTTTGAATCTTTTACTAATTGTTCCAAACAAAACAGGGCGGCTCCTTTGAGCAACGGGTATGCTTTTCTTAGAAATTCATGGTCCAATGTAAATTTATAGTGCTCATACAAATGAGTAGATAACCAGGCTCCTCCCAACTGCCAATTAGCCCATTGTGGGCTTCCTTTTCCGAAATCACCTACTGGGTTAGACATTGCCCATATATCGGTATTGTGATGCACTGTCCAACCATTATTATTGTAATACGTATTGGCAGTAATAGCCCCGGTCACAGCGAGGTTTTGTAGAAAGCCCATCAGGGGCATGTGCAATTCGGGCAGATTACATACTTCCACCGGCCAATAATTCATTTCTGTATTAATATTGACCGTGTAGTTACTGCTCCAGGGTGGCCTTACGTTTTCATTCCAAAGACCTTGAAGATTGATTGGCACATTTGGTGTACGGGAGCTGCTTATCAATAAATATCTGCCGTAATTAAAATAAAGGGGTATCAGCCCAATATCGGTATTGGTCGCCGTATTTTTTCGGATCCGTGTATAGGTATCATCCTCAGATTCGTCCTGGCTTAGATCAAAATGGACACGATCATAAAATTTCTTATGATCTTCTGTTTGTCTTTTGAAGATAGTTTGAATATCATACCTGTTGGAAAGGGATAATTGTGCCTCTGCTGTTTTTACTTCGTCGATTCCTTTTGCAAAAGGGTCCAGATTGAACCCATTAAAACTGGTGGCCATGGTCAGTCTTAATTCAATGGAGCTTGCCTCAGCTACCTGGATAAAAGAATCCCTGTAATGGACTATGCCATCTGTATTTTTAACTTGCAGCACAGCAACATATCGGGTACCCCTGCCATCCATATACTCCACTGCGTTTCTGACTTGTAAATAATTGGGTTGAGATCGCACAGGTGCCTTACCTTGTAAATACAGCAAGCCATGATCGATTAAGGTTTTATATACAAGGGGGCTGTTAAATTTTAAATTAATATTTAACTTTTCTCTGCCTTTAGATGAAAGTAATATGGCAATTACCTGATCGGGATAGGATACTGCGTATTTTCTGCTGAACCTGGTATTATTTGTTTGGTAATCTACCTCGACCTGGGCATTATTCATGTCCAATTTTCTTTTGTACTCAAGAATTGGCTGGGTATGATTAAACTCTATAAACAGATTTCCGAGAGGCTCGTACGCATTGGAAAAATTTCCCTGTAGTTTTCGCACCAGTGTATCAGCTGCTGCATAATCTTCCCTGAAAAGTGCTTCCCGTACAGCAGGCAGATGAGCATGGGCATCGGGATTATTGTAGGGATTTACCGGCTCACCTGACCAAAGTGTAATATCATTTAAAGACAACCTTTCCTTTTCAGTTCCGCCATATACCATTGCACCCATTCTACCATTGCCAATGGGAAGGGCTTCTTCAAAATATTTTGCAGGTGTTTTGTACCAAAGTGTGTGTTGTGATAAAAGAACTGTCAGAGGAGAAAAAAAAAGTAAAGTAATGATCAGTTTGTCTGCACGTAAAATCTGTACTCTGGAGGTATACCTATCCCGCAAAGCCAAAATCAGGTAACCAATCCAATTTACAGAAACAGTCCCTAGAATAAATCGTTTCATTATTTTTGTTTTTAATGCAAGGAGTCTTATTTTAACTTTGAATTCGATTGATGCCTTTCTGCGTCTCTCATTTTTTTATATTCCATATTTTCAGCAATGGCTGTTTCCAGATTTATATTACACTGATTGGCAAGACAGGTTAAGACGAATAAAACATCAGCCATTTCACCGGCCAGGTCTTTTCTGGCATTTTTTTCATCCTCTACCGATTTAAAGGATTGATCTCCATAAATCCTGGCCATTAACCTGGCTACTTCTCCGCATTCCTCGGCTAATATGGCTGTATTGGTTAATTCGCTATAATATCTTACCCCTACGGTTTTGATCCATTGGTCTACATCCGATTGTAATTGATTGATCGTCATGGTTGGTAGATTATAATGGAATAAAAGTAATAAATTAGCAGAAAGTGGTCTTATGAACTTCGTTTCTATCCTTTCAGTCGGTGCAGGTGCTTTTATTGGAGGCGTATTGAGATACATGATATCGGTTTATATAAAATCGGATCAGGGCCGCTTTCCCCTGAGTACATTTTTGATCAATTTACTTGGATCTTTTTTCTTGGGGGTAATCGTGAGTTATGCATTAAAAGAAGAGATTTCGCCTAATATAAAATTGTTATTAGCAACGGGTATTTGCGGTGGATTCACTACTTTTTCTGCTTTTTCTTTAGAGGTAATTCAAATTTGGCAAGCGGGGCAGACTTCAATTGCCATATTGTATGTACTGGCAAGTTTGGTTGGTGGAGTTCTTTTTGCCTGGATAGGATTAAAAATGAGTTAAAGGTTCTGCTTTCAATTATATTGCAAAAAAACAAAATGTAAGTATGTCTCCATTTACTTTCAATGGAAAACCTGCAGTTGGATTAGAGCCAAAAGTAAAAGTATCAAGAAAGGGGAGCCAACCTGGCCAGTTTGGAAATGATTCCATAGCCTAATGCGGCGAATCAAACAGTAAAAAAGGCCTCCCTCCAGGAAACTGCTTACTTAAAAGGTGGATTTTCAATTTATAATTTAATATTTTAATGAATTCAAAATTTAAATTGCAAACCAGATGTATAGCGGATTTCAAAACTACAATTTATCCTAATCTTGTCATCCCTTTTGCCAGCCTATATCTGTACATTTGCCGCTCGATTTATCCTTAAATAGTAATATGAAAAAACATAATTTTAATCCAGGTCCTTCTATTTTACCAGCTTCAGTATTGCAGGAAGCTGCCCAATCTATAATCGATTACCAGGGGAAAGGACTTTCCATCTTAGAAATTTCTCATCGTGGCTCCGAATTCACAGCCATTATTGAGGAAGCGGTGACACTTACTAAAGAATTACTCGGATTAGGAGATGATCATCATGTGTTATTCACTACGGGAGGTGCCAGTACTCAATTTTATATGATGGCTATGAATCTACTTAACAAAGGAGATATAGCATCCTACACTGATACCGGTACCTGGGCAAATAAAGCCATAAAAGAAGCAAAACCGTACGGAGATATCAGGGTCGTAGCCAGCTCCAAGGATGCAAATTATAATTTTATTCCCAAGCACTGGACTCCAGCCCCAAATTCCAGATTTATGCATCTGACCAGCAACAATACTATATTCGGTACGCAAATACAGGAGTGGCCTGATCTGGACATTCCAATAGTTTCAGATATGTCCTCAGATATATTCAGCAAGCCGATTCCAGTAGAAAAATTTGGCCTGATCTATGCAGGAGCTCAGAAAAATATTGGTCCATCCGGAGTGACGATGGTGATTGTCAGAAAAGATATGGTACGTACCGATCTGGATCACTATTTGCCTCCTATGCTGGACTACAAAACGTACATTGCTGAAAACTCATTGTATAATACCCCGCCTGTATTCCCAATCTATGTTAGTATGCTTACCCTTAGATGGATCAAAGCCAATGGCGGTTTGAAAGGCATGCAGGCGATAAATGAAAAGAAAGCTGCTTTGCTATATAATGAAATTGATTCTAATCCATTATTTAAAGGTACAGTGGCAAAAGAGGATCGATCACTCATGAATGTATGTTTTGTTTGTGAAAATCCAGATCACGAAGCTGAGTTTGAAGCAGACGCCAAAAAAGCAGGTTGTGTCAATTTTAAGGGGCACAGATCAGTAGGCGGATTCAGAGCTTCTATTTACAATGCCATGCCAATAGAAAGTGTCCAGGTATTAGTAGATACAATGAAGGAATTTGCAAAGCGAAAAGGATAAGGACAATAAGAACAAAATTTCTTTGAAATTATCTGACCAGCCATCCTAAATTTGCATTAATTAAGATGCTGCAAGAAAAAGAAGAGTCGTTATTGGAATTCAATGGGCAGCAAATCCCTTTTGTAATCATACATGAAAAAAGAAGGACTGTACGTGTAGCATTTGGCTCCAGGGCCATCACCCTGAGGTTGCCCTCATCGATGGCTTCTTTTCGAAAGCTACAACACATTGAAAAAAGCAGGGAATGGGCAGTAAAGCAGCTCAAATTAAAACCCGGTTTACTCACCAAATTCTTCGGCAAAGAATACAAACATGGCCAAATACTCAAAGTAGGGTCTAAATCCTATATATTGAGTTTTGTCCCGCATACCCGAAAGCTCAATAAAGCCATGATAAAGGGCCAATTGCTGGAATTGCATCTTTCTTCAGAAAATAAAGAAGAGCACATGCCTGAACTCATCAGGTATCTGATCAGCCGCACCATAGCTAATGATTTTTACCCCGAAATAGAAAAGCGGGTGCATGACCTGAATGGCCTGTTTTTTAAACGACGGATAAAAGAAGTAAAACTTAAACTGAGTCAAACCAATTGGGGATCCTGTAGTACTCAGGGTAATATCAACCTGTCAGCCAGATTATTGTTTGCCCCGCAAGTGGTGATTGATTATGTGATCATTCATGAACTTGCCCATTTAATAGAGCATAATCACAGTCAGCGGTTTTGGGATATAGTAGCTAAAGTTATGCCCGATTATAAGATTCACGATACCTGGTTGAATAAGAATAGTCACCTTTGTGATTTTTAATCCTTTATGCAGCTTCTCTCTTTAAAATTTTAGCATATTTGAAGTCCATCTAATTTTTTGATTTTATATCCTATGCGAAATTATTTCTTCACATAATACCTTCAGATTGCATTGAGGCTTATTTAATCCCTGATTGTAAAGTTTGCCTTATTTCAAGATTCCTTAATTCTAATTAACTTTCTCCCATGTCTACAACATCATTTGACCAACAACTGGACTGGACTAAAAAACTCTTGGAATTTTCTAATGAGACACTCCTTAAACATGCACAGGAAAATTATGAACAGCTAATATCTGTGCTTCGGTTTCATGAACACAGGTATTATGTATTAAATGATCCTCTAATCAGCGATTTTGAATACGATCAACTCTATAAGAAACTTGAATTTATCGAAGAAAAGCATCCGGAATGGATAGTTGCTGCCTCTCCTACCCAGCGGGTATCCAGTGATGTAGCTGAAACAGGAAAGACGGTAAACCATTTACGACCGATGCTGTCACTGGCAAATTCCTATGATGAAAATGATCTTTTTGAATTTGATAAACAAGTGAAAAAACTCTGCAAACTTTCAAGTGAAGCTAAAGTAGAATATTGCGTGGAACCCAAATACGATGGAGGCAGTATAGCCCTGGTGTATGAAAATGATGTGTTGACCAGGGCAGCCACAAGAGGTAATGGGGTGCAAGGCGAAGAAATGACTGCAAATGCCAAGACATTAAAATCTATTCCCTGGAAAGCCGCATTTAAAAAAATGGGAATAATAAAAGCAGAGCTCAGGGGTGAAGCTTTGATCAGAAAGGACAATTTTAAAAAAGTAAATCAATCCCGACTTGATGAGGGACTGGTGGCTTTTGCCAATGCCCGGAATGCGGCCACCGGTGGTCTCAGAACCAAGGATCCCAATGAGACTGCAAAGCGCGGCATAGAAGCGGTAATCTATCAGGTGGGACATCTTGAAGATAAAAATGGCCAGGAAGTGAAGAAATTTGATCTCCATGCCGATGGAATCCATGCACTGGAGACACTTGGATTTAAAGTGCCTACCATAGAATTTAAAGTGTGCAGCGGGATAGATGAAGTGATCCGTTTTGTGAAAGAATGGGAGGTAAAACGCGATGAATTTTATTATGAGATAGATGGTATGGTGGTCAAAGTAAATGAAATTGCAATGCAGGAAACCTGTGGCTATACCTCGCATCATCCTCGATGGGCCATTGCTTTTAAGTTTAAAGCAAAACAAGCTACCAGTAAATTAATACATGTTGAATACCAGGTGGGTAAAGTAGGAACCATTACCCCGGTGGCAAAGTTGGAGCCGGTACAAGTCGCCGGAGTCACGGTATCTTCTGTTTCACTTCACAATGAAGATTTTATTAAAGCCAAAGATCTTTACCTGGGCGACATGGTAATCGTGGAGCGATCTGGAGATGTCATACCATATATCGTGAAATCGCTACCAGAATATAGAAAAGGTACGGAAATAAAAATCGAATTTCCTTCCTATTGTCCCATTGGAGCAGAACAAGGAAAAAAAGTAAAACTTGTGCGTGAAGCAGATCAGGCATTTTGGATTTGTCCTGATTGCCAGTGCGGGGCGCAGGATTTGGAAAAATATATATACCATGTATCTAAAGCAGCGATGGATGTAGATGGCTTTGGTCCGTCAATCATGGAAAAATTCGTGCAATTAGGTTGGATACATAACTATGCGGATATTTACAGACTAGATTATGATCAAATAGCTAAGTTGGATGGCTTCGGAATTAAATCGGCTACCAAACTGAAAGAGTCTATAGAAAAAGCCAAGAAAAATCCCATACAGCGATTGCTTCAAAGTTTGTCCATACATCACCTCGGAAAACGAGCATCACAACTCATTGCTGAAAAGGTAACCTACGTGCCAGACCTGCAAAATTGGAGTGAAACCGATTTTACTGATATACACGAAATAGGTCCGGTAGTGACCAGAAATATTATGCAATGGTTTGCTGATAAAAAGAATATAGAAATTCTAAAAGAAATGGAAGAGGCAGGAGTAAATATGTATCAGACAGATGAAGATAAACCCAAATTAATCGCCTCAGATGCGCCACTTGCAGGAAAATCCATTTTATTCACAGGCTCCTTAGCTAAAATGACCAGGGAAGAAGCCCAGGAAAAAGCAGTAAAAGCCGGAGCTAAAAATATAAGTTCAGTTAGCAGCAAGCTTAATATTCTGGTAGTAGGAGAAAATGCAGGCTCAAAGCTGGATAAAGCAAAAGCATTGGGCACTGTGGAGATTTGGACGGAGGATGAATTTTTGGAGCGGGTAGTGGGGTAGTTGAATTCGCACAAAAAACACGAAGTTCTCCAGGCATTTTAGGTGGAACATAACTAATAAAACAGGTTTATATGAATGAAAACGAATGATCATCTATTGAAGTGGACATCGCATTAGAATTCATAAAGAAATTGGTCCTGGGCTTTTAGAAAGTGTATATGAAAAAGTCTATAGCAATGAATTGACTATATTGATATTCCACATACACGGCAGTAAAAAATAAATGAATTGTACGAAGGGGTAATTATTGGCAAGGGATTCAGAGCAGATATTATAGTAGACGAAAAATTATTAATCTAAATAAAGTCAGTTGAAAACTTGAAAAAGTGACCTTCAAAACTGTCCATACCTATTTAAGGTTTACAGACTTAAAACGTGCACTATGATAAATATTAATGTGGATTTCATCAAACATGCACTCAAATGAATAATCCGGGGCGAAATTTCCGGAAACGAAAGAAGCTAATGGTTCATACAAAAGCACAAAAAACACAAAGTGATGTCTTAGTGAACGCTGTGTTCCTAGGGTGCCACTTGCATCCGGTACACGTTTGTCTCCCTTTTTTCAAACCCCATTCTTTGATACATTTCATTCGCCTCTATTCTTGATGGCCTGGAAGTAAGATCTATACATTGGGCACCACATTCCTGTGCATATTCTATAGCACGCTTCATTAATTTTTTACCTAATCCTTTACCTCTATGCATACGATCTACGACTATATCCTCTATCCAGCATCGCATTCCGGATGGAGTTGGAAAAATAGCTACAGAAATCATACCTATTAATTTTTTACTATCGTCAAAAGCACCGGACATTAGGATAGCATCGGAGTGCATTATTTTTTCTAAATGTGATTGATCAATAGGTTTCAGGTCAGGGTTTAATTGATGGAGCAAAGAATTGAGCTCAGGTAATTTTATGTCAGCGGCGTCATGAATTGAAGTAATGGAGTACATTATTGCGGATTTACCAGATAAAATAAAAAAGGGGAACAAAAAATTTGTCCCCCTTTGACTTTCAGTGGAGAATATCGGAATCGAACCGATGACCTCCTGCTTGCAAAGCAGGCGCTCTAGCCAGCTGAGCTAATCCCCCATGCATTTTAACTTCCCAATTCAAACTTTTTTTGAAAAGGCTCGCAAATGTAATCCTATTTTACATATTTTAATTGCGATTTTTTTGGTAGTCCCACGCAGATTTGAACTGCGGACCTCTACATTATCAGTGTAGCGCTCTAACCAACTGAGCTATGGGACTATATTAAATTCCTGCCAAACTTATTTTGGGACGGCAAAGGTAAGACTTTTTACCAATTATCAAACTGGGAATCAGAGGTTTTTAACAATTTTTACCAAGGTACTCCCTGATTCAAGCTTGAAGGTAATTTAGTCGCTGGCATTTACCAGATTTAGCAACGAAAATCCAGCAAAATTACTCCCATCATTCTCATACCTTTGTGTCCTTATGAAAATGAGTGCTAAGGATCTGGCAGCATTCCTCAATGCCAAGATTGAAGGAGATCCGGATGTAGAGGTAAGCCATCCCAGCAAAATTGAAGAAGCTTTGCCTGGAAGTGTAAGCTTTTTGGGCAATCCTAAGTACGAGCCATTTGCCTATACCACCCAGGCCTCTGTACTTGTAGTAGCTGAAGATTTTAAGCCACAACAGGAAATAAAAGCAACTATGCTTCGGGTGCCTAATGTATACCAAAGTCTTGGGACCCTCCTGAGTCATTTTGAAAGGAATGGAAAACCTACAGGAATTTCAACTATGGCAAGTATAGATTCAACTGCTGTAATAAATGAAAATGTAGCTATTGCGGCATTTACGAGCATAGAAAAAAATGTAAAAATTGGTTCCAATTCTGTGATTTATAACCAGGTATTCATAGGCCATGATGTGATAATTGGAAACGGCGTCACCCTTTATCCCGGTGTCAAAATTTATGCAGGATGCAATATAGGTGATCATGTTACCATTCATGCGAATACAGTAATAGGCAGTGATGGGTTTGGATTTGTGATGGAAGAAGGTAGATTTAAGAAAATTCCCCAACTAGGGAACGTGGTCATAGAATCTAATGTAGAAATAGGATCAAACTGTACAGTAGACAGAGCTACAATGGGATCAACCATTATCAGGCAAGGCTGCAAATTGGACAATCTCATTCAAATAGCACATAATGTTGAAATCGGGGAAAATACGGTGATCGCTTCACAAGTGGGGATTGCAGGAAGTGCCAAAGTCGGTGCCAGGTGTATGATTGGTGGACAGGTAGGGATCAGTGGGCATATTCATATTCCCGATGGCACTCAGATTCAGGCTCAAAGTGGAATAATGTCCTCTAAAGATGAACCAAATCAAAAATTGTTTGGATCACCTGCCATAGGGTATACTGATTTTTTGAGATCTTATGCTCTCTTTAAAAATCTTCCCGAACTCGAAAACAGAATCAGGTCTATTGAAAAAGCACTGAGAGAAAGTGAATCTAAAACTTAGTTATCACAATCATCCAAAATCTTATCCTGCACCACAGCATATTTTAACTTAAATTTGCAGTATTGTTAAGATTGGTTTCGGTGATTCCCAACGTTAACTATCTTTCTTCACAACTGATACTTTTAAATATTTGATTGATTAGAAATATGAAACAATGTACGCTCGCTATGGATTGTGTTTTTAAAGGTATTGGCTTACACACGGGCAAATTAGCGACCATGACAGTGAAACCTGCCCCTGTGAACCATGGTTACCGTTTCCAACGTGTGGATTTATTGGAAAGCCCGGTCCTGGCTGCTGATGTAAATAAAGTAATATCCACTAACCGGGGTACTACCATAAAATCGGGCGATGTACAGGTGAGTACAGTAGAGCATATACTTTCTGCTTTGGCTGGATTAGGAATTGATAATGCCTTAATAGAAATCGACGGACCTGAAGTTCCAATCATGGATGGCAGCTCAAAAGAATTTGTAGAATCTTTTTCAAAGATTGGGGTTCAAATTCAAGAGATCGATAAAGAATACCTGGAGTTATTGGAGCCTGTAGCATTTAAAGACGAACTCAGCGGTACTGAGCTTATTGCTGTGCCTTCAGATAAATTCGAAGTCACCGCTATGATCGATTTTAAATCTCCTATACTTGGTCAGCAATTTGCTAATCTCAACGATTTATCAGAATATGAAACCGAGATAGCTCCCTGCAGAACTTTTGTATTCCTCAGGGAAATTGAAAAACTAGCCAATGAAAATCTCATCAAAGGAGGTGATCTGAATAATGCTATTGTGATCGTAGACCGGATGATGACACAAGAGGAACTCGACGATCTGGCCAAGAAACTAAATAAGCCATCGATCAAGGTTGAAAAAGAAGGAATACTCAATACGGTAGAGTTGCAATTTTCTAATGAAGCGGCAAGGCATAAAATTTTAGACATCATCGGTGACCTTGCTTTGGTCGGAAAGCCAATAAAGGCGAAAATAGTAGCCAACAAACCTGGCCATACAGCAAATGTGGAATTTGCCAAACTTCTTAAAAAAAAGTTTGCTGAGCTCAGAAAACTCAAAGGTAAGCCGGTATACAACCCCGACGATCCACCACTGATGGATGTAGAAAAAATCCAATCCATATTGCCTCACAGACACCCCTTTTTATTGATAGATAAAATCATAGAACTGGATAGTCAGCATGTAGTGGGTATTAAAAATATTACATTTACTGAATCTTGTTTTCAGGGACATTTTCCCAACAATCCGATTTTTCCGGGTGTTTTACAAATAGAAGCACTCGCCCAAACGGGTGGGATATTAGCCATATCCCAGCAACCGGATCCGGGTAATTGGGATACTTATTTTATAAAAATTGAAAACACTAAATTTAAAGCCAAAGTTGTACCCGGAGATACCCTTATATTAAAAATGGAACTCATGTCACCCATACGAAGAGGGATAGTGCAAATGTGGGGCACGGCCTATGTAGGAAATAAAATCGTTTCTGAAGGCGAGCTCACAGCCCAAATCGTAAGAAGAGATACAAACCCAATTTCATAAACCATGGAATTATTAACACAATACCATTTAAGTAATGTGCATCCTGATGCACGTATAGGCAAAAATGTGCATATCTCCCCATTCGTCACTATAGAAGCAGATGTGGAGATCGGTGACAATACCTGGATTGGCCCTAATGCCTGCATCCTGGATGGGACCCGACTGGGAGATAATTGCAAAATATTTCCAGGTGCAGTAGTAGGTGCGGTCCCTCAGGATTTAAAATATAAAGGTGAACATTCTGTGCTCGAAATAGGCAATAACGTAATCATCAGAGAGTATTGTACTTTAAATAGAGGTACCAAAGCCAACTGGACTACCACCATTAAAGACAATTGCCTGCTGATGGCTTATGTACATGTTGCTCACGATTGTGTGCTGGAAGAAAACGTAATCCTGGCTAATAATGTAAATCTTGCAGGTCATATTCATGTCGGCCGTTTTGCAGTATTGGGTGGACTTACAGCGGTTCATCAGTTTGTAAAAATAGGCGATCATGTAATGGTAGGGGGTGGATCATTAGTCAGAAAAGATATTCCTCCGTATGTGAAGGCAGCTCGTGAACCCATTTCTTATGCAGGTATAAATAGTATAGGGCTTTCCAGGAGAGGGTTTTCAGATGAAACAATAAAATCCATTCAGGATGCCTACCGGTATCTTTTTGTAAAAGGGTACAATACCTCCCAGGCCTTGGATTTAATAGAAAAAAACATCCCGGCAAGTATTGAAAAAAACAAAATACTGGAATTTATTAGAAGCTCTGAAAGGGGTATTATGAAAGGATTCCGGCAGATCAGCCAATAAATGGAAATAGCAGTAGACCGACTTGGCAAACGGTATCAGCATGGTTGGGTATTCAGAAATCTTTCTTTCCTTTTTCAAAGCAATAATATCTATGGCATCTCAGGAAGAAACGGATCCGGTAAATCTACTTTTCTCAAAATCATTTCAGGATTATTGTCTGCTACGGAAGGAAAAATACAATATGTATCAGGTCAAGAATCTGTAAAGAGAGAGGATATATACCAATACCTAAGTGTTGCCGCCCCGTATACGGAATTGTTGGAAGAATTTACTTTGGCAGAAATGATCGATTTTCACACCGGATTCAAGCCCTCAGATCGATTTTCAGATACAACTCAATGGATAGAGATGATGCAACTGGGATCTTCTGCTCACCGACCAATGGTGCAGTTTTCTTCAGGTATGAAACAACGGGTAAAACTGGGATTGGCTCTTTATTCCAAAGCTGAAATCATCTTCCTTGACGAGCCGACTTCCAACCTGGATGAGAATGCAAAAGACTGGTTTTTCCAGCATTTAGACCTACAACGCCAAAATAAATTAATTTTCATTGCCTCTAATGAGGAGCAGGACTTTAAATTTTGTGCTGAGAGGATATTACTTTAACTTTTAACCAATGTTAAAGTTTTAGTCAAAAGTTATTATTTGAAAATTACATATTAACTTTATTAATATTATACACTAACAATATTAAATTAATTGCTATGAAAAATTTTGTAACCCTTTCTTTATTCTTTATCATTTATTCTTTTTTTCTATCTTGTAATGAAGACAATTTTAATTTAAAATATAAAACCGAAATAAATAGAAAAATAATTAATGAAACTAATCAATTTGATACAAAGATTGATGAATTTGAGGCAATGGTTAATTCTACTGCACTTTCAGTCCTAGAATTAGCACAATTAAAAGACTTTAGAAGCGAAGTCCATCAATTAGTGAATAATAAATTTGATGGTGATGAGAACACACTTATCAAACATATTGGCGATCTAAATAGCAATTTGGTCGATTTGATGTATTTAAATAAATTGAAATCTGATAATCGAAAACTTTTCAAAGTTAATTCTCTTCAGGTCGAAGCAAACTTTCCGTCATTTTCTGATAGAAAAACTTTTGAAAAAATTATAAATGGGTACAATTCTCAAGATTTCAAATGGTTTCCTCAAATATATATTCCTTATTTTGAATTACATAAAAACAACTTAAACGAAATTCCAATTATCGCATTAGTTCTTAATGATGAAGAAACAATTCCAGGTTATACATTAGATAATGAAGGTAATTTGATTGTACTTAGTATAAATCATGAATTCGCGAAACAACATTTGGTGTGGATCATTTCAGTAAATGAAAGAACAAATAACAAAGGTGAGGTAATAAGAAATAAGAATCAAAGAATTAATGATTCTCAACGCCTTGAGATGAGATCTTATGGTACTTCATTTTGGTTATGGACAATTGTTCTACATTCACCCCATGAAAGCTGGGGTGATTCTGAATTATCAGTAGTTTGCAGGCATGGTAATACTAATTGTACTCCTAATGGATCATTATATCAAATTCTGGATTTTAAGAGTACCCATTTAATGGAAATAGTACATTCTTTTGGACAGAATGATACTTATCTAACAACTACTAATTCCTTTTCGTTTCCCGAGGGTCTTATTGATTACGGAGAATGCTATGACTTTATATTTTTTGAAGAAGATCCTCATAGAAATTCAACTGAGATAATTTCCAGCTATAATTCTTGTACACCAATTGACAACAGCAATAGAATGACAATTTTTTCATATTCCGGGCCATATATGCATAAATTCCATTGCCCACCTGTAAACAATTATCCTTTACAACAGCAAGTTGCTGCACAAACTTATATTGAACCAAACGAAGCAGATGTAACTGTTGGAGCAATTAGAAGGAATTAGCTATAATGCGACTCTATATTAAATTTGTTTTTTTTTTCTTTTATATTAATTCTCTTGATTCTCAAGACTGGAGTATAGGTATAAACGGAGTCAATTCTATCTTTACTGGGAATTATTATGCAATACTCGATATTAATGGATTGCTTTCAGCAAGTGATCAAAAAATAGCTAACTCATTTATTAGGTCTAACTTTTATCCGGAAATATTCATTGGATTTGAAAAGTCATTTTTGATGTTTAAATTAAATTATAATATTCAATTTATAAAACCAAGAATGAATATTAATTCAGGAGCATTTTTATTTAAAGATTTAAAATATATTAACCCAATTGTTTCAAATATCAAAATTAAATCTGAATCCTTAGCTCTTCAAATATATTACGTTCATAAACTTTCTGATTACTTTAATTTTAATTTTGGTCTTGGCTTTGGCTTAAAGAAAGGAAAATCTAAAGATTTACAAGATAGTTCTATCTTTAGGATTTCAAAGAAAGTTTCAGAGCCAATAAATATAAATTACCATTTTTATGATTTGAAGATTTCCAATATAATTATTTTGCAAACTATATTTAATCTACAATATCATTATAATAAGTTGGTTGATTTTAACTTAATGCTTAATTATAATACTGGTCTTTCTAATTTTTATTTTTTAAAAGGAAATTATGGATATTTTAGCGATACTTCACCATCAACAAACAAGCCCTATACTACTTTCTTATTTGATAATGGAAGTGAATTAGGTTTGGGAATTGGTATAATGGTGAAGCTATGAAAGCCCAACTATTGTTTTTTTTATTTTTGTTTATAAATAAATTATATGGGCAATTCGGTATCGAAATAGGATCAAATATTGTATTCATTAGAACAGAAGCATTTAAAATTCGAAATTTTGATTCATATACTGTTTCAAAAATTTCTTATGAAAGAAATGTTTTAATTTGGTGGAATTTTAAAAAAATTTCCTTTATATCAGGCTTAACAAGTACCAAATATAATATGAATTTTTCGTTAACAAATAATCAACTGATTCCACCCGCATACAGTTTGCCAGATTTAAAAGGTAAGTTTTTAGTTTATCAATTACCATTTTACATTAAGACAGAGATTTATAAGAGCAAGAAAATAAGTTTTTCACCTATTTTAGGTTGTGCATTATTGTTTAGTAATAATGCTAATTCAAATGATTTTCTTTTAAAAACAAGAGTGACAAATGAAGTTCAAATTGATAACCAATATTTTTTATTATCAAACTATTTCACCCATTCTTTAGGTACAAGTAAAATGTCTCTTTTATTCAAATCTGCTATTGAGCTTAAGTACAATTTATCTAGTAAAGTTTATTTGAAGATAATTCAGAGTTATCAATTTGGTTTTAGAAACCTAACCAATGTAGCTTTATATTATTCATATTATAATACTCAGGTAAAAATAGGTGATTCAAATAGAATTATATTATATACTAAGGGAAGTGGAGCAGGTTTGGGGCTAAGTTTGGGTTATTCTTTGGGTAAAATGAATAAACCAAAATAGTAAAGATAGTCGTAGATTAAAATTAACTTAATTTATTTTTCTATTACCAGTGAATCTTTCCATTTCTGCATTTCAGCTTTTAGGTTGATCAGTTTTTGCAGTACCGCTTGCCGTTGTTTGATCAGATCTTTATTTTGTTTGATTTCATTTTTTGCGCCTTCGATGGTAAAGCCCCTGTTTTTTACCAGGTCAAAAATCAATTGCAACTGATCTATATTTTCTTTGGTATATCGTCTGTCGCCTTTACTATTCTTATGAGGCTTGAGAATACTGAATTCTGTCTCCCAATACCGGATCAATGATTTGGATACTCCAAACATATCCGAGATTTCGCCGATGCTGTAATATAATTTGTCTTCCTTTAATAATGAGAGCATGCCTAAATCCCTTTTAACGGTTTTGGTTGGTAAATTATTAGTCTAAAGGTATAAAATTCTGGCAAAACTTTGTATCGGTCAGTGCATCAATTATTTGTATCTTTCGCCTTTACAGGAAACATCAGGATTTTATAGTCAAATGATTAATTTAATTTTATTTGGTCCTCCGGGTTCTGGCAAAGGCACCCAGGCCCAAAAATTGGTTGAAAAATACGGTATCGCCCACCTGTCTACAGGTGATATGTTTAGATACGAGTTGGGAAATAATACTGAATTGGGACAGCTGGCTAAGTCATACATGGACAAAGGACAGTTGGTGCCGGATTCGGTCACTATTGCTATGCTCCAGCAGCGTATGGAATCCGACAGGGTGAAAAATGGTTTTATATTGGATGGATTTCCACGCACTATTGCTCAAGCTGAAGCCCTCGATGAATTACTTAATAAAAAGAATATCAAAATGACTGCTATGATTTCCCTGGTAGTCGATGAGGAGGAGTTGATCAGTAGATTATTAAACCGGGGTAAGTCATCTGGTCGTGCCGACGATGTAAATGAATCGATTATCAGAAAACGTTTGCAAGTCTATCGGGACGAAACCACACCGGTATATGACTATTATGATGCACAAAAAATAGCCGTCCAGGTAAATGGAATGGGTTCTATAGACGAAATATTTGATGAGTTATGTTTGCTCATAGATGATCGATATACTACATCCTTTGTTTATTGACAAAATAAAAAAGGATGTGAAAGCGGTGAAAGTGTATTCATTGCTTATGATATAAAAATGGGAGAAGAAAATTTTATTGACTTTGTTAAGATCCAATGCCGGTCTGGTAAAGGGGGGGCAGGTGCTGTGCATTTGCGTCGGGCAAAATACGTGCCAAGAGGGGGGCCTGATGGTGGTGATGGCGGATCAGGAGGTAGTATTTATGCTGTGGGTAATAGTCAACTGTGGACATTACTCCATCTCAGATATAAAAAGCATGTTTTCGCGGGGGATGGGGAATCCGGTGCCAAAGCGAATATGTCTGGAGGCGCGGGTCCTGATCAATATATTGAAGTGCCGCTGGGAACCGTTATCAGGGATGTCGAATCCGGAAGACAACTTGCTGAGATTACTAAAAATGGTCAGACAGTATGCCTTCTTCAGGGTGGTCGCGGAGGAAAAGGAAATGCTTTTTTCAAATCAAGTACTCACCAGACACCCAGGTTTGCTCAAACCGGCGAACCGGGCATTGAATCATGGCTTTCTTTTGAATTAAAAATATTAGCAGATGTTGGATTAGTCGGATTTCCTAATGCAGGAAAATCTACTTTTCTCGCTTCAGTCACGGCGGCTAAGCCAAAAATTGCAAGTTATCCTTTCACCACTTTGGCCCCTAATCTCGGCATAGTAAAATACAGAGGGGATAAATCATTTGTAATAGCCGACATCCCGGGTATCATAGAAGATGCCCACCTGGGTAAAGGGCTTGGTCTCCGATTTTTAAGACATATAGAAAGAAATGCAGTATTGCTTTTTATGGTACCTGCCGATACAGAAAGTATTAGCAAGGAGTATAAAATATTACTCAAAGAACTAAAGCTTTTCAACCCACAGCTGTTGGATAAACCGCGGATACTGGCGGTAACCAAAATGGATTTGATAGATCCCGCCAAGGTATCATCTATAAAAAGGAAATTGCCCAAAGGAATACCCACAGCCCTCATTTCAGCTGTAAATCAGCATGGATTGGATGAATTAAAAGATAAACTTTGGGAATTGATCAATCAGGACTCGCTGGTTGAAATTTGATCCATAGTTTTTAAGATGCCCCAGGTAATTAAAAATTGTGCAGCAAGATAGGTGAGCATGATCAAAAAATCTCCCTGTGCTACAGGCATTTTAAATTTTCGAATAGCCAGTATGCTATCCGAAATCACAAACAAGATTGCTCCAAAAACCACGTACATCCCATAGGCCTTGTGTACTGAAACCAATCTCCAGGCCGACCATGCCATAGCACATAACACGAAGCCATACAGAACCACGGGTATAGCGAGGTCAGTTTTCATGCCGGGCACAAGCAGGTAAAAGAAGAATAAAAGATAAAGGATGTAGACCAACAGCAGGGGAATGGATTTGAATTGCTTTCCCAGATTTTTATACAATACTATGTAAGATATATGGGCTAGTAAAAAAGCCCCCAGTCCAAAGTAAAAGAGCAGAGGATTATTAAGCTTTTTTTCCAGTAATAATAAAATATCCCCGGCGCAGCTAAGCCCAAGAGCCACGATAAGGATATTAATCCATCTTTTATCTGTAGTGGTGGATTTTGCAAATGAGAGTACAGCGTAAATCAGGCTTAAGAGCAAAAATGGTTTAGTATTTGTACCTAGCCATTCCATATTAAATATCATTGCTGTTAAATGCAATGCACTGATAATAAAAAAATAAGTAAAGAAGGATAAGTTTAGCTTACTCATTTTTTACTCTTTCAATAGTTTCCCTGGCTTTTTCAGAAAATTCTCTGAAAAGAGGTTTGATATAGGCAAAAGCCTGCTTTGATTTATCGGGTAATGTGTTTAATGCTGTATACGTATAACTGGCTTTTTTGGTGGTTTCGGGTATGAATTTAACCTGATCAGCAAACCAAATACTGTAGCTAAACAGCAATAAAAATATTAAACTTAAGGCCACTCCCCCCAGTACCTGATTGAAAAAATTTATTTTAATGGCTTTCAACAAATCTTCAAAGCGATTGCCCAAAAACCGGATCAGGAACAAGGTGAGCACAAAAGTAAGTGCAAAACCAAGCAGAAAAATCAAGGGGCTATTGCTGCCGGTGGCTTTTTCCAATCCTTTGACCAGATAAGGGGATAGTTTTAAAGCTGCCAGTAAACCGATAAATATGGATACAATTCCAAAAATAGTCTTTACGATACCTTTGGTATACCCTAAATAAAAGCCATATACAGCTATGAGGATTGCAATGATGTCGATTGCCATTTACTTGATTTTTTTATCCTCAATATTACCTATTCAGGGTGGAAGAATAAAATGTAATCGACTAAATATTAAAATTTTGTGATGAAAAGGTAAATATGTTTTAACTTTATAATTCGTGAAAATATTTTTTTATACTTTTTTCTTATTTAATAGCATTTTAAGCTATAGTGTTGAGCATGCTTTTGGCAGAGATAAGTATGTATCGCATGCAGATTCGCTGCCGGCTATTTTCATGATAGGACAATTTACAGATCCTTTTGAAGCACTCAATAACTCCAGCCAAACTTTGCTTGAAATATGCCAAAACGATGTGTACCTCGCTTATGATAAGTGGTTGCATATGCTATCCGAGTTGGAATCTGTATCCGAATCGCTTGGCCTGACATTAAAGGGCTCTAAATTTTGGTTTTCTGTTTTTTGGAATCAAGACGGCACCATCAAACATTTTGCTTATTTTCCTAAAAGTGGTTCCAAAGAACTGGATCAAAAAATATTTAAAGAGGTATTAACTACTTTTATTGCAAACTACAAGCTGCCTATAGCAAATAATAAGAGTACGTTTTACAATTACGGAAGTGCTGCTTTTCCACTACCTGACAGAAAACCTACTGCCAGGAAACAATAATTACTTTTAGTTAATTACAATTTCTAATTGCCAGCCAGTAATCAGGATTTATGTATTTTAAGCTTGATCTTTTTATAGTCTATGCTCATTTCATTGCCTGGATGTAACTGTAATCCTATAGGTCCTTCTGATGGGATTCCCTCTGAAGTATAGGTCATCACTAATTTATTATTCAATAATACGGAATAGGTTTTGTCGATCACTTCTATTTCCATAGAATTCCAGTCTTTGGGCTTTAGGATTTTGGCTACATCTTTGGCTTCCACAGGATACCTGAGTTTCGGAATGTATGGTGATGCCGTCATATCCCGTTTTAATGACCCACTGATTCCGATCTGGATCTGATCGTTCTCACCTCTGAGAAAGACGCCTGAATCCACAGTACCATCACCCATTTTGAATTGCAATTTTATTTTGAAGTTTTGAAAATTTTTATCAGTCCAGAGAATTGAGCCTTTCTTATCGGGTCCGCTTTGAATATGAAGAATGCCATTTTTGACACTATACCAAATGTTATTTTCAGGTACTTTCCATCCGGCCAGGGAATTTTTGTCCAATAAGGATATCCAGGACTGGGTGTAACTGGTAATCGAAAATAACAGGAGGACAGGAAGCAGTATTTTTTTCATTTTCTAAAATTAATTAAAATTATTAATGTCTTCGCAAAACTTAATACTAACTTAATATTGAAATTAGTAACTGACCCCTGCATATAAGTAGTTTTGTGCA
The DNA here is from genome assembly GCA_044227925.1 of Saprospiraceae bacterium. Taxonomy (GTDB): domain Bacteria; phylum Bacteroidota; class Bacteroidia; order Chitinophagales; family Saprospiraceae; genus JADJLQ01. The sequence goes on along the minus strand of JBGAVW010000014.1, from coordinate 19,155 downwards.
ACAAACAAACTGAAATCTGCTTGAAATTCTATCTTTCATGTCTAATATTATTTTGGACAATTTTAGGGTATTCCCAGGTCAAATCGGGTACCGGGGATAATCCCAAAGTCTATCTTAATACTCCTCCTCAGGAAAAAAAATGGTATGATCAGTTTTCTATCAGGGGTTATGCACAAGTTAGATACAATCGTTTACTCGAGACCAATTCGAAGCTAAAATGTGATCAATGTGACAGAAGTATTGGCGACGGAGGCGGTTTTTTTCTACGACGGTTGAGAATAATTTTTTCCGGGCAATTAGTCAATAATGTGTACTTCTATATTCAACCTGATTTTGCCAGTTCAGTGAGCAGTACCTCCCTGCATTTTGGGCAGTTAAGAGATGCTTATTTCGATGTCGGGTTAGATAAAAAAAATGAATTCAGATTCAGGATAGGGCAATCAAAAGTTCCTTATGGCTTTGAAAATATGCAATCCAGTCAACAAAGATTGCCACTGGATCGAAATGATGCTTTAAATAGTGCGGTATCTAATGAGCGGGATATGGGGGTGTTTTTTTATTGGGCTCCTGAGCATAAACGGAAACTATTAAGTTCTTTGGTGAGAGACGGATTAAAGGGATCCGGTGATTACGGTGTGTTTGGACTAGGGGTATACAATGGCCAAACTGCTAATAAACCGGAATTAAATAATGCTCCTCACCTTATCGCGAGGGTATCTAATCCTATGAGATTTGGTAATCAAATTGTAGAGCCTGGGATACAAGCATATACTGGCAATACGGTGATAGCAACTGATCAGATTTCAAAAGGTACAAAATTCAAAGCAGATCGAAGCTATGCTGACCAACGCATTGCAGCCACCTTTGTCCTTTATCCAAAGCCATTCGGTATCCAGTCAGAATATAATATAGGCAGAGGGCCTGAATTTAATACCGTCACCGATTCAATACATACGGGTGAGCTGCACGGAGGATATATCACTGCTTCATATAAAATGGATAGGAAACATCAGGTTTATATTCCCTTCCTGAGGTATCAATCCTACACCGGTGGTAAAAAATTTGAAACAGATGCCCGTAAATACATTGTAAAAGAATTTGAATTGGGATTGGAAATGCAATTTAATCCCAAATTTGAGTTCGTGGTAATGTACACTATTTCAGATCGGACTTTTGAGGATTTCACCAGTCAGCAAAACAGGCAAAAAGGCAACCTACTCCGGCTGCAGGCTCAGATGAATTTTTGAAACTGTGAGATTCCACTCATTCTAATTGTATCTTATCTCCTAATGAAATCACACCCTGCTGGTGCACCAACGTATTATTGCCAAAAAGTATTCTATTTTCAAAAAGTCTGTATTGGGTTAATGTTTTAGTAGGTTCGTCTTCGGCAATAGAAGTCTCCTGGTTTATATTTGGGACATTGCACCTTCGGCTAGGTTTTACACCTTCCAATAATACATTGTTAATCTTGAATTTTTTGAATTTGTCTTCAATGTGCGGTAGTCCTCCTGTGAAAACTATATTTGGTCTGAATCGATTTACGGAAATTGGAGTGGCCAATTTACTATTCAAATAGTTCATGCTTTCCTGGCCCAGTATCAATATGGGATAGCCATCACTGAAAGCTGTGATTTGTCCGGCGGGTGCATATTCAAGGTCTACCTGCCTCATTGAATTATCCGGCATATAAACTAATCGGCAAGGCTTGCCAATTAGATTGGAAAACCAAATATTAATTTCATCATTATATACTATAGCAGAGCATGTATCACCCCAAATTTTCACGGCTTCGTATGTATCCGAAAGGATTGCTTCTTCCGATAGAAAGGGAATTATGGTATGCTCGTCATTAAAGCTGACAGTAAGAGCATGATCGCTTATTTTTACCAAAATTCTGGACAAGATGGCCACTTCCCGTTGACTGATAAACTTATTGTTTTGATCAATGAGCATCCATCGGCGATCATGTAATATCCCCCTGGCATCAATTTTTGCAGAGGTCAGAGAAACTCCGGCACACGATTTGATTGGATATGTGTACAATGCTGAAACTTCTAAGTCATTCATCTTTTTAAAAAATAAAGATAAACTGAATTGAGAAAATAGTTCAAATGATAGTCAGTTCAGCCAACCAAACTAATAATGAAAAAAGCTAAATCAAGGTTGAAACTGACTCCCTATATAATATAAAATTGCGCCCATCAAAGCAGATATTGGAATGGTAAGTATCCATGCCCATAATAAATTTATTGTTACCCCCCATCTTACAGCGCTTACTCTTTTGATCATGCCCACTCCTATTATACTACCCGTGATGGTATGAGTGGTACTGACCGGTATTCCTGCTTTTCCTGTGAGCCATAGTGTCAACGCCCCTCCAGTTTCAGCAGCGAAACCTTCAAAGGGAGTAAGTTTTGTTACTTTGTGACCCATGGTTTTCACTATTCTCCAGCCTCCCATCATAGTACCCACCCCTATGGCAATATAACATGAAAAGGGTACCCAGGCAGGGATATGATGTAAATCCGGGATAATACCTTGAGATAAAAGAGCAGCCGCTATAATGCCTACTACTTTTTGAGCATCATTGCCACCATGCATGAGGCTAAAGAATGCTGCGGATCCTATTTGTAGTTTTCTAAAAACACCATCCACAGCTCTTGGGCCAAATGGCCGGCTCAGGTACATCATGAGCAGGGAGAAAAAATAAGATATTACCATACCTATCAGAGGTGCCAGAACGATAAAGGTGAGTATTTGTTTTATTTTATCTGACGCAATCGCATCAAATGTCCCCGCACGCGCGATACCCGCTCCAGCAAGTCCTCCAATCAGCGTATGCGAAGAACTACTTGGAATCCCCCTCCACCAGGTAAATAAATTCCATATGATAGCGGCAACCAAACCCGAAAGTACAACTGTAAGGGTAATATGTTCTTTATGTACCGTTTTTGCCACTGTATCGGCTACTTTTAACTCAAATATCCAATACGCCACAAAATTAAAAAGACCTGCCATCAGCACGGCTTGAAGTGGGGTTAGTACACGTGTGGAAACCACAGTAGCAATGGAATTGGCTGCATCGTGAAAGCCATTTACAAAATCAAAGATCAGAGCGAGTACTATGATCGATATAAGCATAATAGACATGTGTGTATCTATTAAGAATTTTTAATCAATATGCTTTCAATAACATTTGCAGCATCCAGGCAAAAATCTACTGCCTTTTCGAGATTTTGAAGTATTTCTTTTTTCTTGATGAGTTGGATTGCATCTTTTTCATTTCTAAATAGATCAGCCATTGCTTCATTATGCAAATTATCAGCATGCTTTTCTATTTCGTCAATTCGACCAATGGCCTCTCTTACTCTTCCGGGATCTTTCATTTCCTCCAATGCCAATAATGCAGCATCTATTTCAAGAACGGCGGCTTTGATCAGGTTTACCATTTGTACCATTACTGGATTTACTTCATTCATTTGGTACAGCTTCACTCTTTTGGCGATTCCATCCATAGTATCCAGAATGGTATCTATGCGGGAAGCAAGTTCATGTATATCTTCTCGGTCGAAGGGAGTAATAAAATTAGCGCTTAACTCACTAAAAATAATATGTGTGATTTCATCTCCTTTGGTCTCAAATTCGTGCATTTGGGCAGCATATTCCAATCTGTTATCAAATGAGTCTTTTGAGAAAACCTTATTTAATAAATTGGAGGCCTCAATAAGATTTGCACTCGCTTTTTTGAATTGGACAAAAAACTTTGAATTTTTCGGTACAAAGAATGTAAGTATCTTGTTTAACATCATAAGGTAAGTTTGTTTAGAATTTCACCTACAAATTTAATTTTTCAATGTTAACTGAATATTAAGGAATGAAATGGAAAATAATCTGGGAGTCAGTCCTGGAAATGGAGGCAATATTGGTAAAAGAATTACTGGAGGGGCATGCTATACCTGTACAGATGCTCAATCAAAAAGACACTGCCTATATATTTTTGGGAGAAATAAGACTATTAGTCCCCGAATATCTGGAGGAAGATGCCCGTAAAGTACTGACTATCAACGGATATTTAACAGATCGTTCGGTTTTAAACTAAGAAGTTTGGAAAAATCCGCCACGGATGGAGTACATTTGGACCATTATCTTATACATAGTGTGAATGGCTAGAACTGTGCAAAATATCTATAATGGTTTGGTAGAGGCTAAGAGACTGGGCAAGAAAAAAATTGCAGTTCTGATAGATCCTGACAAGGTAAGGAAAGGAAATCTGGACAAAATCCTGAAATCTTCGATAGATTCCGGTGTAGATTATTTTTTTATTGGTGGCAGTCTGATTGTAAACAATATGCTCGACTATACCTTAGAGGTGATAAAGCAAGCATGTGATATCCCTTTAGTTTTGTTTCCGGGCAATTCATTCCAGATAAATGACAAGGCTGATGCTATACTATTACTTTCGTTGATATCGGGGCGCAACCCTGACTTATTAATAGGTCACCACGTAATTTCTGCGCCGGTCTTAAAATCAAGCCATCTGGAAATAATAAGTACTGGCTATATACTGGTAGATGGCGGAGTGGAATCTACAGTCTCTTATATGAGCAATTCAAAACCTATACCTGCTGACAAAACAGATATTGCCATGTGTACGGCTCTTGCCGGTGAAATGCTTGGGCTCAAATTGATCTATCTCGAAGCAGGCAGTGGGGCTAAATATCCGGTCTCCGTTGACATGATAGAAAAAGTTTCTGCTGCTGTTGACATACCCTTGATCGTCGGTGGAGGTTTAAGGACTCCAGAACGTATTTCGGCTAGCCTGCAAGCCGGAGCCGATGTAATAGTAATTGGCAATGCACTTGAAAAAGATCCAACATTGGTTCAAGAGATGGCTGGCGTGGTTAAAAGCCATAAATTGATCAAATCATTTTGAGTAATTCTATGCTCTCCGGCATTGTAATAAAATCCACAGGAACATGGTATCAGGTTTTGGCCAACAATAAAAATTATGCTTGCAGGATCACTGGAAAATTCAGGCTTGAAGACAAAGTGCTCACCAATCCCATCGGTGTAGGAGATGTAGTCGAATTTGAACTGGAAAATGAAACCGATGGGATAATAAAAAGTATAGGGCCAAGGAAAAATTACGTACTCAGGCAATCCCCCAGGCAAAAGCACCAGCTTCATATGATTGCCGCTAATATAGATCAAGCTTTGCTGATAGGTACATTGTTGCAACCCAATTTTAAGCAGGGATTTATAGATCGCTATTTGTTGATGACAGAGCCACACAATATTCCTTGCATTATTGTATTTAATAAATCTGATTTATTTGGGGCTGAAGAAAATGATTTGTTTAATGAATTAAAATCAATCTATGAAGGCATCGGCTATCCTGTACTAAAAGTATCTTCTGTCACCGGAGTGGGTATAAATGATCTAAAACTGAGATTGAAAGATAAAATCACGCTCATCGGAGGGCAAAGTGGAGTTGGCAAGAGTACTCTCATCAATACTATCCAGCCCGGACTTGATCTGCGTACTACGGAAATCTCTGAAGCCAGTGGTAAAGGAACTCATACGACCACTTTTGCCGAAATGCATCCTCTTGAAATGGGTGGCCATATAATAGATACACCCGGTATCAAAACCCTTTCCTTTAATAACCTTGAATTAATGGATGTAGCCCATAATTTCAGAGAGTTCTTTTTGCTGGCCAAAGAGTGCAAATATGGGGATTGCTTACATAGGAATGAACCAGGGTGTGCTGTAAAAGCCGGACTGGAACAGGGCCAGGTCCATATGAACAGATATGAAAACTACCTTGCTATTTTACAAGAAATAGATGATCAAAATTATTGGGAGAGACAGAAAATGTAAAAAATGCATTGATTGGGTTTATGAAATACGATTCTGGTATTTAATGATGCCAATTGAAAACAATATGCCCATCCAGGTATAGATCTAACTAAGCCAATTGACTTTGGAGATTATATATTCAAAATTCAATTTCTTTGATTCGCCATAATATTCCACTTCTATTTCCTTAGTTTTACTGGCGCCTAACCTTTCAATGGCTATCTGTGACCTTTTGTTTAATGCTCCTATATGAAAAATGACATGATCTACGGATTTAAATGCATAATCGAGCATTAAAGTCTTAGTAGCTTTATTATACGTAGTACCCCAATGATCCCTTGCAAAAAAAGTATATCCTATAAGCACTTGACTTTTTTGAACATCATAATCATAGAACCTGGTACAACCAATTACTTTTCCTGTAGTTTTATTTGATATCAGGAAAGCACCACCGGATTCCAATGCACCCTTGAAAAATGTTTCAAACACATTTCTTTTATACCTGTCCGGATTGGGATGTTGAGCCCAAATCAGCGGATCTGAAGCTACAATATACAAGTCTTCAAAATCAGCAGGCTTCAACGGGTGCAGACTTACAAATTCGTTCTCTAATATTGGTTGTAAATTCATATGGATAGAGCGCAAAATTATCTTATTTCAAAATTAATCCTATTGGGATGATATTTTATTATTTCAGTAATGAATAGACTTGAGATTTACCGGTAATTTGTTACCTGAAATTTATGCGGTTCTATTTAGTCATTCTTCATGTACCAATTTGCCTTTGAAAAAAGTCTTTAAAACCCTGGTTTTGTAAATATTAAAACGATCAATATTAAATAAGTCCTGATTGAGTACAATGATGTCAGCCCACTTTCCTATTTCCAGGCTTCCTGTTTCATTTTCTCTATAGCAAAGATATGCACCCTGGGTGGTATACCCTTTGATTACATCGTATCTCCCGATCAGATGCTGAGGTGTCCAAGGCTCTCTATTGATACTATCAGGTCCTCTTCTATTCACGGCAACCTGGATGGCATGAAAAGGATTTTGAGTACTTACATCCCAGTCACTTCCAAAAACAATTCGTGCACCGGTCTTGTGCAATGTACCAATAGGATATTGCCACTCCATTCTTTGCGGGCCTAAAAACGGCCTATTCAAATCGGTCATATAACTATCTTCCCATGTGGCCCATAAAGCCTGGAAATTGGCTATAATATCCAACGACTTAAATCTGGATATATCATCAGGATGTATGACATGGAGATGAGCAATATGATGTCTTGTAGGCTTTTTGCCAATGGATAGAATAGCATTTTCAAATCCATCTAAAGTCATCCTTATTGCCTGGTCTCCTATAGCATGCACATGTATCTGGATTCCTGCCTTATCCAATGCATTGATTACGGCTATGGCAGTATCGTACGGAGCATTGGCCATACCATGATGGTGATCATCAGCATAGGTATCTATCATAGCTGCGGTTTTGCCTTCTACTACACCATCCATGAAAAGTTTTACCTGATTTGGATTTAGTTGACTTTTTATTTTTATAAGACTATCCCGTATGGCTATCACCCGATGGGCTTCTTTTATTCCTTTACTTATATCACAATAGATTGAAATATTAATGTGGGCATTTAGTTTATTTTCTTTTTCAAGTGTATAATAGGTTTTTATAAAATCTAAGGAGGCGGATGCCTCATTTAAGGCAGTAAGCCCGTACTTATTAGCTAATTCGATAGATTTTAGGAGGGCTAGCTTTCTATCGTCATCATTGTATTTTGGAAGATGTTGACTGACCAGGTTCATAGCACTTTCACGTAGGGTTCCGGACGGTTCTCTGGTTCCTGGCCATCTTTCTATTTTTCCATTTATAGGATCAGGTGTTTCTTTTGTGATGTTAGCCAATTCTAATGCTTTACTGTTTACCCAGGCATTATGTCCATCTGTGGAGGAAATATACACCGGCCTGTCTGGTATAATACTATCCAGGGTGGTTTTTAATGGATTCCCATTTTTAAAAGCAGCCAGCCATAAATTTTTTCCCCGGATCCATTTTTTTTCGGGATGGAGTTCAGCATATTTTTTCAGGCTGTCCTTTATGATTTCCGGTGTATTTAAGTCTACCAAACCACATTCGAGGAATGCAAGGCCTCCACTAATGGGATGGATATGTGCGTCTGTAAACCCGGGAAGCACTAGCCTGCCATCCAGATCATAGACCTGTGTATTTACTGTACTTAATTTTTTAATTTCGATATTATCGCCCATTGCTATAATCTTTCCTTCTTTAATGGCGAGGGCCTGAACACTATCTTGACTATCATTCATAGTATGTATATTACCATTGATAAGGATGATGTCTGCCCTGGGTGACTGCTGACAAGCTAAAAGAATCAGGACGGGTAATACAAAAAAGATGAAGTTTATTTTCATGATCAGATGGAGTTAAAATTAAGTAGAATTATCTGTGTAATTATATGATTTAAATCTTCCTGCCTTATAACCCGATTGTGTAAAAAACAGTATTTGGAAATAGCAAGGTTGAAAGGAGGGTTTTCAAATGAATAAGTATAGCATGGCGTTACCTATGGTGTATATGCCATTGTAAGGTTAGTGTTAAAAAATTAAACTGAGGTCAGTAGAAAATAAACAATCTGAAAATTTAAATATTATTATAAATTTGACCGCTTAACAGGTAAGAAAACTTTTAAATCCAAGCATGGATTCTACACGATCTAATCACTCTAAATGGACACTCGCAGGAGTACTAATTTCACTTGGAATCGTTTTTGGCGATATAGGTACATCACCTTTATACGTAATTCAGGCTATAGTAGGGGACAGGACCGTAAGTAAGGAATTGATTTATGGAGGGGTGTCCTGTGTATTTTGGACTTTACTTATTGTTTCGACAGTCAAATACGTAATCCTGGCATTGAATGCGGATAATAAGGGCGAGGGCGGGATTTTTGCTCTGTATGCCAGGGTAAGGCGTTACAATCCAAAGCTGGTAATCTATCCGGCGATGATAGGATGCGCTACGCTGATATCTGATGGTTTCATCACCCCGCCGGTTTCCATTTCTTCTGCAGTGGAAGGTATACATGTATTATATCCAACTATGGAAATAAATACCATTCCCATCGTGTGTGGAATCATCATAGCATTATTTGTATTTCAGCAGGTCGGTACCCAGGTAGTAGGATTAGCTTTTGGGCCAATCATGACCCTTTGGTTTACGATGTTGGGTATACTCGGGATTAAAGAGCTTATACACTATCCACAGATTTTGCAAGCTATCAATCCAGCCTACGCCATCGATTTATTGACTCAATATCCTAAGGGGTTTTGGCTATTGGGATCTGTCTTTTTATGCACTACGGGTGCAGAAGCATTGTATTCTGATCTTGGTCATTGTGGAAAGCAAAATATTCGCATTAGCTGGCTATTCGTATGGATCATGTTACTGCTGAATTATTTTGGCCAATCAGCATGGGTATTAAATAATCATGGCGGAATGACAATAAATGAAAATACCCGTATATTTTATGCTTTAATGCCACAATGGTTTTTGCCATTTGGATTGGGTATTGCAGTGCTGGCAGCGATCATTGCCAGTCAGGCATTGATCTCCGGCGTCTTTACCCTGGTAAATGAAGCAATGAAATTAAAGCTGTGGCTTAAGATGAAAGTAAACTACCCCACTGACTGGAAAGGACAGATTTATATACCGGGTATTAACTGGATACTCATGTGTGGTTGTTTATTAGTGGTATTGTTCTTTAAAAAGTCATCTAATATGGAAGCGGCGTATGGACTTGCCATTATAATAGATATGATGATGACCTCCCTGTTGCTTGGATTTTTCTATAGAATCAAACTCCATAAGTTTACATTACCTTTTATAGGCACTGCTTTACTATTAGGGATAGAAATAGTATTCCTTATTTCCAACCTGGATAAATTTGCTCACGGTGGATGGTTTACCTTCATCATTGCCATATTCATCACTTCGATTGTATTCATATTGTACAATGCAGATCTCATACGAGAGCGGCTGGCCCGCTTTGTGCCCTTTAAAAATTATTCTGAAATAATAGATAGACTCAATGATGATCAATCCATACCAAAGGAAGCCAGCCACCTGGTATATCTTGCAATGACGGATAATGAAAGGAAAATAGATTCCAATATCATTCATTCCATTTTAAAGAAAAGACCGAAGCGAGCCGATGTATATTGGTTTATGCATGTGGAAACAACCGATGAGCCTTATACCAAATCCTACCAGGTAGAGACCATAGTACCTAAGCAAATGTTTTTTATTAAGTTGAAACTCGGATTTAAAGTAGAGCAGAGAATAAATGCTATGTTTTTTAAAATAGTGAAAGACCTGGCTCAAAATGATGAGGTGGATATAAAAAGCCCTTATGCTGCATTGCACGACCTCGATCAAATGGCGGACTTTAAGTTTATTCTTACTCACAACAGGGTATCGGTGGACAGTGAATTATCCAATTTTGAAAGATGGGTAGTGCGTAGCTATAGATTGATTAAAAAATTCAGCTTGACGGCCGTGGAAGATTTTGGATTAGAGACAGCCAATGTGCAGGAAGAACTCATTCCGATATACGTGGGTCCTAAAAAAGAAATAGAATTGAGGAGAGAAGAGCATAAACCCTGACCTAGTAATTCGCATTTTTTCTTCTTTCACTAAGATCTCTAAAAGTAGTTACAATAATACCTTCTTTAGTAAGGAATTTTTTAAAGTCGGGATCCATCATGGTTTCCAGGTCTCCTCTTCGAATCCCACCTGAGTCGGTGATATGCGGAAATATCTCAGAGGATATAGCACAATGCATGATGACGAAGGTAATGCCCGGTCGAAGTTCTTTAAATGATTCTATGTATTTTAGAGTCTTGTATTTCCTGATCTCTTTAGCTGATTTCAGATTGGCATTCGGCTTCCAGCCATAACTGAGGTTGTGCAAATCATCTATTACTGGCAAGCCGCTCTCCCACAGTTTTTTACCCTCTTCGCGCATAAACTGAAGCGTTTTTTCATCAACAGGATTTGATTTCATCATAAGCGTATTATGGCCACCGGGAAACATCAATGGTATGTGCTCTTCTTTTCCAAGTTGTAAATATTTTGAAAGGAAAGCTGGTTGGGCAAACAGTGTACCCATGTGTGAATCGAGATGGGTAGGTTCCCAATTCATTTTGCGACTGCGATCCAGCTGAGCTTTAATTTCAAGATATACTTCTTCCGCGCTGGCCTGCTTTACTACATCGGCTACATTGGAATGCATAGCCCCTTCGTGATCTATCAATCCGGGTACTATATTTGCTCCGGCCAGCGGCTCCCATCGATATTCTTTCCATTCTGATGTAAGAGTAAGATGGAGACCGGCATCAGTAAGCGGATGCTTTTTTAAATAATGAAAAATTTCGGGTACCCATGGGCAAGGCATCATGATGGACCAGGATCGGGCTACTCCTTTTTCTAACGCATCTATGGCACCATGGTTTGATTCATACGACATGCCTACATCATCCACATGCAGTATGATTACTTTGTCCGTGGATTTATAACCGAGTTTTGAAGCGTATGAATCCTGGGAGAATAAAATACATTGCGATAAAAGATATAAACATACCCCCAACATGAATTTAACCATAAGGTGAAAATAAATGATTATTTAAACTTTGAACTAAAAACTAAGGTACTTACTTTGTAAATGCATTAAGAGAATACGAAATTGTACCGGTACCAATCTGGATCATCACCACGTGGCAGTTTTTTATTAGGCGGATATTAAATATTTGCGTTACTTGACCGTATTGTTCACGATTGCATATTCTGCAAAGGGTAAGATGAAACCGTATTACTTCGTGTACACTTACTGCAATGCAAAAGCGATATAACTATCACCACTTTTTGTTCCCATTTTACCCCCTCCGCATGCAATCACTACATATTGTTTACCATTGATAGCATAGGTAGCCGGTGTAGCATAGCCCCCTGCAGGCAATTGATATTGCCAAAGCATTTTGCCCGTTTTTTTATCAAAGGCCCTGAACCGTTCGTCCTTGGTAGCTCCAATAAAAATCAGGCCCCCTTTTGTGTTTAATAAGCCACCGTAATTTTCAGTGCCTGTAACAGGTATACCTCTTTTGGTAAGCGAATCAATCTCTCCTAATGGTACTGTCCATTCATATTCCCCTGTATTTAAGTTGATGGCATTCAAAGTACCCCATGGTGGTTTTACAGCCGGGGTGCCATCTGCATCGACGAATCTATTATACCCCGTCATAGTGTAGGGTACATCTGGTTGATAACGGGAGGCTGTTGGAATTGATTTTATAGGTTCATTTCTTACATAGGAAATGATCGCCTCCAGATCTTGTCGGCCAATGTATTTAAAGGATGGCATTTGTCTTCTTCCTTCATTTAAAAGTTGCCTCATTTGATCAACGGTGTATTTTGATTTGGTTTTATCAATGGCAGGATACACTTTGCCGCCATCTCCTTTCATGTCAGGTCCATGGCATACTGCACAGTTTCGCAAGAATAAACTTCTTGCATAATTTTGGTTTACATCTAATTTTTTATCAGGGGTAAGATCTACCATAGTAAGTAACCATGGCATTTCATTGCTGTTGAGGTAAAGCACGCCGGATTCAGGATCATACGATTGTCCGCCCCATTCTGCGCCTCCATCGTAGCCAGGAAATACTATACCTGTTTTAAGGCCCGGTGGTAAATACGGGCCGTTGCTCCTGGCATGATCAAACTGTTGTTTATATAAACTGTATGTTGCCGGATTAATATCATTGATCATACTATCCGTGAAATATTGCCGGGCATAGGGTTTGGGTTTTGTAGGAATGGGCTGGGTCGGCCAGGCCTCTTCGCCTGGTAAATCCGATTTTGGCATGGGTACTTCTTCAATAGGCCAAATGGGCTCACCGGTTTCTCTATTCAGCACAAATAAATAGCCTTGTTTGGTAGCCTGAGCCAGAGCATCTATTTTTTTGCCATCTTTTATGGTGGTAATTAAAACCGGTGGACTAGGAAGGTCCCTATCCAGGATGTCATGATGTGTAGTTTGGTAATGCCATTTTAATTTTCCATTATTTGCGTCTAAGGCTAAAATGCAATTGGCATAAAGATTTTGGCCTTTCCTATTACCTCCATAAAAATCAAATGCAGCGGACCCTGTTGGTACATAAACAATCCCTTTGGCGGTATCCAGAGACATGCCAGACCAGCTATTTGCACCACCAATCCTGTTGTATGCATCAGCAGGCCATGTTTCATAACCGGGCTCACCTGGATAAGGTATGGTTCGAAATACCCAGATAAGCTTACCTGTATGCACATCATATGCCCTGATGTATCCCGGTGCCGCATCCGGCCCTTCTGAAACCCTGCATCCCATAATGATCATATTCTTATAGATCACTCCCGGAGTATTGGCAGTAAGCATTAAACTATCTGATCCTTCTCCTAATCCATCATGCATATCAATACTGCCATTTTGACCAAAATCCAATACCGGCGCCCCCGTAATAGCGTCATAGGAAAATAGCCTGTGCGTATAGGGTAAAAATATGCGTTTCTGTACACCATCTGTCCAATACATTACGCCTCTGTTTACACCTAATCCTTCGCGATTTTTACCTTCGGGCTTGGTGCGCCAGATTTCTTTTCCTGTGGCCCCATGCAATGCAATGAGTTCCAAAGTGGGAGTAGTAGCATATATAACGGAATCAATTATAATCGGGCTGCATTGAATCTGAGTGCGACCGGAGGTATCTGCTCCACCTGAATGATAGATCCATGCCGGTTTTAAATTAGACACATTGGATAGATTGATCTGGTCTAATGAACTAAAGTTTCGACTTCCATGGTCACCACCTTTGATTTGCCAGGTAGAAAATGCTTTATCTACGGAGTGTTTTGTCTCCTGTTTACATTGACAAAACAATATCACCAAAATGAAAAGTACGGGTATGGATTTTTGCATAACTATTTTTATTCAAGATATAGAACTTAAAAATATATAAACTTCTTAACATCTCCCTTGTAAAAAGGCTTAACAGACTAGTATAACTATAAATTATTTCTTGAGTTGGGCCTATTACATTAAATTTGATTTAACCATTTAGAAATTATGAAAATGAAAAAAATATTAGTGTGGACATTTTTGTTGTCATTCATTACCACGATTACTTCCCAAACCGGAAAGGTTTTTGATAATCTTTCACTTCCCAGTAAGATTCTCAATATGGAAAGAAAATATGCGATCTATTTTCCACCCGATTACGAGACATCAACCAGATCCTACCCGGTATTATATCTTTTGCATGGTGGTGGGGATGATCAAACGGGATGGGTACAATTTGGAGAAGTACAGCATATAGCGGATAAAGCAATCCATGAAGGCAAAGCAACACCTATGGTAATCGTGATGCCGGATGCAAATACAGTGCGAAGAGGTTATTCAAACAATGCATTGGGTACCTGGCTTTATGAAGATTATTTTTTCAAAGAATTAATGCCTTTTGTGGAAAAAAAATACAGAATAAAATCCGATAAAAGATACCGGGCGATTGCAGGCTTGTCTATGGGCGGTGACGGAAGCTTTACCTATGCGTTACATCATCCGGAATTATTTTCTTCAGCTTGTCCGCTCAGTGCAGGAACAGGGCCACTAACCAAAGAAATTGCTAAAACAAATGTGAGAAGAATAGACAGTACAGCTACTGATGCGCAAATAGAGGCATTTTACAACAGGCAGAGTGTGCCATTATTGGTGAATAATATGCCCGATAGTTTGAAGAAAGCGGTGAGATGGTATATCGACTGCGGAGACGATGACTTTTTATACGAAGGCAATTCATTAGTTCATATAGCTATGCGCAAGAAAGAAATCCCGCATGAGTTTAGAATCAGAAATGGAGGACATACCTGGTCATACTGGAGGTCAGCTTTGCCTGAGGTATTGGATTTTATTTCGCAGGCTTTTCATCAAAACTAATAATGTACAATGTACAACGTACAACGTACAATGTACAATGTACGATGTATGATGTATGATGGACGATGGACGATGTACGATGGACGATGGACGATGGACGATGGACGATGGACGATGTATGATGGACGATGTATGATGGACGATGTATGAATTACTGATGGATTAATGGGCCAGTTCCAACTGGCTGGTTGCTAATCTTAAAAAATTTGGAATGATGGTGGATCGGGTGCGGGCTAATTTATCAGGATCGCTGATGTGGCCTACCATATTATTATATTCATCAATACCCAAATTATCTATTATAGGTTGTTTTTTATCACCATTAAAGTGTACTAACATTCCATCGGGATCAGCTTCCGGATGAAACTGGGTGCCAATAAAATATTCTGAAAAGCGGATAGCCATCAAAGCACGATCGGTGGTGCCCGGTGCGGGATGATATTCTTCAGCCAATAGTTGATATCCTCTTTCCTTCATTTTATCTAAATCCGGTCGTATGACCTGGTACATTCTGAAATCAGCAGAATAAATAGTTCCAGGCAATGTTTCCAGGATAGTTTCGTTTCTGCTTGCAGCGGTAAGAGCAACAGGCAGGATTCCATAAGACGATGGTTCGCGTCTGCTGATTTCTGCAAAGTCATAATGTCTGCAAATCATTTGAAATGAATGGCAGATAAAGAATACATGTTTTTTAACTGTATGTGGCAGTCTGTTCCAGGCTTCGATCGAATCTATGAGTTCAAAATATTTGGTATCCCATGACATGCCTTTAGTTTCTAATGGGCTACCGGGCCCGCCACTACTGATATAAATATCAAATGATAAATCCGGTACATCTTCTTCATACCTGATGGGAAAAGTCTCGGTGACTAGTTCTAAATCTGACTCCAGCGAAAATTGGTGGATGATTTCATGTAGACACCGTATACCTTCGTTGGCCTCTCCATTATAGAGATCCAGGATAGCGATACGGATTACATCTCTGGAGGATAATAACATTCAATTATTTCGGTTGGTAAAGGGCATAAAGATACAAATAGTGAATAATTTACAGGTTAATTGCCTAATATTTACAGCTACTCTGTTCATTTTCAATATAATACGACCTGTAATTTTTTGCTTTTTGATCCATACATCCTTTTAGATTGAGCAATTTGATATCCCTGAATTCAATGGGTTGGCCTTCACTTTGTAAAGCAATAAATCCTTCTTTTAAAGGTTTGCCGGGTTGCCATATTGCGGGATCATACCTGTTTGCCACGCCTCCACCCATAGTAGGATGATTGTATTCTAACACCACCTGGCCATGGATTATATGCTGGATCAACGAATCTCCCAAAACCCTGAGTTCTGCTTTTACCCAATGATCTTTGGGAATTGTGGGGCTGGTAGAGTTGAGACAGTGCCCGGGATATATTTTCCCCTGGTATTCTATATCGGTGCCCGGAGAACACATATTTCCGGTGGGTCTTGGATTGCCATCACCCAGGTCTGCTAAAAATTGCATTTCAATGGATATAGGCCAGTCTTGTTCTTTGGGCATGGTCTGAGGATCCTGGCTATGATACATCACGCCACTATTGAGCACTACATAGCTGGGGGATCCTTCCTGCACCTCGCCTTTAAATCGATATTCCATACTCAGATGAAAATGAGAGAATGGTTTTTCGTAATAAAGATGTCCAAACTGATCATTAAACTTGCCATACTGGTCATAACTCACTTCTATCATTTTTTGCTTTCTATTTACTCTGAAAGTCTTCCCAACGTTTACATTGTAATCGTGATGATGAATTTTTACATTCCAGTTTTTAAGATTGCGCCCATTGAACAGTGTGAGCCAGTCTTTAGGAGTTTGGGCGGATAAAAGGATAATCGTACATGAGTACATACTAATAATCAAAAATGTCTTTCGCATGATTTTTTATTCTGATCATGAATATATGAATTAAATACATAAAGGGACTTTTAAAAATCCATTTGGTGGGTCGGTAATTAAATCAAGTTTTTTGGTGTATTGGTCAATACCCGGCAGGGAAACAAGTATGGTTAAAGGCTGAATGCTATATTAATCATCCTGCATTGTCTTAGCCCTGGCTTGCCCTGGTTTTCTAAATAGTAGTGCCTGGTTATTTCTCTATCGTCTAATACTATTCCATTGCTGATACTTAGTCAATTACAAGGAAATCTGCTAAAGAAGAAATATCAATGGCGCAATGACCACCATATAAAGGATGCCAATTGGTTTTTACTCCTTTTGAATGAGCAATTTGGGCAAGTGCTTCAGTACCTTCGTAATTTCCATATTTATCATATAAGCCACAGGATAAATACAATGCCGGATAATGGCTATTGGCTCTCTGTATTAAATCAATAGGAGAAATTTCTTTCCATTCTTTTTCATTTGAGACATACGTTTTTGCCATCTGATATATTCCAAACGCTATTTTGGGATCTACCCCTGTTCTCTTCATCGCAACTTGTATTTTTTCAAAATCTGAAAACGGAGAATCCAAATACACACCAGGGCACAATGAAGCTACTCTTGAAAACAACTCTGGATGACTGAGTCCTAAGATTAAAACGTTTAGACCACCCATAGATTCACCAAGTAAAATTCTATTTTTAGGTTTCCCTATTTTAGACTCAATTATGGGCAATTTGGATATAAAGTCATCCATTAAACTACTTTCAATCAGCGAGTTCTTTGGTGTTAATAACCATTCAGGTCCATAAGAGATCAGCACCACTGTCGGAGGGGTTATATTTGAATTTTGCCAGTGTGACTGAATCAATGATGTGAAATAGGTGTCATCATTCCATATGGTATGATCTAAGTTTCTTCCATGAAAATGATATATGATATCCTGATTAACTCCGGTGCTTGCCCGGTATATTGCAAAACTCAACTTTCCTTGTGTGAATTTTTCTGACTTTGAAGGTATAAAGCTCACTTTTTGAACTCCATATGGCCTTGATAATTTTCCCCAGATTAAATAAAGACCGGATAAAAGGAGTAGAAAAATGCTAAGGATAATTATTTTTTTATAAGATATATTTATTGATTTCATCGTTTGTTTAGATAATGCACTGTGTAATATTTTTAATGGTAAATTATCTGTTCCTTTTTAAATTAGTGCAATTCATTTTCTGCAATATACTTTACCACGTTTTCATTGCTTTTCCAGCCTCTTCCTTCGATCATCGTTTTTACACTTTTTTGTATTCCTGGTTTCCCTTATGACCACTTAACCCTTCTATACCTACACTCTCAAAGGCTTTTTGCCATTTGTATCATTGTGCCAGATATTCCATATTCCCTTGCGGGATGGATTCGCCCTTCTTTTTAATAATGGAGAGAACCTCCAATTACACGGAAAGGCTTTCTGTTTTTATTCCTCATTTTTTTTCAGGATTTAAATCAAAACTATTTTGTTAAATCTTGTCCGGTTATTTTAGGAGGTTAAGGAGCCAATATAAGAACTCAATGTTTGCTGACAGGTTTCAGTAATTTATTATTCTTTTATTACCGGCAATTCAATATAAGTTGCATATTGTTTATTGCAGTATATGGTATGTGTTGCTTTTATAAAATCACTCTCTTTTGCTTCAAAAATATTAGAAACGTATTTTTGAGGATTACGGTCTATAATGGGAAACCAGCTGCTTTGTATTTGAATCATTAATCGATGGCCTTTTAAAAAAGTGTGATTAATATCATGGAGGTCTATCACAAACTCTTCCGGTCTATTGGGGACCATGGGTTGTGGTTTCTCAAAACTTTTTCTGAATCGACCCCTGAAAACTTCCATGGTAACAGGTAATTGATAGCCACTCATTAATTTATTTTTGCTATCCATATCAGGATATATGTCAATAAGTTTTACCACAAAATCAGCGTCAGTACCTGTGGTACTTGCAAAAATATGAGCTGTAATTTTTCCTGTAATGGTAAGGTCTTGTTGCAGACTATCACCTTTAAAGCATAATACATCAGGCCTTGAGCTTACAAAACGCTGATCCTCCACCTGCCAGGCACCCCACCTGCTGCCAAAGCCATAGGTAGCTTCAATGGGTTGCGTACGGTAAGGGATGGGCTTTGCAGGATCACTAATATAACTTAGTGAACCCTGGTTGGTATTTGATTTTGTAAAAGCAACGGTATTATCTGCATACGTGTACATTTTTTTTGTTTCGGCATTTTTTGGCGGCCAGGTATCGTATGTTTTCCATTGGT
>JBGAVW010000145.1:0-1007 GCA_044227925.1 Saprospiraceae bacterium | reverse complement strand
GGATTACTTGTAAAACCCATCACCCGACATCAGTTTGTATCACATAAACAATTGGTGCACATTATAGAAACCGGTACGGCAGAGATGCTGCGGAATGGGATGAGGAATCATTTGGAGAATCAGTTTGCGAGATTATAGATCTGTATTTAGGGTTTTCATATTTTAATATCACATTTTGGAACTTTTCAAGTTAAAAACCATATGACTAACTAGCCAATCATTGTATAGCGTTGCGTAACTGGACCATGTAAAAATCGAGGTTATCTATCGTCATAACAGAAAATATAAATTAAATGTCATTTATCCATCATCTTTTCCAACATTGGAATATCGTTTTTATGCTGGTTTACATCCCATCTAATTTTTAACCCATTAAGGTATACTGCTAAAGTCTCAAGTCCAAGATTTAATCTCCTAATATCAACATTTTCCGGATCATCCAAAGGCAAAACATATCTAATATTGGTTTTATCATCAATCCAAATTTGTGTTCCATATATTTGCCTTTTTCTTTGAGTCAAAGAGACTTTGTCTTCCAATATGGATAAATTATTATTATGCACTTTATCATTCTCCGCAGCGGCTCTAAGACTTGGCAGATAAAGAAGTTGTATCGTATGATCGGCTTCTTTTATCTTTTGAAATAATGTAATAAATCCCTGACGACCTATTATATCCGGAGAAAGCCAATTATACTTATCTAAAATGTTTCTAACCTTAGCCAAATTATACGCTTTGGTTTTTTCTATCTTCCATAAATGAGATTTCAATTCATCAGATTCACCACCATACTTATTGCTAATTTCACTTGTTTGGAATAAATAACTTTTTTCAATGGAATAGATTGAGTCCAATACTATAATAAGATTTCTGTTTAGACGAGATTCAGCCACTTCTTTATTATATTTTACCAACTCTACAAGGTGCTGCCACCTTTTATCTGAATGTAATGATAATAAATCGGGTTCATTTGTAATTTGAGTATATCCTCCATATTTGCCATTTAT
>JBGAVW010000144.1:0-1008 GCA_044227925.1 Saprospiraceae bacterium | reverse complement strand
ATACGGTCTATCACCACTTCTATATCATGCACTTTATATCGATCTACCTGCATGCCAGGGCGTAAGTCCATAGTGACGCCATCTACACGCACTTTGGCATAACCTTGTTTGCGTGCCTGCTCGAATATTTCCCGGTAGTGACCTTTTCTACCCCTTACTATTGGAGCTAAAAGTGCAATCTTTTCTTCACTATAGGTATTCAACACATGGTCGATTACCTGGGCTTCACTATAGCGGATCATTTTTTTACCGGTAGCATAGCTGTATGCTTCACCCGTACGGGCAAACAACAATCTGAATAGATCATATATTTCAGTGATAGTACCGACCGTAGATCGCGGATTCCAGCCACTCGTTTTCTGTTCTATAGAAATAACCGGACTAAGCCCTGATATCAATTCTACATCCGGTCTTTCCATGGTACCAATAAACTGGCGGGCATAAGCTGAAAATGTCTCCATATATCGGCGCTGCCCCTCAGCATATACCGTATCAAATGCAAGTGAGGATTTACCGCTTCCACTTAGGCCGGTGATCACCACCAATTGGTTACGCGGAATCTTGATATCGATATTTTTGAGATTGTGTTCCTTTGCGCCAATTATTTCTATGAATTCCTCTTCGAGATCCTGCGGTTTTGACATGACTTGCAAAAGTAATCCGCATTTACCAATTTACAAGTCCGAATTTGAAGATTTACCGTCGATTTCACATCGGGAAAAAGGAACTTATTATATAAAAACATAAACTATTCATCAAGAGTATAACCACGCTCATTAGAATCAACGATTCTAGAAAATAAGATAGCGCTCTTTTAGTGCTTATATGTTATGGCATTTCCATCTTATATAACTGGTTTGAGCCTGGTCCACCAAAATTCCCCCGTAGAACACAGCATTTATCCTGTTTATTGTAGCATTATTTCCTCCGTATAACAGCCTTTAGGCTGTTGATTGTAGTTAGGTTCCCCCGTAGAACAGCCTTTAGGCTGTTGATTGTAGTATTAAT
>JBGAVW010000143.1:0-1031 GCA_044227925.1 Saprospiraceae bacterium | reverse complement strand
ATTATGCAAATGAGATCAGACAATATCAAGCGGACATTGCATTTGGGGCTATTGATGTAGCGAAAGATGGATATGACATTGTTGTAGCTCTCGGTGATGTACTGGCATCAACCTCTTCTTCGACAGCCTGTGTAGGCCTTGGAGCCTGCATTACAACCCCGATCCCATCCTTTATCATTGGATCTACGGCAAAACTGGTTGTTGCTTTTGCTAAGGAAATAGCAACAATTGCAGCGCTGGTATTTACGAGTACAAATTATGACAATTTCCAGGCTGAGCAAGCGGCCGGAGTTGGAATTAGTTACCAATCCGGAGCCGGAGATTATGCTGAATATTTAATGAAAGCTCAGCCAACAGAAACATTTGTGCCGGGCGATATAGTTGGTGTTAAAGGAGGAAAGATCAGTAAGAACATTGCCGGCGCTGAAAAGATCATGGCCATTTCAACAAAACCGATTGTATTGGGAAATATGCCAAAACCGGAAGATGAAAAGAATTATGAAAAAGTAGCTTTTTTAGGTCAGGTTCCGGTAAAAGTATTTGGAAAAGTAAATGTGGGCGATTACATCATTCCGAACGGGAACAACAATGGCGTAGGTAAAGCAGTAGCGCCATCTGAAATTAAATCAACAGAAATTAAAAATATTTTGGGAATTGCCTGGTCAGGTGCTTCGCAGAACTATACTATCAGTACCATCAATGTGGCTGTAGGAGTAAATGTGAATGATAACCAAAAAATGGTTGACGAACTGCAGTCACAGGTTAGTGATCTGAAAAATCAGGTTGCTGATATGAATAATAAGCTGGAAAAATTTATTCTTGAGTCAAGATCTCCCGGTTCCTCTTCAGATAAAAAGAATGTACCCGTTACAACAACTGTTCCCACTCCCCTACAAAACGGAAATGCGGTTGTTGCACCACCTGATGTAAGCAATGATGTTATTTATCATCATCTGACAAGGGAACAAATACTACAGGCCGCTGAGATGGCAGAAAAGATGATGCGGGAGAGCGGTGTAGATATCAGTACC
>JBGAVW010000142.1:0-1041 GCA_044227925.1 Saprospiraceae bacterium | reverse complement strand
CGTGGTACATGGTACGTTGTACGTTTTAAGTGTTCGCATCTACACATCCATAGTAGTGTCCTGGAGCTATTTTGTACTTTAACGCAGTCATCACCGGCTCCGAAGTATTGAACCCTCTGATGGTTTCCGATTTTATCAAATCAACAAAATCTTTTTCTTTTTTATCTGAGGAAGTGCTCATGCTTTGCAATAACGTAATGCGTTGTTCAGCAGAGCAGGCCTCGAATTTATTACCAAATACATTTAATGCACATCGATCCAGTGCCTCTAATTGATACTTAATATTATCATTTATCTCCTTTTCATAGCATTTGTCAAATAATTTTTCCAGAAACAAGTCTACACCCACAGTTTTCGCACCCATTTTCCCATCTGCAGAAGGAATGATGGTATCCACTATGGAACTTAGTGTATCGGATTCTTTTTTTGAGAATGATGAAACGTAGGGTAATAACGAATTGATTTCCCATTTTTGGGCCCATGCAGGAAGTACCAGTAATGAACTGCCACCTACCAGTAGTTGACGCAAAGAAGATCTTCTATTCATAATTATTTATTGATGATCATTTAAAATTAACCCAAATTTATTCTCCTGCGAAAATTTTAAGACTAAAATCATAATCAGAGATGGCAGATTATTAAATCCAGGCAAAAAAGTACTGGTTGTCAATACTTATTTGACCGGCAAATAAATAAATTGAACCGCCGCAATAAAGCATTCATCGAGGATTTAAAATGTATCGGTATACTTTAATTAGCTTTACCATAATTTAAATCAGATGCGGGTTATCCAATTAATAAGTACTGCTTTTTCTGAAGCATTTCATGCTTTACGGGCTAAGCCTTTGCATACGATTTTGTCACTTCTGGGAATCATTATCGGTGTAGGTGCTTTGATTTCAATCTTGGCATTGGGCGATGGTATGGAAAAATTTGGCCGGGATCAAATAGCCAATACCACAGATCTAAATGCGATTCAGATATCTGCAAATAATTCTATACTGGTAGATGGAATTCGGATGGAAAAACAAAACAAAAATT
>JBGAVW010000141.1:0-1061 GCA_044227925.1 Saprospiraceae bacterium | reverse complement strand
GTTCGCTGCTGATGCCGTAGTTCTCGTCGGTGCCTGTGATGGTCTTCAGTTGACGATTCAGATAGGGGAGCTGCTCAAGGCAAGTCTGATAAAGGACTTCGTCTTCCTTGCGGAATACTTCGTGGCTGCCGAAGGCTTCATAAGCAATCGCCGCGTCACCGAGATTTTCCCGTAACCGCAGTAGTCCTTTCCAGCGGCGTTCGACCAGGGAGAAGACCGCATCTTCGTTCTGCTTTTTCAGATCGGCCAGTATCTCGGACGGACTTCCGAAGCAGGCAAAGCCGGCGTTGCGCGTGGATGCTCCGAAGGGCAGGATCCCCCGGTCGATGATGGTGACGGTGAGTTCGGGGGATTTCCGTTTCAGGTACAAAGCGGCATTCAGCCCGACGATCCCGCTGCCGATGATGAGGACATCCGCGGGTGCGAAAAAGGACGTTTGTTCCCAGTAACTGATGCTCATGATCCGCCGAATTTAATCAATGCCGTACACGTGACAGGGCCAATAAAAAAAGGCCGACCAAACGGTCAGCCTTTTGAGTGGAGAATATCGGAGTCGAACCGATGACCTTTTGCATGCCATGCAAACGCTCTAGCCAGCTGAGCTAATCCCCCGTGTCCGCCTAAAGAGCAGAATTTGCTGTTTAGGCGGTTGCAAATATACGAATTTTCAACTGAAATCAAGGTATCGGCTGCTGCAGAGATTTTCCCCCTTGATTTTCAGAACGTTCAGATATTGGCGCTTAGGGTGCGGCAGTGAACAGGAACAGCAAGCTGTTGTTCTCGACCAGCGAATAATCGGATGCCTCTACCAATTGATCCCCGTTCAGATCGGTGGCTACATAGCCGAAGAGGAAGGACTGAACAGCGTTCTCCACCGCGGAATAGTCGGAAGCTTCAATGAGGTCATCTTGATTCGTATCTCCTGAATGGAGTCCGAACTTGCCACCTCCCAGGCTGGCCTGGTTGCTGCCATAGGCTTGCGCGGCGGAGTTTTGGAAATTGTACGAAATGTTCGAGCTGCTGAAGGATACCGGTGCTGCACTCCAGGTTTCGAGACTATT
>JBGAVW010000140.1:0-1064 GCA_044227925.1 Saprospiraceae bacterium | reverse complement strand
TCATCTGAAAGTACACGATCTATGGTGCGTTGGGCTTTTGACAAATCCACTAAAGTGGGAGATGTATCCAATGAAGTGTATACCTATGAAGATGCAGTAAATTTTTACACCAGACAGGTAACCATTGCTGCACTCAAATCTATCCAGCCCAAAGGATTGGCTACGGTGAGCGCAGTGAGGGATGACATCAGCTTATTGCTTTCAAATAAAAAGAAAGGAGAAAAATTGATCAGCCAGATAGCCAATTCAAATGACATATACTCGATCGCTACTAAATACAATACCAAAATAGATACTGCATCGAGCGTAAATTTCAGCACCAGTTTTTTACCTGCTATGGGTAATGAACCTAAAGTGGTCGCTGCAGCTTTTTCAACTGAGAAAAATGCCACTTCCAAGCCAGTGCTTGGCAGCAGCGGGGTATTTGTTGTAAAAACGATAAACAGAGTACCTTCTATAGGGCAAGGAGATGTTCAATTTTTCAGAGAGCAATTGGGGGCTGTAACCAAAAATAATGTTCAGTCATTCTTTATGGAGTCCATGAAAAAGAATGCGAAAATCAAAGACAACAGATATACCTTCTTTTAAGCTAATTTAAGGTATATAAATAATTTAAACGCCTGATGTTGAGTGATCAAGTCAGGCGTTTTCTTTTTATTAATAATTTTTAGGCCTTATCAGATCATCCAATGCCCCATTAATCTCAGGATACTTAAAAATGAATCCATGGTCCAATAATTTTTTTGGCAAAACCTCTTGTGATTCCACGAGGGTATTGGCCATTTCGCCAATCAAAATCTTCAGTAAACGGACGGGAATTGGAAGTGGAATAGCAAAGCCAATGAATTTTTTTGTCATAGAACGGGCAATCCTGGATTGGGATACCGGATTAGGTGAGGTAAGATTTAGTATTCCTTCTAATCCCTGGTTTTCTATCATAAATGCAATGGCATGGCACAGGTCATATAGATGTATCCAGGAATAGATTTGATGTCCATTACCAAATAAAGGTGAAAAACCAAACCTACCGGGTAATTTTGTTTTTGCCAGGTAACCCCCTTTCA
>JBGAVW010000013.1:0-86921 GCA_044227925.1 Saprospiraceae bacterium | reverse complement strand
GGGTATGGGCCAGGAGGGTACATGAAGTGGTTGTAAAGATTTAAAATCGGTGACTATCTGCATAGATGTACCACCACCCCGGGCATATTTTACCAGCTTTGATTTTTTTATGGCTGCTATGATATCGGTTTTTCCTACCACAGTATTATTACATGGATAGGCAAACGTAGTGTATTTGGCATTCGGATCGACTATTTTTAATATATCATTGGTGATGCGTATTTCATTTATAAACCTCGGTACGCTGTATACCTCGGTGGTAAAATGGGCAGGCCAGCTGCTGCCTGTGGCCGCAGGGCAAGGGTGATTTAATGTATGATTGGCCAGCTCATGACCATGCCTGGCGGCAGTCATCCAGGTCACCGCTTCATTTCTGCCGGTTATATTATTAATAAAGAATGTGCCTTTGAGCTCATACTGGTCGAGTTGAGGTATGGCTGTACTCAGATGTGTCTGCATACCATCATCATAGCTGAGCACGATGGCTGCTTTGGCTCCGTGCGGCCATTTAATTTGAGCAGAAGTGCTAAGCGACTCACTGATAAAAACCAACAGAAATAAATAACAGGATTTCATGTGCTAAATATCATTTAATTAAAATAAATATTGTTGTATTAAATCATCATCCTATATTCAAATACTCTCCCTGTCGCTGATACCATTTTCCATTTTTCGATTTATACAAATTAGAAGTCCCTGCCACTTTCCCGTTTTCTATCATGGTAATCATATCCCGCTCTCCGAGTAAGTGCATATAATGTGGCTCACCTCCTTTTTGTTTCCGTTTAAATTCAAGATTGATTATGACGAAACTACGCCCCATGGGATTATCCCTGCCCTTTACTTTGGTTAGTTTTGAGCTAAAATGCCCCATTGATTTACCTTTGTATGAAAATGATCCTCCTTCCAATATAGTCAATACGGAAGGCTGATCAACCGAAAAAGTGTAGCTGGTGTGGAGTTTGTAAGATAAATACATAATTTTTATAAAAGATTGAATAGAATTTAATCCATCTAAAGGTAAGATAGAATTGATTAAACATGGTAATTAATATGCTATGTAAGACTAAACTATACCTTAAAACCCGGTTAAGTAAATGAATTCGAAATTGAATAATAAATCAGGGCATTTACACCAATCCACCTTACTTTTGCGTTTTATATAGTATTCCGTGCTGAACAAACCTTCACTAATCTTTATCTCTGATCATTCTGCGAGCACGATTTATGGTTGCGGAAAAATAGTTGAAAATGCATTGGCATTTATTATTATACTTTTGCTTTTCTTCGCTACATCATCTTTTTCACAATCTACTACCCGTATAGGAGAATGGACAAGTTATATGTCGCATTCTACCGGCAATTTTGTAGCCCAGAGCCCGGAATATGTATTTTTTGGAACCAATGGTGGCCTGGTGCTGATCAATAAAAATAATGAAGAAATAAAATTTGTAACCAAAGTATCCGGATTAAGTGATATCAGTGTGCAGACTATGGCATGGGACAGCAAAACCAATCGACTCATCATTGCCTATCGCAACAGCAATATTGATATCTATGATCCTAAAACCAATAAAATAGTCAACCTGCCGGATATATTGCGCAATACAAAAATCCTGGGCGATAAAATCATCAACCGGATCTATACCACACCGGGCTCTGACTTTGCTTACCTTGCTTGTGGATTCGGTATAGTAGAACTCAACCTCAAGCGCGATGAATTTGGCTTTACTGCATTTACAGGTATACCCGTATATGAACCGGCATTATATAAAAATTTAATTTATATAGCTACCGAAACAGGTATTTATTCTATAGATAAAGCCAAAGCCAACCCGAGCGACTTTGGCCAATGGAATGCCGTATCGGTATTTGGATCAGAGACCTATGCAGCCATGGCAGAGTTTAATGGCTTATTATATGCTGTTCAGGATCAGACCATATATTCATTTGATGGTACCACCCGGACACCAATATATAAAGAGAATTCATCCAATCATACTATTCAATACTTAAGCAGCAATAAAGATTGGTTGCTGGCGGGTTATAGATGCAAAAGCGACTGCGATGGAAAATGGTATGCTATCGATAAGAGTAATGCAGTAAAAACACTGGATGTGTCTTGTGTACCCAGACCACTGTATGCTGTACTGGATGAAAAAAACCGTGGCTGGTTTGCCGATCGCTTCCAGGCATTCAGGTCTAATGCAAAGATCACAGATCCATGTTCATTTAAATACTTTAATACTCCGCTGTCTGCATTTTCTACAGATATAGCATTACAGGCTGATCGTATCTATGTCGCTTCAGGAGGTATCAATGCATCGTATGGTTACCTTTTCAGGGGAGATGGTTTTTTTTCGTATGCTGATGGCGACTGGCGGGTATACAACAGAGGGAATAACAGTGTAATGCAGGCATACGACCTGGTAGATCTTTTTAAAATGGCTATAGATAACCGAACAGGATTATTATACATAGGTACCTACTGGGGAGGGCTCATGCAATGTGATATGAAAGACCCTTCCAGGCCGGTGATAAAAGTATTTGATAAAAACAACAGCAGCTTGCAAGGTGCTGTGGGTGATGCTGCACGGACCCGTATCGGAGGTCTTACCTATGATAGAAAAGGAAACTTATGGATGACGAATTACCTTGCGGAAAGACCTATTTCTGTATTAAAAGCAGATGGCACCTGGAAAAATTTTGCGACCAATACCAATACCACATTGCTTGCCTGTGCCAGTGATTCTGCAAATACACTTTGGTTTTCAGTAATCGGTCAGGGCTTACTGGCTTTTAATCCGGGCGATGATCTGAATAATACCAGTGATGATAAATACAAGCTCTTTAACAATGGCAATAGTGTGCTCACCACCAATAATATAAATGCCATAGCTACAGATCTTGATGGATCCGTTTGGGTAGGAACTGCGAATGGTGTATTTGTATTTGAATGCGGCGATGTATTTGATGCAGCGTGTAAAGGATCAAAACGAATAATAGTGCAGCTCGATCTTGGCGGTAGCTTACTTGAAAATGAAGATATACAATGCATTGCTATCGACGGTGCCAATAGAAAATGGTTTGGTACCCGCAATGGCATTTCAGTGATATCTGCGGCAGGAGATGCATTGGTATCCAGGTATACCAAAGACAATAGTCCTTTATACGATAACCTGATCACTGCACTTCGCTATCATGCAGATAAAGGAGAGATGTATATTGGTACCGGTGCAGGATTGCAATCATTGAGAATAGATGCTACTGCAGGTAGTCGCAATAATGAATTTGCCGATATATATGCTTTTCCCAATCCGGTACGACCTGAATATAATGGCCTTATCACCATACAGGGAATGAGGCGAAACAGTACTGTAAAAATTACTGATTTTGCCGGCCAGATTGTGAATCAGGGCAAATCAAATGGTGGTATCTACACCTGGGATGGTCTTGATATCAAAGGTAAAAAAGTGGTCAGTGGTATCTACATAGCCTGGATCAGTGCAGGAGACGGATTTGAAAGCCCGGATACCCAATCTCTTAAAATTGCAATAGTAAGATAACCGGGCATGCTTGGCGGACTATGGTATTGGGACGATCTGGTAGAGACATGGATAAAACTCAGACAGCGTGGAATCCCCTTTATACTAAGCAAATTGCATTGGAAAAACAACCGGCGCACACTCTCCAGTTTTCAAAATGATTTTATTCACTCCAATTGGTGGATCATACCCGCCATTCAAAAGAGAATGAATAAAAAAATCAGCGGCCATGAAAACACATCCTATGAAGAATACATTACGAAGAAATATTTAAAAGATACGGAAGATAAAGTATTGATCTCTATTGGATGCGGTACAGGTAGTCATGAAATAAAATTAGCCTCATTAAACCCTCGTCTTCATGTTAAGGCATATGATCTGTCTGAAGCATTGTTGCAGGAAGCAAGAGATAAAGCAATAAAGGCGGATGCCAAAAACATCTCGTTTATAAAAGCGGATGCTTATACTCTTTTATTTGCAGATGAATCAGTTGACTACTTTCTGTTTAATGCTTCATTACATCATTTACAACATATAGATTCATTTCTCCAAAATAAAATTGTACCGGCCTTAAAAGAAAATGGACTGGTAATACTCAACGAATATGCAGGACCAAACAGAATGAATTTCCATACGGGGCAAATAAAAAAAAGCAGTGCATTGCTCAACTATTTACCGGAAGAAAAAAAGAAAATTGCATTTACCGGAATTATTAAGACAAGATCATACCGGTTGGGAAAGTGGCGTATGTTATTTTCTGACCCCTCCGAATGTGTAGAGTCTGAAAATATACTTCCTGCAGTGCATACCCATTTTATTATATTAGAAGAAAAACCTTTGGGAGGGAATTTGCTTATGCCTGCATTAAAACACATTGCTCATCATTTTATATCGGATGATAAGGAGTTGGAAAAATTATTTTATATAGAAGATGAATATCTGAAAGAAAACAAATCGGATTATGTATTTGGAGTGTATGGCAAAAGAGGCAGGTAACTTCGTGTATTTTAAACAGTATAACTAAATTGTTTATTTTTGAAATACCAATATCATGCACGGATACAAATACCTCATTGCTTACCTGGCTCCCATCAGTGCCTTTATTGGTTTGTACTTCAAAGGATGGTGGTCATTTGGATCTATATATATTGGTTTTCTTTTTATACCGGCAGTAGAAGGGCTTTTTTACAAAAATCCGGACATCGATGATGCTCCTACGGGTGAGCCCAAAAAATCTTTCCTGCACGATCTGTTTTTATATCTCAATATTCCTATAGTGTATTCATTGATTTATTATTATGCGTTCACGATTAATACATTTGATTTAGTATGGTATGAACATTTTGGATTGGTGCTTAATGTGGGCCTGATTCTCGGCACATCCGGCATCAATGTGGCGCACGAGCTGGGTCATAGAAAGGAAAAGATACATCATTGGATGTCGTGGGCTTTGTTACTTCCATCACATTATCTTCATTTTTTCATAGAGCATAATAAAGGTCATCATCGTTACATTGCTACGATGGATGATCCCGCCACTGCACGCAAAGATGAACCAATCTATTCCTTTTGGCTGCGATCTGTCAAAGACTCGTATTGGCACGCCTGGGCTATTGAAAAAGAGAGGCTTGAATTACAACATAAAAAAGTATGGAGCACCGATAATTTAATGATCTTATTTTTATTATCGTCCTTAGCCTATTTGGGATTTTTCATTTTAGTTTTTAATCTGTATGTGGCAGTGATGATAGCACTGGTTGGCATCATAGGACTATTATTCCTTGAAAGTGTAAACTATATAGAACATTATGGATTGCTAAGGAAATCTACAGAGCCGGTACACGAAGGATTGTCATGGGATGCCGATCAACCCCTGGGCAGGATTTTTTTATATGAACTTACTCGGCATGCCGATCATCATACTCATGCAGGCAAACCCTATCAAACATTACAAGCTTCGCATCGAAGTCCTAAAATGGCTTATGGATATCCGGCCTCTATCGTATTGGCGTTGATTCCTCATCTTTGGTTTAAGATTATGAATCCCAGGTTGAAATAAAGTAATGTGGATAATTTCTTGAATTACCTGGTCAGCTTAGCTTCCCTCACTTTTAATATACATGTAAATAGGGTCAGTTGGGGAAATCATAAAATGTTGACCCTTATTAATTTATTGAAAGACATAGATCGAGAAAGTGCATTGATATGGTAAAAAGATTAAAAAGGCATGGACCAATTAATTAATTGGTTCAAAGGCCAAGCAAAGGCGTAGGTCAGAAAATACAGCATAGACTTATTCATGCTGCACCTGAAATCAAATTAAAGCTAAAAAGTAAAATCACCGTCAAGCATTGAAGTTAGCCTGGAAATCCGAATGTTATGCAGGGCAGCTGAATAGGTCGGCCCACAGGGATGCCTTATTTTCTGACGAGCTTTCTTTGTTACTTTCTTTGGCGGACAAAGAAAGTAAATGAAAAATTCAAACTATTTAACTAACCTGCAGATCCGAAATATAGATTTGTCAGGCCCACATCATGATTACAAAGTGATACTTTAAAAATAAAATTATGTAGAACTAATAATACCCTGACCCTATCTGTCCTTTGTAAATACAGTAGTGGTTTTTTGCAGCATTTTAATCAATACATACCAGAGTAATGCAGCTACCAGTCCCCAGGACCAAACCTTGTTTTCTATATCGATATTTCCTTTGGTGCTATAAGCAGCCACCGCTTTGAATAACCATACTACTAAAAACATATTTAAAATACCTGCTTTCTCCTGTCGTATTACTTTTGGCCATGAAAAACCGAGTTTTGGTTTCGTCCATTTGGGTAAATTGGGAATAAAAGCAGGAGTTTTATCTGCCCAGGCAGTATAGACCGTACCAAACTTTGCCCTCAGGTATTCTTCTTCTGCAAACATGATGCGTTCGTAATAAACCCAGAATAAGAATATAAAGGCGATGATAAACCATAGATTATACGTAAACATAGCCAGGCCAAGCCACATAAAAAAATTGCCCAGGTATAATGGATGCCTGCAGGCACTGTATAAACCGGTTTGATTTATATCATCTGCGATCTGCCCTTCATTGGTATTCCTTCCTGAAGTATTATCATGAGAGTGGCCTATACAATATATCCGTATGGCCAATCCCAACAGGCATACACTAAAGGAAAAGTATTCCCATGGCTGATTTCCATTTAAAGAATGTGCTTGTACATAACTTACATATAGATATATGCCGGGAATTAATATTAAAACAGGTAAAAAACTACGGTACTTAAACAGGAAATTGCCCTGACTGATCATCTCTTCACGAAGTGGCATGGCTCAAAGGTAATGAAACGACAATTCATAGATAAGATTTAGGCTAATTAAAAACGATGGTCAATCGGGTGGTTATTTAAGATGGGTATAGAAGCTTTAGAAAGCATTTTTATAATAACGGCCACGAAAAATAGTTCTAAGAATGGGACCAAATTTTTTCAAAACAATATGAAAATTACCATCTTCGCTGAATGCTAAATCCATATGATTACCTACATCCATATGTATTATCGGGCCTGACATTTGCAGGCACCTATTGCCTCATTTTATCGTACCAGAAACAACATGAAATAGAGCGAACCCTGGCTAAAGGCATTCGCACTACCGGGATCGTAACTGAAATTCGAGATGATCCTTCAGGTAAAAACGGCAAAGCCCCTATAGTAGAATTTAACTATCCGAATGGTACCTACCGGCATGTTTCATTCACATATCGATCGCCTTGCATTTATTCAGTAGGCCAGAAGGTGGACATTTGGTATAGATTTGAGCGAACCTATAGGTATACTGCTTTGGCAGATGACCAACCGGGCAAACTACCTAAAATAATATGGAAATGGGGTATCGTACTGTGTTTGCTGACTTATCCGGAAATCATACGTAGATTGGCCGGATTAGGAAGTTTTTAGTATTTGTTTGCCAATTTAAATTAAAATACTCTTAGGCAAATAAAGCCTACTTTTACCAATGGTGCTTATCAATACCATCTTAATTGTCATACTTCCATGCAATTATTCTAACCATTTAACCGGAGAGTTTTCATGCTACGCAAGAAAATAAAATCAAAGGAAACTTCATCCCTACACCCGCGCAATCAACATCGTGATCGATATGATTTTGGGGCATTGACTCAAACCATGCCGGAGCTTGCGCAATATGTAATTCGAAATAAATCGGCATACGATACGATTGACTTCTTTGACCCGGAGGCTGTAAAAGCATTAAATAAAGCATTATTGCTACACCATTATGGACTTAGCTACTGGGATATTCCGGATGGATACTTATGTCCTTCCATTCCGGGGAGAGCTGACTATATTCATTATATGGCAGATGTACTTGCCTCGTTTAATCATAACGTAATACCTCTGGGTAAAAAAATTACCGGATTAGACATTGGTATAGGAGCCAATGCTGTCTACCCGATCCTGGCTATAAAAGAGTATAATTGGAATTTCATTGGATCAGAAGCTCATCTCCCATCACTGGAAGCTGCACAGCTCATAGCCGACCGAAATCCATCGTTGCATGGAAAGTTGACTATACGAAGGCAGTATAATATCAATAAAATATTTGAAAGCATTATCCATAAAGATGAATTTATAGATTTGGTGGTATGCAATCCTCCGTTCCACCATGACTCTAAGGAAGCACATCAGGCCACTATGCGAAAACTAAAGAACCTCTCACCTGACAAAGAGCCATTGCCGGTGCTCAATTTTGGCGGTAAGGACAATGAACTTTGGCGTGCAGGAGGTGAAGTCCAATTTGCATACGATATGATCAGGGAAAGCCAGGCCTTCGCTACTTCCTGTTTTCTGTTTTCGATCATGCTGTCAAAGAAAATATCGATAGAGCCCATCATCAAAGCACTCAAAAAAACAGAGGCTACCGAAATCAAAGAAATCACGATGACCAATGGTCAAAAGATCAGTAGAATTATTATTTGGAGTTTTCTTAATGAAAGACAGCAAGAGATGTGGAGTAAGTCTAAAAAGTAAATCCTGGTGAGAATTGTTTTCATAATATATTATCTGACCTAAATATGGTTTAAAATCTGACAAATTTTCCGAATCTTTAAGCTGGTCTGATTATTGAGTAGAAAAATTACGATGTCCCAATTTTTACAATTTACCTCTTCTACTGATAAGCAATTATTGGATGCATATTCTACCACTATTACAGGCGTGGTGAAACAATCTGCACAAGCTGTAGTACATATAAAAGTCATCAAAAAACTCCAGGATCCGAGAAGTAAAAAGATAGTGGACCAGGAAGGATATGGCTCGGGCTTTGTAATCTCGACGGATGGATTGATAGTAACCAATAATCATGTAATAGAAAAGGCTATATCTATACAAGTAGGATTTGCAGATGGAATGGAGTCTAAAGCATCCCTGGTAGGTACTGATCCATCATCGGATATTGCTATACTAAAAGTATTTGATGGGGACCTTAAGCCTTTGACTTTTGCCAATTCTGACTTGCTGGAACCCGGTCAAATCGCAATAGCCATAGGTAACCCAATGGGATTGCAACATACCGTAACTACAGGAGTGGTGAGTGCCACGGGTCGTACCCTTCGGGCTACCAACGGCAGACTTATAGATGATATTATTCAGACCGATGCTGCACTCAATCCAGGTAACAGCGGCGGACCATTAGTCAACTCTGAAGGTAAGGTGATCGGGGTAAATACGGCAGTAGTATCCAGTGCACAGGGGTTGTGCTTTGCAGTTTCATCCAATCTGACTACCTATATTGCAGGCAAGCTCATCATGTACGGTAAAGTAAAAAGGGCACAACTGGCCATTGCCGGGCAACTTGTAAACCTCACTCCCCGTATGATTGCTGCCAATCAGCTCAAAACCAAAACTGGGGTCTATGTATTTGAAATCATACCCGATGCAGATGTATACAATCATCAGTTGCGAATAGGTGATATCATTGTAGAATTTGAAAATAAACCCGTGGCTAGTGTAGATAACCTGCACAAATATTTAAACGAAGAAACCATTGGAAAAAAATCAAATCTGGGTATACTCCGGGGAGGTCGAATAGAAAGAATACAGGTGATACCCGGACTATTAAGATAAGGTAATAACCACAGTGTTGTAAAAAGCCCGAGATCGTATTTATCATTACATTTTTAAATTCCAGGATTTAATTCCTATTTTGTAATCCTATGTACAGGATCTTTATTATTGCTTTTATAGTATTTCATTTTATCTTTTGTAAAAATGAACAAAGCCAGACCCATCCGTTGACGCAGGTGGCAGGAGTCAATACCACAGCCAATGATTCTACATTACTGGCTGACCTTATACATCAGTTTTATCAGTGGTATGACAAAGAAACCTATGATACCACACATACCATCGATTTTGTAAATAATCAGGGAAAATACCTAAAATTGGATACGACCAAACTAATGGCCTATCTTGCCTATATAAAAGAATCGGGCTTCGTAAGCGATGTTTTCATACAAGGTGATATTGCTTTTTACAAAGAATGCGAAAAATACTGGCAACACGAAAATAAGGCAGAAGTACCCTCATGCCTCGATGCAGATAAATATTTTTGTGCACAGGACTGGGAAATAAATAAATGGACCTCGGGACCCATCAAAATAGTGTACAATCAATCAGACAGTGCCTCTGTTAAACTATTGATTTTAGATTCGATTCGAAATGATGAAAGAAACATTCAATGTCATAGAATAAATGGCAAGTGGCTGATCAGTAAGATAGAATGCGATATGGGACAAAATGGAGATTAGTAAAGCTTGATATTACGATAGGTGAATTGCAGACTTTTTTATGTGTAAAAACAATATGCATGCACATTGCGATTAATTGTGCACGGTACTGCAAAGCTGATTTACCACTTATCCTTACACTCGCAATTTTCTCCGCCAAAAGGGCAATCATCAGGATCAAAATGGCAAAATTCTATTCCGATAAATCCATTACGGGTAATTGAACACGGTTTATTTAATATATCCACTAATTTGGGATAAATCAATCGCGCGGGCAATTTACCGGATGGAACCATAAAATTATAACTAGTCAATAATCGACTGATAGCAATGACAAGCTTTTCTAATTGATCATCAGTACATAATTCTGAATTTGGAAACTGGTCTATGGTCAATTCAGTAAACTCTATAAAAGGCAGGCGTGCAATGGACTTATTGGGATTGATATAGTTTTCTAATTCTTTTAAAGTTTCTTCAAAGTGTGTCGATGAGCCGCTTTCATTTTCTTCCGTTTCGTACCCGAATGGTTTACCCGTATATCCCGGTGGAGGATCTTGCCAATGATTCATCATACCCATACGAAAGGTATTGGGTGGCTCCGTATTCCATCTGCTCAAGATGACATTTTCAATGTCTTGTATTAGTTGAGTCAAGTATTTTTCCATATATATTGATTTAAAATAAATTTTTCTTGCAAACAATTAATACATCTTATTTTTGCATTTTTTAAAATATTCACCAATGAAATTTTCTATACTATCATTATTAATTGTACTGCCATTATTTATCCAAAGCCAGGTAGACCTTCCTGCTGCCAGCCCGGGTGCATCTGTAAAACAAGCAGTGGGTCTTGCCAATATAACTCTTGAATACAGCAGGCCTGCACTCAAAGGTCGTAAAATGATCGGTTCCAGCCTGATTCCGTATGGTAAAATCTGGCGCACAGGTGCTAATAAATTGCCTAATATAATTGTTGACAAAGATATTACCATCGAAGGTCATGCATTGGCTGCCGGTACGTACGGGATCGCCACCATACCTAATTTAAATTCCTGGACCATCATCATCTCCAAAAATCCGAATCAGTTTGGCACTTTCGAATATAAGGAGTCAGAAGATCTGTTACGATTTACGGTTAAATCACAAAAATTGTTGACTAAAGAAGAGTATTTTACTATGGGCTTTACTGATTTTAATGAAACCTCTGCCCATGTATTTATTAAATGGGAAAACAGCATGGTAAAATTCAAACTGGTACATGACCCTCACGAACAGATCCTGGCCCAGATCAAAGAAAAGACCGGTGCCGCAAATGCCTCAAATGATACGTATTACAGTGCAGCAGAATATTATTATGACAAAAACATCGATTTAAATCAAGCATTTGTCTGGGCTGATAAAGTACTGGCTGCAGATAAACAATATTGGACTTATAACCTGAGAGGTAAGATAGCTGCAAAATTAGGCAAATGCGATTTAGCTATAAGTGATGCCAATGAAGGACTTGTACTTGCAAAAAGAGATAATGATCCCGCTTATATAATATTTCTGCAAAAAATATTGAATAGTTGTAAAGGGAAATAGGAAGAGAAAAAGTACATTTTAATTTGCCCCACCTACTTCATGCTGTTACCATCAGAGCATCGAAAGGTTGTAAAAATGATATCCCCATTGGGAAGCATCGGGACTAATGATACTGACTTTATTTCGACCAATTATTATTCAGGCATCCTGATATTCAACCCTGTTCGCTGGAGCCTACGACAAATTGCACAAAATTCGTCGTACTACCCTTCACCCTAAAGGGAGAAAATAATTACTGATGTGCAATTTGTCGTACCCTATTGGCATCTTGCGGTAAGAATACCGGATTATTTATTAAATTAAAGTCATGAAGCTAAAACCTCTACTATATATTGTATCGATTTTTATATTTCGTTTCAGTGAAGCACAGCACTCCGTTTATTCAGAGCTCAAATTGCTATCCGATATTTCTTTATTGCCTGCATACTCCGGTGCTGAATATACTGCTCAGATCTCATCCTATGACACCACAGGAGGTAACGATGATGGGTTCAGTGGTAAGTACTCATTTATTAAACGGAATGCAGATAGCACCCTGGTCTTATTTGATCAGCACGGACCTGGTGTAATCAACAGGATCTGGACACCTACTCCTACAGATGACACACTGGACTTTTATATAGACAATGAAAATAAAATACGATTTTCTATTTCATACCGTGATCTGTTTTCAGGCGAAGTATTTCCATTTGTACAACCGTTATGTGGAAATCAACTGGGCGGATTCTATTCTTATATTCCCATTCCATTTGCACAAAGTTGTAAAATTATATTGCGAGCTAAAAAAACTCAATTTCACCAGATACAATATAAAATGTTTGTACCGGGTACCGTGGTGGAATCATTTTCACCTGTATTCAGTGATAGAGAAAAGAAATTAATGGCAGAGATCAGCACTACCTGGTCACAGCCCGGAAAATCGGTAAAAAAATATTTTTCATTTCCATTTCAAAGAATAGACAGGGTATTAAACTTAGTATCAGGTAAAAGCTATACCGTCACCAAACTAAACCAGCCGGGCAGGATAATTGGGATAGAAATTACGCCATCGTCAGCATTCGAATCCTTATTTAAAGATCTGGATATCAAAATCACCTGGGATGATGAAAAAGTACCGGCTATCTATTGCCCCGTGGCTGATTTTTTTGGATATGCTTTTGGTCAAAAAAGAATGCAAAGCCTGATATTAGGAGCAGATGGAACAAAATGTTATTCATACATTCCCATGCCTTTTGATAAATCAGCTTCTGTAGAGCTTGTGTATAGATCTTCAACTAATCCCGGTACAAAACCAATAGACATAAAAATCACAGTCTATTACACTTCTCAAAAAAGGGAAGCTATAAAAGAAGGCAAGCTGTATACCCATTGGAATAGTAAACCAAAATCAGATGCAGGCAAACCACATGTTTTTTTGGATCATGTGGGAAAAGGACATTTAATAGGAACCCTGCTTCAATCCCAGGGACTTTTGGCAGGAATGACCTATTTTTTTGAAGGAGATGATTCTACTGTATTGGATGGACAGTTGCGATTACATGGTACCGGATCAGAAGACTATTTTAATGGTGGATGGTATGCTATGATGGATAGATGGGATCAGGCCATGTCTTTGCCATTGCATGGAGCACTGGATTATTCTCTGCTATTTTGTCGTACAGGAGGTTATCGATTTTATTTAGCTGACAAACTCAGCTTTACTAAAAACATACATCATTCCATTGAGCATGGGCCTATGGGTAATGAATTCCCGGTAAACTATACTTCACTGGCAATATATTATTCAGATAAGGCTCCCGTACATCAAAGCGTACCAGCTTCGGAACTATCTAAAGTTTATATACCGGATACTCTGGTGATCTATCCCCAGCTGATAGAGTATACTAACTTTGGAAATATGACAGTCCATACCTTTTGGAAATACGGTACCGGCGGAGAAAGTTATAAATACAGTACTGATAAAGACAGTTGGCTTAGAATTTCCTTAAAAGATGTACCTGCAGGTAAATACCAGGTTATCTTTGATATTCAAAAAGAAAATACAGGTGCTGATTTTTCCATTTGGCAAAGGCAATCCCGTATTTCTCCCTGGTACAGTTCATACAGTGAATCCGAAATCAGGGATCCTAAATTAAATATTGGAATACTCGATCTGGGCACGGATAATAAAACAATAACCATCCGATTAAAATCAGATAACAAGATGAAATCGCTGCTATTGCACCGGATAAAATTGATTAAACAATAAAAAAACCCCGGTCACAACTCTTTAGTCATGTAATCGGGGTATATGAAAAGACTCACTAAATCCAAAAGAATCGATAAGGGCAATACTATATCAGCTTATCCAATTACACATGATAAGTATGGATTCTCCGGGTGTATAAATCAGAGTAAAATTTGATTTTCATTCATGACAATCAGGAATGATCAAATTCATTTAGAGTAATTAGAGTAAGGAATAATTTGGAATACGCTTTGGGGACAGGTATTAATAATAATGATGCAAAATAAAATACAAAGGTTGCATATAGCATTACTTTAACATGCCAGCCTTTGTTTTTAACTCTTTCTAAAGAATTGTATAAGCTTATCTGTTAAAATATACTCGTGTAGCTCCACCTTTTAATGTCAGGGTTGCTTTCATTTCTTTTCTGTCGCGTAAATAGGTAAGTATTATTTTGTCGCCTACTTTCTTTCCTGATATCATAGATTTTAAATGATCATAATCTTCAATGAATGTTCCATCAAAATGGGTAATTACATCGTTTCTTTCTAATCCACCTGATTCAGCAGCACCATTTTCCAACACTTTAGTGATACGCATATCTTCATCCAGGGATATACCCAGACTGGGCTTTTTAGCTTCTGCGCTATCGACACGCATATTCACCATTCCTGAGATATCGCTGCCTGATTGTTCTTTTATTTCGACACTTCCATCTGCATTTTTTTTGATCGTCACTGTTCGGTCAGTGAACCCTGATCTTGATCTAAACCTGGTTTGAGCATCATCTTCATCTTCATTTTCATCATCATCCATGATTTTAATATTTTCGTCTATGATGATTTTGGTGCCCTTACCCATACTGTCTGCATATATTTTTACTGAGCGACCCGTTTTTTCTTCGCTTTCTTTTTTCACAGCATCACCTTCCAGCACTTTTTTCTCTATCACTTCATTACCATCTTTATCCGTATATTTTTCAATAGTAACGGATTTTTTTTGTTTACTGGTTGAGCTTTTAACCTGAGCATGTATTAGACTGATCGTGCTGAGGAAAAGGAGTAGCAGATTTATTTTTTTCATTTTATTAATTATTGGATTGCAAAAATATACGTTTACCAGCTATTTCGCTTATTTATCTGATTTGGCTATTCCGTTAAATGAAAAGAATGAGTTATTCTTCATTTCTATACCGGTATAATCTTTGATCAGTGATTTAAATTCATTATAAGAAGTTTCATTTTGCTTCTTGCCATTTATTTTCAGGCTATTATCATCTATTTTAAAATCATATGTTTCTCCTTCTTTTACTATTCCATCTTTTATGATTTTGTTTTGAATGGCTTGATTCAGGTTGTTTTTGCCATTAGACCAATGCATCCTGTCATCATCCCATGCATCACCCCATGCGTCACCCAACCTATAGACGCCTTTTTCATTAAATAGTTTTTGTAATCCTTTGCTTTTTTCTTCCCACAGTTCTTTATGCATTTTTTGTCCGTCCCGCAAACGATCATGCAACTCTCGTTGAACTTGTTCCTGCAATTCACCATTAAGTTTTAAAAGGTCACCTTGTTTCATTTTTAATTCTTTTTCCAATTTCCATTTTAAATCATCAGGAAAATGGTTAAAGAGTTCTCTGTTTTCGAAAGCATCTCCCGGGAACCAAAGTTTACCAGGCCTGATCAAATTCCAGGATCGATGATCCCCATCCATATCTACTATCACATCTCCTTTTTCATTTTTAATGATGATCCTATCTCCATCTATTGTGATATTACTTGAGTCACCTTCTATGGTCCATTTTATATCATCACCATTTCGTGCCGATCCCGCCCATGACCTACTACCGGATTTTCCTCCACCATAGATGTATGCATAGTTACCACCATTGCCATGATATACAAACGGAGCTGCACTGCCATGGCCAGGACTGACATAGACTCTGGCTTTTGCACCGTCTTTGGTTTTTGATTTAGGTGCCAGGATTACCCGATCCCGGTCGCCGGGAGTAGAGATGATATAATGGTCTTCATGGTCTGATAAGTCAGCATCCATATCACTATATACTTTTACCCTGGCCCGCCCTTCCGGACTTTCTATTTCTTTTAATTCCTTTTGAAGTTCTTCTGTTTTTTCAGCATATTTACTGTATTCGGATGGCGGTATCACTTTATCATTAACTTTCAATTCATCTATTTTTTTATCTTTTAGTTTGAGCTCAAGTTTTTCTTTGCCATTGTCTTTGGTAATTTTTTCAATTTTTGATTTCGGTTTGGTTGTATCGGCTACCGGTTTTTCTTCCCATAAAAAGGCGTGAAGCAGAGGCACTGTGTTTGCTTGTACCGTATTTGCAATGGGCTTGGAAAAAGCCAATAGTAAAGCCAGCGATCCCAATAGTATAGGTGCCTGGCTACGACCGATGTTGAATTCATTTTTCATAGTTGGATTGAATAATCTTTGAATACGATTTAATAATTGATGTTTATGTGAGAATGCCATAGCCAATAGCGGCGTATGCGTTTGTTCTTCCAGTTGGACCAATGCTTTGCTGAGTGCCATTTTTTCAGCACCCAATTGGATAGCGATATCATCACAACATTGTTCCCGGAGCGATCTGAGTGTGGCAGAAAACCACCACACGGATGGATGAAAGAAATACACTACTTCTATGCAGGAGATCATCAAATTAAACAGATAATCTGTACGCATAATGTGTGCTATTTCATGGGCTATGACGGCATAGGTCTCTTCGATAGTGAGCTGATTAATGATGCTAATGGGCAATACGATGATGGGGTTAATATGACCTACAGTTGATGGAATATCTATCCG
Source organism: Saprospiraceae bacterium (assembly GCA_044227925.1). Classification (GTDB taxonomy): domain Bacteria; phylum Bacteroidota; class Bacteroidia; order Chitinophagales; family Saprospiraceae; genus JADJLQ01. The sequence goes on along the minus strand of JBGAVW010000013.1, from coordinate 69,919 downwards.
CTGGCTACTGACCAGCCTGACTGATTTTTTTATCATTGATTTTTTATATATAGAATCAAACAACGATTTCAAATGACCGTGTTCAATATCGACTGCATTGGCTTTTAATTTTTGAACCTGCACATAGCTCCACAGCATACGGATGCTTAAAATAACAATGCCAATCACCCAAATTAAAAACAAGGAATCAGAATATTTATAGATATAGGATGAAAAAGCGGGCTTGACAGTCAGTTGCTCCGGAGTTGAAAATGCAGCAGTGTTAGTACTAAAATAGGTAATGACAGAGGTACTGTTTTCAGAAGATGGTAAATAAGATAAAAATGCAATGAATGAGGACACCGGCAACAAAGCCAGTAATCCCAATCCTATTCTATATTTTATTTTGGAGTTGGTGGAAGAAAAATGGTGCAGAAAAGCATAAAAAATAAATGCCAGTACCAATCCGATCCAAAGGGTATGTGCCATCGCCCATGTCCAGGCTGTAAGCAATGATTGTCTGTCGATCTGTATTAAATTTTGCATAGCATCAGGATTAATGTATTGATATTTATTTTTTATTTTTTACAGTACTGCGGGTATTCGATTCAAGATCTTTAATAAAATTCTTTATCATTTGCAATTCTGCATCACTTGCTTTGTGGTTTCCCAAGGCTTGCATTACCAGCGTGGAAGCAGAGCCTCTGTAGGTGGCATCCAGAAACTCACTGAGCAGGTTTTGCTGGGTCTCATTTTCTTTTAAAGCCGCTTCGTATATATGACTTCGCTGGTCCGTATTTCTTTTGAGAATGCCTTTTTCGTACATGATCTGCATTATCTTAAGGGTAGTGGTATATCCTATGGAATTATTGCCACTCAATTCATTCAACATCTCATTTATGGTTCGGACAGATAAAGGACCATGTTGCCACAATAATTGGAGTATTTCGAGTTCACTGTCTGTAGGTTTAATGTTTTTCATCCTGGTCTTAATTTATACTATACGAATATTTTCGTACTGCAAGTATAATAAAAGATCGGGGCTAAAGTCAAGCCTTCATACGAATATCTTCGTATTTTAGGAGAAAATTAACATATGGTAAATGAATTCCATATCAGGTAAACGAATATGGATGAGGGTCTTGTTTTTTTTAAAAACTGTGTCCAATAGCTAATCCAAATCTATAATTAAACTGACCGTGATGTATAGGATCAACATAAGTTCTGATCAATAAGCCACTTGGTCTTCTTTGATAGCGATATCCAAGTACTGCGCGCATTCGGTAGCCAAGCCCTTTTCTCCATGCAGCTGAAGCGCCTACTTCCAGGCCATGTGTTTTGCCTAGAATTACAGTGAGATGATGAGGGATAGATAATGCATTTCTTTTTCCCCATTCTGACCATACACCGATACCACCGCGCAATGAATAATTTAACAATCCCGGATTTTCACTCCGGATATCCAGGTTAGCTGCAGCTAAAGCATCGTCGCCAAAAAAAGAAGCATAGAGTGATGCCTGGGAATAAGATTTGAAACAACAGGAAATCAATAGAGTAAAAACAGCATATTTCATTTCAGTGAGATTTTAAAAACGTAGCGTACTATATCCACGAAAATAATGGATTCAAAGTAAACTAAAGTTTCTGATATTCTATTTTTTCACCTTCCCTTTTCCAGATCATTTTGTTCCCGGCAAAACTGAGTTGATACGTATTGCCTACAGCAAAATTAGTATTAGAAGTAGTGATGCTATTTGCATCTGCTTTCCACTGTGTTTTAGACCATAACTTTTCCTGCATAGATTTATATTTTTCTTCACATCCCGTTGCATTCAGGCTTGCTTTACCCTCAACAGTAAATTCATAGACTATATTCTTTGCACAGGGCCGCACACTTACCAATGCTGCATGACTATCCATTGTTTCACCATCAAATAGTGTGGTGTGTGAAAGCATTTTCCACTTACCTATAGGGCTTTGAGCTGAAATTAGTAATGGAAAAATAAGTCCAAATAATACCAGTCTATATTTTCTCATTAATTAAAATTTAAACAACCAAAGTTAGTCCAAAGGACCACAAAAAAATATTCTTATTGTTTATCCCTGATTTTTAGAGTTACCATTGCAAGAGAATGCATAATTATTAACAATTGTAGAATATCTGGATGATTTTTGTTTTGCTCTCGGTTTCTATCGTAGTGGTATTGGTAGTTTTATTTTTGATGCTCTTTTTCTCGGTAGTATGAATTTTTATTTGTTTTATTCTATTCAATGAATCCCAACTATATTCGTAAGTAGAAATTCCTTTTATTATAACAAGATGCGTATCATCCAATCCTTCATTGGATATGGTATAAATATCTTCTGTGGCCAGGTGGTAATTATTATGAGCTGCAGGGGACCAATTCAGTTCAATTATAAATTGATAAGGATTAGCCGCGAAGGGAGATACTTTGTTTGAATATGTAATATTGCCAAATTTTTTGAAAATAGCGCCAGTATTTATTGAAAAAGCAGAATTGTAGTTTATTGCATCTCCTTTATTATCGTAATGGAAGTCTGTTTCTTCTCTTGAAGTTACTGTTCCGTTTTCTAACCCTTCCCATATTGAATATATTAATTTTCCATTACCAAAATGGTCTAACCAACCCTGCTCAAATCCGTTTTTATCATCATCTAAAATGGAAATATTCCATATTTTGTTGCGAAAGCTTATTGAGTGCTTAGCTGAGTTATAATTAAACGCGATGGAAAATTCTGAACTTTTTTCAGCTGAATTAATCACCTGATCAGCATATCTCGATAAATTACCGGTTGATGTAAATTCCAGCAGGGTTTCTTCGCCATCCACTACGATGCGCATGGCTTTACAATCAGGTGCTACGGGGTTTTCTGAAGGAGTCAACGGCCCTTTCTGACAAGATACCAGGGAAATAAAATAAATAATCGCGATAAGTATTTTCATAAACTAAAATTAAACTGAGAACGCCGGGCCTGGTGGTGATAACCAGCAAGTGGTAACAATCCATGAGTATGTGGTAGTGATTCTTGTTTTAAAGGAACAGGAGATTTCTCTACAATTCGTTTAATGTACCATTGCGATCCGGGCTTTTGCTCTTACCTGGTATTCTCATGAAAGATAGGGTAAGTATTACCCTGTATCATTTGGTTATTTAATCTCTATTGGGTACTCTTCCTGGAAAGTCGTTATATACAACGGATAATTTTTTCCCAGTTTATTATACTCAGCTGATTCTTTATTGAGTCTGTGTTTGGTAACTTCCACAGTTAAATAGAGCTTTTCTTTTTGCAAGGCATGATAGGAAAAACGAAAAGTTCGCTCTTCACCTGGTAAGAGATTATTATCCGAAATTTTCTTAGCTTCCGGGTACCATTCCCACTCCTCTCCGATTCTGTATACTTTGGAAGATCTGATGGCACCTGATTCGTTTTTAAGGGCAAAAGAAATATTAAAAAAACGCTCAGGATCACCGGTAGGTACTTTGTGGCCGGCAAATTCATTTTTTACTTTGAGATTAAAATGTACAGAATCGCCTGACCTATACATTTTTTTTAAAGTTGTAGGGTAAATAGCCAATCCGTTTTTTATTTTACTTTCTATACTGTCAAACTTGGGTATACCCGATCCGGCAAAATAATGCTGATGACTTAGTTTAATTCCAAATCCCGCGGCCAATTCCCGACTTACTGTGTCCATATGGCAACTGATGCAATTTTTCTTTCCAAAAAAAGGACCTGATTTCCATTCATCACCGGTCTCAAATGTGCATGCAAGGGTAGGAGTAAGTACAGCTGATGCATTATGACAGGAAATACATAATTGTTCTGAGAGTAACACCGTATCTTTTATAGTTTTATGTGGTGCCTTTAGTGATCCGGTAGGACCTATGATTGCTTTATTCCTTACATGGCAGCTGGCACAGGTAATGCCTTCAAGTTGTAAATCTTGGTCAAAATGAGGGTTGATTGTTTTGACCGGTTTATAGATATCACCATCGATAAGTCCGGAGACTACATATTCCTGCTGATTTTGTAATGGTATGTGGCAATTAATACACATAAAAGGGCTTGACTCTTTTTTCAGTTCAGATTGAAACTGCAGATCGGTCCAGGCATGAGCATGGGTTGATAATTTCCATTCATTATAATGTTTCAGATGGCAAACTCCACATGATTTGGCACTAATCGATGTCAATCCTTCCGGTATTTCCTGGTGCGGTATTGATTTTTCCCAGGACTTAGTAAGAGGTAAAATATTTTCGGATTTTTTACATTGATAAAGGTTGACAATAATAATGCTGGTGATGATTAGGGTAGATGTAAAGAGTTTGGATCTCATAGTCGGTCTTTATTTAAATAATTGTAAACACAATCGGCATACCTGGATTGGCCCTTATGATTACAGATCTGATATTTTCTGTTCATATATTATTGTTGATATGTAGTACATGCCCTGGCAGTGTTGATCAATAAGAAATATTTAAAATAATCCGTCAATACTCCCGACCCTGGCTCCGGACCAAATAGCACATTTGAAAAAGGCCAGCCAAGGCTCTTAGCATCTTTAGCAGAAAGCATGGAAAAATCATAAAAGTAATATTTATCTTCTACCTGTTGGTGCCATTTTTTGTGGGTAATTACATCCAAAGATACCTGGGCTCCCTGGGAGTTTCGGTAAGCGGAATTGGTATAAATAAAAGGTATGGATACCTGTAGCAAGGATTTAGTGACCTCATTTTTTTTGAGTAATAATGCTAATCTTTCCCGAGAAATAGAATATGAACTAAGGTGGGCATCTCCAAAATGACCATAGACCGGACCTGCTCCCAAACCGTGTACTAATGATATATATGTATCTATCATCGCTTTTTCACGAGCCTCATCAAAAAGCTGACTATTGGATCCGTATTGAAACCGCACCAATGCATTCTTTATTAATATATTAAAATCCTTATAATCGGTTTGTAAAAGAAGTCTGTATTGCAAATCATTTGCCATCACATCATTTTGTATAGTCATTAGCAGCTCAGTAGAAAGATTCTCTTTCAGCAACCGTTGTATGTTTTTTTCTATTTCAATGGGTATTGATTTGTCTTTTAGAATACGGGAAATATAATATTTAGTTACCGTTGGCTGATGCTCTATATCTACCCCTATTAATTTTAATTTCTTATCTGTCTCCAGTGTTGAATTGTATTCCCGCAGCCACCTGAAAAAATCAATACCCTCCTGAGTATATTCTGAAGTAGATTTTAAATTTGAATAAATGAATTTCAAGTCGGTCTCATCTCCGGTATTGAGATAATTTTGTATTAGTTTACTTGAGCTTACCGGGAACTCTATTACCAAAACTGTGACCCCCTTCTCCCGATGGAGTTGTTTGATTATTGATTTTCGTACAGTATAGTTTTCGGCGATACCATGAACCTCACCGGTCAAAAGGATATCAAAGCTGACCTTTTTTATAAAAGGATCGGGCAATTGGGGTTCGTCCTTTACAACGACCAACTTTTGGCCATAATTTGTAAAAATAGATTCTACCTTTTCTTTATTGCATGAGATAAAAAAAAGCAGTGCAAATAGGAATTTCATCTATATATTTTCCGATAATTTAACACATATAAAGATATACCCATTTCAGATTTAAAATTGTTATAAAGATCCTATGGTTACATTTTACTGATCAGAGTGTACTAATGAATGTATTTGAGATTTTCCATAATTGTAGGGATATGGAAAGTGTTAAAATCTCGTTATTGATCAAATTAAAATTAAAAACTGAATAATGAAATCGAATTTTCTGAAGGTAGTCGTTTCTGCCATGTTTCTGATCTCGTCTATTATTATACCAACACAGGCAAATGCAGCCTGTGACCGACCTAGCCAATTACTTGCCACAACTAATGGAAGTACGGTCAGTTTTACCTGGTCTGGCAATGGAACAGGTTATCTCATAGAGGTTGAAAATACCTCTACCAATCAAAAGGTAATTCCTGAAAGTAATGCATCAAGCCCTCATTCCGCTACACTGACCAATGGATCTTATAAATTCAAAATCAGGACATTATGTGGAAATGACAAAAGCAATTGGAGCGATTGGGTTTCGTTTAGCGTTGGCAGCACTGGCCCGAATACTCCAGGTGGTGGTACAGGTGGTACATGCACTGTTCCGACACAATTGGCAGCAAGCACCACCACTACAGGGGCTAGCCTAAGCTGGACAGGAACTGCTGCTGCTTATCAAATTGAAGTAGAAAATACAGCCACGGATATAAATGTGGTACCAGAACAATCTGCTGCATCTCCTTTTGCTGTTAATCTGCCTGCAGGATCTTATAAATTTAAAGTACGATCAGTGTGCGGAGCTGATCATTCTGACTGGTCTCCTACATTTGCTTTTACTATTGGCAGCACTGGACCAAATCCTCCCGGTGGTGGTACAGGTGGTACATGCACTATTCCAACACAATTGGCAGCAAGCACCACCACTACAGGGGCTAGCCTGAGCTGGACAGGAACTGCTGCTGCTTATCAAATTGAAGTAGAAAATACAGCCACGGATGTAAATGTAGTACCGGAACAATCTGCTGCATCTCCTTTTGCTATTAACCTGCCTGCCGGATCTTATAAATTTAAAGTACGATCAGTGTGCGGAAGTGACCATTCTGACTGGTCTCCTACATTTGCTTTTACTATTGGCAGCACTGGACCAAATCCTCCGGGTGGTGGCACAGGTGGTACATGCACTGTTCCAACACAATTGGCTTCATCAGTAAGTGGCCAGGAAGTAAAATTATCATGGATTGGTACAGCTTCATCATTTCAAATTGAAATTGAGAATGTTGAAAATGGCTCTACGATTGTTGCAGAACAAACTACAACTAACCCTTATTTTAATTCATTTATCGAGGGCAGATATAAATTTAAAGTTCGATCTCTCTGTGATGGAGATAAGTCTGATTGGAGTGCCTGGTCATCTTTTCTGATAAACTCCGGCACATCTGCCCCGGGTAATGATCCAACTGTAAAAATAGATACTACTTGTACTAATCAAGTGAGCCTGTCGATACTCAATGCAAAAGACACTTCACTTACCTTAAAATGGCAAAGTGCTGGTGCAGGAGTGAAGTACAATATAGAAGTTGAAAGTGAAGAAACTGTGACTAAATTCAGATTTAAGCAAGAAGATTATAAAGATACCAGTATTGTGATCAATGGGTTGATACCAAACACCCAATACAAAATAAGTATAACGATAAATTGCGGGAATGGAATTAGCACTAAAACAAATGTAGTGCAATCCGTAACTCCATTAGTCAATCCAACCACTAACACCGGGGGAGGACTTTCTAAATTCGCTTGTGATATACCTACCGGACTGTCTGTACAAATAGATGCAGCTGGTATATTGATTTCATGGTTACCATCGGCAGGAGCAAGATCTTATCAGATAGAATTGGAATCACAAGGAAACACACCGGCATTTAAGCGGGCAATTGCAGTGAGTAGTACATTCTTTTTGTTTAATACTACACTTGCAGCCGGAAACTATAAAGTGAAAGTAAGGCCTTCCTGTCTGTCAGGCAAAGGAGCATGGTCACCAGCGGTTTCATTTACTTTATCTCAGGCTATTGCAATAAAATCGGCGATAGAAAACAGATCAGTGAATACCGGTCTTGAAATGGAAGTATATCCCAACCCGGCCACCAGCAGTATTAATCTCAAAACCAATAATAAATACGGTATCGCATCATCAGGTTTGGTACAAATTATTAATTTTCAAGGTCAAGTCGTACAGGAATTCAGGAATTTTGATCTGAATAGCAATCAAAAAATAGGAATACAAAATCTTGTACCAGGTATATATTATATTAAGTTGGATACTGAATACAGTCAAAATATAAAGAAATTGATAGTGAATTAAGGTGAGATAATTTAAGTAAAATATAGATAACAGGCCCTGGTATAAATGATATATCAGGGCTTGTTTATTTTATGGGTAAGTTCGTCATTGGCCGATATCTAGTCTAAATCTTATTTGGGATTTATTTTTTTGATGCAAATATGAGTTAGCTAATCGTTTGCGTTGAGAGGATAAGAATCAGAAGGATTCGTATATTCCTGCCAAATTACAAATCCGTCATCCATACCCAGAGGGTTATATGTATAGCTATACATTTTGTTTAGTCTTTTAATCTTTGATGCTGATATCCCCTAAGCACTTCAAAAATAAGATTCAGCCGGTTTCTAATATATTCCGGCCAATACTTAAAAAATACGATCTTTGCGGGATTCTATTTTAGAGGTATGAAGTATAGATTTATTGGAATATTAATTTTAGGATTTGCAATAGCCCAAGGCCAGGAAACTCACCTTGGTCTGCGTATTGGAATAAATTCAGCAACCATAAGTGGGGGTACGCAGGAAAATTCGACCTTCAAACCCCAATCGGGCTTTCATATTGGCCCTTCATTTTCATATGGATTTTCCGACCTTATGGGTATCCGGGGTGAATTGATATTTTCTCAAAAGGGTTCTTCATTTGATTACGAAGGTCCCAGTTATTTTACCATACGTAAAAATGCTGAATTCATTACTACATCGGGGTCCCGTAAGATGCATATGGCAATAAACAATAACTATCTCGATATTCCACTTTCATTTTATACTTTATTTTTTGAACACCTGGATGTATCAGTAGGTGCCTATGCTTCCGTATTGGTGGGTTCAAGCGTTAAAGGTGATGTGGAATATACCGGTAAGCGGGACAATAGCAGTGCACAAGTGGGTCCATTAAAATTTTTATTGGATGGAAACTATTATGGAGATAAAGCCGGCACTGTATCCGGTACTACCACTCAAACTATACGATTAGAAGGAGATCAAATCACCTTACCTGAACGATTAGGTGCTTATTATGAATACCGTACCAAACCCAGTGGCAGCAAATACAATCTGGTTGATTATGGATTGACAGGCGCTGTACACTACAGGCTAAGTGGTGGTTTGTATGCCGGTATCCGGTATCAATACGGGCTTTCAGATGTAAGTAATGACAAGTATGATATTAGTTACAAAACCCTAAGCCCTTTAAAAGAGTTTGTGTTGGTTCCTGAAAAATTAAAAAACAGAACTTTGCAGTTTTCAATAATGCTGCAACTCTAAAAGATTTCATCACCTGGTTAGTTTTTTCAATACGGTAACTTTTGTTTAAAGTTTTTATTTTTAGTATTCAGCATTCAGTTAAAGCCACTTCAAATTGGAATTTAAAAAAGCCATAAAAATCATAGGCCAGGCTATCCGCGGAGACGAAACGGATTACACTAAAGGCAATATGAATAAAGCAATAATATTGCTGGCTATACCCATGATATTGGAACTTAGTCTCGAAAGTGTGTTTGCTGTAGTTGATATGTTTTTCGTGGGTAAGTTAGGTCCCTCGGCCATTGCCACGGTAGGCCTCACAGAAGCAGTGGTGACCTTGATTTATTCAGTAGCCATCGGCCTAAGCGCTGCAGCTACAGCCATGGTAGCCAGAAGAATCGGTGAAAAAGATCACGATGGTGCTAACATTGCCGCCATGCAATCCATCATCATCTCTATTGTAGTCACTATAGTCATAAGTATATTGGGAGCTATTTATGCTTCTGAAATCCTCCGACTCATGGGTGCCAGCGAAGAAGTAATCCGCGATGGTCAATCCTTTTCACGCATCATGTATGGAGGAAGCCTGGTTATCGTATTGTTATTCCTTATTAATGGAATATACAGAGGAGCGGGCAATGCGGCTATGGCGATGCGCAGTCTTTGGATCGCAAGTGGTATAAATATAATATTATGTCCATTACTGATCTACGGTCTTGGATCCTGGGATGGATTTGGTCTGAAAGGTGCCGCGATCGCCACTACTATAGGCAGAGGAACAGGGGTACTGTATCAATGCTATCATTTATTCAAGGGGGATGGATTAATAAAAATAAAATGGGCGGGTTTCAAACCGGATTTTACAGTAATCAAGGGATTGATCAGTATTGCCTGGCCAGCTACATTTCAATTTATTTTAGCGTCCGGTAGTTGGATAGTGTTGGCTAAAATTGTAGCAGACGAAGGAGGTACCACAGCCAGTGCAGGATATCAAATTGCCATTCGCAACCTGGTATTTTTTATTTTACCTGCATGGGGCCTCAGCAATGCAGCAGCCACCTTAGTAGGTCAAAACCTGGGAGCTCAACAACCTGACCGTGCAGAAAAATCGGTATTGCTCACCGCAAAGTATAATATCATATTCATGTCCTTTGTGACTCTTTTATTTGTAGCCTTTCCATCACCCATCATCAAATTATTTTCAAATGAACCTGAAGTAATCCAGGTAGGGGTGCAATCACTCCGTATCATTGGTACCGGGTTTATATTTTACGGCATAGGTATGGTAATGATGCAGGCATTCAATGGATCAGGAGATACCAGGACCCCTACCTGGGTAAATGCTATTGGTTTTTGGGGATTTCAGATTCCTTTGGCTATAGTCCTTTCAAAATATTTCCATATGGGTGCAGTAGGTGCTTTTATTGCCATTCCCGTTTCTGAAACGGCTATAGCCATAGCCTGTTATATCTTGTTTAAGAAAGGCAAGTGGAAAGAAACGGTGGTCTGACCTTTTTTCCAATATAGATAAAGCTTCCATTTTGACTTTTTCATTTTTCATCTGCACCAATCCGGTAAAGGATTTCTACATCAAATGCACTACTAGTCCATTTATTATTCTCGGCATAAATTGGGTGGTTTTGGGTGGCAATAGTTTTTTGTTTTGAAGGATCTGATGGGTATCCATTAAAGGCAGTTTGAAAATAAAATCAGCTGCGTATTTATCTGCGAGGACAGTCAATTCATTTTTAGCTGTAGTAATTTGTTCAAAATGTATCCTTTCACTTCTGGATTCATTTATTATTTTAAATATCCCGCTGGTGATTTGATCATGAAACTGGTGAGCCCACAGCTTTTTTTTATTTTTCTTTAATGCAAACGCATAGGTGCTTTTTTGATGTATCAGGTAAAAATCATTACCCGGGTCAGTGGGTATAGCTTTTATTTTTTTCCAAGCAATAGCCTTTTCCTGTAAGGCCTTTAAGATTAAATGTGAAGATTGTCGTTTTAATGGCCTGTGAATACGGTAAAAAGAGGATACTTCCATCTGATCAGCTGTAAAAAAGGCAGTAAGTATTGCAGCAAGTGAATTTTGATTATTTAATTGTGCGACCGTTGCAAACCTGTGATGCCCGTCAGCGATGATGGCTTTGTTGGTATTTTTAAATTGAATATTAATTTTTTCAATCTTTTTACTATCCTTTACAATCCATAGTTGATGTCGGCAGGAAGCATCCGGAAATTGAATACTAAGCAGGGGTTTGGTACTTTTTTTTACCTGATTTAATATTTCATTTAATTTTTTATTTTTATTTATCACTACTGCAGCAGGTTTGATCATTGCTTTTCTGCTGGCCAACAATTTTTTGTGTACAACCTGTTTTTTTATAATGGTCTGCTCATGTGCTTTTATTTTTCCTGAGATATAATCCTGTATGGAAGTGAGGGTGACCAGGCCTGTAAAAAGCCTTTTTTCATTTTTTATTTCTAATATATAATAGGAGGGTATCCCGGATGCAGGATAAAAAATATCCTTTTCACACAAGGACATAAAATGTGCTCGCATTTCATCATAAAGGTCCTGGTCAAATATTGCTTTAGTGGAATCGAAAATGTATCCTTTAAAAGGAATCAGGTGCATGCAATATTTGTTTTATATAAATATAGCTAAATTACATCAGAAAAAAGCCCGGTAAAATAATCTAATGGGGTTTTTAATACCCCCTGTATTCCCTTTTTACAAATGCATTAGCAGGTTCAAAATTGGTAATCTTCATATTGGTACCATCCCACAACAGCTTTTTGCGCCCTTCAAACTGTACATTACCTTTGCTGTCTGTTGTGCGGTGCAGGTAGGATCGCACCGCCAGGTTACCCATCAATACGATTTCAGTAAGTGGTCCTGACTGATCAAAAGAAGAGCTGGTATACGTACCATATCCTTTTTTACATGCCTTTACCCATTGTTGCTGATGACCCTCAGTATCGTTTTCTACCAATGCTCTTTTGGGTTTAGGTAAAACCACATTTGCAAATTTCTTTTTAGGATACAAGGTAGGATTGGATCCAAAGAGCTGTGCAGCTAACATTCCTTTCGTACCTTGAAATAAAATACCACCGTCAGTATCTCCAAATACTTGCTCATAATCACACCCTTCCGGCAATTTTGGTCGGATGCCACCATCGTACCACGAAAGACTGATTTCTTTATGAATAATGGGTTTGGGATTATTAAATTTTAAATGAATGGCCGATGACGGAGGACATACATCGTCAAAAAATGCTTCTTTAAAAAAATCAGCATATACCTGACCTACTGAGCAGGAAACCGATGTAGGGTATCCTAATCCAAGGGCACGATAAGGTACATCAATAAAATGACAACCCATATCTCCCAAAGCACCGGTACCAAAATCCCAATATCCTCTCCATCTGAATGGCATATAGGCTGAATGATAATCCCGTTTAGGCGCAGTACCCAGCCAAAGGTTCCAATCCACTTCCGATGGAATAGGCTCCGTCATACCCTTATCTTTAGGTGACTGCACCCCTTGTGGCCATACCGGGCGGTTTGTCCATACTTCTACATTATATACCTCACCGATGATCCCGGATTGCACGATGGTTTCGGTGATGCGCGTATCTTTTCCACTGGAACCTTGATTGCCCATTTGAGATACCACTTTTTTGTCTTTGGCCTTAGCAGTCATTTGCCTGGCTTCCCAGATATCATGGGTCAAAGGTTTTTCACAATATACGTGCTTACCAAGATCCATGGCTGCCATTGCTACCGGATAATGCATATGATCGGGTGTAGAAACCAATACTGCATCTATATCCTTACCGGATTTGGAAAGCATCTCACGGTAATCTTTGTAATAGGGAGCAGAAGAAAACTGACCTCTGAATTTCACAGCCATCCGATCATCTACATCACAGAGCGCTACGATATTATCAGATCCATTGTTGTAGGATAGTCTCACATTTACATCCCCTTTACCGCCACATCCCACCGCGGCAATGTTTAGTTTATCACTGGGTGCTGTATACCCTTTACCCAAGACATACCTGGGTACGATCATGAAAGATGCTCCGGCCGCTGCAGTCGTTTTGATAAAGGATCTTCGTTGACTTGAATGAGAATTTGGTTTCATGGAGTTAAATATAGTGAAACATTATAAATCCCGCAAAAGCATAGAGGATGCAGAATGTAGATATCGGCGAGCGGCGGCTTACATCTTAAAAAAGGGGTAAGCATTATAGAATTTATTAAAAATATTGAATATCCTATTTACTCAAGACCAATTTGTGGGTATGCACTACTCCATCAGACACTGTTTTAAGCAAATAAACACCAGCTGGAAATGATGACATATCCAATTTGTAATTGGTTTTTGATTTGTAATTCAGAGATTGTCTTGCCCCATTTATATTGGTGATTTCAAGTATATCGAATGTATTTGGCGCTGAAATATGGATAAAATCCGAAGCTGGATTGGGAAATAGTTTTATTGCCATGTCAGTATAGGCTGCATTCTTGATTTTGGTAGAAATATCCGATATCGTGATTTTTCCATCTGTATAGGTTGCCTGTATCTGACCTGCAACTTCCATCGCTTTCACTTCATTTAACCGAAGGTCAATATTATCCCCTTCGGAGGCTTTCACTTTAAAAACCATATTGAATAGTGTGGAGTGGGAAGCTAAGCTCTTATTATCCGTATTGAGCCAAAGGCTATTTAATACACCTGCCTGATCTTCATTGTACCGTATATTAGTCTCATTGAACCCGGCCAATTCAGCATTGAAAGATTCAGATTTTAGATATTCCAATTTTGTATGATCCCATTTTACTGAAAACTGGAACACCCTTACATCTTCAAATTTTTCCAATATCACCGGGACATAAATAAGCTGCTCCTTTTTTGCCTTCATCGAAGGTAATGTCAGGGTAAAATTTCCGGTACCTCTTGATTCTATTAAAGCTATGTTTTGACCATTGGCATTTTGATCGACATCACCGACTTTGATGCCGAAAAAATCAAGGTTGGAAGCACTTGCACTATTAGCTGGTATGGAATAATTTGTCCTATAAGTCCGGTTTAATGCTTTTGCCACTGTCATGTTTTCGTCTGAAGGAATAAATATCCATGAAGTATTATTTCTGTAAACTGTGATACGGGCAATGATGAGGTCTTGCAATTCAGCTAAATCCAGTATATCGATCACACCGTCTTTGTATACATCTGCGGCAACTATTTTATATGGGTCAGTGAGGACTGTTCTATTAATGATATGGTCTTGTAATAATGCCAGGTCCAGTATGTCTATCCCGTTTTTGGCATTATCATTTCGCATAGCTGTTATAGAATAGTTACCTGTAGACAACAGTGCATCGAATTCGTATAAGCCGGTTACAGTAGTGGTCACTTCATCGGTAGCTGAGCCACTTAGTTTTACTTTCACAGACTTTATTCCATCATTGTCTCTTTCCTTTACCTTACCGGCCAATTTTATCAGAGAGCCTTCTTTTATGCAAGCGGAGCCATCGATTACTTCTACCGGAACTACTGCGTTTTGATCATCGATCAGCGAAATAGCCTGAATGGCAGTTGGATTAGAGATAATTGAAACCTTAGTTGATTGACCCGGATTACCCACCAGGGTGCCGTGAATATTAAAAGCAATAGATCCATCAGCCAATGTAAGTCCTGTATTGTTCAGCATTTGTAAAGTAAATGTTTTACCTGCTGTAAATTGGAAAGTGGAAAAACTTACATTTAATGGGGACATGATAGTGTCTATCCTGAATATGGAAGCATTATCTGCTGTCACAGTCATGGAAAAAGATCGAATCTTATTAAAATTCCTGACTTTCACGGGAAGTACAATAGACTTAGATTTAAAATCACAATCGGCATCATCAATATCAAAAATCAATTTAGCCAGTGGATCCGGGGCATTAATGCATGCACTGCCATTGTCAGTGAGTACTTCAGCAAGCACATTCTGATTATCCACTACCACCGCAGTTTTGATTGGTGTCGGTTGATTAACAATTTTTATCAAACTGGATTGTCCTACATTACCCGCTAAGATAGCTTCTATCGTAAATGCAGTCGTATTATCGGCCAATGTGGTCATGGCATTGGCAAGATAGGTAATGGTGATGGTTTTATTGTCTTCAAATACATTATATGAGATCGTATTGAGTACATTGGAGTTTATTTTCTTTAGTTGTACTGCGGCAGGGTTATCGGATTGTATAGTCATAGAAAATGAAATCACATTTTTAAAGTTTTTCACTTTCACCGGTATTTGAACTGTTTTGTTTTTTGCGTCACATATTTCTTCAGATATGGTATACATTAGTTTTGGTGCAGGCTTCGGACAGTTTACTTTTAGACTAAAATTACTCGCTGAGCCAAGTGATCCATCCACTACAATATATATGAGTTCGTCTTTTTTCAGTACTATTCTTACCCATTCAGGTTTACCCGGAGTGTGCGTACTTTTTGCAATAGCCGTTGGGTTATTTTTACAATTGAGTCTTGATAATACAAATAGTTCCAGATCATTTGAAAACCCCCAGAGTTCGATATCGTACGTATCGGCTGCAGGAGCTCTGAAAGAATAATACATCTCAGGTCCGGTAAACCCATAGTATTCATCAATAGAGTATTTGGAAAAATTGTTTTTGCCGTTTTTGGTACTGCCATTTATAGTTTGATCACAATCCATTTTGGTAAACAGACTGTCGTCCCTGCATACTTTTTGGCAAGAAACGGATATTTTAAATTGACTTACCTGGCTGGCCTCATATCCATCAACCACTATATAATAATTACCGTATGGCAACCCGGTAAAATCTACGTATTCGGTATTAAAATCCCTGTTGATTGCTTTTTTAACACAGGATGCAGATGATGAACAGGAATTTAATACAAACAGGTCTAAATCCTTATTGTATCCCCAGATGGTAACAATCGCATTAGGGTTATTAGCATTATGGTTGTATTTAAAAGCGATATCGCCACCTGAAAATGAACTATTGTACTGATAGCAGTCATCGTAGTTGGTTTTATTGTATTTACTGGTTTTGCCTATAGTGCTAAAGGTGTCTACCAGTCCACATACCAATGTTTCTATTTGCCCACACGTATCCAATTGAGGACAAGTAAGGTTCAGGGTAAAATTTCCTGCTTGTGTTGCATTATATCCATCCACTACCAGGTAATATGTAGAATCATCTTTAAGATTGGCCGTGATCTTTTCGTTATTATTATCCGATAACGTACTTTTACCTATACAGATACCGTCTAAGCAACTTGAACGCAACAGGAAAATATCGAGGTCTTTTGATAATCCGGTTAGTCTTATTTCATAGGTGCCGGTTACCGTGGGTGAGATTTTGTACACTTTGTCTTCGGCATTAAACTGGTTTGCACTCGAATGGCAATTAAAATCTGCAATCGTAAAATCGTTGCCTCCACCCACAGTAGTACTGTTTATGGATTGCCCACAGCCAAGATTGGCTACGGTATTGCAATTATTTGCATTTTGAGAATAGCTTACAGAAGGGATGAGAATACATACCATTCCCAGCATGGAAAGTAGATGTTTTGTTTTCATAGAAAGAATTTTTCAAGATTAGATATGATATGACGAGTATAAATACGTATTATTTTGCTCAAAGGTTAGTTTGAAACAAGGTTAATTTGCCTGACATCAGCTTTAGATATTTCTAAAACCAAATACAGTATTTATGTAAAGGAAGAATCCTGAATTCTGAGGGAATTTTATACTTATGGGTGCTTACCGAATTCAGAGGCGAAGATAGAAGGATATATTGATTGTTTTATAGAAATATCGTACATTTTAATGATTAAAGAGAATAAAATGGAATTATTTAGCCAAGCCTGGCCTGATAATTGCTCTCGCATTTATAAATATCTCTTCACCCAGTCATATTATTTTTTGTAATAATTCCAATAGAATAATGATCCCCGATTCTTTTACAGGTAACCCATCCATCATTTTCCTCCAGGCCATCAACGGTCTAATAAAATTGGCCAAATAACGCTGCTGATTCAGATGTAGATAGAGCCCGAATTTTTATTTATTTACTTACTTACGGAAAGTCTTCAAATCCCGTGCAGATATATCTACCGGATAGGTTTTTTTTCTTGATTGTTATTTTCCATGATATAAAAAAATTACTGTGCTATAAAAAATCACAATGCGATTTATTTATGATGTTATTTCCGAAAAATTCATCCTAATTTAGCTCCATAAAAACTCTTTCAAAATGAAATATTTCTCAGTACTTTTCTTTACCTGTATTTCAATCGCAGCTCTTGCTCAGCGTGATATCTATAAAGATCCTTTCCGCCAGCTCGACCAGCAACTCCCCACTCCCAATGACTACCGTAATGCCAGCGGTGCACCCGGCCATAAATACTGGCAGCAACAAGCTGACTATAATATCAAACTCGAATTAAATGATGATAAACAAACCATTTCGGGTGAAGAAGTAATAACCTATAAAAACAACAGCCCTGATGTATTGCCATTTATCTGGTTGCAACTGGATCAGAATCAAATGGCAGAGAATAGCCAGACTTATGAATTAAACTCTCATAAATTAGATCCGAAAATGACAGCCGGTTCTATTGCTGCTATTGATCATACGTTCGATGGTGGATTTAAACTCGAATATGTAAAAGATAATCTTACCGGTGCCGATCTGAAAAAAACCATAAACTATACCATGATGCGGGTAGATCTGCCCAAACCATTGAAACCGGGCGAATCCTATGCCTTCAAACTCAAATGGTGGTATAATATAAATGACCGGATGAAACTCGGTGGCCGATCAGGTTATGAATATTTTGCAGAAGATAAAAACTACCTGTATACTATAGCCCAGTTTTATCCCCGTATGTGCGTGTATAATGATATCGAAGGATGGCAGAATAAACAGTTCCTGGGACAGGGTGAGTTTACCGTAGGATTTGGAAATTTCGATGTAGCCATTACCGTTCCATCCGATCACCTGGTAGCCGCCACCGGTGAATTACAAAATGCCTCTGAAATATTGACTAAAGAACAAATCGCATTGCTCGCCAAAGCCAAAGCAGAAAGAGTGCAACCGGTGATCATCTCCAATCAAAAAGATGCCGAAGAAAGAGAAATGAAAAGGGCCACTACGAAAAAGACCTGGAAGTTTAAGGCAATCAATGTACGCGATTTTGCATTTGCATCATCCCGTAAGTTTATCTGGGATGCCATGGGGGTGCCACAGTCTGATGGTCGCGTGGTGATGGCTCAGTCCATGTATCCCAAAGAAGGCAATCCACTTTGGGAAAAATACAGTACCAAAGCAGTGGCACATACACTGAAATGGTACACACATTATACATTTGATTATCCTTATCCATCAGCCTGGTCTATCAATGCCGATCGTATCGGTATGGAATACCCAATGATCTGTTTCAATTTTGGCCGCTGTGAAAAAGATGGTACGTACTCCCGTGCCACCAAATACGGTATGATTGGTGTGATTATTCACGAAGTAGGACATAATTATTTTCCTATGATTGTAAATAGTGATGAGCGCCAATGGACCTGGATGGACGAAGGCTTAAACACATTCCTGCAATCCCTTACCGAAGCACAGTGGGAACCAAACTATCCTATTCGCCGTGGCCCTGCCAACCAGATAGTAGACTATATGAAAATGGATGCTAAATTTCTGGAGCCCATAATGACCAATAGTGAATCCGTACAGCAACTTGGATCCAATGCCTATGCCAAAGTAGCTACCGGGCTAAACATACTTCGCGAAACCATCATGGGTCGGGAATTATTTGATATGGCGTTCAAAGAATATGCCCGCAGATGGGCATTCAAACAACCTTATCCTGCTGATTTTTTCCGCAGCATGGAAGAAGCATCAGGAGTGGACCTCGATTGGTTTTGGAATGGCTGGTTTTATAGCACCGACTATTGTGATATTTCCATGTCGGATGTAAAATGGATGAAAGTAGATCCCAAAGATCCCACTAAAATAGCTGAAATGAAAAAAGAGCAAGCAGCCACAGCTCCTCAAAACATCACTAAAAAGCGCAATGCCGAAACCATAAAGCAATATTACTCTGATGTAGATACTACCATTAAAGATTTTTACAGCAGTTACGATGCCAATGCAGCCGATGCCATAGCCAAAGAAGAATATGACCGGTATGTGCGCAACCTTACCGAAGATGAAAAGAAATTACTTGCTTCCGGTGATAATTTTTATGAAGTCACTTTCGAGCGTAAAGGCGGTCTCACCATGCCTGTAATCGTACAGCTCGAATATGCTGATGGTACCAAAGAAGATTTCCGCTATCCTGCAGAAGTATGGAAAAAACTACCTGAAAATAAAATCACCAAAGTATTCCGCTCAGCTAAAGAAGTAAAACGGTTTGTACTTGACCCCTATCTCGAGACTGCCGATATCAATACGGAAGACAATCAATATCCACGAGTGAAAGCAGAGCCATCCCGATTCGAAGTGTTTAAAGGTCAGCAAGGTGGTGGTGGACCATTTGGTGGTGGTGGTGAGAATGAGATGCAGCGGGCGAAACGGGCGAAGGCAAAGAGTTGAGTGGAAAACCTAGTGTATTAGCTCTTGACTTCCTTGTGAGTAAGAAAATTTGGACTACGCCAAATCCGTGCGTAAGCAGAAGTCAAGTTTGTGTTTAGCCTTGTGTACTAGCTCTTGACTTCATTATGCGGTAGGTAGTTTGCACACTCCGCAGTCAGCACAAAAGAAGCAAGAGCAAGCTCTTTTGGCATCCCAGATTTTACTTCCTGTGATTCAAGCCAATCCAATTGCCCCTGGTTACCAGCCGCGCAAAGAAGTCAAAAGCGAACGCACCAATCCACTCTCAAATTTGACTTCTGCGAGTCCGCGCGTAAGCAGAATTCAAGTTTGTGTTTAGCCTTGTGTACTAGCTCTTGACTTCTTTGTGCGGTAGGTAGGGTACACTTCCGTCAGCGCAAAGGAAGTCAAAAGCAACCTCCCAGGGCAGCCTCACAGATTTGACTTCCGCTGGCTCACAAGCTTCCCACACAATCACCTTATTTTTACACCATGCCGGTGAACATCAAATACCTTGAATCATTTCAAGAGGACGAATATTTTCATGTGATTGCGAAAGCGGTAGGTGGAAATGTATTGTTCCGAAACGATGAAAACAAAGTTTATTTCCTTAATCAATATTTCCACTATTTGTCATCGTACGTACATACTTATGCTTTTTGTCTATTGGATAACCATGTACATTGGTTAGTGAAATGTACAAAAGAAAGAGAACTTAAAGAGTATTTGCTTTTGCTGGAAAAAGATAAAAGAAAAAAACATCAGAACAATTTCATCGATGGGGCTATCACATTTGAAAGAGCAGTAGAATACCAATGGAAAGATTTTTTTATCAGTTACGCTCAAGCCTATAATAATCGATTTCACCGAAAGGGTACATTATTTGTAAATCCTTTCCGAAAATCAAACCATTTTTAAATCATCACTACCTGCAATATTGGTCTACCTTTCCAGGTTTTGCTGCATATAGGTCCTCATCAGCCTGTTTATAAACTCATTGTTGTTAATATATACACCTACTTCGGCATTGGCCGGCCTAGTAGTATCTATGATCGTATTGCCAATAGCATCAATGGATACATGAACTTTTTTTGTCTTGAATAAATCGGGATATAAAACCATACCTATAGCTACCGGATCAAACAAGGTCGGAGTTTCATTACCCCATAATACATACAATCCTTCGAGCATATCCGTCATAGGAGAATGGCGCATAAATAGTCTTTCGCGTTTGGTTTTATCCAGCTTTACTATTGCAGTGATATCTAAGCCTGCATAGATGATGTTAGCTCCGGACGAAGTAAATTTCCTTGCGGCATCTATATCGCATTTTACATTCCATTCGGGTTCTATTGTCGGTCCGCTATTATAACTCATATAAAATGATCCAAACATCGAGTAGATGGCTTTGGCTTTCTTTAAGGCGTTGGCATCTTTGGCCAGCACATCTGCCATATTCATCACCGGCCCCACTGTAAAAATGATAAGGTCATTGGGGTATTGATTTAATTTTTCCAATATAAAATCGGCAGCCGGTTTGGATTGCGGTTTTATTTTATTAAATCCTTTAGCAAAATAAAACTGATCGGCATACCAATTGGCACGATCATTTACTTTAGAGGTATTCCTGCCAATAAACACAGGAATATGTTCTTGTGCTGTTTCGTATAAAAATTTTAATGCCAGGGTAGCGCGGTCCTCCGTACGACCATAGCAGGTAGTGATCCCCAGTATTTCAAATTTATCCTGATTTGCCAATAACATGGCCAGTGCAAATGCATCATCTATATCATCACCGAGATCGCAATCAAATATAACTTTTTGGCGTTGAGCCGAGGCCTCTGCAAAGAGAAATACTACGGCCAGGATGATTAATTTAATTTTCATACCATGATGCATTATATACTTCTTTCGATACCCAATTCCAATCCACGTAATTCAGCCAATCCACGCAACCTTCCTATGGCAGAATACCCCGGATAGGTTTTCTTTTTTAAATCATCGAGCATCTGGTGACCATGATCGGGACGCATAGGGAGCGAGATATTTCGCCTTCGTTGCAGCAGCACTATTTCTTTCATCACGGCATACATATCCGTGTCACCACCAAGATGATCTGCTTCATAAAAATTGCCTTGAGCATCACGGGCAGTATTGCGCAAATGAATAAAATGAATACGATCTCCAAAACGCCGGATCATATTGGGTAAATTGTTATCAGCCCTGGCTCCATACGATCCACTACAAAAACACAATCCATTATTGGGTGATGGTACAGCAGCTAATAAATCGGCAGCATCCTGTTCATTGCAGACTATCCTGGGTAAACCCAAAACCTGGTATGGAGGATCATCTGGATGAATAGCCATTTTGATTCCTGTCTTTTCACAGGTAGGTATAATCTGTTGTAAAAAATAGGTAAGGTTTGATTTCAACGCATCTCGGTCAATATGACTATAGGAGTCTAATAATTTCAATACTTCCTCAGCAGTAAACATCACCGTACTTCCAGGTAATCCCTGAAGGCAACTATTGTATACACGGTCTTTATCTGCTGTGGATGCAGTAGCATACCAATGCTTAGCTGCTTCGACTTCTTCGGGTGAGTAGTCTGCAGCAGCATTGGGTCTTTGAAGCATATAGATATCAAATGCTATAAATGCTGCTCTTTCAAATCGCAAAGCCAGGCTTTTATCTTGTACCGGATATTCCAGATCGGTGCGTATCCAATCCAATACAGGCATAAAATTATAGGTAATCACCTCCAGTCCACATGCGGCTACATTTTCTATACTTATTTTATAGTTTTCAATATGCCTCAAATAGTCGCCGGATTGCTTTTTAATATCTTCACTCACCGGTAAGCTCTCGATTACTTTCCAGGTCATGCCTTCTGCTTCGATCAGATCTTTTCGCTTATTTATTTCATCGATAGTCCAGATCTCCCCTACCGGAATATGGTGCAATGCTGTCACCACTCCGGAGCAACCTGCTTGCCGAATGTCTCTAAGGCTCACTACATCATTGGGGCCATACCATCGCATCGTCTGTACTAAACTCATATATATACTAATGTTGATTTATTCTAAAGATCAAATATATTAAATCCAAGTGGAAACCGGGCGTAAGACAAATTTCACATCAGTAATTATTTTCTCCCTTTAGGGTAAGGGGTAGTACCACAAATTTTGTGTAATTTGTTGTGCCCCGCCAAGGGGAAACCTTACTTCCGGAGGTTAAATCAATTGTATAACATCTACTCAATCTTCCAGCGTCCCGAATTTTCCTTTATGATAGTCATCAAATGCTTTGACGATTTCTTCCCGGGTATTCATTACAAAAGGACCATGTGCTACAATCGGTTCCATGATGGGCTCACCGCTCAATACCAGTACTATGGAGTCTTCTAATGCTTCTATCGAAAATTGTTCTCCTGTATTTTCAAATAATACAAAATGATTTACCGGCACATGATCAGCTTCATTAACCCTGATACTGCCTTCAATTACCAATGCTGCCGTATTAAAGTGGCCCGGAAAGCTAAAATCAGCTTTTGCTCCAGTGGTTAATTTAGCATTGTATAGATGTATAGGTGTAAAAGTATTTGCAGCTCCAGGTATGTCCTTATAATTTCCGGCAATGATCTCTATCTCACCACCGTGATGGGGTAGTTTATATTTATGTATTTGATCTTTTGAGATGGCCTGGTATTTAGGCGATGACATTTTATCTTTGGCAGGAAGGTTTACCCATAATTGCACCATTTGAAATTCACCACCTTCTTTACTAAAATTTTCTTCATGATACTCTTTGTGTAATACACCAGAGGCGGCGGTCATCCACTGTACATCACCTTCACCAATTACTCCACCACCACCACTGCTGTCATGATGTGCTACTTTACCTTTATATGCAATAGTTACCGTTTCAAAACCCCGGTGCGGATGCACACCTACTCCTTTGGGTGTATCTGAGGGCGGAAAATAAAACTTAGCATTGTAATCCAACATGATAAATGGATTCATTCTTTGCATATCCAACCTGAATCCACCCGGAATAAAATTATGCACCCTGAATCCATCACCTACAAAATGAGGCTCGCGGGGAGGAACCACTATTTCGACATTTTTTGTTACCATATTTACTATTTTATTTGTAATACGTTAAAACAGCAAATAGTCTGCAAATGTTTACTTTTCTTACATTTACCAATATGAAATCAATTTTGCTCCTTTTATTCAGTCCTTTTTTATTGTTTGCACAGACCGCTGTACAGGTAACCGATCTTACCAAAATCAAAACAGCTAATAATGTGCAGTTTTCCCATGACGGATCACTTATATATTATACTGTGCTATCCATAGATCCCGATGCTAAAGACAAATGGGAATATCAATACAACAGCCAGCTTTGGGTAGCCGATGCCAATGGATCTAAGCCACCCCGTCAACTCACTTTTGCCAAAGAAGGTATCGGAGGTGCTGCCATCTCACCGGACAGTAAACATGCGGCAATAGTAAGAAGTATCGAAGGTAAACCTCAGATCTTTATATTACCATTGGAAGATGGAGGTGAAGCATGGCAACTCACAACTGAAAAAAACGGCGCTGCCAATCCGGTTTGGTTTCCTGATGGTCAGGCGATTCTATTCAGTAATACTATTAAATTACAAGACCTGGTACAGGACAGCATTCTGAATCCTAAGAAAACATTGCCTGATTGGCCCACAGAAAGAGCCGGCTTTGCCGATAATGGATATTTAAAACCAATCACTGCTAAGCCAAATCCCAATGGCACAATAGAAGAAGTGAGGGCTTACCTCAATCAAAATGAAAATGATAAAAAAGCCAAAGTAATAAACAAATTGGTGTTTCAGCAGGAAGCCACCACCAGCAACGATCTTAGTTTTAGCCATATCTACCAGATCGAAGTAAAACAAAATGCAAAATCATTTCCACTGACATCCGGATTTTATTCTTATTCCAATCCTCAGTTTATAGCAGGTACAGATGAACTTTTAATCCAATCGGATCAGGATAAGACAGAACATCCCGATAGAAGCCAGGAAAGTGAATGGTACCGGCTGAGCCTTGCCGATCATTCACTCAAAAAAGTATTGAGCAAGCAAGGGATAAACTATAGTCAGGCTACCCTATCCAAATCAGGCAAGTGGATGGCATTTACCCAATCACCTACTACCGGAGTAAATACACCTAAATTAAGCCTGATGCCATTGAACGGAAACGAGTCCTTTATAAAACAAATTAATCACGACAGAAACATTGGCCATATTCATTTTAGTGATGATGAAAAAACCATGACCGTGACTTCGCCATCCAATGGAGGCACCGTGTTATACAAAATAGATCTTAGTTCTTTTTCTGTAACCCCGCTCAGTTCATTTGATGAAGGCATTGGGAGTATAGATTTTTCGGAAGATAAAATTGCATTTACTAAGACCGCTGTAATGAGCCCATCTGAGTTGTTCATTGCCGATGCAGCTATGAAAAATCAAAAAGCATTGACTTCGTTGAATACATCTTGGATAAAAGATCGTAAAATCAGCATGCCCGAAAAATTTTCTTTTAAAAATGATAAAGGATTGACCATAGAATATTGGGTGATGAAACCAATCGATTTTACTCCGGGTAAAAAATATCCGGCTATACTGAATATCCATGGTGGACCAACGGCTATGTGGGGGCCTGGTGAACAAAGTATGTGGCATGAATTTCAGTACTATACCGGTAAAGGATACGTAATAGTATATGCCAATCCTCGTGGCTCCGGTGGCTATGGTGAAAACTTTATGAGGGCCAATATGAAAGACTGGGGTGCAGGACCTGCATCGGATGTACTTAAAGCATTGGATGGTGCGGCAGCACTGGGATATATTGATACTACTAAACTGGCAGTAACCGGTGGATCGTACGCAGGCTATCTCATTGCCTGGATTATATCACATGATCATAGATTCAAAGCAGCATGTTCTCAGCGTGGGGTATATGATCTGACTACATTTTTTGGTGAGGGCAATGCCTGGAGATTAGTGCCTAATTATTTCGGTGGTTATCCATGGCAGGCAGAGGCCCAAAAAATATTGGAGCGCGAATCACCTATCAACTATGTACAAAATATTCGCACACCCTATTTGATATTTCATGGTGAAAACGATTTACGCACCGGCGTGATACAAAGTGAACAATTATATAAATCACTTAAAGTAATGGGTAAGACTGTGGAATATGTGAGGCATCCCGGTGCTACTCATGAGCTGACCAGGAGTGGAAATAACCGGCAGAGAATAGATCAGATGCTGCGGACCTGGGAGTTTTTTGATAGGTTTATTGGGAAATAAGGATTTTAAAAATTTTTGTAACTGCTTCTCATCTTGAAGATGACCGGAATGAATTATTAAGTATTTTTTAAGATTGGTTTTTTTTAATATTTATAAAAAATCTGACCGTTCTCATCATTACTATTTATCAGCCTTAATGCGTAACTTGATTTTATAATTAGAAATAATGCCAACACGCCGCACATTTATCCAAACAAGTTTAGGGTTATTGATGTTTGATAAACCCAAACCTGAAGTGATGACCCTCGATGGAAAAATGAAAGCGTCCAAAATGGGTCTGACTCTTATACATGAACATTTTTTAGTGGACTTTATTGGTGCAGATAAAATTAATACCGATCGATGGAATAGAGAAAAAGTAGTCGAAAAAGTATTGCCTTATTTATTGCAAGCAAAAGCCTCGGGAGTGAAAACCATCCTTGATTGTACTCCTGATTTTTTAGGCCGTGATATCAAATTATTAAAAGAATTAAGTGAAAAAAGTGGTTTACATATTTTGACCAATACCGGTTATTATGGAGCTGTAGGATATAAATATTTACCGCCCTGGGCCTTTACTGAAACGGCAGAACAGCTGGCGACAAGATGGATAAATGAAGCTAAGCAAGGTATTCAAGGTACGGGAGTAAAACCGGGATTCATGAAAATCAGTGTCAACGGTGCCAGCCTTACTGATATAGAGCAAAAACTGGTAAAAGCAGCTGCTTTGACACATCTGGAAACAGGATTAACCATTTGTTCTCACACCGGTCCCGCTATTTCAGCATTTGAGCAAATAGACTTATTGAAAAAAATGGGTGTAGCCCCCTCTGCATTTGTATGGGTACATGCACAAAACGAAACCAAAAAACAAACCTATACCCAAGCAGCTAAAATGGGTACCTGGGTAAGCCTGGATGGACTGGGATGGGGTGACTGGGAAAACTATGCTATGTGGATCGATACACTAAAAGCAAATGATTGTATTCACAGAGTATTGATATCTCACGATGCCGGCTGGTACGATCCAGAAAAACAAGACGGAGGTGAGTTTAAAGATTATACGGCCATATTTGAAAAACTAATTCCTTCACTAGAAAAGAAAGGTTTTAAAACCCGGGATATTGATACGTTGTTAGTTAAAAATCCTGCAGAAGCATTTGCAATCAGGGTAAGGAAAATATAGTCTATATAAATGGGTCTAATTCTAATATGATATAGCATCTACCTGAATGAATGTTTCTGTGTTTATTATTAATTTAAAAACCATCATCAATTAAGTCATTTACTAATTTAACTTTAATATATCCCGCAAAATCCCCTAATCCCCTTATTTTTACGCATTATTTTTCAAAAAATCCAATCATCATGAGGTGGTCATTAATTTTATTATTATTTGTTCAAAGCTTGCAGGCTCAAGTATTCGAATATAATACCATTCAAAAAGGCCAATGGAACGGGGCCGGAGAGGCTTACTCAGATGTATGGGGATATGCTGCCAATGGCCGTGAATATGCCATCATTGGGTCTGCACGGTACATCTACTTTTTTGATGTAACCGATCCTGCCAATATAAGACTGGTGGATCAGTTTGGTCCGTACACTTCTACTTCATGGCGTGAATTTAAAACATACGGACACTATGCTTATGCTGTGACGGATGGGCCTGACGCAGGCGGACTTCGGATTTTTGATTTACAAAATTTACCGGATACCGTAGTGCAGGTAAGACAGACAACTGCATTTTTTGGAAAATGCCATATGCCTTTTATAGATGAAGCGAATGGCAGGTTATATTGTGCCGGTACCGATACCCGAAACAATGGAATCATCGTATTGGATCTTTCAGTAAGGCCCGACAGCCCATCGCTGATAATTAACCAGGCGATGCCCCGCGGATATATACACGATGTGTATGTAAAAAATAATGTGATGTATGCATCCCATATCTATTCGGGTTATATTTCTCAATACAACTGTAGCGGTTCATCTTGTACAGGAGAGTTATCCACATATCAGACTACCGGTTATAATCACAGCAGTTTTATGAATGCTGATCAGACTTACCTTATAAATGCAATAGAAACTGCAGGCCATCCTTTATGGTATTTTCCAATCAATGGTGACGGCACGATCAATGGAACCAATATCAAAAAATTCAAATCAAAAACATTACGGGAGCAATATCCGGCCGGTCCGGCCTCCGATACCGGAAACATCGGGCACAATCCGTACATCGTAGGTAACCTGGCTTATGTATCTTATTATACAGATGGTGTACAAGTATTTGATATAAGTAATGTAAATAATATACGGAGAGTAGCTTATTTTGATACAGACCGCGGGCATACAGCTTATACTCCGGTATTCCGGGGTTGCTGGGGTACTTATCCGTTTTTACCCTCGGGCAATATTTTGGCGAGTGATATCCAATCCGGCTTGTGGGTATTTTCATTGACACCATGTGCACAGAATACACCGCCCAGCATCAGCATATCTTCATCCTCTTCAACTTATCCTACAGGATCAAATATTGTCATACAAGCCACAGCAAGTGATAACGGCACCATCAGCAAGGTGGATTTTTTTAATGGCACTAATTTGTTATTTTCTGATAACAGTGGCCCCTACACTCATACTATATCAAATGCTATGGATCCCATCTATTCCATCAGTGCAAAAGTATATGACGATTGCGGGGAGATCACTACATCGAATATGCTATCCATCACGACCTTTGCTCCGGATCCCTGTGCAGGCAATACTCCCCCTACCATTTCTATTTCATCGAGCTCATCGTCCTATGTCAGGGGTACCAGTTTTACCATAAATGCCAATACTAGTGATAATGGCACCATCAGTAAAGTGGATTTTTATAATGGAACCAGCCTGATATTTTCAGATAGCATGGCCCCTTACACTCATACTATTTTAAATGCTTTGGATCCCCTCTATTCCATCAGTGCAAAAGTATATGACGATTGCGGTGCGATCACTACATCGAATACGTTATCCATTACCACCTTTACTCCGGATCCCTGTGCAGGTAATACTCCACCGCTCATTTCCATTTCATCCAGCTCATCGTCCTATGTCAGGGGTACCAGTTTTACTATAAATGCCACCAGCAGCGACAATGGTACTATTACCAAAGTTAATTTTTATAATAATGGAGTTTTGATAGGTACAGATCTGAGTTCACCATACAGTCTTACTATTAATCCAGCCAACAGCCCAAATTATTTAATCACTGCAAGATCGTATGATAATTGCGGAGATTCTTCTACCTCTTCTGTCTTAAATATTACTACTACAGTAAGTTGCAGTGATGGTATACAAAATGGAAGTGAAACGGGTGTAGATTGTGGAGGCAGCTGTGCAGCATGTGCATGTACATCTACTACCAACCTGAGCTTAAATAAAGCAGCTAGTCAATCAACTACCCAGAATAATACATATAGGGCCAGCCGGGCAAATGATGGCATTCAGAGTTCATCTAATTATTCACGTACCCGAAGTGCGACTCAAAACTGGTGGCAGGTAGATCTGGCTGCCAACTATAAGATCTCAAGTGTAATCATCCGGCACCGCATTGGATGTAGTTCCTGTGTGGGAGAAATCAAACGATTCAGATTGTTTGTGACTACCTCGCCGGTAACCAGTTTTAATACATCGGGTTACGTATATGAATACAATTCGGCTACAGGATTGGGAAATGGGGAGACCCTTACTATACCTGTATCTAATATTCAGGGCAGGTATATACGTATATATGTAGACAATGGAACGACTTCGCGAGCTATGTCTTTAGCAGAAGTAACAGTGATGGGTTGTTCTGTACCCGCATTAATACAGGCAGATCCGCATACAGAGCCATACAACGTAGCTAAATCAAAATCCCTTTTGGTGTATCCCAATCCATTTGCAGATAATATTACTATCAGCTTGGATCGACAGCCCATCACAAATGCACTGATCCAGGTATATGATTTACAAGGAAGGTTGATTTATACTCAATCAAAGCAAGATAAAATAATTACGCTTCATCATATGCATCCTGGTACCTATATACTGAAAGCGATTACTGATGAAGGCATATATACATCTAAGATTGTAAAATATTAAATACGAAACTGATTTCGAGGCGCAATTCATTACAAGTCCGCTGCCCAGTTGAGTATATAAGCCGCAGATTGTATAGAACTAAAGTATATTTGCCATTAATTTTATTATGAAAGCCGTTTTAATCACTGGAGTATCTACGGGTATAGGCTACTCTACTGCTAAATATCTCAAAGATCAAGGTTATCATGTATTTGGATCAGTGCGCACACCAGAAGATGCTGCACGAATGGAAAAAGAATTGGGAGGTGGTTTTACGCCGGTGGTTTTTGATGTGCGTAACCGCAATGCAGTATTTGCGGCTGCTGATAAAGTAAAACAAATGATGGGGACTCATTATCTCAGGGCATTAATCAATAACTCTGGTATATCGGTTGCGGGTCCACTACAACACATTGATGTAGAAAGATTCAGAGAGCAGCAGGAAGTAAATGTAATTGGAGTGTTAAACGTGTTGCAGGCATTTTTACCCTTAATAGGAGCGGTTGCCCATAAAACGGATAAAGTAGGAAAAGTAATAAATATAAGCAGTGTGGGTGGCAGGCTTGCCCGTCCTTTTTATGGTCCTTATAATGCATCAAAGCACGCTGTGGAGGGTATGACCGATGCACTTCGCAGGGAGTTATTGGATCATGGTATTGATGCCGTAGTCATCGAACCGGGACCTATTCAAAGTGAGATATATGAAAAAGCCAAGCATGATCCGGTATTGTATGAAGGTACGATCTATCACGATCTGTATAAAGAAAAGACAAAATTTATAGAGTTTTCACAAAAGATTTCAATACCGGCTATAAAAGTAGCCAGGCTCATACATAAGACCATAATCAACGAAAGACCACCTACTCGTCAAGTCATCGTAGCCAAAAAATGGTTTATCAAATTGATGCTGATGCTACCTGACCGTATAGTGGATAGGATGGTGGTAAGTCAGATGAAGGGGATTATCGGCTCAAAATAGCTGATGATGATGTACGCATACTAATATATAATTTAAAACTAAAATAGCTATACAATCATGTTTGAATTTTTTAAAAACCTATTCGGTCAATCAAAAAAAATAGATTATAAAACAATGGTAGCCGAAGGGGCGATCATACTGGATGTGCGTACACCGCAGGAGTTTAATTCCGGACATATCAAAGGATCGATCAATATCCCTGTGCAAAGCCTCAGTAGTCAGTTAAAAAAAATTAAAAAAGACAAGCCCGTAATTACCTGCTGCGCCTCGGGTATGCGTAGTGCCACTGCAGCAAGTGTATTAAAATCAGCTGGATTTACTGAAGTATATAATGGCGGCGGATGGAATAGCCTGCAGAGAAAACTGAACTAAACAGAGAACTACGCTTATTAAAGGTTATGCTTGATTTTTGTTTTAAATTAAAATTGGTACATAACCCTATCTTGCATTTAGCACTATTTCCCGCTCTTTGACCAGATCAATCTTTTCTTTACTATAATACAGAGGAAAATATTCATCCTTTGCCCATAGTGGAAAAAGATCCTTATAGTGATTGCTTTTGGGATTGCCACTTTGGCCCGGGCTATTGGTAGCCATCATACTATCCCAGTCGGAGAGGTCTATAACAATTCTGAAAGAGGCTCCCGATGATTGCCTAAGTCCACTACCCGTAGAACCTACCGTATTTTCATAGCCTGCTCTTGGCATTGGACCTACATTGAGTATTTCTTTTAACTCTTTAGGTCCATCCTGTGATAAAGCATGAATCAGATGTGCGTGTTTGTTATTTATCTGACCATATTGCCATTGATCCCTATCGGATCCCAATCGTTTTTCTAACATATCGATAGCAGTACTCAATGCATTTTTCATTAGTGAATCTCTTTGCTGAACACTGTTTTTGGGGAAAATCAATGTGGGATTTTTTATATAATCCACAATAAGTTTGGTACTTAAATTAGTAAGAGTAGGAATAGGTGAGAGGGCAATAATGTTTTTTTCAAGTTGATTTTCCCATTCCTGATATACAGTAGCTGCAATCGAATGAGAAGTCAGTTTATAATCCCAATTTTTTAATAGATTCAATACCTCCTTTTCTTTTTGACTTTCAACATGAATCATAGTTAAAATAGGTACCATTTCTCTTGCCGGTATAGCAAGATAATCTACTTGCAAAGCCCGCATTTCCTCGAGTGTAAATTTTTTGGATTCAGACAATACTTCGTGTATTCTTTTTCCCCTGAATGGATCTGCCCATGAATAGCCCAGGGCATTTTTATACAAGTAAGACTTAGAAGTAAGGTTTTCATTGGCGGTAGCGATAAAGCCGGCTGCAGGATTGAATTTACCTGGCCTTTTTAATATAGGCAGATAGCCTGCCCAGGTATATCTTCCATCACCGGGCACAGGTACCATTCCTGAGTAGGTATTGCGTATGGGAGTGATGCCCACCACTTGCCATCCAATATTGCCGGATCTATCAGCCCAGATCATATTTTCGGCAGGTATATAACTAAGGCTGCATGCTTTTTTAAATTCCGACCAGGATTTGGATTGATTCATTCTTAATGAAGCTAAATAGGGAGAGCAACCTATTTCCAACCAACCGCATCTTACAGCGGCTGCGATATGTAAGGTATCATCTAAAAATGTAATAGGGCCATCTTTAGTATATCGGTGCACCACAAAATGAGGATCCTTGTCTTTTATATATATGGTGTCATTAATGAGCTTCATTTTAGTCCATTTACCATTATACCAATATTCATTTTTATTGGCAGGATTGATCTTATAGATTAATAAATCTTCTGCATCGGTTTCAAATATGGTGAGGCCCCATGCTCCATATTCATTGTGGCCGATAGAAATGGCAGGAATAGTAGGCTCACCTCCGCCAATCACATTCCAACCAGGAGATTGCAGGTGTGTGATGTATCTGAGAGAGGGTACGGTAATGGCTCGGTGTGGATCATTGGCTAAGATGGGAAAACCCGATTTCGTTTTAGAACCATGCAGTACCCAATTATTACTACCATCGTTTAATTTTTCAATATTTATTTCATTGGCTCCAAATTTGATTGGTACCCGGAATGCATTGTAAGGACCTAATATATCTTTATTCAGTATTTCCTTAGTAATAAAATGGTCTATGGTCAGGTCAGGTATATGAGGATGGAAATAATTTGTTTTTAATACTGCTTCTTCTCCATATTCCTTGATTTGACGAGCCAATTTTAATTCAGCCTGTACATTGGAAAGCAATCCCTGATGTCTTGAGATCACTATTTCTTCAGTCCAGTATCCTGGTTTTATTCCCAATAATTTAAATTCAACGGGTAAAGGCTCTTCACCATCCAGTATTTGTTTGATGTACGCATTTATTCCCATTACAAATGATTTAAGGATGATGCTGCCCCTGGGATGATAATGATTCATTTCTTTAGTCATATCTCCTCTAAACTTAAATAACCTGGCCCCTATGTCTCTTTTTAGTTCTTTTTCACCTAATACAGATGCAGCAGTACCGGAAGCCTGTAGTCTCCAGACTTCAAATTGAAATAATCTATCACGAGCAGCATTCCAACCCTGTGCAAAGAACATATCTTCTTCGTTGGATGCATTGATGTGGCATACCCCCCAAGTATCTATCGTGATGGTCACCCGATCTCGTATTCCAGCCAAAGAGATTGATTTATCCTGAGACATCAAGACTGTGCAATGTATTAGTATAAGTATTACAATGAATGAAATTTTATTTTGCATGCTTGAATATAATAAAATATACAATGAAGAAGGGTAGTGAGTAGATATACGATGTGAGAGGTTAGACATACATGTGATGTTTAAATAAGTTATACATCCTATGTTGTATATCTAACATTAGATGTTATACTTTTTTAATCTTTTTGAAATTATTTTAGATAATATTTGGTTTGTATAAAATATTGATTTAGTTTTATAGTGTTAAATCTAAAGAAGGCAATTTAAAATCAACCAACCTATCCTCATTTTGAAAACAGATAGTACATCTAATTCAAATCTTTTATCAGTTACATCTCTTTCCATAAGCACTGACTTACCTACTGCAGATAGGCATGATGGTTGTATCTCTATTAAGGAAACATCAAATTTTTTATATGAAAGGCAAATCAAATATCGAATTATTAAGTCGCCATGGCATTGGTGACATTTATTATGATCACGCTAGTCAGCAACGATCTTTCGTAGCTACTCGCGATATCAAAGCGGGAGAGGTTGTATATACCTTTGGACCCAAACAAATCCAAAACTATCCTACTTATCTTACTGTACAAACCGGCGAAAACAAACACATTGAGCTGAATCCCGAGTTTTTGGCATCAATCAATCATGGTTGTGATCCCAATGTATTTTTCGATGTAGACAATTGGGTGCTCAGGTGTGTGAGGGATATCAAAGCTGGTGAGCAACTCCTTTATTTTTATCCATCTACTGAATGGCAGATGACTCAACCTTTTGACTGTACATGTGGTAGTGCCAAATGTCTCGGATATATTCAAGGTGCTCAGTCTATAGATCATGATGTGATTACATCTTATGATCTTTCTTCTTATATTCAGGCCCAACTCAAAGAAGTACCCACACTGGCTTGATTTTAGTTCACTTTATTATTTTATATGAAGTTATCTCGCAAATTAAAGCAAGTCACTGGCAATAAAAAGATAAAAGTATGGGTATTGGCCCCCTACTTAAAGACTAATGACGAACAGCTGGATTATTATTACGATTTTACCCAAAGCATTGCCGAGTACACCATAGTCTTTGAAAAACTCAAATTGGATTGGAAATGGCAGCCGGTGACCATGAATGATTATCAGATCATCATAAAGGATATTCAGGCAGAGGCAATAGCCGGCCAGGTATTCCCTATTGTACTTAATCTATGTGATGGTGATGAAATCAATGGCACACCCGGTATATCCGTGGTAAAAGTACTCGAGCTCAGTGGTTTGGTTTTTACCGGAGCCGATAGCTATTTTTATGATATTACAACCTCTAAGATTCCAATGAAGAAAGCATTCGATGCGCATAAAGTATCCAATGCCCCTTGGAAAGAAATCAAGGAATCCAACCCATCGCCTGCCGGTGTATTTAAAAGACTGGGCAATCCGCTTATAGTGAAACCTGCCGTTTCCGGTGGTTCATTGGGTGTAGGTATAAAAAATGTGGTTTCTTCACCATCAGAGATGAAAGAAGAGGTAATCAAACTTTTTACCGGCTATCGTGGCTGGGAATTTGGAACTGGTGGTGTGATAGCTGAAAAATTTATCACCGGTCCTGAATTTACTACTCTTATCGTCGGCTCTTATGATCAACCTGAAAATTTGATCTATTATGCTCCGGTAGAAAGAGTGTTTAATGCTTCGCTGCCAGACAAAGAAAAGTTTCTTTCTTTTGAAAGATTATGGGAGATCTATGAAAAAGAGACCAATATGCCTGAACAGGGTAACTTTTACGAGTACAAACTACCTGCAACAGAACTGCATGCTGCCATAGAAAAGATTTCAAAAGAATCTTATATCGCCGTTCAGGGGAAAGGTTATGGTCGCATTGACATACGTATGGATCAGGAGACGGGTAAGATGTATGTATTGGAAGTAAATGCTCAGTGCGGTCTGAGTGATGATGAAAACTACACCTCGATAGGTGCCATACTCAGGTATTCCAATAAGACATTTGATCAATTAATACAGGAGATCCTGATCGATGCTTTAGAAGGAGCTTCAGTGAAAGAGCTGGTACTGGTAAATGAGGTTGAATCTTTTCGGTAACTGATTAGTCAGGCATATCCAATACTTCTGCCTGGTTTAGATTACTTGCATTCACTAAATAAGGATATTGTTTTGTGCAACCAACGGTTTTAGTCCATGGTTTTCGTCAAACATTTCCCTCAGATCTATTTCAATAGTACGGCTCAATGATGTAATAGGCACATCATTCGCAGATCCTTCAAATGGGCTTTCGCTTGATTCCCCTATCTTTTCCAAAGTAGTAAAAACCCAACAGGATAAAGCACTGAATGGAATGGATAGCCAGATCAGATGGCTTCCGAGCTTTTCAAATTCCTGTAACATGCCAAATGGTACCAGGGTAATAAAAATTTTAATAAACCAAAGATTGAGGGTAGTATATTGCCTGGGATAGGGAAAGTTTTTAATTCTTTCTGATGCGCCCTGGTGATTGTAAAATTCAGCCAGCATTTTCTCCAGTTCCATATGCCTGAAATCTTCAATCAACCCATCGATCAATAATTTTTTGAGGTGAGCTGACTGTAAAGAGACGATCTGTGCAGCTTTATTCGTCTTGCTCATTACATAGGTGTATTCCTGCTCAGACAGCAGGGGTCGTATAGCATCTTCCAGTTTGTTTTCATGTTCTTCTACTTTAAACCATTTGTTTTTATATTCCGCATTATGAGGTTTATATATAGCTTCCCATGTACGAGGTTCGCGCAATTGATAGCGAAGGGCAGTCAACCAGGCAATATGCCTTTGTATTAAAATCATTTTTTCGGATTGTATAACTCGCGCATCTATCGGAGATTTGGCATGCATATCGGTGATGTAATCTTTGACCATGATTCCCCAGATACGACTGGTATTGACTATAGATCCCCAGATGCGGCGTGCTTCCCACAGCCTGTCATAAGATGCATTATTTTTAAATCCCACTACAAATGCCACTGCAGTACCCAATAATGCAATGGGCAACCAGGGTATGGCCATCCATTTAAAGTCAAAAACCTCATATAATATAGTAGGTATTGCAGACAGAACAAGTAAAAAATAGATATCCTTTCTGGTCCAGGTGATCACCTCTAAAAACGAATAATATTTACCGGTATGCATAGGCTAATAGTGAGGTAAGATAGAATTTTTAAGCGAAAAGTTAAAAAGGAGTATGTCAAACTTTACAAAATATTTGGTTATCTATATTTAATTTGGGTTATAAATGTGATTTTAATTTATAGTGCTTTAATCGTATATTTATCCGTTATTTAGATACAAAAAAACATGGTTGATCTACATGCTCAAAAAATAAAAGACACCGCAGGTAATAATCTAATTGTATTGCCAGAGGGTGAATTTGATGCTTTGGTAAAACAAATTGAAGATATGGAAGATATCGAAGCTTACTTGCAAGCAAAATTAAATGATAAAGCAGAAGAAGATATTTCTATGGAAGAATTAATAAAGAAATACAAGCTAGATGACTAAATACCAAGTTGTATTTTCTAATTCTGCCCAGAAACAATTTGATAAACTACCTTCTAATATACAAAAAGTAATAATATTGTCTGCCAGCGGACTAGTATTAAACCCAAGGCCATACGGCTATAAAAAATTGAGAGATTTTGATGTATACCGAGTTCGCGCAGGAAATTATAGAATTCTTTATGAAATTCATGATTCAATTTTGATGATTCGAGTATTGAAGCTTGGTCATCGTAAAGATGTTTATCAATAATTTATTTTTGCCTGCAACATTCACAATTAGTAAAAAAATGAAAGTCTGCGTACTCCAGCCCGATTATTCCACCTCATCAGTAGATTATAAAAATTACGATCCACCAAGAGATCTATCAAGACTATTACCCGGTCATCAGGTAGATCATGTGTTTCTCAATAAACTGTATACTTACCAGCAGTTGCGGGACCTGCAATATAAGGGCTATGACATTTTTGTAAATCTGTGCGAAGGTTATCTTGACTGGGATATTCCCTCTATCGATGTGATCTATGCATTAGAAATGCTCAAGTTGCCATTTACCGGGCCCACCAGCAGATTGTACGATCCTACTAAAGAACTGATGAAGTATGTAGCCTTTACAGAAAATGTAAATACTCCTCGCTATGCCTTGATATCTAAATTGGACGAAGTAGAAAAAAGTATTTCAAAGCTCAGTTTTCCATTGTTTGTAAAACCGGCCAAAGCAGGTGACAGCCTGGGAGTAGATGATCATTCCCTTTGCCATAGTGCAGATGAAGTAAAAGAGAAAGTAAAAAGTATCCTGGATGAATACCCCACTATATTAATAGAAGAATATATCGCTGGCCGTGAATTTACTGTATTGCTCGCAGCAGAACCCAATAATGAAAAACAAGCCCGCACTTTTAAGCCTGTAGAGTATATTTTCCCTACAGGGTTTGCTTATAAAACCTATGCACTCAAAACATCCGAGTTGCATACCGAAGCCAATATCCCATGTAATGATCCGGACCTGGAAGCCAAATTGCGATCTGCAGCGCAGCGCATATTCAGGGGATTTGGAGGAGTAGGCTATGCACGAATGGATTTCAGAGTAAATGATAATAATGAAATCTACTTCCTGGAAGTAAACTTTACTTGTTCTGTATTTTACTCAGATGGTTATGAAGGCAGTGCAGACTATATACTCAAATTTGATGGAATCGGTCAGCAAGGTTTCTTACATCATATCATCAGTGAAGGTATCAGCAGGCATAAAAGCCAGCTTAAAAAATACACTATGAAAGGCGATAGTATCAATGGTTTTGGAATTTATGCCAATACCGCTATAGCTAAAAACGAAGTAATCTTTAATAATGAAGCCCGGGGCCATCGTATCGTGACCAAAAGGTATGTAGATCAGCATTGGATGCCTGAAGAAAAAGATCTGTTTGCAAGATATGCAGTGCCACTCAGCAAAGGCATATATATATTATGGGATGATGACCCGACGGTGTGGGCACCGGAAAATCATAGTTGTGATCCCAATACGGCTTATGATGGATTAAATGTAATAGCTACCCGCGATATTGCCTTGAATGAGGAACTCACCCTTGACTATGCTACTTTCCTGGATGAGACTATGGAACCATTTAATTGTGAGTGTGGATCGAAAAATTGCAGGAAATGGGTTACTGGGACGGTGGGGAATACGCTGGAGTTGAGGGAAGGGAAGAAATAGTAGTATTGTGGAAGTATGTAAAATTGATTATGTCACTGAAAGAATTGTTTTTGTAATTCTTACGTAACGGCCTATTTAATAAATTTTACTTCATCGACTAATTTACCATTTTCGATCACATCAAATTTTATACCTTTCGTAAATCGAAATTCTATATTTCGGCCTTTAATATAAAAACCAGAACTATCCTTGGGCAATAATTCCATGATTTTGCCTCCGTTTTCTAATAAAAGAATAGTACCACTTTGTTTGATTACTACCTGGCCAAATTGCGGGGAACTGTAATGACCGGCAAACATGTTTAACTCTTTCCCGGTAATCGAAATGGTTTTAATATCCGTCGCAGGCTGATGATCATAACTTAATATGCGGTGCATTTGCCACAGACCACCTTTAAGTAACCAGGTATGGGTAAATTTAGCGATGCCTGTTTTTATTCCATTTTGATAAAAATAATGATCTCCCACCAAAATGGCACCATATACCTGACCATTTTGTTCCAGGGGATATAGATTGATGCTTTCTGGTATAGCAACCCTCGTTATTTTAATACCGGGATTACCACATATATTTTTCCTCGTGGCTTCCATTACATTTTTTGCTCCTGTCATCAGACCACCTTTGTCATGATAGAACTCCACATTTTTATCCAAATAGGTCTCCATCAAATCATACTGACAGGTATTGTACCCGTGCCAAAACATACTATCCTTTGAAAAGATAGTATGTGTGAAGTTTTCTATATCGGTTTGCCCAAAACAAAAGTGATTACATATACACAGAACAATGAGTAGCTTCGATTTCATATTGATTATAATAGACATTAAAATAAGTAAACGGTTGCATTGCTAAATTCTTCATTAATTATTTATTTTCTTAATCACTACGTTACTGAAAATACTCGGCAAATACAATAGAGCAACATCGTTGAAAAAACTGTGAATTATGTAACTATTTAAATAATTATGTAATACTAAGCAGTAATAAGATGGCGATGTTTACATTATTAATTAAAAACAATTTTATGCCATTATTGAACATTTTAGTGATAATCGTAGTTGCTGGAGTTTTACTTTGGTTGGTTAACAATTATATCCCAATGGATAATAAAATCAAACGAATACTAAACATTGTTGTTGTAATCATCCTTGTTATATGGCTGCTTCAATTATTTGGAATATTGGGTTCTTTAAAGAGCATTCGTATATAGTGTAATCCCTCCAATATAAAAGACTTCCACCCGATATCGTTTAGTATTTTTTTGAACTACCTTAAATAATAGAGGTGGATCTCTATAACGATATCAATATAAATAAACAACTAGATTATTCTCTTATGAAATTATATTTTAAGATGGCTATCGCTTTAATTTTGTTGTCCGGTACCTTACGTGGACAACATTCAAATATTGGTGTGAAAGGCGGTCTGAATTTTTATACTGTCAATACTACTAATGTATCAAATAATGATGTTAAAATCGGTTTTCATTTAGGTTTAATTAATCATTTCCACCTTTCTCCAAATTGGGCAGTACAGCCAGAATTTGTCATTTCTACTCAAGGAACAAAATATTCAGGTTCAGATGCAAAGTTAAATTTGGCCTATATCAATATACCTGTAATCCTTCAATACATGTTTGATAATGGATTCAGATTACAAGCAGGACCGCAGCTTGGCTTCTTGGTTTCTGCTAAATCAAATGTCAATAACAATAATACGGATGTCAAAGACAATATGAAAGTCATAGAATTTGGCTTGAGCGTAGGAGTTGGATATATCAATACGAGTAATGGCCTTGGTATAGATGTCCGGTATAACCGTGGTTTGACCAAGATCAACAAATCTATTCCTGGTACATCCACCAATGCAGGTCTGCAAATAGGATTGTTCTACCTTCTTAACCATCGGTAAGCTCTGGATATCCACCAAAATATAGTAATAGGAATATTGGTAGAATGGTATCCCCTTTCTAAAATTTTACTGTGATTCTGCCTGTATAAATCGTGACGGATATGCATCATCTACGTTGGTAAAACCCAAAATTATACCCCGAATTCAATTTTTAGATCAGAGTAGAGTGCACACCTTTCATCAATGCAGCTATCTTTTGGGATAAAGTTCAAACAAAATAAATTGGGGAGCGTAAAGGCCAGTAATTAAAAAATTACCGATTAAAATTAATTCTAAAGCAAGGATGATGCGAAGCGCCTGATTTTTGCTCTCATTTCTTTAGTTATATCTGAATTTAGAATTATCAGATCATTATTAAATGAATTGATATGGATAAGGTTGTCTATTACTTTAATTGGGTATTTATTGCCTTACTTGCTATTTCAGTAATAATACATTTTTTTGGGTTAGTTGCAACTTACCATGTCCGCTTACTCATCACTTTATCCAATTGTTCCTTGGTCATAGTGCCCAATTCGGGATGACCCTTGAGCCAATCTAAAAAAGCAAGTTTTATATCGTCGGGCCATTGACTATCGATCTGACCGGTAGCGTATTTTCCTGATCGAACCATTTCAAATCCAAATTTATCTTTCCGTACTACAAACTCAGCTGTACTGACTACTTCTTCTGCCATATGAGCCGGTACAAATAGAACCCCTTCTCTGCGGCCAATCACCAGATCTCCCGGCAGTACCATTACATTGCCAATGCGCACCGGAGTATTCAATCCCATGAGCACCATTTCTTCCAGAAAGGATGGATGAAAATCACGAACAAAAGCATTGAACTCTTTCATTTCCTGTATTTCACCTAAGTCACGTGCCGATCCATTAAATACAACTCCATTTCCTGATTTGGCAAAAATGGAATTGGCCAGGGTAGATCCCATCAGCGTACCGCTTCCTATCTTTCCAAAACCATCGGCTACATATACATCGCCTTTCACTAAGGTCTCTATAGGCCAGGCATTGGTATTTCCCTTGCGACCTTGCTGAGCTCCACGGGCTTTAATGTTTTTTTCTATGTCCGGCCTCGACGGCATATACATTGCGGTCATGGCTCTGCCAATAACAGGTACATCCTGGTGTACCATCTTCCAGTTGCCATCGTACTGATTGGTATAGCCATTGTTTTTTAATACCGTCCAGGCATCGTCGATATTGATAATGCGTGCTCTTTTGAGCAGATCATCCGGAATCCTGGGTCTGCCATCAGCAAATCGCTCCCCTTTCCACTCCGAGGTGAGAAAGATGAGTTCTTCTTTGGATATAGTCTGTGCTGATAAAAATGAAACAGTGAAAAGTAATAAGACCGATGTAATGATTTTATTCATAATATATTAAATGATACGGGTATAAAAAATAATAGGGTATAAATATAGGATCATTTTATTAGTTCATCAAGTGAATAATGCTGCACCGGTGTATGACACCTCTTTATTTATTCAAATGCAGTGATGGATCTACTTAATCATTAAGTCGGCATTGCCGAAAATGTTGTTATTCGTTTTCTTTAGCTATCCTCTCTAATATTTTTTCAATATCAGATCTGGCAATCCATTTCCCATCAATGCCTACGACTCCTTCTATAGACTTTGAATTTTCTATATTATCTACAGGATTGGCAGATAATAAAATAAAATTAGCTCTTCTGCCTTTTTTAATCACACCGGTACTATTACCGGAATTAAAAAATGTTGAAACATGTACAGTCGCCGCTCTTAATATTTCCCAGGTGGGAATGCCCGCATCTGCCCAGGATTTCATTTCATGATGGATAGAAAATCCGGGTACATTCATCACCTGTGGTGCATCGGATCCCATGAGTAAAGGTACTTTTTGCAGATATAATTCTTTGAGTAGTTTTTGCCTTGCTGACAAAAATTTTTGATAGCGCTCAGGGGTAAATCCTGGAGCAGATTGCATATTGGTTTTACTTTGAAGCCAGGCATATCGTGTACGTGAAGGCATATAGCTGATTTCCTTTTCGTTGATCATTTTTTTGGGATCGTCTGCTGAAAACCAACGGGTAAATAAACTCTGAGTAGGTACGACCCAAGCACCGGTCTTTTTGATGTGTAACACCAGTGGTTTTATTTTGGAAGGATCTATAAGATCAGTGACATTAAAGCCGAAGAACCCATTTTGATTTATATCAGGTAAAGGTGGAGCTAAGGCTTCAATCATTCCATCCATATGATCTATGGTCTTCTGGCCGCTTGAAGCAGCATGATAGATACCAACTTCTACCGGTACATGACCTGCAAAATCTATTTTTACTTCCCGGGCAGTTCTCACTACAGCGTCGTATACAGGTCGTTTGATTCCCGGGTGGATCTTGAGAAAATGATAACCCTCTTTTTTATATTGCTTTACTAATCTTTCTGCAGTAGCTTCGTCGGGCAAAGAATTGCCATTGAGAGAAGGGCTGGAAGTATATATTA
This sequence comes from Saprospiraceae bacterium, assembly GCA_044227925.1. GTDB lineage: Bacteria > Bacteroidota > Bacteroidia > Chitinophagales > Saprospiraceae > JADJLQ01. The sequence goes on along the minus strand of JBGAVW010000013.1, from coordinate 26,342 downwards.
TTGCCGGCGAAGGATGACCTTTTATTCTTAAATCCTCTTGTAATCGCAAATGGTATGGCTGTCCCAGCATGCCACGTAAAGTAGTGACTCCATTCACTAAAAATAATTCAATGGTCTGTCGCAGTAATTTTATGTCTCCTGATGAATCAGGTACCGGGGTATGGGCATGCATTTCAGCAAGTCCCGGCAGCAGGTATTTACCAGATCCATTTATGGTAGTTACCTCTTTGGGATAAGATATTGAGCTACCCATATTTTTTATAATACCATTTTCGATATACAGTGTTTGATTCTTTATGATTTGTCTTGATCCTGGATCTATGATATTCACCTGTGATATCGCAAAACGCTCCTGTGCACTGATTTTCAGGAACAGAAGATTTAATAATGATATAAATACTATTTTCATTGATACTGGTTTTAATTCACACGAAGTGTATAATCTAAAAATAACCATTCTTATTTCTCCTTCCATCCCGGCCCTTTTATAAATCTCCCTGGTTTATTTCCTGTATGTTCGCCATTTTTTATTACTTGAACACCATTGACCAATACCTCTGTCACTCCTGTGGCATAGGCATGTGGTTTTTCAAATGTAGCATGATCTGCAATAGAATCGGGGTTAAATATTACTATATCTGCAAAATAACCGGATTTTAATTCACCGCGATTTTTAAGTTTGAGATTGGTAGCAGGTAGTTTACTCAATTTGCGTATGGCTTCAGCAAGGTTTATTACTTTTTCATCACGGCTATACTTGCCCAATACTCTGGCAAAGGTGCCGTAAGCCCGTGGGTGTGCATTGAAAGTTAAAAATTTGCCTTCTGTAGCATAGGATCCTTCATCACTGCCAAAGCTGACCCATGGTAAGGCCAATTCTTTTTTTACGTTATCTTCATTCATCATAAAATAGGCTACTTCTACTCTGCTGCTGTCATCACGAATGAGATCAATTGCTGTTTCTTCCGGGGATTTACCTCTGATCTTAGCTATCTGGGCTAATGTCTTGCCAACGTATTTTTTTAACGAATCTTGTCTGAATCCAAGTATCAATACATTATCAGCACCACCCGATCCATAGTAAAGATTTTCCCAATCACTGGCATTGGTATTCATAGCTTTTATCATATCGGCTTTGATTTTACTATCACTGAGTCTATTCCAAAGTTTATCAAAGCCACCATCTTGTAATGAAGGTGGAAAACAGGCTGTAAGCCCGGTAGCACCTGCAGTATAGGTATACATATTGGCACTGATGTCAATGCCTTCGGATCTCGCTCTTTCGATTCTGCGGATTACGCTGTCTATTTTGGGCCAATTATCTTTTCCGGCAAGTTTGATATGATAAAGTTCTCCATGGCATTTTGCTTCTTTCGCTATAGTGATCAATTCTTCCAATGCTTCGTAGATTGTATTTCCCTCGCTGCGCATATGCGATATGTATCCACCTCCGTATTCACCTGCTACTTTGGCCAGTTCTATTAATTCGTTGGTCTTTGCAAAAAAAGCGGGAGGATAGATCAGGGAAGTACCTACTCCCATAGCACCTTCTTCCATAGCTTGTTTTACCAGCAATTTCATTGCATCCAATTCAGCAGGATTTGGATCCCGGTTGTCTTCACCTATCACATTCATTCGCACTGTAGTAGCACCCACAAACGAAGCCACATTACAGGAAACTCCTCGACGCTCCAGCGATTGCAAATATTCGCCTAATGTATTCCAGTCAATATTGTATTTGATCAATGGTTGATCTTTCTGGGCCATTTCTTTAAGCTTGGTATTGTAAGGTCCCATACTGGCTCCTTCACCAAATACTTCGAGAGTGACCCCTTGTTTTAGGTCAGATTGTGATCTACCATCTTCTATTAAGGATTCTACAGCCCAGCTTAGCATATTGATAAATCCGGGAGCCACTGCATTGCCATTGGCATTGATTTCGTTTTTGGCTTTTGCTTTGGAAAGATCACCAATAAATGCGATGGTATCGTGATTAATGCCTACATCCGCCTTTACCGGAGGAGTACCATTGCCGTCGTAGACCATCCCATTGCGGATGATGGTATCGTAGGAGGTAGATTGTTGATTACAGGATATACAGGTCAGGAATAGCAACAGGTAAATAAATTTACACATAGATATTTTTTAGGTTAAATAAAGATAAGGAATGAGCGGATCGATTTAAAATATGTTTTTTATTTATAATTCCGGCTTAAAGTTTATTCTTCATCTACATACCACTCCGCATACCCTTTTTCATATTTTTTAGGTGCAGTACATCTCCAGGCTATCAGTAAGGCATCCTTTAAAATGGTTTTGTCTATGTCTTTAAGGTCTATATTCGTCCAGCCGAGTTTACCCCAGGCATTGGGTACGGCATTGATTTTGCCTTTCCCGATGGAAACGAAAATATCCTGGTATTCTTTATTAAATTTTAATGTGCATCTTTTCTGAGGAATATTTAAAGTAGCAAAAATTTTTTTATTTACTCTGAATGAAGTGAACTCAAAATGGGGTGCCTGGTCGGTATCGGGAAAAGACAGTGCAATAGCTGCAAATGTTTTTTGAGAAATCATGTGTATTCAAAAATAGGAAATATTTTCTTTTAACCGATACCAAAACTGTAAATGACAGTCTGGGGAATCACAACGATTCTTATAGTTAATTATAAATTACAACATCAAACTCGGATTCGAATAACAGGCTAAAACCTGTTTTACAGTAGAATTTTAAATGATATTTTCATTAGTTGAATTTAAACAGGCTGAAGCCTGTTCTACGGTGGAAAGACCTTTAGGTTGTTTATTAATTGATATTTTCATTAATTGAAGTTAAACAGGCTAAAGCCTGTTCTACGGTGGAATGGCGTTTAGGTTGTTTATTAATTGATATTTTCATTAATTGAAGTTAAACAGGCTAAAGCCTGTTCTACGGTGGAATGACCTTTAGGTTGTTTATTAATTGATATTTTCATTAATTGAAGTTAAACAGGCTAAAGCCTGTTCTACGGTGGAAAGGCATTGCCTTTAGAAAACAGGTTTAATATATAGTAAGGTTTATGGATAAAACAAAGTTTTAAAATATTAATTACATGAAGTATTTTGAGTGTTCAACTGAAAGTCTATATGAATAATACAAATCCATCAGAAACCAATACTCTGCAATCACCCAGACAAGATATTTATTCCAGGATTGAATCCTTTTTTGCCAATATAGACAGACTGGGACATAAATATATATTAGCCCCCTTCAGGTGGTTTCTGTCTCAGTTGGATCCATTGAGTTATAAACTGGAAGGCACCCGACTAAAAAAAGTATTGCAGGTGGTAATCTATCCGCTATTTCTATGGCTTACGTTTGTAATTGGATTTAGATTGGTCGAAAACGGTTTTACACTAAAGACATTTTTCCAATCCATACTCATGTTTTTAGTACTCGGTGCTATATTCGCTCCACTGGAGCACCTGATGCCGTTCAGCAGAAAATGGTTAAATGATAAGGAAGCATCTACCGATATCATGCTTTTTTTTGGTAATAAATATTGGGGTGATTTTATCAATGCACCCATTCGGCTGGCTACCATAGCTGTAGTGGTAAAACAAATATCACCCACTATAGGCCAGGATATATGGCCGGTATCGTTGCATCCGTGGATACAAGTATTATTATTGCTTTCAATCAATGATTTTTTCCGATACTGGTATCATCGCTGGATGCATGAAAATGAATTTATGTGGCAATGGCATGCTGTACACCATTCTTCAGAAAGATTGTATTGGTTTAATGGAACACGATCACATCCGCTTGAAGGCCTGGTACAAAGCCTGCTATGGGCAATCCCGCTTGCATTTGTAAAAGCACCGGTCGAAGTTGCAGTGGTAACCAATTTGCTTGGCCGGGTGATCGGACGGTTTCAACATACCAATATGGACATCAAAGCAGGTATATTTGATTATATCTTTTCTACTCCTAAAAATCACCGGTATCACCACTCTAAGATTGCTAAAATCGGGCATACGAACTATGGCGGCGATGTGATCTTCTGGGATTTACTATTCGGTACATTTTATTTACCTAAGGGCGAAGAACCAAGTGATGAAATCGGTATTGAAGAAATGCCTAATTACCCAAAGACCTGGTTTGGATTGATGATGGCACCATTTATATATAAAAAATTAAAGCGGGAAGCTAATCAGATTTCAGGAGAAAAGCACTGAACCCATTGGGTAATTATTTTAAACACATACGAACAGCAGAACCAGATATTGAAGTGCCATTTAGAAATCGGGGATTATTTTTTAAGTGATGAATCACCAATTATACCATTTTTAAGCAATGCATCAGAATAAAATGACTGGTTAAAAGTCCAAAACCAATCCTAGCAGGCCTATGGGTACTTTCTTACCAATAATAGTCCTAGATGTTTTCATATGCTTGTAAAATTTACTTCAACATAGGAAACAACCTCCTTATATCTGCTTCATTTGGCTGACTTCCGTATTCACATATTTCAAAAGCTTCTACATTTTTTACAGCCGATGCTTTAGTAGCACCATACCATTTTTCCAATGATTTTATTGTTTCCGCATTTATAGGCCTTGTTCTTTGTTTGGCAAGCCAGGCAAGTCGTTCTTTTTCTCCTGCAGGTACTTCTGAAAGATAACCGCCTATCCAGGGAAGCCACTCAAAAAACTGGGACTCATGTGCAGCCATAGCATATATTTTTTTCTCAAAGACTGAAGTAATGTCAACAGTGATATCGGGCCTGAAAGGATTGGGCTTTTGAAATCGATCCTGAAAATATAAAAACACCGGGTTCTTTTTTAATGGTTTGGTATCCGGAGCTACATTAGGCACAGCCACCATATACGCAGCATCTTGTACTAATACTCCTGTATATCTGTGATCGGGATGGTAATCATTGGGCCGTGGAGCTATCACAAGATCGGCATTCCATTCTCTGATCTTGCGGATGATTTGTAACCTTACATCCAATGTGGGTGTGAGCTCTCCGTCGTGATTGTCCAATACATCGTAGGTGACACCAAATCGTTTGCCGGCTTCCTGTGCTTCAGCAATTCTTCTTTTGGCGAGGGCACCTCCTCCCTGAGTTTGATGACCGGCATCTCCATTGGTTACTGATACAAATTTTACAGCATGACCCATAGATGATAATACTATAGCAGTACCTCCTCCCCCCTGGTCACAGTCATCGGGATGTGCACCGATCATGATGATGCGTAAGGGGGCGGATTGTGAAAATGTTGTGATTACAGATGCAAGAATCAATAAAAAGCAAACTAAAATATTTTTCATGGTATGATTAAAAATAGGTAAATTAAATGGAATTATGGGTAGTCAAAAACGGCATGCAACAAAACAGAGTTTAGTTTTTCTCAATGCTGACTTTTCTTTAAAGCAGTATAAGTCCATATAGCACCCGCCAAATCAATTAGTCCAATGGCAATCAGCATAGGGTGAGCATATTTTAATAATACAAACAATGTAAAAAAAACAATCACTCCAATACGGGTAAAAACAGTGGCTTTAAAAAAATGCATATAGTTGTATTTAGCAGAAATCATATAATATACAGCTAATAAACCCGCCAACAAACCTACCACCCTGATCCACACTTCATTGGTTTCGGGCATTCCGAACGTGGTTAATAACATATTAGGTGCTATCAACAAAGTAAGGCTCATTAGTATTAAATAAAAGGAAAAATAATGAATTGATTTAGCAGCTGGAGTCATGATGTAATTTTTTTTTATGAATTATAAATATATCATTTTGGTATTATAGTATCACCGAGGCGAATGCTCTTACCGGAAAAGTTCCTACTCCTTTGACCTTGGGTGGTACTGCCGTAAATGTAAAGCCCCGGTCCGGCAAAGCATGCAAATTACAAAGATGTTCTACAATCAGTATATCTGCTCCTAATAATATGGTATGTACCGGCCTGGATTTGTAAGCCGTATCATCTATATTATGTGAATCAATACCTGCCAATTTTACTTTTTTATCTTTTAGATATTCTGCAGCATCACTGGTAAGAAATGGATGGTTTTTAAAATACCTATCTGTACGCCAATGCACATCCCATCCGGTATGAAATAATACGGCATCTCCCGGTGAGATAGCAAAATTTGAAATATGATTTGCTGTGATGGATAATGAATCTGAATAGGGTATTCTTATCAACACCGTTTTTAAATCGGCCAGGTTTTCAAGCATCAAACCGGATAGATCATGGCCATGCTCAAATCTGTGAAATGGACTATCTATATATGTACCCGTATTGCCAACCATTTCAATTTTATCAATTTGAAACTCTGCCCCTCCTTCATATATTTTCTTGGACTCTGCTCTGCTTAGATAATCACATATGATGGGAGCCGGTAAACCTTTATACGTAACCATACCGTGTTCGACAGTATGGCTGAGATCTATATATTTTTTATTCAAAAAAACCTAATTCAATAGTTAAAATTATATTTTACCTTGATCTACCTCTTTTATAAACCGGATGACACCATCCATAAATGTTTTTTGATCATCCCACATAGCCAGGTGGCTACCATTGGGGCAGTATAAATATCTTCCTTTGGAAAACTGGGTAGACATCCACTTCATATGTTCAGGGTCCATAGTATCGTATTTAGCTCCAACGGTAAGAGTGGGAATTTTAATTTCTTTCAGTCTTTCTTTTACATCCCAATCAGCGAGTCTGCCGGCAATGCCAAATTCTGATGGCCCCTGCATAAGGGTATAGATCACTGAGTTGGTGTGTGCAAAAGCCCGGTTTACTGGTTCCGGCCATTCGGCCAGCCTGCAGAGATGTTCGTTGTAAAAATGGGGTAGTAATAACTCCATGTAGCGGGGATTTGCAAAATCTTTTTTTGCTTCCAAGGCCCTCACTTCAGCCAATACGGTAGGGTCCATTTGCTTGGCCAATACTTCATCTGCATATTTTCCGTATTCAGGGCAGCTGGCCATCATATTGGCTATGATAAGTCCTTTCATATTGGACTGGTATTTTAATGCGTATTGCATAGAAAGTATTCCTCCCCATGAATTACCCAATAGATAAAAATTAGATTGATCTGCCCCTATGGCTTTTCTTACTTGTTCTACTTCTTCTACGAAACGATCGACCGTCCACAAATCCAGGCTATCGGTAGGTTGGTCGGACCGATATGAACCCAGCTGATCGTATTCATAAAATTCAAAACCTTCCTGTGGAAAAAAACTTTCAAAACACTCCATATATTCACAGGTTCCGGCCGGTCCGCCATGCAGTAGCAATATTTTAATCTTTGGATTGCTACCAAATCTTTTGGTCCAAACTTTAAATGTTCCTGCCGGAGTCTGTACGGGTATCATTTTTATTCCTGCCGATCTCACTCCTGTTTCACCATAATTAAAATATTCGGCCACAGATACAGAAGTACCTGATTTGGTGTCTGTAGACTGCTTGCAAAATGCGAATAGTAAAAAAAACAAAATAAATAGTTTTTTCATGATTCTAAATGTAAGCAAATAAATTGAACTATAAAATCATCGTAATCTCCGGGCTAAATTTTAATTTGAAGTGCCCAAAGTAAAATAATGATCAGGTCCATATTTTTTTAATGAAAAATTTGAACTATCACTCAATAGACATCCATTTGAAACACTTCATTAATAAAGATGTACGGTCCCGACAGAGACGGTTTTATGGTGTATTTGAAATTTATAAATAGTTAATCCCTTCGGGATATATAGCCCTAAAAGGGCTTCAGAATCCGAAGGATTCAAATGCTTCTAACTAAATCTTCCATGGTCATCTCGACCCCAATGGGGTCGTATGTTTTGATATAATTTTTGTTTTTATCAAAAAAAATGGACTGATGGAATTAATATAAGAAGTTATAGAATTATAAAAATTATTATTTGCGAGTAATACAGTTGTAACGAAAAGGTCAAACAGACAACTTGGCGGATCAATGTATCATTTTCAATATTCAATGTTGGTAAACTGATAAGAATCAAAAATGTGTCATTTTAAAATTTACCCCGTATCATGAGGTCAATTTATTGTAATCCAATATTTTTTATATACTTTGGTTCTTTACGGGCGTTAATCAGTTGTTCAAATGCGTAACCTATTTGTATCAGTCTTTCCTCATCCCAGGCAGTACTCATGAAACTCATTCCTACAGGCAATTCATGAACATAACCCATAGGTACAGTGATACTGGGATACCCGGCTGCGGCAGCTATTCCATAGGCACCGTAGCCTGTCCATCGATCGCCATTTACCAGGTCTATGCACCATCCTGGTCCGGTAGCCGGACCACACAAGGCATCCAGTTTATACTTTTGCAACAGGGAGTCTATGGTTTTCTTTGCTTTATCATATGACCCTATCAATGCTTTTTTATATTCAGGAGTATTTAAATCACCCAAGTCTTTACAGGCTAGAAGTGTTTCCTGATTAAAAAATGGCATCGCAGTACTTTCGTGAGACTCATTGTATCTGATGATATCATCCAGCGACTTGATGCTATCAATACCGGCACTGGCCAAATATTTATTTAACCCTGCTTTGAATTCATATTTAAGTACAATAAATTCAGCATCACCTAAGTCGCGATTGGCATTTACAAAATCCACTTCCACTATTTCAGCTCCGGCTGTTTTCATTTGATCGATTGTGTTATTTAACAATCGATCGATTTTATCATGACCTTTAAGGAAAGAGGTATCTAATCCAAATCTTTTACCTTTTAATGATGACATGGTCAGTGATGCTGTATAATCTTTTTTTGTTTTCCCTTCACTACTGATTGTAATAGCATCTCTTTCGTCCTTACCTGTCAAAGCAGATAATACTATAGCTGCGTCTTTTACTGACCTGCACATCGGGCCAGCTGTATCCTGAGTAGATGAAATGGGTATGATACCGGATCTGCTCCACAGGCCTACAGTAGGTTTGATTCCTACCAATGCATTCATACTGGCCGGGCATGCTATACTTCCATCGGTTTCAGTACCAATAGCTATGGCACATAGACTGGCTGCTGCTGCCGCACCCGATCCTGAGCTCGATCCACATGGGCTATGATCCAGTACATATGGGTTCAAAGTTTGCCCACCTCTGCTGCTCCATCCGCTGCTGCTGCGACTGCTTCTAAAATTAGCCCATTCACTGAGGTTGGTTTTACCTAATAGTACTGCACCTGCTTCTCTCAGTTTTTTTACTATATACGCATCCTGTGTGGCTTTATTGCCTATGAGGGCCAACGAACCGGCAGTAGTCATCATTTGATCTGCCGTATCAATATTGTCTTTGATCAGTATTGGTATTCCATGCAATGGTCCTCTTATTTTACCAGATTTGTATTCTATGTCCAGCTGCCTGGCAATAGCAATGGCATCGGGATTAATTTCGATCACAGTGTTTAATTTAGGACCATTTTTATCGATTGCTTGTATTCTTGCCAGATACCATTGCGTTACTGTCTCGATATTCCAATTTCCTGATTTATACCCGGCTTGTAATTCGTCTATTGTGATTTCCTTTAAGTCAAGGGATGGAGAGCCAGGCAAAACAGATGCACTTTGAGATTTTGATTTGCACCGCACTAAAATACCTGAGCCCAAAATGGCCAATCCAGAATGATATACAAATTTTCTTCTTTTCATATTTGCGGTATATTTTTCTATGAATTTAATAAAATAATACGTATACCATCATTAAAAGCGATGAAGAATGTAAGTTAGTCTTTTTAAAGCTAGTGATACAAGCTACCTGGTGTCATTACCGATTTTAAATTGAAAAATTAATCAGGATTATTTATATCTTTCATAAAATATTAATTTACAAAAATGAATATCAAACTTACTCTTCTGGTTTCTATTGTTTTATTCCAAACATGGGGCCTGGCCCAAACCAACGATCAATCTGTACTATTAAAAAAATACTTTGAAGGCCAAAATAAATATTTTAAATTCAATGGCAATGTACTGGTAGCGAAGGATAATAAAGTCATTTACTCAGGAGCACATGGATTAGCGGATTATAAAAATAAAGTAAGGCTTAATGAAAATACAATATTCGAATTAGCCTCGGTGTCTAAACAGTTTACAGCAATGGCGATCATGATACTGAAAGAGAAAAATAAATTATCCCTGGGCGATGATATAAAAACCTACTTTCCCGGCCTGCCTTACGAGGGCATCACGATAAAAGAATTACTCACACATACATCCGGCATTCCTTCATATGAAGATCAGTTTGAAAAATATTGGGACAGATCAAAAATTGCATATAATAAGAATATCCTGGAAATGCTAATAGCGAGAAAAGATACGATGTTGTTTCCGCATGGGACCAAATGGATGTATAGCAATACAGGTTATGCATTACTGGCATCCATAATAGAAAAAGTATCCGGAATGAAATACGGCGATTACCTGGCAAAATACATATTTAAACCTCTTGGAATGAAACATACTTTTGTATATAATACCCGCCGATCTCTCAAAAAAATCCCGGCTAACTATGCGCTTGGGCATGTATACAGCGATAGCCTTAAGTCCTATGTATTACCCGATGATCTCAAAGAGTACGACATGGTGTTTTACCTGGATGGTATAGTAGGTGATGGTTGTGTAAATTCTACTATCGGGGATTTATTTATATGGTCCAACGCATTTACTACTGCTCATTTAGTAAGCAAAGATGGGATTACAGAAATGCAATCTCCTATTGCTCAAACCAACCCTAAGGACTCCAATACATTCTATGGATACGGCCTGGGAATTCAAAAGAAATCTGATAAAGGGAAAGTAATATCACATAGTGGTGGTTGGCCCGGATATCATACCCTACTCATTCGCAAGCCGGAGGTAAATGAAACCATAATTTTATTGTCAAATAATGAGTCCAATCTGCCGTTCTTCAGGGCAGCCATTGAATCCATTTTAAATAATGAAAAACTGGAATTGCCGTATGAGCATAAAGAAATCACTATAGATTCAAAATTACTGCATGACTATGCTGGAAAGTATTTTGCTGCTCTCACTATGGAATTTGTAGTGAAGGATAACAAACTATATCGTCGAAGACAAGGTACCACTGATATTGAACTCAAACCCGAATCGGCCACCAAGTTTTTTTATGCCGATGGTACAGACCGGCAAATTGAATTTGTGCGGGATGCCGATGGTAAGGTAACCAAAGGATGGTTTATCAATATGGGTCAAAAAGGAGAAATGAAAAGGGTTGAATGAGGTTTCCTAAAAAATCATACGGTGAAGATCAAAACACCTACACTCTTTTAGTATAATTATAAATGAAGAAAATAAAGTGACGAAATCCGGCAGAATAGTGACGAAATAAAAATGGTAAGTTTTAAAACTATTTTTGACACTTTCTTAAATATGCTGTTTGTTATTTTTTGTACCTTAGATAATCCGGCGTATTGGTCATGTTATTTTTTTTTCTGAATCCGGGTAATCGAGCGGACTTATTAGATCTATTTTCAAGCCAGACCCGGGAAAGGCCTGTGAGGTATATATCCAACATATCCAATCCAAATCATCTTGATACGATTTAACCTAGCTTAAAGTGGTCCTGCTGCTGTTCGATTTAAAAAAGATAATTCTTTTTTCATTCTTACTTTTATTTATATTGCATCAAACCCAGTTTAAATTTAGTATTACATGTCAAACATCAAAATACCGGTTAGTATACTAGCAAATTATAGTGATGTATTTACTTCCGAAGTAATTTCAGCATTGAATGCACTATCGCATTTTAACTCCGATATCAAAACTGCGATGTCAGCAAGGCTGCAGCGTCGGTCAGATAGATATACTTACCATAAAGCCATCTCTTTTTTAGACCCCGAATCTTTCATTCAGGGTACCAGCATCAAAGTACAGGATGCACGTGATGGTAAGTTTGAATCAGCCGTCATTCCGCACGATCTTCAGCGTCAATGGATACAAGGTACAGGCCCGGCAGCCAAACCCAGAGCCAATATTGAAAGCAGCATTCGCAATGTTGCTTATGCTTTATTATCCGGCGCTGATGGCTGGATGTTTGATGGAGAAGATGCGTTAGGACAGATCGATACCATGTCACTGGACAATCAACGCAATCTCAAACTGGCCATACATAAAGATCCCTTATTTTTAAAAGTAGCGGAGCAAGTATCAAAAGAAATGAATACCTGGGCTATGAATTTTCATGGACATATAATCATTCAGGATTGGAAAACTCAATTGGATTTTACAACGAAGATATTCAGAGCTCGTGGCCTGCATCTTGATGACCGTCATATTTGTGATCAACATGGTCAGGCATTAGCAGCATCAATAGTGGATTGCATTTTGTATGTAGTGAATAATTACAAAGCATTATTATCTGACGGATCATCTATAGTATTGTACTTGCCCAAAATACAAACTGCCGGTGAAGCAGCAATCTGGAATTCCTTACTTTCAGCGTTGGAAGCCCTATTGCATCTTGATCCCGGTACTATAAAAGTATATGTATTGATAGAGCAGCTTGAAGCTACTTTTCAATTGATGGAAATCCGTGCTGTACTGGGAAACCATTTTGTGGGATTTAATACCGGCAGATGGGATTATATCAATAGTGTAGCAGATGCCATGGCCTGGAATCAAGATTTTATCAATCCCAATATTGAATCCATCACCATGACCTATGGTTATATGCGCAACTATGAAGATAGGGTGCGCCGGGCAGTAAATACTCCTGATCTCAAAGGCAATTTTTCACTATGGCAAGGTGGTATGGAACCCAATATTCCGGTTGGATCAGCATCGGGTGTACAATCAGCCATGCAACGGGCGGTGACTGGCGCTGAAAGAGAACAACGGGAAGGAGCCAGTGGCAAATGGGTGGCTCACTGGAAGATGGTACATATAGTCAGACCGGTATGGGAAAGGCATGGTGCATTGAATCAACTGGGAAGAAAATTTCCGGCACTTAGTTATACAGAATCGGACGCTGCCGGATTAATGGAATTAGAGCCGGCTCCCAGAACCATCCGGGGTGCCCGTAATCTATTGAGTGTTGCAATACAATATGGTAATGCTTTTTTACAAGGTATGCAGGCAGCCGCACTTAAGCCTGCTGACTTTTTTGGCAATGATGATATTCTGTATCTGATGGAAGATATGGCTACAGGTGAAATCCGATTGAGTATATTATGGGAATGGATTCACAAGGGAGCTGTAATCACTGAAGACGATACGGAGATGGGTATACATGCCGGAGATCTATTTGATATTACTTTATTTAATCGATTATTAGATCAAGAGTATACCAAATTACTAAATGCACACGATAAAGATGTGCACACAGATTCTAAAAAAACCACGCTACCGATTTCCAAAGCCATCTGTGAAGTATATGTATTGGATGAAATGAAATTTCCCTGGTTCATCGATTTATTAAATATCAATCTGAATACCAAAGATCTTGGCGAAGCAAAGAAGAGAATTGAATTATTTGTGCATACTTTTAAAAAAGAAGGCAAACGCATAACAGGGAATTTAGATAGATAGAGCCGAAATGATTGGTGAATAATCTACTAAAACAACTGTTTTTAGTACCATTTTAGCAGAAAATATAATATAACTTGCTAAAACACTATATTTTTTAATCATTTTAGCGGATTATATCGACATAAATTGATAAACCCTGTATATTTTATATATTTGGTCGAATTAAAAATTTGATATGAAAAAAGAAAGTCGCAGAAAATTCATTGGCAATATTGGAAAAGCAAGCCTGGCTGGTAGTTTGACAGTCAATACCAAGTCGGGTCCTAAAAAAACAGAAATAAAAAAAATGTTTATCCACCATGTTTATTTCTGGCTAAAAAACAGTGATAGCAAAGCGGATAAAGCTAAGCTGATAGAAGGTCTCCGAAAACTCTCCAAAGTAAAAACCATACAACAATTTAATATCGGTACCCCTGCAGATACCCGTCGGGAGGTGATTGATAGCAGCTATTCTATTAGTTGGTTTACATTATTTAAAAATGCAAAAGATCAGGCCAGCTACCAGGTCGATCCTATACACCTCAAATTTGTAGAAGATTACTCCCATTTGTGGGATAAGGTCATCGTATACGATACCGTAGATGCCTAATCTGCAAAAAACATAATATAATTACCTCACATGATAGTATCTCCCGAAGTGCTTATCATGATTCTATTGATTACAGGCGCCTTGGTAGCCGGATTTACTGATGCAGTAGTCGGTGGAGGTGGATTGATACAGGTGCCTTTATTATTCATTTTGTTTCCCGAATACAATCATGTACAGGTAATTGCAACAAACCGATTTGCTTCGATTTTCGGAACTGCAATGGCTGCATATCAATATTGGAAAAAAATGGGACTTGCCGTGGAAACCGTAGTCACTGCAGGTATTTCAGCGGCCATAGGGTCTTTTTCCGGAGTATTCATCATGAATAAAATCAGTACCGAAGTATTTAAGCCCATGCTTTTGTGCATTATCATTGTACTGACCTTGTACACATTTTTCAATAAATCATTTGGGCAGGAATTAAGACAACGGCACATCATGCATTCAAAGTATATCTCGTTGTGCATTGTTGTCGGACTTTTTATTGGCTTGTATAATGGAATAATAGGTCCTGGCACCGGGGTCTTGCTCGTGTTTTCATTGGTGTCTGTTTTAGGCAAAGACTTTCTCAGTGCTTCCGCTTCAGCTAAAGCCATCAATGCCATCGCTGACGCCGCATCCCTCATTGGATTTCTGATTAATAAAGCTATTATTTTCAAATTAGCAATACCAATGATGGTAGCCAACGTAACCGGAAGCTATATCGGGTCACATATGGCGATCAAAAGAGGAAACGCATTTGTACGGTATTTCTTTTTGGTGATAGTATCTATTCTGATTCTCAGGCTGGGCTGGGATATCTGGAATATGGGGGTTAAAAAATAATATACAATATACTGATAGTTCATTTACATTTGGTTTCGGGTAGTTATCCTTAGGCAATGCTTACTTCATCTATCTACTTGCTCTTTCAATGACAAAACTTAAACTTAATCCCGGCAAATGACCATAGAAGAATTTACGGATGAATTTGAATCAGCAAGACCTCAGCTGAGGTCTTATATATTGCGAATCACAGCAAGCAGGGAAGATACTGAAGATATTGTCCAGGATAGTTATATCAGAGCATCACAAAAATTGGTGTCCTTTCGTGGCGAGTCATCCGTAAAAACCTGGATTTTTACCATTGCCACCAATCTGGCCAAGGATAATTTGAGAGCAAAAAAAAGATGGCCAGAAACGGTGACCGATATATGTCGCGAAAAAGCGCTCGCTAATCCCGACTATTTTTCAGGCATTGCTGCTGTAATGCAGTCCTCGGCCCATACAAAATTTGAAATCAAAGAACACATCACCTTTTGCTTTACCTGTATTTCCAAATCACTTCCAATTGAACAACAGGTTTGCCTGTTATTGAAAGAAGTATATGAGTTTAAAGTAGTTGAGATAGCTGGTATTATGAATACGACCGAAGCAATGGTAAAATACTATTTACATATGAGCAGGTCAAAAATGATAACCATCTTTGATGGGCGATGTGCATTGATAAATAAAACGGGAATATGTCACCAGTGCTCTGAATTAAATGGCATTTTTAATCCCAAACAGGACTTCGAAGTGGAAAAAAACAAAATAGAACTGGCACGGGCTGCCGGCCAGGCAGACAAAGACCATCTTTTTCAGTTAAGACTTCAAATAATTAAAGAAATAGATCCGTTTTCTTCCATCGGATCGGATTTGCAACTCCATCATCTTGAAGACAATAGAAAAATAATGGAAGTTTTTATAGAAAATAATGAAGTTTAGCCTATCGTTTTTTAAAGTCAGGTCGTCAAAGAATTTGTACAAAAATTAGCAAAAACAATGACAAGCAAAACACAAGACAGTAAAGCCTTAACCATCAAAAAATTATTTAGCAGGGAGACAAGCATCAGCACGGACATACCCGCTGATGTAAGTATCGTTTGGGCTTTACTTACTCATGCTGCTGACTATCCAAGGTGGAATTCGACTATAATTTCCATTAAAGGTGACATCGCAGCCGGAGGTAAAATTAAATTAAAATCCACTTTGGATGCCAAACGGGAGTTTGCATTGCAAATCAAGGAATTTCTACCCGATAATCGGTTGGTATGGGGTGATGCCATGGGCAAAAGAATTTTTACCCTTAAAACCACTAAACCAGGGCTCACTCATTTTACTATGACCGAAAAAATCGGCGGACCTTTATTTCCTTTATTTTCTAAAATGATACCTTCATTTGACCAATCGTTTGATCAATTTGCAAATGATCTAAAGAAAGAAGCAGAAACTATTTCAAAAACAAAATAAAATCAAATATAGTATGGCTTACAAAATTGGAACTAAAGAAAAACCATTGGTTTTAAAAACACCACCTCTTACCAGTGAATATACTATGCATGTAGAACAAAAGGATGGCAAAGATGTATTGGTCTGCACGGTAGGCAAAACTGTATTACTTTACAATATCGACTGCATTACCGATTTGCATAAAATGCTGAAGCAACACAAAGACTGGATGGAGCTGGGTAGTGCAGACGAACAAAAGCCGGCCAAAGAAGGTACCGTAGAAGCATGGGGCCGCTCAGAAAAAAATCCAGTGGGCGGCTGGTATGGACTTAAAAAAGGATTACGTGGACGCTTTGGTATGTATATACCGCCTTTATTGGAAGCGCTCGGCCTCGCAGAAGTAACACATGATGCAAAGGGCAATAAAATGAAAGCGAAATAAATTCGGCTTGCATTTGCTTTTTTATGCATTTTTAAGAGTATGGTCTTATACAATTCTGATCCGAATATAAAATTCCTCAGGCGATTCTGACAATCTCTTGCCTGATGGATGGATTCTGGTGAAAGAGGTACCCTATACCTCTAAATTAATGGTATTTTTATAGCTATACAAAGATGGATAATATAAAAATATCAACAGCTCAGTTTGAGCATAAAAGTGCAGACAAATCCTACAATCTTTCTGTGATTGAATCGCTGGCTCAAAAAGCAGCTACAGAAGGGTCGCAGGCAATAGCTTTTCACGAATGTTCCATTACGGGCTATACCTTTGCCAGGCACCTTTCAAAACAACAAATGCTGGAGCTGGCAGAACCTATTCCCAATGGCGAAAGTGTATTAAAACTTATCGAAATAGCTAAAAGAAATAATATAGCGATTCTGGCAGGACTATTTGAAAAGGATGAATCTGAGCATCTGTTCAAAGCCTATATCTGTGTAGATAAAAATGGCCTGGTTGCTAAATATAGAAAACTTCATCCTTTCATAAACCCGTTTCTGACACCCGGTCACAGTTACTGCGTTTTTGATTTGTATGGATGGAAATGCGGGATATTAATTTGTTATGATAATAATATTATTGAAAATGTGCGGGCCACCAGGCTCCTCGGTGCCGATATCATTTTTATGCCCCATGTCACCATGTGTACACCATCGAGCAGGCCGGGAGCCGGATTTGTAGATCCAGAGTTGTGGAAACATCGTGACACAGATCCTACTTCATTGAGATTGGAATTTGACGGGATGAAAGGCAGAGCCTGGCTGATGAAATGGTTACCGGCAAGAGCCTATGATAATGGTGTGTATGCCATTTTTTCAAACCCAATTGGAATGGATGATGATCAATTAAAAAATGGTTGCTCTATGATACTGGATCCCTTTGGCGATATCCTGGCAGAGTGTCGCACTTTTGATGATAGCTTTGTGACAGCAACCATTACAAGTGAAAAACTCAAACAAGCGGGTGGTTACCGCTATTTAAATGCAAGGCGACCTGAATTATATAAACACATTATCGGGCAAGCCCACCAACCTGTACAAAAAGTGGTGTGGTTAGATAAATTAAATACATAAAATACCGGATTACTGATTTGAATTCACACTATTAAAAAGCAAATAAATAAGTTATCATTATGAAACAGTGTATTGTATTGATATGGATATCATTTGTATCTCTTACCTGGAAATCTGAAATCGCAGTTATAGAAAAACCACATGTTTCATTTTCATTTGATGATGGAAATCCCAATTCTATACTCAACTACAGCGGGGATAAGTGGAACCAAATGATACTGGATCATTTAAATCAACACAGAGTAAAGGCCGTCTGGTTTGTGGCTGCCAAAGCCATTAATAATACTAAGGGTAAACAACTGTTGAGCAGGTGGAACGAGGCAGGTCATACTTTGGCCAATCACACCTATTCTCATTTGAACTATAATGATCCTAAAATGTCATGCACCCACTTAGTAAAGGATATTCTCAAATGTGATTCTTTAATCAACAGTTACCCTAATTATCAAAAAATATTTCGATTTCCTTATCTTAAAACAGGTAATACCATTACTAAAAGAGATAGTATGCGTACTTATTTAAAAGAGTCCGGATTTAAGCAGGGTTGGGTGACTATAGATGCATCAGATTGGTATATAAACTCCAGGTTGATCCAAAGATTGAAGGAGAATCCTAAGGCTGATATCAAAGGGTATAAAGATTATTATATTGATCACATTCTGGAAAGAGCCCTGTTTTATAATACACTATCAAAAGAGATAAACCAAAGGGAAATAAAACATACGGTATTATTGCATTTTAATCTCACCTCGGCACTTTTTCTGGGTGATTTAATAGAACGGTTTAAACAAGAAGGGTGGGAGATAGATAATTATAGTACCGCGATTAAAGACCCCATATATCAAATGCTACCTACGGCCATGCCTTCTGAGCAAAGCCTGATCTGGCTATTGGCTAAACAGTGTGGGAAATACGATCATTTATTGAGATATCCAGGTGAAGATGGGGAGTATGAGAAAGACAAAATGGACAAACTGGGTTTGTGATAAATATAAAGATATGGAGCAGTTGAATGGAAACACGAGCTCTCATTTAATTATACCTTAGGAATTGCCTTTTATGGTCAAAAATACATGACCTGGTTAAGAAACGCATGCAATGCAGGAAATGGATAAAAAAATCAAAAAGAACTGATTATCTTACCTTTCACATTAAAAAAAGAAATCACATGTGGAGCAGTGTCAGAATATACTTTTGTTTATATTCGGTATTCATCTGCCAGCATTTTCTTATATCTCAAAAATTAGCAGAAAAACCTTTTATCGATACAGAATATATCGCCGCGTTACTGGACAAAGCTGATGATTATGATCTCCACGGGCAATTGGACTCTGCTTACCTTTCTTTAATTGAGGTGGAGACTTTACTCAGCTCTTTTCCAACCAGTAAACAATTGGCTCTTGCCTATCTAAAACATGCTGATCTTATTTTAAAAAAAGAAGGCTCTGTTAAAACTGTGTTGGATTATACAAATAAGGGGATAAACATTGGCAATACGTTAAAAGATAATTTTATTAAAGCGCTGGGCTATCATCACCAGGGACAGTATTATAGAGACCAATCAAAATTGGACAGCGCATTGCAATTCTTTACCCAAGCTGCATCTTTATATGATACCATTCAGCATGTCGATTACCTCGCTATTATTTTTAATGATCTTGCTTTTCTAAACGAAAAAACGGGTGATTATGTATCGGCTACAGAAAATAATCTCCGGGCCATCCGCCTGTTTGAGAAATTGGGTAACGTAAAAGAACAAGCCAATACCCTAGGCAATCTGGGCATAGTATATTATCGAACAGGTAATAAGCAAAAAGCAATAGAGCTGTTTAAAGAGTCAGCAGCACTCAGAGAGTCTGTATCGGATATCAAAGGTCTGGCAGCCATCTATGGCAACCTGGCTACTGCCTATACCTCTTACTCTATGGATTCAGCGATATACTTCCAGTTGCAAGCATTAAAAAATGCAACTAAAAGCGGTGTGCTCGTCAATATGGCGCAAGCCCATGCTAATGCATCTACACTCTATGCACGACAAAAAGAATATACAAAAGCAATACCACACGAAGAAGAAGCTATCCAATTTTATATCCAGATTGGAGATCAAAATAAATTAATTGCCCGGTATTTGGCTATGGCATCGCTTTTCAACCTTTTGAATGATTCGGTGCAAACTGAAATAAATTATTCTAAGGCTGATCGTATAGCCAGTGAATTAAACAGCAAAGTCCAATTTCAAAACATTCATCTGCACAAAGCCAATTTTTATAAACAACGAAATAATTATACTGAGGCACTGAAACATATGGAGGCCCACTATAGATATAAAGACAGTATATTAAACGAAAAGACCCTTCATGCCATTGCCGAACTCGAGACAAAATATGAATCGGAGAATAAAGAAAATCAAATACAAAAACTCAATACTGAAAAAAAAATAAATGAATTACAGCTGGCCAATCAATCCGCTTTGATAAGAACTAAAACATTAGAATCGGAAAATCAAAAAAATCAAATCAGGATACTCGAGCAGGAAAAAACCATCGATCAGATTGAGAATGAAAAAAAACAGGAAACACTAAAACAATTAAACCAGGAAGCACTTTACCGCGAGTCATTATTGGCCAATGAAAAAAGACTGGCAGAGAATAAAGCCATTCAGGAAAAAAAGATAAGGAATCTTACATTGGCTAGCAGTATCTTACTTTTTTCATTAGGCTATATTTTGTTCAACCGCTATCAGTTGAAACAAAAATTAAAAGCGCAGCAAAATTTGTTAACTATGCGTCAAACTATTTCCAAAGACTTGCACGATGAAGTGGGAAGTACCCTGACCAGTATTGCTGTTCTTAGCCAGGCTGGTAAATATGCTCTTGAAGAAACACCACACAAAGCAGCATTGTTGTTGAATCAGATCTCTGACCAAAGTAAAACAGTACAACAAAACCTGAGTGATATAGTATGGGCCATTAGGCCAGATACACATCAAACAAAAACATTGATGGCTCGCATACGGGAATATGCTGCATCTACTCTGGAGCCAGAAAATATTTTGTTCACAGTTGATGCGGAGGAATCTGTATTGGAAAAATCCATTAACGAAATCCAGCGCAAAGAAATAATTTTGATCGTAAAGGAGGCTTTGTCCAATATAGTGAAACATGCTCATGCTGATCAGGTAAAGTTGTATGTGATATCCATAGGAAATAAAATGGTTTTCAAAATTGCCGATAATGGTCTTTGGAGATCTAAATACGATAGTACCGGTACCGGTTTAGTCAGTATGAAAGATCGTGCAATGAAAATGGGCGGTACTTTAACCATCGACTCAGGCAACTCAGGGACAGAATTGACATTACTTGTTCCTGTTTCCGGCTCTTAAGTTATTGAATGCATTTATTTGTCATGGTATTTTGATTCATTCTATATCCTTAGAAATAGGTGACCAAATCAATCAGTGTGAAATAAAGTCTCAACAACATTTATAATTCTGCTGACGATTTTTCAACAGTACAGTTGATTTGATTGCATGAAAACACAAGATACCTGTGATTGCCCTTAGTTCAATGAACCCATATGAATAATCCCAATTCCTATTCGATTATCATTTTGGATTTCCTTATTACTAATTTTTGTAGCCTCTTATTAAATGTTTCCAGTGCATATATTATTATGCCGGAATAATTATTTAATTCATTTTTATCTATAGAAATATTCGTCACTCCTTTATTTAATTGAATGTGCTTTTTACCCAACAATTGTCCATGCATAGAGTAAAAAGTGAGGTCTCCGGTATTTTCTTCATCGTTTTCTACGCGAATTAGAGTGCTTACATTAAAAGGATTAGGAAAATTAAGTAAACCGGTAGCAGTAGTGAACTTCGAAAAAGGCTTTGGAATGATAATATCAGAAGTGGTCGCTTTATATAATTGAACCAAACCCGGAAAGCTACGAATACTACAATTTCCATGACAATCTACTACCAGGAAGGAAACATCTACAGATTTGATTATGGAACCATTCACTGTAGCGCAATCTACCGCATCGTCTGGTTCTTTTAAAAATTCACATGTATAGGTTCTGCTTATTCCCCTTGCAAGCCCTGGTGCACTTGGGTTTCCATCATTTAATATGCTTCCCGGTGCAGGTAGCTGATATATACTTACATCGCCGCAATTATCATACCCTGCCAATGCAGATGCCAGGTTGGGCATTTCTGCTGTGCAGGTAACAGTGGATATCGGGATGAGTTGTGTAGGTATTGTACCAGTCAGTGTGGGTTTTATGGTATCTCGCAGTGCTATTGTAATATATTCACAATTTGGCGTCAATAAATTATCAGACAAATGAAGATTACCATTTCCAAAACAATCCTGTGCACATACCCGTATGCGGACCTGATTATCTGGGGCGCACAATCCTGCTGCGTTTATTAATTTTCCTGTTGTCGGTATATTGCCAGCCAGTGACGCAGGTGCTATAACTCTATAACTAAAAATGATTTCATCAGATGGGGTATAATCATCCAACCCGTATACCTCGAATTGACTTCTTCGTATAGTAGTGGCACAGGAATTGTTTAATATTATTTCATTGGGCCCTAGCATAGTTAACACTCTGGGTGATATAGTATCACGAAGGGTTATAATGGCTACAGCCCAGTTAGAGATATTACCACACAAATCCCTCGTTCGATAACGTATTGTATACCTGGTTTTTCTGTCACAGCTTGGAATTGCTTCAGAAGGAAAAGATGGAATGGCCGCAAATTCAAGATTGTTCTGCAATACGGAAAGAGGGCTACAATTATCGGATAATACGGCTGAACCAAAATGATGCTTCAAACTTCCTGGAGTCAAACTAGTGCTTGCAGTGGAGATGGAAACAGTTCGCGCTATTGGATCCAATTTATCCTGAAGAATTGCAGTATCCACCAAAACCATTTGACAAAATCGGTCATCTGCGCGATTTCGGGTAAGCCTGTTATCTCTAAAATAAGCTGTCATTCTAATCACGCGTTTGGCCATCACACAGCTGCCGGTATACAAAGGCAATATAGTAGACCCCACTCCCGGGGATTGGCTCAAAGAGTCCAGTACCCAGCCGGCACGTGTGGTATAAGCTTGATACAATGAACTGAGATTACTTACTACCCATGCACAGTTTTCGTCTAATGACACATTGATAATGTTGCTGGTTCTCGAGCCTCCTGGACCCGTTCTCCTGAAGACATTACCCGTGCTGCTACTGCATGGCGATTCTGCCCATAAATAAAGATTCGATAAAATGGCGAGGAAAATAAGAATGGACTTTTTCATAATTGAGTTATTTAAAATTTAATATCACAAATATGGTGTAGTAGGAGCCCGGTTACAATAGCATGATTATGTCATGCGTAGGGTGTAATTGGTAAGAACAATAATTGATAATAATATTTTGTATTGGCTAAAGCAGTTGAATTCAACTCTTCGTGTACCTATACACCGCTTCCGTAGCACTATTTACTTCCAGTTTGCGATATATCTTTTTTATATGATTTCTAACAGTATCAATGGCAATGTCTAACTCACCGGCCATCATTTTATAGCTGTATCCTTTTACCAATAGATCAAGTATTTCCTTTTCTCTTACGGTAAGATCAAAATCAGTATTGGTGTCATTAGAGTTTTTTCTCTGTGCAAACAGTTCCAATACCCTCCTGGCTACATATCCTGACATTGGGGCACCTCCGCTCAGTACATCCTGTATAGCGGGTATGATACGGTCTACATTTTTTTTCAGTAAATAACCGTTAGCTCCGGATTGTATCGCTTCTATTATATTTTCATCGTCTTCGAATACAGTGAGCATGATCACAGGCAGTTGAATATTATTTTTTCGTATCAGTTTTAACGCTTCCACACCGGTCATTACCGGCATATCTATATCCATCAATATAATATCCGGTTTCAATACGGCAAGGTCTGTAAGGATGGAACCCGGGTTGGTCTGCACAGCTAGTACTTTATATTCCTGATTCCAGTCAAAAAGGGTATGCAAGCTGGCCCCTAAATGTATATTGTCTTCGTATATTAATATATTTAATGGCATGGTCTGATTGTTTATATAAAGTTACACTTATATAGCATGTCTTAGATGACATGAATGTGTCATGATATAGTGGAAGGGCGGCAATTATAATAACATTACCAATTCCTCTTAGATTTTTTTAGCCAAAATAATTCAAGAAAAACTTGCGAAACCGAAAAGTTGCATATATATTTGCAACCAATTAGTTTCTTAATTATAACAGGTATTATTATGCGTAAGTTAAAGCTACAAGTACAGATGACTATAGATGGTTTTATTTCCGGTTTGCATGGTGAAATGGACTGGCTGTGTTTCTCCTGGTCAGAGGATATTAAAAATTATGTCAGGGAAATAACCGATCCGGTAGACACCATCATATTAGGCAGAAAACTTGCTGAAGGTTTTATTCCTCATTGGGAAAAAGTGGCTCAAGACCCGAATGATCCTGAATATGAAGGCGGTATAAAGTTTACCACTACTCCTAAAATAGTGTTTACCAGGACCATAAATGAATCCATTTGGAAGAATACCGAAATTGCTAATGGAGAATTGGTAGCCGAAATTAATAATTTAAAAAACCAGGAAGGTAAAGATATTATAGCCTATGGCGGTGGCACCTTTGTGTCTGCTTTATTAAAAAACAATCTCATAGACGAGTTGCATTTATTTATAAACCCGGCTGCAATAGGAAGCGGGATGGCCATTTTTAAAGAATTAAAGGAAACACAAAAATTCATTGCAGTCAATGCTATCCATTTTGATTGTGGCATTATTACATTAGTTTATAAACCACTCTGATATGCGCAGAGATATTTTTCAAGCTATAGCAGACCCTACCCGACGGGCCATTATAGGCCTCATTGCTCTACATGCCATGACCCCTAATGCGATAGCAGAACACTTTGACACCAGCCGGCAAGCTATATCCAAACATCTGAAAATCCTTACCGAATGCGAATTGGTAAAACCAAGTCACCAGGGCCGTGAAATATATTATCAACTGGAAGTAAATAAAATGAAAGAAATAGATAAATGGTTGGACCAGTTTAGAAAAATATGGGACACCAGGTACAACCAATTAGACCGCGTATTATCAAACTTAAAATCAAATAAAAAATGAGTAAAAATAAAACGGAAGTCATAAAAGACTTAAAAACAAAATCAATACTCGTATCACGGGAATTTGAAGCACCTGTAGAGCTGGTATGGAGAGCATTTACAGAAAGTGAAATTTTGGACCAATGGTGGGGACCATCACCCTGGAGAGCGGAAACCAAGTTTCAGGATTTCTCCGTCGGAGGATATTGGTTATATGCTATGGTAAGTCCTGAAAATGAAAAGCATTGGGGACGAATGAATTATTTATCTATAGACCTTCATAAAGGTTTTCAATTGGAAGATGCTTTCTGTGATGAAAATGGAAATCTGAATATGGAATTGCCAGTGTCCACCGGACGCAATGTTTTCACTCCTACCGCTACGGGTACACTGGTAGAGTTTAAGACGAATTATTCTTCAGAAGAGCAAATACAACAAATCGTGGAAATGGGGTTTGAACAAGGGATCACGGCATGCATGGAACAATTGAATCAATTGATCATCCAGGGTAAAATTTAATTTATTACTGAATTATGAATATATTGTTTTTACTATCCATTTTGTCAGGTATCATCGCATTAGTTTGTTTGATAGCACTGCATTTTACCAGCCCTGAGTACCAACCGAGTTGGCGTATGATCAGCGAATATGCCATGGGAAAATACAAATGGTTAATCACTCTGTTTTTTTACCTGTGGGGAATAAGTTCTATTTTACTTGCTCTTGGGTTATCAACGATAGTATCAGGGTTTGGGGCTTATTTGGGAATAGGGTTGTTAATAATTTCGGGTATCGGAGCTATTTGCGGAGGGGTATTTGATGTCAATCATAAAAATCACGGATTGGCATTTGCACTGGGTGTACCTACATTACCTATAGCAGCAGTATTGCTCACATACCATCTAATAAATTCCAATAGTATCAGCCAAAAAAATGCCTTAGTTGCAGCGCATGCTACCTGGATCAGCGTAATTATAATGGCCATTTCCATGATGCTTATGTTTTCAGGATTTAAAAAAGCCGGTATCACCTGGGATAAAGATGCACCTCCTCCTGCAGAAATACCTAAAGGGGTAATCGCTTGGGGGGGCTATGCTAACAGGCTATTGGTATTTTGTTATCTTTTTTGGTCAATGTATATTGGTTATTTACTTATAAAATAATTTGTTTCTATTCC